>NZ_CP014228.1:2400000-3051613 GCF_001553565.1 Actinomyces radicidentis | reverse complement strand
GCGTCGTCGAAGGCCGCGGTGGCGCCGGCGCCCAGGGCGGGGACGTCCTCGCGGCGCAGTGCGCGCAGCCAAGCGTCGTGGGCGGGTCCCCAGGTGGTCTTGCCGGGGTAGACCCATCCGCGGCGCAGCAGCATCTTGGACAGGCGGTGGCGGGCGGCCATGAGGTCGGTGCGGGCGTCGTCGCGGGATCGCACCAGGTCGCGGGCGCCCTCCTGGGCCAGGGTAGGGATGCGCACGGGCGTGATCGTGCCGTTCAGGGCGCACTCGGCCAGGAACATCGCGTCGGTGCGGTCGGTCTTGACCCGCTGTCCGGCGGGGCGGGCCAGCTTCGAGGGTGCGGCGACCTGCACCCGGTGGCCCGCGGCGGTCAGCTCGCGGGCCAGTCCGAAGCCGGTGGGGCCTGCCTCGTAGGTGATCAGCAGTGGTCCGTGCTCGGCGGCCAGGCGTGAGGCCAGGTCGATGGTGTGGCTGTACTCGCCGTCCAGGCGGCGTTGGATCACCTCGCCGGTGAGGGTATCGATGGCGGCGGCACTCACGCTGCGGGCGTGAACGTCCAGCCCCAGGCTTGTACGCTCAGTAATCACCAGGGTCTCCTATGCATGTCGGCACCCCGCAGCGGTCCCCTAACGACCGCCTCGGTGGTGATCCACGAAGGTTGCATACGCGAGGCCCTGGCCCACAAGACCACGACGGCCTCGCGCACCCCCATAGCGTCTGAGACGGCCACAGGAGCTGTTTCTCAGGGTGAGGGTTTGTATAGCGATGCTGTGGTGCGCGAGAAGGGACTCGAACCCTCACGCCCGAAGGCACCAGGACCTAAACCTGGGGCGTCTACCAGTTCCGCCACTCGCGCTCGGCGGCCCAGCCTACCGCCCGCGGCGCCAGGACCCTGCGCCTAGGTGTACTGATCGGGGAGGTTGGTTGAAGGACTGCGATCGGCTCGTGTGAGGTGAGGAGAGCACCGGGTGCTGGCAGGGTGGGGCTTGCGACAGTCTCACCGAGCAGTACGAGAGGTGCTCTCCTAATGTCCCACGCTAACGCAGCCCTGACCCCACGCGCCCGGCAGCGGGTGGCCCGCCTTGTCGTTGAGGAGGGCTACCCCATCAGCGAGGTCGCCGCCCGATTCCAGTGCTCATGGCCCACCGTCAAACGCTGGGTGGACCGCTACCGCGCCGGGGAGGCGATGACCGACCGCTCCAGCCGCCCCCACTCCAGCCCCAACCGCACCCCCAACGCCGTGGTACGCCGGGTGGTCAGCCTGCGCAGCCGCCTGCGGGAGGGCCCCGTCCAGCTCGCCGCCCGCACCGGCATCGCACCCTCGACGGTGCACCGCATCCTCAACACGGCCAGGCTGAACCGCCTCTCCTACCTCGACCGCGCCACCGGGCAGGTCGTACGCCGCTACGAGCACGAGAGCCCCGGTTCCCTGGTCCACGTCGACGTCAAGAAGGTCGGCAACATCCCCGACGGCGGTGGCTGGAGGTACGTGGGACGCACCCAGGGTGACCACAACCGCCAGACCACCGACGGCGCCAGGGGCAGGCACGGTCAGCCTCGTCTGGGGTGGGCCTACGTCCACTCCGTGCTCGATGACCACTCGCGCGTGGTCTACTCCGAGGTCCACGACGACGAGAAGGCTGCCACCGCCGTGGGTGTCCTGCAGCGGGCGGTGGCGTGGTTCGCCGCCCGCGGGGTGGTCGTTCAGCGGGTGCTGTCCGACAATGGGGCCGCCTACAGGTCACGGGCCTGGACCCAGGCCTGCGAGCGCCTGGGGGTCAAGGCCCGCTACACCAGGCCCTACCGGCCTCAGACCAACGGGAAGATCGAGCGGTACCACAGGACCCTGGCTGATGGGTGGGCCTACGCCCGCCACTACGCCAGTGAGGCCGAGCGCCGCGCCGCACTGCCGGCATGGACCCACTTCTACAATCACCACCGCCCCCACACCGCCACCGGCGCCCTCCCACCGATCACGAGGTTGACCAACCTCCCCGATCAGTACACCTAGGCTCGCACCATGGCAGCCGACGTCGCCCCCGCCCCCGGAACGCACACCATCGAGGCGCTCCCGCCCGTCCCCGAGCGGCTCCTCGCGGCCCTCGCCGAGACCGGCGCGCCCTTCGACCTCGCCGACGCCGTCCCCGAGCCGCAGGATGCACCGCCCCTGCGCTGGGGGATCATCGGCGCCGGCGGCATCGCGGGCATTTTTTACCACGACGCCCAGGCATGGTCCTCAGCCCGCGTCGTCGCCGTCGCCTCCCGGGACCGCGACCGCGCCGGGGCCTTCATCGCCGACCACCCGCTCGACGGGATCGAGCCGGCCCGCGCGCTCGGCTCCTACGAGGAGCTCGTCGCCGACCCCGAGGTCGAGGCCGTCTACGTCGCCACCCCGCACGCCTTCCACGCGGAGCACGCCCGCCTCGCCCTCGAGGCCGGCAAGCCCGTGCTCGTCGAGAAGGCCTTCACTCGCAACGCCGCCGAGGCCCGCGCCGTCCTCGACCTCGCGCGCGAGCACGGCCTCTTCGTCATGGAGGCGATGTGGACGCGCTTCCTGCCCGGGCAGGTCCTCGCGCGCCACCTCCTGGACTCCGGACTCATCGGTGAGCCCCGCTTCGTCCGCGCGGACCACTACCAGCCGATCAGCCACGTCCCGCGCCTCGCACGCCCCGAGCTCGCGGGCGGCGCCCTGCTCGACCTCGGCGTGTACCCGGTGCCCTGGATCCACTCGCTGCTCGGCGCCCCCGAGCGCGTCGACGCGGTCGGGCGCCTCACCGACGCCGGCGTCGACCTAGACGAGGTCGTCACCCTGGGCTACCCGCGGGCCACGGCGGTCGCCGCCTCGGGCATGGACGCCCGCAGCGCCACGAGCGGCGAGGTCGACGCCACCGCCGGGCGGATCTGCCTGGCCGAGAAGTTCTACCGTCCCGCGCCCGTGCGGGTCGTCGTCGACGGCGAGGGCCGGCAGGAGCCGTGCGTCGACATCGTCTGGGACGCGACCGTCCCCGGCGGCTTCCAGCTCCAGGCGGCCGAGGTCGCCCGCTGCGTCGCCGCGGGCCGCACCGAGTCCGCCACCGTGCCGTGGTCGACGACGATCGAGGTCATGGAGGTCCTCGACGCCGTCCGCGCCGCCGTCGGGGTCCGCTACCCCGGGGAGTGAGAGGGGCGGCCGGGCCCCTGCAACCGCTGCTCCTGAGCGGGCTCAGCGCGCGGACCGACCGGGCTCAGCGGGGGGGGGCGGGCCTTCCGCGCGCCTCAGTCGATGCCGAGAGCCTTGCGGAGCCGGTCGACGTGCCCGGTGGCCTTGACGTTGTACTTGGCGAGCTCGACCGTCCCGTCCTTGCCGACGACGACGGTGGAGCGGATGACCCCCGTGTACGTCTTGCCGTAGTTCTTCTTCTCGCCCCAGGAGCCCCACGCCTCGAGGACCTCGTGCTCGGGGTCCGAGAGCAGGGGGAAGGGCAGGGACTGGCGGTCGATGAACTTGCGCTGCAGCTCGGGCTTGTCGGGGGAGACGCCGACGACGTTGTAGCCGGCGGCCCGCCACGCGGCCAGTGAGTCGCGGAAGTCGCAGGCCTCGCGCGTGCATCCGGGGGTGCAGGCCTTCGGGTAGAAGTAGACGACGACGCCCGTGGTGCCGCCCTCGAGGAGGCTCTCGAGCGAGGTCTCCCGCCCCTCGGAGTCGGGCAGGGTGAAGGCGGGGGCGGCGTCTCCGACGGCGAGCTGAGGCATGAGGATCTCCTGACCGGTCAGGGGCCGGAGGGCCCGGCCCCGCGTGCTGGTCCCATCCTCGCACCGCCACCGGGCACGCGAAAGCGGTGCCGCCCCCGGCGAAGGGGACGGCACCGCTCGTGCGTGAGTGGGACGCGCTGGGGTCAGGCGGCGAGCGCCAGGGCGGCCTGCGCGGCCTCGACGCGCTCGAGGGCGCGCTCCAGGCGGGACGGCGAGGCGGCGGCGTCGAGCGAGGCGAGCTCGCTGCGGGCGGCGGACAGCTCGCGCTCGGCGCGCTGACGGTTCTCGGTCTCGACGTGGGCGCGACCGGCGTGGTTCATCGTGTTCATCTGCGTTCTCTTCTCTTCCTCATGGCCCTCGGGCGGGCCCTTCCGCGCCGGGCTGGAATGGCAGGTCTGTCCTGCGCCCGGCATGTCTGTGGTGGGCGCCCGGTCCTCGGAGTCCGCGCGCACGCTCGTGGCGGCGACGGGGGAGTGCCCGGGCTGGTCGGGAGCTCGGCTGGCGTTGAGCCCGTGTGCTGGGCCCGCGGCGCCGACGTCCTCGACCGACGCAAGGATCAACGCTCCAGGTGACCGCAGGTATTCCGGCGGGTCACGAGGGCCCCACGACCAGGTGAACATCCGGTGGTGACGAGCGGAGCCCGACGGTCCGGCCGGATCCTGAGCGGGGAAGCGGACCTCACCGACCAATGCTGATCCGGTCCGTACTGCCTGCGCCGCGGTGACGGGTTCTCTCCCGCCGGCGTGCGCCAGGCCGATCCTGCGTGGTACCCCCTCAGGGACTCGAACCCTGGACACCCTGATTAAGAGTCAGGTGCTCTAACCAACTGAGCTAAGGAGGCGTTGGTGTGTGGCGACCCTCCGGGGAGAGCCTCCGCGGTACCCCCTCAGGGACTCGAACCCTGGACACCCTGATTAAGAGTCAGGTGCTCTAACCAACTGAGCTAAGGAGGCATTCCGTCATCGGGCTCCCGCCCGGCGACGGAGGAAGACTCTACGTCCTCGATCGGAGTCCGTCCAATCGGGAAGGGCCGAAAACGCCCCGGTGTGCGGGAAGTCTCATCTCCGCCCCGTCGTCACCGCGCCAGCTCCTCCGCGAAGAGGTCGGTCGCCTCGATGAGGGTCGAGAGGGTCTCGGGCTCGGCGAAGGAGTGGCCCGCCGTCGGCGAGATCCGCAGCTCCGCCTCCGGCCAGGCGCGGTGCAGCGCCCAGGCCGTGCCGATCGGGCAGCACATGTCGTAGCGGCCCTGCGCGATGACGCCCGGGATCCCGTGCTCGGCGAGGACGCCGGCGCCGTCGAGCAGCTGCCCGTCCTCCATCCACCCGTGGTGGAAGAAGAAGTGGTTCTCGATGCGCGCGAAGGTGACGGCGTAGGCGGGGTCCTGCACCTCGGCGACGTGCTCCTGGCCGCGCAGCAGCGTGGAGGTGGCGGCCTCCCACGTGGTCCAGGCGATCCCGGCGGGGCCGTGGACGGCGGGGTCGGGGTCGGTGAGGAGCTCGTGGTAGCGCTCGATGTAGCCGCCGGGACCGACTCCCTCGCCGGCCGCGGCCACGTAGGCCTCCCACTCGTCCGGCCAGACCATGTCCGCGCCGCCGGCCTCGTAGTACCAGTCGAGCTCCCGCTTCCTCAGCGTGAAGATACCGCGCAGCACGAGGGCGAGGACCCGCTCCGGGTGCGTCTCCGCGTAGGCGAGCCCCAGGGTGGAGCCCCACGAGCCGCCGAAGACGAGCCAGCGGTCCACGTCGAGGGCCTCCCGGATGGTCTCCATGTCCGCCACGAGGTTCCAGGTGGTGTTGGTTGACAGGTCCGCCTCGGGCTCCCAGGCGTGGGGGAGGGAGCGCCCGCAGCCGCGCTGGTCGAACAGGATGATCCGGTAGCGCTCGGGGTCGAAGACGCGGCGGTGCGCGGGCGAGCAGCCGCCGCCCGGGCCGCCGTGGACGAAGACCGCGGGGATCCCCTCGGGGTTGCCGCACTCCTCGACGTAGACGCTCTGGCCGTCGCCGACCTCGAGCATGCGCGTCGCGTAGGGCTCGATCGCGGGGTAGAAGCCGCGCAGCGGCTCGCCGTCGTTGAGGGGGATGCTCCGGGACGTGGTCATGGGCGCATTCTGGCACCGCAGGGCGTGCCGGGCGGCGCGGGACGGTAGCGTGTGCCGGGTGACCATGCCGATCGTGACGCTGGCGACCTCCGCCGACTACCCGAACCTGGACGACGACGACCAGGGCCTGCCCGACGCGCTGCGAGAGCGCGGCATCGAGCCCCGGATCGCCGTGTGGAACGACCCCTCCGTCAACTGGGACGACGCCGGGGTCGTCGTCCTGCGCTCCGTGCGCGACTACGCCAAGAAGCGCAACTACGAGAGCTTCCTCGCCTGGACCCGCTCCGTGCCGCGGCTCGTCAACCACCCCGACGTCGTCGAGTGGAACTCGGACAAGCACTACCTCAAGCGCATGGCCGAGCTCGGCGCCCCCATGATCCCCACGACCTGGCTCGAGCCCGAGGCCGGCTACTCCAAGCACCAGGTCCACACGCGCTTCCCCGCCCACGGCGACTTCGTCGTCAAGCCGGCGGTCTCCTCCGGCGGCCGCGGCACCGGCCGCTACACCGCCACGGACGCGCGCTCGCGCTCCGAGGCCATCAACGACGCCATGCACCACCTCGGCCGGGGCCGCACCGTCATGGTGCAGCGCTACCTCGAGGAGGTCGACCGCAAGGGCGAGCTTTCCCTCGTCTACTTCAACGGCGTGCTCTCCCACGCCGTCGAGAAGGCGCCGATGCTGCACCCCTCCTTCCGCTCCACCGACGAGGTCCACGAGGAGATCGTCACCGCCCGCGAGCCCTCCGAGCAGGAGTGGCTCTGGGGCGAGAAGGTCCGCAAGGCGATCCACGGCGTCGTCAAGGAGCACGCGGGCCGCGACATCCAGCTCCTCTTCAACCGGGTCGACGTCGTCGAGGACGGCAACGGGGGCTTCTACCTCATGGAGGTCTCGCTCATCGACGCCGGCCTGTACCTGGGCTCCGCCCCGCAGGCCCTCGACAACTTCGCCGACGCCATCGCCCAGCGCGTCTTCTGGTGAGGCGCCTGTGCGCACCCTGCTCAACCTCATCTGGGTCGTCACGGGCGGCCTGTGGCTCTGGCTGGGCTACCTGCTCGCCGGGGTCATCGCCTGCCTGCTCGTCGTGACGATCCCCGCCGGGGTCGCCTGCTTCCGCATCGCCGGCTACGCGCTGTGGCCCTTCGGACGCGACGTCGTCGAGCGTCCCGACGCCGGTGGCATGAGCGGGCTGGCGAACGTCGTATGGTTCCTCGTGGCGGGTCTGTGGCTCGCGATAGGTCACGTGACGACGGCGGCCGTCCAGGCCGTCACCATCATCGGGATCCCGCTCGCCATCGCGAACCTCAAGATGGTCCCCGTGACCTGCTTCCCCTTCGGCAAGGTCGTCGTCCCCGGCCGCGGCATCCTCTGAGCCGGTCGGTTCCGGGCCCGGCGCACGCCGGGCCGACGGCTCAGCGATCGGTCGGCGGACGCCGCACGTCGTCGGAGGCGTCGAGGAGGGGCAGCGACGTCGCCCAGGCGAAGTGCCCTCCTTCGCCCGCGCCGAAGACGCCGGTCTGCGTCGGCACGCTCGCGCGGTAGTCGCGGTGCGGCAGGCGGACGACGACGTCGCCTAGCACCACGGTCCTGCGCAGCAGCGGCCACCGATCGGTGGGCCGAGTCTCGACGGGCTCGAGGTAGACACCGGTTCCTGTGATCAGCGCCGTCACCACCGGGAGCACGTCGTCCTGGTCGACCTCGAGGTCGATGCGCCGTTGCACGGCCTCAGTCTACGAGCCGGTCAGACGGTGACGGGGGCTAAGGAGCCGCCGGTGACGGCGACGAGGTCCGCGGGGGCGACCCGGACGCTCATGCCTCGGCGGCCCCCGGAGACGAGGACGTGCTCGGCGCCCTCGACGCTCGCGTCGACGACGGTGGGCAGGTGCTTCTTCTGTCCGAGCGGGGAGATGCCGCCGACGACGTAGCCGGTGATCCGCTCGGCGGCGGCCGGCTCGATGAGGGCGACCTTCTTCATGCCCAGGGCGTGGGCTGCCGCCTTGAGATCGAGGCGGTGGTCGGCGGGCAGGACGCAGACGCCGACCTCCTTCGCCTCGCCGCCCTCGCCGACGAGGAGCGTCTTGAGCAGGTGGGCGGGGTCCTCGCCGAGCTTCTCGGCGGCCTCCATCCCGAAGCCGAGATCGGAGCGGTCGTCGTGCTCGTAGGTGACCGTCTCGTAGACGACGCCGGCTGCGTCGAGCGCGGCGATGGCGGGCGTTGCGCCCGCGTGCCTGTCCTTGGAGGCCTTCTTCTTCCCCATGCCGCCGAGCCTACGCGCGGGTACCGGGCGTCCCACCGTCGTCAGGCGGAGACGCGGCCCTGACGCACCCAGGCGACGACGTAGCACAGGACGAGGAAGACCGCCGTCATCCACAGGGCCGGGCGCTGGGTGGGGTCGAAGATGATGAGGACGCAGGACAGCGCTGAGGCGACGAGCGCCGCGATCGACACCACGGGGTAGCCGGGAGCGCGGTAGCCGAGCTCGTCGTCGGAGTGCCCCTCGACGCGCCACTGCCGTCGGAAGGACAGGTGGGAGGCGGCGATCGCCACCCAGACGAGCACGACCGCCAGCCCGGAGACGGACACGAGGACGATGTAGACGGTCGAGGCGGCGACGACGCTCGTGAGGAGCGCGGCGAGCCCACCGACCATGGACAGGGCCATCGCCCGGGCGGGGACCCCGAAGCGGTTCGTGGCGGCGAGGGAACGCGGCACCGTCCCCTCGTTCGCGAGCGACCAGAGCATGCGCGTCGAGGCGTAGAGGCCCGAGTTCGCCGCTGACAGGATCGCGGTGAGGATGACGACGTTCATGATCGTGCCCGCGTAGGGCACGCCCATCGCGTCGAAGACCGTGACGAAGGGGCTCTGCTCCACACCGGCGCTGCGCCACGGGATGAGGCAGGACATGACGGTGATGGAGCCGATGAAGAACAGGACGAGGCGCGCGAGCGTCGCCCGGATCGCCTTGGGGATCGTCCGACCGGGCTCCGCCGTCTCTCCGGCGGTGATCCCGATGAGCTCGGTGCCCGAGAAGGCGAAGTTGACCGCCAGCATGGTCGTGAAGACGGCGCCGAGGCCCTTGGGGAAGAGCCCGTCGGCGGTGAGGTTGTGCAGGCCGGGCGCCGAGGAGTAGCCCTCGTAGGGGATCACCCCGACGATGGCGAGCGTCCCCGTGACGATGAAGACGAGGATCGCCGCCACCTTGATCGAGGACAGGAGGGTCTCCGCCTCCGCGAAGACGCGCACGCTCGTCACGTCGAGCGCGAGGACGAGCGCGATGAAGATCGCGGCCCACATCCACGTCGGGGTCGTGGGGAACCAGCCCTTCATGATCATCGCCGCGCCCGTGAACTCGCTGCCCAGGGCGACGGTCCAGGTGAGCCAGTACAGGACCGCTGTGACGAAGCCCGTCGCGGGGCCGAGGAAACGGGTCGCGTAGACGTGGAAGGCGCCCGTGAAGGGCATGGCGACGCTCAGCTGGCCCAGGCAGAGCATGACGAGGTAGACGATGACGGCACCGACGGCGTAGGCGAGAATCGTGCCGACCGGCCCGGTCTGGCTCACCGTGTATCCGCTTGAGAGGAACAGGCCGGTGCCGATGACGCCTCCGAAGGAGATCATCATGAGGTGGCGGCTCGTCATGCGGCGCTCGAGGGCGCGGCCCTCCTGGGCGGGCACGTCGGGGGAGACCGGGGAGACGGAGCCAGGGCGCTCCGCGGACGTGGGTTCCATGTGCGGTCACGCTAGACGGGTGGGCGGCCGGGCTCGGTACGGTTCCGGCATGCGTCGCTCCGTGTCCTCCCTGGCCGATGTTCTCGCCCACGGCCCCGTCGTCCTCGACGGCGCCATGGGCACCGAGCTCGACGCCCGCGGCGTCGACACCCGCCACTCCCTGTGGTCGGCTCTCGCCCTCCTCGCCGAGCCGGACGCCGTCGCCGCCGTCCACCGCGACTACCTCGCCGCCGGAGCCCGGGTGCTCACCACCGCCTCCTACCAGGCCAGCGTGCCCGCCTTCGAGACCGCCGGCATGAGCTCCGAGGACGCCCGGCTCGCGATCGCGGCCTCCGCCCGGCTCGCGCTCGACGCCGCGGAGGACTGGGAGCGTCGGTACCCCGGGGACCGCGTCACCGTGGCCGGCGGGATCGGTCCCTACGGCGCCTACCTCGCCGACGGCTCGGAGTACACCGGCGACTACCACCCCACGGAGGCCGAGCTGGCGGCCGTGCACCGTCCGCGCCTCGAGGCGCTCGCGGGCGAGGGCCTCACCGACTTCGCTCTGGAGACGATGCCGCGGCTCGACGAGGCCGTCGCCGTTGCCGCCTGGATGCGGGAGGCCGTGCCGGGTGCCCGCTGCTGGGTCTCCTTCCAGGTGCGACCCGACGGCGCTCACCTCGCCGACGGGACCCCGCTCGCTGAGGCGGCCGCCTGGGCCGAGGGGGAGGACGTGGTCCTCGCCGTCGGGCTCAACTGCGTCGCGCCGGAGGTCGTCGCCCCGGCGCTCGAGGTGCTGCGCTCGGCGACCTCGAAGCCGCTCGTCGCCTATCCCAACTCCGGCGACGCCTACGACCCGGTCACCAAGACCTGGGTGGAGGCGAGCGCCCACGAGCGCTTCACGGCCTCCGCCGACTCATGGCTCGACTCCGGCGTGGGACTGCTGGGCGGCTGCTGCCGCACGACGCCTGCGGATACGCGCGCCCTCTCAGCGGTGGTCGCCGCGCGACGCTGAGCGTTGGGAACTCGGCCCGGTCGCGCAGTGCGCTCCGTCAGCCGAGGACCTGGAGCACGAGCTTCACGAGCAGCGCCACGACCACGACGATGAGGACGACCCGCACGAAGCCGGCGCCGAAGCGGGTCGCGGTGCGGGCACCGAGCCAGCCGCCGAGCATGTTGAAGCAGCCCATGAGGATGCCGAGGCGCCACTGCACCGCGCCCGCCACGGCGAAGAGGACGAGCGCCCCGACGTTCGTCGCCAGGTTGACGGCCTTCGTCATCGCCGTGGCCCGCAGGGCGTCCAGGCCGACGAGCAGGATGAAGCCGAGCACCAGGAAGGATCCGGTGCCCGGACCCATGACACCGTCGTAGAAGCCGACGACGGCGCCGATGGCGCAGCCCCGCAGGACGGCGGTGCGGTGGGGGAGGAGCGTGCGCTCGCGGTCGGCGGCGAAGGCCGAGGGCTTGAGGACCGTGATGAGGAGGACCACCGCCAGCGCCACGATGATGATCGTGGTGAAGACCTCGGTCGGCAGGCGGGTCGCGACGATCGCGCCCGCCATCGAGCCGACGAAGGCGAGCGCCGCGGCCGGCGCCACCCCGCTCGGGAAGCCGACCCGGCGGCGGTAGGCGGCCGCGGCGGCGGCCGTGCCCATGGCCGAGGAGGCCTTGTTCGTCGCGATCGCGTGGACCGGGGCGAGACCCGGGACGAGGAGGATCGCCGGGAGCTGGATGAGTCCGCCGCCGCCGACGATCGCGTCGACCCAGCCGGCGAGGGTCGCCGAGGCCAGGATCAGCAGCGCCGTGCCCGGGGTCAGGGAGGGGACGCCCAGGAGCCCGCCGACGTCGGCGCTGAGGGCGTGGGGAAGGAGGACGGGGACCACGCAGGCAGGCTAGCGGCGCGCCCTCAGGAGCGTGTTTCGCGGCTCCTGCGCGGACACCCGTCCACCGGGCCGGGCGAAGCCCTCAGCCCTGCGGGCCGACCTGGAGGAGGTGGACGACGGCCTTGTCCGCCTTGTCGCACTCGGCGAGGTCGACGAGCGCGACGAGCCGCCAGTCGTGGTCCCCGTCCGGGTCCTCGATGACCTGGGTGGCGAGCCAGACCTTGCGTCCGGACCTCTCCAGGCCCTCGATGAGGCGCTCGGAGACGCCGGCGGCGGCCAGCGCGGTGGCGTCCGGGGACTCGTCGAGCGGCGCGAGGGACGTCGAGTGCGCGGCCTGATCGGTGCCGACCCAGTCGTACTCGTCCCAGTACCGGCCCAGCGCCTCGTCCCAGCGGTCCTCGCTCCAGCCGGACGAGGCGTCCAGCCGACCCAGGCCCTCGACGTCGTCGAGCGCCATGAGCTCGACGCGCCGGAACATCTCGCGGCGCACGGCGACCCGGAAGCGGTGGAGGTTGCGTGAGAAGGCGACGTGCCCGTCGGCGTCCGCGCCGAACGCCCGCTCGACGCCCGCCGAGTCGTCCTCGCTGGGACGGTCACCCTCCAGGAGCGCGGCCCCGGCCTCGGCGTCGCCGTTCTGGGCGGCGCCGAGCGCCTCCCACTCGTCCAGGAGCGAGGAGTCGACGGCGCGCACGAGGGCGCCCAGCCACTCGATGACGGCCTCGACGTCCTCGGTGCGGTGCTCCTCGGGGACCACCTGACGCAGCGCCCGGTAGGCGTCGGTGAGGTAGCGCAGGACGACGCCCTCGCTGCGCCCCAGCTCGTAGCGGGAGACGAGGTCGGAGAAGGTCATGGCGGACTCCACCATGTCGCGCACGACCGACTTCGGTCGCAGCTCGTACTCCGCGATCCACGGGTTCGACTTCTTGTACATCTCGAGGGCCGGTTCGAGGAGCTCGCGCAGCGGCTGGGGCCAGGTGACCTCCTCGAGGGCCTCCATGCGCTGGTCGTAGTCGAGGCCCTCGGCCTTCATCGCGGCGATGGCCTCGCCGCGTGCCTGGCGCTGCTGGGCGTAGAGGAGCGGGCGCGGGTCGTCGAGGGTGGACTCAATGACGCTGACGACGTCGACCGTGTGCTCCGGGGACTCGAGGTTGAGCAGGTCCATGGCCGCCAGGCCGAAGGGGGCGAGCGGCTGGTTGAGGGCGAAGTCGTCGGGCAGGTCGACGGCGAGGCGCAGGCGCGGACGACCGTCCTGCGCCGCCTGCGCGGAGGAGACGTGCTCGAGGACGCCGGCGGTGCGCAGGGACTGGTAGATCTTGACGGCGCGGCGCACGTGGAGCCGGCGCTGGGCGGCGGGCTCGTGGACGCGGTCGAGGAGGTCGCTCATGGCGGCCACCGGGTCCCCGCCGCGCTCCATGAGGTTGAGCACCATCGTGGTCGTCACCTGGAACTGGCTCGTGAGGGTCTCCGGGGCGGCGTCGCGCAGGCGCTCAAAGGTCTTGTCCGTCCAGTTGACGCGGCCCTCGGGAGCCTTCTTCCGCACGATCTTGCGGCGCTTGCGCTCGTCGTCGCCCGCCTTGGCCAGTGCCTTGGCGTTCTCGATGACGTGCTCCGGCGCCTGGACGGAGACGTAGCCGCGGGTGTCGAAGCCGGCGCGGCCCGCGCGCCCCGCGATCTGGTGGAACTCACGGGCCGTGAGGTGGCGCTCCTTGGCACCGTCGAACTTGACGAGACTGGTCAGCACGACGGAGCGGATCGGCACGTTGATGCCGACGCCGAGGGTGTCCGTGCCGCAGATGACGGCGAGGAGCCCGGCGCGGGCGAGTCGCTCGACGAGGCGCCGGTAGCGCGGCAGCATCCCGGCGTGGTGGACGCCGATGCCCGCGCGCAGGAGCCGCGAGAGCGTCGCGCCGAAGCCGCTGCCGAAGCGGAAGGAGCCGAGCGCCTCGGCGACGGCGGCCTTGCGCTCCTTGCTCACGAGGTCCACGGAGAGCAGGGAGGTCGCCCGCTCGACGGCCTCCTTCTGGGAGAAGTGGACGACGTACACCGGGGCCTTGTCCTGCTGGACGAGACGCTTGAGGAGCTCGGCGATCGGCTCGACGACGTACTCCATCTCCAGGGGGACCGGGCGGACGGCGTCGTCGACGACGGCGACCTCCCGACCCGTGCGCTCCTCGATATCGCGCACGAAGAAGGACACGTCTCCGAGGGTCGCCGAGAGCAGGACCATCTGCGCCTGGGGGAGCTCGAGGAGCGGCACCTGCCAGGCCCAGCCCCGCTGCGGGTCCGCGTAGTAGTGGAACTCGTCCATGACGACGGAGTCGACGTCCATGTCCTCGCCCTCGCGCAGCGACTGATTGGCGAGGATCTCCTGCGTGCAGCAGATGATGGGGGCGCCGCCGTTGATCGAGGTGTCGCCGGTGACCATGCCGACGTTCTCCGCGCCGAAGAGACGCACGAGCTCGAAGAACTTCTCGCTCACGAGGGCTTTGAGGGGCGCCGTGTAGTAGGAGCGCCCGCCGCGGGCGAGCGAGGCTGTGTGCGCCGCGAGCGCGATCATCGACTTGCCCGAGCCGGTCGGGGTGGCGGCGATGACGTGGTGCCCGGCGAGGATCTCGGAGAGAGCCTCGTCCTGGTGGGGGTAGAGGGAACGGCCCGTCGACTCGGCCCACTCGGTGAAGGCGAGGTAGACCTCCTCGGGCTCCGGGACGCGCTCGGGGTCGTCGACCGGGATGAGCGAGTCGAGCAGGGCGTTGAGCGCCGGGGTCGCGGAGGAACCGGAGGTGGAGGGCATGGCGTCATGCTCCCACACGACCACGACGCCCTCGCGGGGCGCCTCAGCCCGACGCCGACGCCGACGCCGACGCCGTCGGCCCGGGCACGGGCACGGCCGACCCGGTCACCCGGTGATTGATGGAGGTAGGTGAGGACGTACTCGCCGGGGGCGTCACGGCGCGCGGTCGCCGAGACCCCGAGCCGGCCGTGGTCCCCGCCCGAGATCGTGCAGACGAAGGTCGTCGTCGCCGCCGGGTCGCTCGAGGCGGCGGCCGCCGAGTCCTCCACGGACTGGCAGGTCGAGGTGTCCGTGACGCTCATCGTGGAGAGGCGGCCCGCGGAGGACGTGCCCTCGATGGGCAGGTCCTGGCTCGTGAGCGCGTCGACGGCGCTCGGGTCGATGGCCTTCCCGGCGTCCCTCATCATCATGCCGAGGTAGCCGGCGCCGTTCTCCGACTGGTACGTGCCGTCCGTGAAGGGGACCGGCCCGCACGCCTGGCAGCCGTCCGGGACCTGGAGGGCCGCGTCGCGCAGCGCCCCGATGACCGGCGAGCACGCCGTCGGAACGGACCTCGGTCCCAGGCCATGGGACGAACGGTAAGGGTCATGACACACGGGTTATGAGACGATCCCGCCGTTCCCCGCCCCGACGAGCCCCGAAGGTCCTCTTCCCATGGACGCCCTCGCAGCCAACCTCCTCACGGTCGCCGACTGGATCACGGCCCACGTCACCATGTGGGTCCTCATCGCCACCGGTCTCTTCCTCACGGTCATCACCCGCGCGGTCCAGGTCCGCCACCTGCCCGACATGGTCCGGCAGGTCGCCGGCTCGCGCTCGGGCGCTGAGGGCGGGATCTCCTCCTTCCAGGCCTTCGCGATCTCGCTCGCCGCCCGCGTCGGCGTCGGCAACGTCTTCGGCGTCGCCGCCGCCCTCCTCATGGGCGGGCCCGGCGCCATCTTCTGGATGTGGGTCGTCGCCCTGGTCGGCATGGCGACCGCCTTCTTCGAGGCCACTCTCGCCCAGGTCTTCAAGGCGCGCGCCGCCGACGGCACCTTCCGCGGCGGCCCCGCCTTCTACATGGCCGGCGGCATGCGCTCCAAGGCCCTCGGCGGCACCTTCGCCGTCATCACGGTCCTCACCTGCGGCTTCGTCATCACCTCGGTGCAGTCCAACGCCTTCGCCGGCACCCTCGTCGAGGCCTTCGGCTCCGGCGAGTCCGCCCTGCCCGGCTTCGGCGGTCTCACCGCCGCCCAGCTCGTCGTCGCGGCGCTCACCTTCGTCCTCACCGCCGTCGTCGTCTTCGGCGGGATCCGCTCCGTGGCCCGCGTGACCGAGTGGATGGCGCCGATCATGGCGCTCATCTACGTCGCCCTCGTCCTCTTCATCTGCCTCACCAACCTCGCCTCCTTCGTCGACGTGCTCGGCCAGATCGTCCGCGGCGCCTTCGCCCCGCAGCCGATCCTCGGAGGCCTCGGCGGCGGGATCATGGCCGCCGTCGTCAACGGCACGAAGCGCGGCCTGTTCTCCAACGAGGCCGGCCAGGGCACCGCCCCCAACGCCGCCGCCACCGCCACCGTCACGCACCCCGTCCAGCAGGGCTTCATCCAGTCGCTCGGCGTCTTCATCGACACCATCGTCGTGTGCACCGCGACCGCCTTCGTCATCCTCATCGCCGGCCCCGAGACCTGGACCGCGGAGGGCGCCAACCCCGCCAACCTCACGACCCTCGCCATCTCCCACGAGCTCGGCGGCTGGACCGTGGCCCCCATGGCCGTCCTCATCTTCGTCCTCGCCTACTCCTCGATCATCGCCGCCTACGTCTACTCCGACGTCAACATGTCCTTCCTGACGGGCGGCAGGAAGTGGGCGAGCTGGATCGTGCGCTGGGTGAGCGCCCTGTCCGCCACCGCGGGCGCCGTCCTGTCCCTCGACGTCGTCTGGAACGCCGTCGACATCGCCATGGCGATCATGACCCTCACCAACCTCGTCGCCCTCATCGCCCTGTCCCGCTGGGGCGTCGGCGTCCTCAAGGACTACGAGGCCCAGCGCGCCGCCGGAGTGGCCGAGCCCGTCTTCCGCGGCACCGGCAACCGCTTCCTCCCGGCCGACGTGCCCGGCGACGTCTGGAGCGGCGTCCCCGAGACCACCCAGCCCGCCGCCGCGACGGGGGCCGAGCGATGAGCACGATCCTCACGGCCGCCGCCCTCCCGGCCCTCAGCGCCGCCGACGTCGAGGCTGCCCTCAACACCATCGACGACCGCCTCTACACCTACGTCCTCGCGGTCCTCCTCATCGCCTGCGGCCTGTACTTCACCGTCCGCACCCGCGGCGTCCAGCTGCGCCACCTCGGCACGATGCTGCGGACCATCACCTCCTCCCGCTCCGGCGCGGAGGGCGGGATCTCCTCCTTCCAGGCCTTCGCCGTCGGGCTCGCCGCCCGCGTGGGCATCGGCAACGTCGCCGGCGTCGCCCTCGCCGTCGTCGCCGGCGGACCGGGCGCCCTGTTCTGGATGTGGGTCGTCGCGGTCCTCGGCATGGCGACCGCCTTCATCGAGTCCACCCTCGCCCAGGTCTTCAAGGTCCGCGGCCGCGGCCTCACCTTCCACGGCGGCCCCGCGTACTACATCCGGCACGGGCTCGGCTCGCGCTTCTGGTCGGGCGTCTTCGCCGTCCTGTGCATCGTTGCCGTCGGCCTCACGGTCGTCATGGTCCAGACGAACTCCCTGGCCGGCATCATCAACGCGACCGTCCCCAGCGTCCAGCCGTGGATGGTCGGCGTCGTCCTCATCGTCCTCACCCTCCCGATCGTGCTCGGCGGTCTCCACGCCGTGGCCCGCGCGGCCGAGTGGATGGCACCCCTCATGGCGCTCGTCTACGTCGTCATGACGATCGTCGTCATCTGCATGCACCTCGGTCAGCTCCCGCACGTCCTGGCCGAGATCCTCCGCGGCGCCTTCGGTGCCGACCAGGCGCTCTACGGCGTCGCCGGCGGCCTCTTCGCCGCCGTCCTTAACGGCGTGCGCCGAGGCCTGTTCTCCAACGAGGCCGGTCTCGGCACCGCTCCGAACGCCGCGGGCACCGCGACGACGACGCACCCCGTGAGGCAGGGCCTCATCCAGTCCTTCGGCGTCTTCGTCGACACGATCCTCGTGTGCACCGCGACCGGACTCCTCATCCTGCTCGCCACGGACACCTACCAGCCCGGCAAGCAGGGCCTCGTGGGCGCCGTCCTCACCCAGCAGGCCGTCGTCGAGCACCTGGGGGAGTGGACCACCTGGCCGATGGTCGTCCTCATCTTCATCCTCGTCTTCTCCACCGTGCTCGGCTGCTACTCGTACTCACAGGTCAACGTGAACTTCCTGGGCGGGGAGCTCCGTGCCGAGCAGGTCCTCGGCGTCCTGCTCACCGCAGCGGCCTTCGCCGGAACCGTCCTCACCCTGCCCATCGTCTGGGCCCTCACGGACATCGCCCTGGGCCTCATGGGATTGCTCAATCTCGTCGCCATCGTGCGCCTCGCCCCCTGGGCCCTCGGCGCCCTGCGCGACTTCGAGGCGCAGCGGGCCGTCGGCGTCGCCGACCCGGTCTTCGTCGGGCACGGCAACCCGCTCCTGCCCGGAGACACCGCCGACGGCGTCTGGGAGCCCCGCCCCGAGCGCGCCGCCACGACGTCGTCCCAGGCGCCCGCCGCCGGTGGGGAGGCCTGAGCCGTGAGCATCGTCGACACCGTCCTGTCCACCCTGTCCAACTGGCTCTTCGGCACGGTCCTCGTCTGGCTCCTCCTCGGAGTCGGCGCCTTCGTCACCTGGCGCACCCGCGCCGTCCAGCTCCGTCACGTCCGCTCCGTGCTGCGCGCCGTCGCCGGCTCGCGATCCGGGGCGGAGGGCGGGATCTCCTCCTTCCAGGCCTTCGCCGTCGGTCTCGCCTGCCGCGTCGGCACGGGCAACGTCGTCGGCGTCGCCCTCGCCCTCGTCCTCGGCGGGCCGGGCGCCGTGTTCTGGATGTGGGTCGTCGCCCTCGTCGGCATGGCGACCGCCTTCTGCGAGGCCACCCTCGGCCAGGTCTTCAAGGTGCGCCGCGGCGACGGCACCTTCCGCGGCGGCCCCGCCTACTACCTCGCCCGCGGCCTGCACTGGCCCGTCATCGGCGCGGTCTTCGCCGTCGTCTTCATGGTCGCCAACGGGCTCGCGATGCCCATGGTGCAGGCCAACGCCATGACCGCGGCCCTCGAGTCCTCCGCCGGGCTCAACCCCTGGTGGGGCGCCGCGATCGTCGCGGTGCTCGTGGCACCGGTGCTCCTCGGCGGCCTGCGCTCCATCGCGAGCGTCACCGAGTGGATGGCGCCGATCATGGCGATCGCCTACATCGTCCTCGTCCTGCTCATCATCGTCACCCACCCCGAGCAGGCGGGTACCGCCCTGGGGCAGATCGTCGCCGGCGCCTTCGGCCTGCGGGCCGGGCTGGCCGGAGCCGCCGGGGGAGTGGCCGCCGCCGTCCTCAACGGCGTGCGCCGCGGCCTCTTCTCCAACGAGGCCGGTCTGGGCGGAGCCGCCTGCGCCTCGGGCTCGGCCACTGTCGCCCACCCGGCGCAGCAGGGCTTCATCCAGGCCTTCGGCGTCTTCGTCGACACCATGCTCGTGTGCACGGCGACGGCGCTGGCCATCCTCATCGCCAGCGCCGACGACGGCACCGTCTACACGCCCGGCGTCACGGGAGCCGACGGCGTCGACGTCTCCGGCACCCTCACCCAGCGGGCCATCGCGCACCTGCTCGGGAGCTGGACGAGCTGGCCGATGACCCTCCTCATCCTCGTCCTCGCCTACTCGACGATCCTCGGGGCCTTCTCCTACGCCGAGGTCAGCCTCGACTACCTCACGAAGCGCTCCTGGGCGCCGACGGCGCTGCGCGCGGCCGCCGTCGTCTGCTCCTTCGTGGGCGGTGGTGCGGCCCTCACCACCGTGTGGACCCTCGCCGACGTGCTCCTGGGCGCCGGCGCGATCCTCAACCTCATCGCCATCGTCGCCCTGTCGCGCTGGGTGGGCGGGGCGCTGCGGGACTGGGAGGCCCAGCGGGCCGCCGGCGTCGAGGCACCGCGCTTCGTCGCCACCGGCAACCGCTACCTGCCCGGCGAGCTCGAGGGCGACGTCTGGGCCGGGGAGCGGACGGACTCCCGGGAGACCGCCCCCGTGCGGTGAGGTCCCGGCTGCCCCGGCCGCCCGCCGCGATCCCGCGGCGGGCGGCCGGGGCAGGACGGCGCAGCGCGTGGCCCTGCCGGGGCGACGGCAGGCAGCTGGACGTGACGTGCCCCGCACCCCGCTGTCACACGTCGGAAACATAGGCAGTACCTCGTCGCCACATCCGCTCCTTAAGGTGCAGCGTTACCATGGCGCGCCCTGCCCGAGCAGACCCCGCTCGACCCCCGGCCAGACCGCGTCCCGACCCGGCGGAACGTCGACGGCGCGCGCCGTCGACGCCGCCCCGGCCCTGGAGGTCGACATGTCCACACTCCTCAGCGCCTCCGTGCTCGCCGCAGCCGCGGCCCCGAGCTCGGTCCTCGACTCGGCGGCGGACTCGCTCGCCAACGTCTCGGACCACCTCTACGGTCAGTTCCTCGCCTGGGTGCTCATCGCCGCCGGCCTGTACTTCACGATCCGTTCCCGCGGCGTCCAGTTCCGCCACTTCGGCGACATGGTCAAGGAGATCACCGGCTCGCGATCCTCCGCCGACGAGCACGAGGGCGGCATCTCCTCCTTCCAGGCCTTCGCGATCGGCCTGGCCTCGCGCGTCGGCACCGGCAACATCGTCGGCGTCGCCATCGCCATCACCATGGGCGGACCCGGCGCCGTCTTCTGGATGTGGCTCGTCGCCACCGTCGGCATGGCCACCGGCTTCATCGAGTCCACGCTCGCCCAGATCTTCAAGGTCCGCCACCACGACGGCACCTTCCGCGGAGGCCCCGCCTACTACATCACCCGCGGCCTCGGCTCGCGGACCTGGGGCTCCGTCTTCGCCGTCGTCATCACCTTCGTCTTCGGCTTCGCCTACGAGGCCACCCAGGCCAACACCATCGCCGCCACCGCGCACGACACCTTCGGCGTCGAGCCGTGGGTCACCGCGATCGTCCTCGTCGTCATCACCGCGCCCATCATCTTCAAGGGCATCAAGCGCGTCGCCGGCGTCGCCGAGTGGATGGCCCCCTTCATGGCCCTGCTGTACGCGCTCATCGCGATCGTCATCCTCGTCATGAACCTCGGCGCCATCCCGTTGGCGATCAAGGAGATCTTCGAGGGCGCCTTCGGCCTCAACCAGGCCTTCGCCGGCCTGTCCGGCGGTCTCTACGCCGCCGCTATCAACGGCATCAAGCGAGGCCTGTTCTCCAACGAGGCCGGTGAGGGATCCGTCCCGAACGCCGCCGCCACCGCGACCACCTCGCACCCGGTCAACCAGGGCTTCATCCAGTCCATGGGCGTCTTCGTCGACACCATCGTCGTGTGCACCGCGACCGCGCTCATCGTCCTGCTCTCAGGCGTCTACACCCCGGCTGGCGCGGACGCGGACACCGCCGGCGTCCTCACGACCGCCTCCGTGACCTCGCAGCTCGGCTCGTGGTCTCAGTACCTCATGGCCTTCATCCTCTTCGTCTTCGCCTACTCCTCGCTGCTGGGTAACTTCACGTACGCCGAGGTCAACATGGACTTCATCCGCAAGGGCCAGTCGAAGCACTACCTGCTGCGCACGATGATCCTCGTGGCGACCTTCATCGGCTCGGTCGCCTCGCTGACCTTCGTCTGGAACCTCTCCGACGTCGCGATGGGCTGCATGGCGACGATCAACATCGTCTCCATCGCGCTGCTCGGCAAGTGGGCCTTCGGCGCCCTGCGCGACTGGGAGCAGCAGCGCGAGGCGCAGAAGCGCGGTGAGATCGACGTCATCCGCTTCGTCGGGACCGGCAACCCGAACCTTCCCCGCGACGTCCCCGGCGACGTCTGGGACGGCTCCGCCTCCGCCACGAACGGCGGCGTCGCCGTCGAGCAGCGCTGACGCGGCGCGCTCCCACGTCCCCGAGCGGGGCAGCACCACCGGCGCGGGCCGGGACCGGGGACGGTCCCGGCCCGCGCCGCTGGTGCGGTAGCGGCGCTGCGAGTGCCTGGGCGCGGCGGGGGAGTGGCTAGGCTCGGGGCATGAAGATCGCACGCTTCTCCACGGGGGACGAGCCCCGTTACGGCATCGTCCAGGGCCTCCCGGAGGGCGAGGCCGCCCCGTCGGGCGAGTCCTCCGGCCACATCCTCGTCCTCAAGGGCGACCCCCTGTACTCCGTCCCCGAGGCGACCGGCGAGGTCGTCGACCTGGCCGACGCCCGCCTCCTCTCGCCTGTCATCCCGCGCTCCAAGGTCATCGGCATCGGCAAGAACTACGGCGCCCACGCCCGCGAGATGGGGGGCGAGCCGCCTGCCGAGCCGATCATCTTCCTCAAGCCCAACACCGCCGTCATCGGCCCTGACGCCCCGATCGTCCTTCCCGAGTGGACGCAGGAGGTCCACTACGAGGGCGAGCTTGCCGTCGTCATCAAGACCCTCGCGAAGGACGTGCCCGCCCGCGAGGCCGAGTCCGTCGTCTTCGGCTACACCGTCGCCAACGACGTCTCCGCCCGCGACGCCCAGCGCAACGACGTCGGCTGGGTCCGCGCGAAGGCCTTCGACACCTCCTGCCCCATCGGCCCGTGGATCGAGGTCCCCGAGCCCGGCAAGGAGGGCGCCTTCGACCACTCCGACGCGGTCGTGCGCACGCACCTGGACGGCGTCGTCGTCCAGGAGGGCACGACGGCGGACATGATCCGCGGCGTCCCCGAGCTCATCGCCTACGTCTCGCGGATCTTCACGCTCCTGCCCGGCGACGTCATCCTCACCGGCATGCCCGCCGGCGTCGGCGAGATCAAGGCCGGTCAGCGCGTCGAGGTCGAGGTCGAGGGCATCGGCGGCTTCGGCAACCCCGTCGTGCGCCGCTGATCCCAGCCGTTCGAACGGCCCGCGGGCCCGCCCCATCACCGGGGCGGGCCCGCGCTCATCGAAGTGGCAGCGCCTCCAGCGCCGTCGCGATGCAGGAGACCGTCTCCTGCTCGACGCCCCGTCCGGTCGCCAGGTTGAGGCGCACGAAGGACTCGTAGCCCGCGCCGAAGCTCGCGCCGTCGTTCGTGGCGACGCCCGCCTCGCGCAGGAGGTGCTTCATGGGGGAGACGCCCCCGGGGAAGGCACGCCCGGAGCAGTCGAGCCAGGACAGGTAGGTGCCGGCCGGAGCCGTGAAGCGCATGCCCTTGACGTCTGCGAGCCGCGCCGCCACCAGGTCGCGGTTGCCTCGGACGTAGGCGCGCACCCCCTCGTTCCACGCCCGCCCCTCAGGGCTGAGCGCCGCAGCGGTGGCGAGCGCACCGATGCCTGCGGCCTCGAAGGCGAGGTGCTGGCACAGGGGCTGCGCCTCCCAGGCCTCACGGGCCGGGCCGGAGGCGATGAGCTGCGCGCAGCGCAGCCCGGGCAGGTTCCAGCCCTTGGAGGCGGCGGTCGCCGTCCACGTGAGCGCGGGGTCCGCACCCGGGCGCGAGGCATAGGGGACGTGCGTGAGCCCCTCCTCGAGGACGAGGCAGGAGTGGATCTCGTCGGCGAAGACAGGGACGCCGTAGCGGGAGGACAGGGCGGCGACGGCGTCGAGCTCGTCGGCGGTGAGGACCCGGCCGACCGGGTTCCACGGGTTGCACAGGACCAGCAGCCCGGCCCCGTTCGCCATGGCAGTCTCGATGGCGCCCAGGTCGAGGGACCACTCGGGTGCCCCGGCCGCGATGGCGTCGGCCTCCGCGCGCAGCGCCGGGACCTCGAGGAGCTCGCGCCCGTACTCGCCGGGGATGGACAGGAAGGGCATGTAGGCGGGCGTCGGCACGATGACGGTGCTGCCCGGCGCCGTGAAGTGCTGAATGACGGCGCGCAGCGAGGAGAGCACGTCCGGCAGGAGGGAGACGTCCTCGACGGGCACGTCCCAGCCGAAGGAGTCGGCCTGGTAGGCGGCGGTGGCCTTTCGGGCCGACTGGGCGAAGGCGGGCGGCATGTAGCCGAAGGCGGCGTCGTCGACGGCGCCGCGCAGCGCCCGCGTCACGGCGGGCGCGGTGCCGAGATCCATCTCCGCCACCCAGGCTCCGATCGCGTCCCCGTACTGCGACCACTTGAGGGAGCCCCGAGCGCGGAGTGCCTCGGGCGTGAGGGCGTCGTAGGCGGCGCGCAGGTCGTCGGGCAGGGGAGTGAGGAGACGCGTGCTGGTGGTCATGGGCACACTCTACGAAGGGGGTACGACGGCGCCGCGGCGCCCGAAGGGCTGGGCGCTACGCTTGCCCCATCATGACTGAGAACGCCTCGACCCCCGCGTCGGCCCTGCCCGCCGTCGGCTCCGCCGACGTCCGCGTCCGCTTCTGCCCCTCGCCGACCGGCACCCCCCACGTCGGCATGGTCCGCACCTGCCTCTTCAACTACGCCTACGCGCGCCACACCGGCGGCACCTTCGTCTTCCGCATCGAGGACACCGACGCCGCCCGCGACTCCGAGGAGTCATTCAACGACATCCTCGACTCCCTGCGCTGGCTCGGCATGGACTGGGACGAGGGCGTCGGCAAGGGCGGCCCGCACGAGCCCTACCGCCAGTCCGAGCGCATGGACCTCTACAGGCGGGTCGCCGCCGAGCTCCTCGAGGCCGGCTACCTCTACGAGTCCTACTCCACCCCGGAGGAGGTCGAGGAGCGCCACCGCGCCAAGGGCGAGGACCCCAAGCTCGGCTACGACGGCTACGACCGCGAGCTCACCGCCGAGCAGAAGGCCGCCTACGAGGCCGAGGGCCGCAAGCCCGTCCTGCGCCTGCGCATGCCCGACGAGGACGTCACCTTCACCGACCTCGTCCGCGGACCCATCACCTTCAAGGCCGGCTCCGTGCCCGACTACGTCGTCGTGCGCGCCAACGGGGACCCGCTCTACCCGCTCGTCAACCCCGTCGACGATGCCGCCATGGGCATCACCCACGTCCTGCGCGGTGAGGACCTCCTGTCCTCCACCCCGCGCCAGGTCGTCCTCTACCGCGCCCTCGTCGCCATCGGGCGCGCCGACTTCATCCCCGAGTTCGGCCACCTGCCCTACGTCATGGGCGAGGGCAACAAGAAGCTCTCCAAGCGCGACCCCGAGTCCAACCTCCTTATCCACCGTTACCGCGGCATGATCCCGGAGGGCCTCCTCAACTACCTCGCGCTGCTCGGCTGGTCCCTGTCGAAGGACGAGGACGTCTTCTCCGCCGCGGAGATGCTCGCCGCCTTCGACGTCCACGACGTCAACCCGAACCCGGCGCGCTTCGACCCCAAGAAGTGCGAGGCCATCAACGCCGAGCACGTCCGCCTCCTCGCCCCCGAGGACTTCCGCGACCGCCTCGTGCCCTACCTCGCCGACGCCTTCGCCGACCCGGCCGACCTCGAGTGGACCGCGCAGCCCCTCGTCTCCGCCGACTCCTTCGCGGAGCTCTCCGAGCGCGAGCAGGACGTGCTCACCGCCGCCGCCCCGCTCATCCAGACCCGCGTCCAGCTGCTGCGCGAGTCCCGCGACATGCTCGGCTTCCTCTTCGTCTCCGACGACGCCCTCGAGCTCGACGAGAAGGCCGTGGCGAAGCTGAAGGACTCCGCCCCGGCCGTCCTCGACGCCGCCATCGAGTCCCTGGCCGCCCTCGGTGTGGGCGAGTGGCAGCACGAGCGCCTCGAGGAGGTCCTCCGCGAGGCCATCGTCGAGGGCCTCGACATCAAGCCGCGCCTCGCCTTCGGCCCGCTGCGCGTCGCCGTCACCGGCCGCCAGGTCTCCCCGCCGCTCTTCGAGTCCATGGAGATCCTCGGCGCCGAGTCCTCCCTGGCCCGCCTGCGCTCGCTGCGAGCGCGCCTGGCCTGAGCCTCCGACGACGGCGCCCGCCGCCTCCCGCCCACTGCGGCGGGGCGGTGGGCGCCGTCGTGCTCCCGGCTGGACGAGCGCGGGCGGGTCCTCCTCGGGGGCGCGGGGCCGTGGTGGCGCAGGCTTGTGTCCGCACTCACGCGCCGTGGATTTGGCAGCGCGGGTGGGGGCGTGTAAGTTACTACCCGCTGATCCGGACGGCACTGCTGGCCGGGGACGCACCATTCATTTGGGGTATGGTGTAATTGGCAACACAGGTGATTCTGGTTCATCCATTCTAGGTTCGAGTCCTGGTACCCCAGCGGAGAGCGAAGGAATTCGGACGACATTCTCCCGAATTCGATCTGCATGATTTCTTTGCCCGCCACAAGTGAATCCACTTGGGAGCCCCGTTCGTCTAGCGGCCCAGGACACCGCCCTCTCACGGCGGCAGCACCGGTTCAAATCCGGTACGGGGTACGAGCAGCACCGTCTCAGGCGGATGCTGGTTCAAGGCCCCGTTCGTCTAGCGGCCCAGGACACCGCCCTCTCACGGCGGCAGCACCGGTTCAAATCCGGTACGGGGTACGGTTCCGGCTCGTCCGGTCCAGGAGAAACTGAACACAGCCTCTGCTCATTCAGAGCCTCTGAGCCCCGTTCGTCTAGCGGCCCAGGACACCGCCTCTCACGGCGGCAGCGCCGGTTCAAATCCGGCACGGGGTACCACCACCAGGAGCCCGACCGCGCCAGCGGTCGGGCTCTTCTCGTTCCCCGCTGCGGGCCTGCCCCACCCGCGCTCGCGCCCAGCGGAGCCGCGGCGCCGCGGTCGGCCCCACTGGCTACACTGCCCGCGTGACGAACTTCCCCACGCTCAAGGCCCCCGGTCCGATCCCCGACGGCGCGATGCGCATCACCCCGCTGGGTGGCCTCGGCGAGGTCGGGCGCAACATGACCGTCTTCGAGGTCGACGGCAAGCTCCTCGTCGTCGACTGCGGCGTCCTCTTCCCCGAGGAGGACCAGCCCGGCGTCGACCTCATCCTCCCGGACTTCTCCTCCATCGAGGACCGCATCGACGACGTCGTCGGCCTCGTCCTCACCCACGGGCACGAGGACCACATCGGCGGCGTCCCCTACCTCCTGCGACTGCGCGACGACATCCCGATCGTCGGCTCCCAGCTCACTCTCGCCTTCGTCGAGGCCAAGCTCAAGGAGCACCGCATCCGCCCCAGCCTGCGCGTCGTCCGCGAGCACGAGCGCGTCTCCTACGGCCCCTTCGACCTCGAGTTCGTCGCCGTCAACCACTCCATCCCGGACGCGATGGCCTGCTTCATCCGCACCGCGGCCGGCAAGGCGCTCATCACGGGCGACTTCAAGATCGACTCCCTGCCGATCGACGGCCGCATCACCGACCTGCGCTCCTTCGCGCGCTTCGCCGACGAGGGCGTCGACCTCTTCCTCGTCGACTCCACCAACGCCGAGGTCCCCGGCATGATCGGCCACGAGGCCCAGATCGGCCCCGTCCTCGACAACGTCTTCGCCGAGTCCGACCAGCAGATCATCGTCGCGTCGTTCTCGAGCCACGTGCACCGCGTCCAGCAGGTCCTCGACGCCGCCGCCCTCCACGGCCGCAAGGTCGCCCTCGTCGGCCGCTCCATGGTCCGCAACATGGGCATCGCCGCCGAGCGCGGCTACCTCAAGGTCCCCGACGGCGTCCTCATCGACGCCCGCGACGTCAACTCCGTCCCCGACGACGAGCGCGTCCTCATGGTGACCGGCTCCCAGGGCGAGCCGATGGCCGCCCTGTCCCGCATGGC
Organism: Actinomyces radicidentis; assembly: GCF_001553565.1. Taxonomy (NCBI): domain Bacteria; kingdom Bacillati; phylum Actinomycetota; class Actinomycetes; order Actinomycetales; family Actinomycetaceae; genus Actinomyces; species Actinomyces radicidentis. The sequence continues at coordinate 3,024,679 of NZ_CP014228.1, read as the reverse complement.
CCACGGCGAGCACCGCTCCGTCACGGTCGAGCCGGGGGACACCGTCATCTTCGCCTCCTCCCTCATCCCGGGCAACGAGAACAGCGTCTACCGCGTCATCAACCAGCTCATGCGCCTCGGCGCCCGCGTCGTCCACCAGGGCAACGCCAAGGTCCACGTCTCCGGGCACGCCTCCTCCGAGGAGCTCCTCCACGTCTACAACATCGTGGCCCCTGAGAACGTCATGCCGATCCACGGCGAGATCCGCCACCTCGTCGCCAACGGGGCGCTGGCCGTCAAGACCGGCGTCAACCCGAAGAACGTCGTTCTCGCCGAGGACGGCGTCGTCGTCGACCTCGTCGACGGCCGCGCCCGCATCGCCGGCGCCGTGCCCTGCGGCTACGTCTACGTCGACGGCTCCTCCGTCGGCGAGATCGACGAGACCGAGCTCAAGGACCGCCGCATCCTCTCCGAGGAGGGCTTCATCTCCGTCTACGCCGTCGTCGAGACCAAGACCGGCACGATCCTCGCCGGCCCGGACATCCAGGCCCGCGGCGTCGCCGAGGACGACGAGGTGCTCGGCGAGATCCTCCCCGACGTCACCAAGGCCCTCCAGGAGGCCCTCGACAAGGGCAACCAGGACGCCCACTCCCTCCAGCAGGTCATGCGCCGCACCGTCGGACGCTTCGTCGGCCGCCGCCTCAAGCGCCGCCCGATGATCGTCCCGGTGGTCATCGAGGCCTGAGGGACCGCGCGATGACCCGTCGGCCGGCCTGCTTCATCTCCACCGGGTCCGTCCTCATGGACCTGCCGCTGCGCGTGGGCCGCGTGCCCCAGCCCGGCGGCGCCGTCACGGCCGTCTCCTCCGGGCCGACCGTCGGCGGCGGCTACACGGTGGTCTCCGCGGTCGCCCGCCAGGGGCAGGCCGCGGCGCTCGCCGCGACGCTCGGCACCGGCCCGAACTCCCGTCAGGTCCGCGACCAGATGGCGCTCGACGGCGTCCAGGTCCTCGTCGAGGAGCTCGTCGGCGACATCGGCACCTGCACGACCCTCATCGAGCCCTCGGGCCGACGCACCTTCATCACCACCCAGGGCGTCGAGGCCGAGCCCCAGCTCGAGGACCTCGAGAGCCTCGACCTCCTGGAGGGGGACTGGGTCTACGCCACCGGCTACGACCTCGTCCACCCGGCCAGCCGCGCCATCATCCCGGACTGGCTGCTCTCGCTGCCCGAGGGCGTCGGCCTCGTCATCGACCTCGGCCCCGTGCAGACCGAGGTCCAGGACGACGTCCTCTCCGCGATCCTGCGCCGGACGACGCTCCTGACCGGGAACCATCTCGAGATCACGCAGCTCCACGCCCGGCTCGGCAGCCCCGTCGCCCTGCGCGAGGCCTGCCCGGACGCGCTCATCGTGCGCCGCACCGGCGTCCACGGCTGCGTGCTCTGGCTCGCGACCGGCGAGCGGATCGAGGTGCCCGGCTTCGCCCGCGGCGTCGTCGACACGACGGGCGCGGGGGACACCCACACCGGCGTCCTCGTCGCCGGCCTCATGGAGGGGCTCGACCCCGTCACCGCGGCGCGGCGCGCGAACGCCGCCGCCGCCGAGGCCGTCTCCCGTCTCGGGCCCGCCCGCGCACCGCGCCGCGACGAGATCGACGCGCTCCTCACCCAGGACGCCGGCCCCCGGGACTGATCCCGCACCGCCTCGCGCGCAGCGACCGGCGCGCATGGTTCCTTGTGCCATGGGCGGCGGCGGGCCGGCGCCAGCCCTCGCGGGCCGCCCGACCGGGACGGGGGAGCGCTCCTCCAGGGAGCCCCGAACGCCGCTCGGGACCCTGAGGCGTGGCCCACGCCGCCCGCGCTTTCCGGCGTGGCGCCGCGGGTTCGGCAGGGTCTGGCCGGTAGCGTCGAAGACATCATGCCCAACCGTCGTACCTCCACCAGCACCCGCACCCAGGGCTCCTCCCGGTCACGATCCGGCGGGTCCCAGGGCGGCCGCGCCCCGCGCGGCGCCGACGTCGTCGAGACGCCCCGCGGCGGTCGCTACCGGCGCACCGGCTGGGCCTTCGTCCTCCTCGCCCTCGCCGTCGTCACCGGACTGCGCGAGTGGTTCGGGGTCTCCGGCGCCGCCGGCGCCCTGCTCCACCACCTCGCCGCCGGCCCCGTCGGCGTCCTCGGCGTCCTCGTGCCGCTCCTCCTCGCCGCGGCCGGCGTCCTCATGCTGCGCGTCCACGAGGCCGACGGCGTCCACGCCCGCATCACGGTCGGCAGCCTCGGCGTCCTCGCAGGGGTCACGGGCATCATCCAGGTCGTCGAGGGCAACCCGGCCTTCGGCGACGGCATCGACGTCCTCGAACGCGCCGGCGGCCTGCTCGGCTGGGTCATCGGCTACCCGCTCGCCGCGCTCTTCAGCCCGGTCGGCGCCGTCATCCTCTTCGTCCTCCTCATCGTCTTCTCCGTCATCGTCATCTCCGGGCGGACCGTCGCCGACATGCGCGACTCCCTCGCCGAGCGGCGCGAGCGCGCCGACGCCGAGGCCGGGCGCGAGCCGGGGGAGCCCGGCGACACCCTCGCGACCCGCCTCCTCGGGCGCGCCCGCCAGATCGGCGGCCGCGACGCGGACTGGGACGAGGAGTCCGGCATCGACTCCTACGACGGCGACGAGGCCTTCCGCTCCGCCATCGAGACCGACGAGCGCCCGCGCGGCAACGGTCGCCGCCGTCGCTCGACCACCCCCTCCTACGACACCTCGGACATGTCCGCCGTCGACGCCGAGCTCGCCGGCGAGGGCGACGACTCCGCCACCACCGTCCTCGAGCCCGCCTCCTCCAGGCGCGGCCGGGGCCGCGGCTCGCGCCGTCCCAGCGCGGACGAGGTCGACATCCCGATCGGCCCCGACGGCAACGAGCTCGCCACCGAGCAGCTCTCCCTCGACGACCCGATGGCAGTCGACGAGTCCCTGTCCGCCTCGGCCCCCGACGAGGAGCTCGAGCCGCCGGCCGTGCGCCCGCGCAAGTCCTCCAAGCAGGGCAGGCGAGGCGCCACGACGCCGCTCGCCGAGGACGAGCGCCCCGTCCCGCCGACCGAGCCCGACGCCGTCACCGAGGAGACCCCGGCCCTCGACGCCGGGCCCGACCTCGACGACGAGATCGCCATGCGCGCGATGGAGCTGCCCGACGGCTCCAGCTACTCCCTGCCTCCCGAGAACCTCCTCGAGCCCGGCCCCGGCCACGCCACCCGCACCGAGGCCAACGACGCGATCGTCGACAAGCTCCAGGACGTCTTCACCGAGTTCAACGTCGACGCCACCGTCACCGGCTACACGCGCGGCCCGCAGGTCACCCGCTACGAGGTCCACCTGGGCCGCGGCGTCAACGTCTCGCGCGTGACGAGCCAGGAGAAGAACATCGCCTACGCGGTGGGCTCCGACGAGATCCGCCTCCTCACCCCGATCCCCGGCAAGAGCGCCATCGGCGTCGAGATCCCGAACTCCGACCGCGAGATGGTCAAGCTCGGCGACGTCCTGCGGTCCGGCGCCGCCAAGAAGCAGACGCACCCGCTGGTGGTGGGCCTGGGCAAGAACGTCGAGGGCGACTACGTCGTCACCAACCTCGCCAAGACCCCGCACATGCTCGTCGCCGGTCAGACCGGTTCCGGTAAGTCCTCCTTCGTCAACTCCATGATCACCTCGATCATGATGCGGGCGACGCCGGAGGAGGTCCGCATGGTCCTCGTCGACCCCAAGCGCGTCGAGCTCACCATCTACGAGGGCATCCCGCACCTCATCACGCCCATCATCACGAGTCCCAAGAAGGCCGCCGAGGCCCTCGAGTGGGTCGTGCGCGAGATGGACGCCCGCTACGACGACCTCGCCTCCTTCGGCTTCAAGCACATCGACGACTTCAACAAGGCCGTGCGCGCGGGTGAGGTCCAGCCCCTCGAGGGCTCCCAGCGGGTCCTCGCCCCGTACCCCTACCTCCTGGTGGTCGTCGACGAGCTCGCCGACCTCATGATGACGGCCCCCAAGGACGTCGAGGCCTCCATCCAGCGCATCACGCAGCTGGCCCGCGCCGCCGGCATCCACCTGGTCCTGGCCACCCAGCGGCCGGTCGCGCAGGTGGTCACCGGACTCATCAAGTCCAACGTCCCCTCGCGCCTCGCCTTCGCCACGGCCTCGCAGCTCGACTCCCGCGTCATCCTCGACCAGAACGGCGCCGAGACCCTCACCGGCCAGGGCGACGCCCTCTACCTCGGCCCCGGCGCCTCCGCCCCGGTCCGCGTCCAGGGCTCGTGGGTCACCGAGTCCGAGATCCGCCAGGTCGTCGCCCACGTCAAGGGCCAGCTCGAGCCCGAGTACCGCGAGGACGTCATCGTCCCCGAGGTCAAGAAGCAGATCGACGAGGAGATCGGCGACGACATGGACCTGCTCCTGCAGGCCGCCGAGCTCATCATCTCCAGCCAGTTCGGCTCCACCTCGATGCTCCAGCGCAAGCTCCGCGTCGGCTTCGCCAAGGCGGGACGTCTCATGGACCTGCTCGAGACCCGTGAGGTCGTCGGCCCCTCCGAGGGCTCCAAGGCCCGTGAGGTCCTCGTCCAGCCCGAGCAGCTCGAGGAGACCCTCGCCTGGATCAAGGGCGACGGCGCGGCCCCCGGCTCCGCCTCCTCGGCGGGCACGCCCGAGGACGCCGCCGCGCCGGCCGCCGCCGTCACCGACCGCTACGCGACCGACCCGCTCGAGGCCGACCGCGGGATCCCGGAGTCGGAGTCCTGGGAGGACCTCGACGCCGAGGAGGACTCCGAGGACGCCTGGAGCCTCACCGGTCGCGGCGCCTCCTGGTGAGCGCCCTCCGCTGAGGCCCTCCCCGGCGACGCGGTCGCGCGCCGGCGCCGCGGCTCAGCGGGCCGTGGCGCTCGCCGTCGCGGACGCCGTGGCCGTCGCGCCCGCGGTGGTCGACGGGGTGCCCGTGGCCTCGGGGCGCGCGGAGGCTGTCGCGTTCGCCGCGTCCTCCGGGTCCTCGTAGGCGACGACCTTCGGGGCGTCGCCCGTCGTCTTCGGAGCGTCGGCGTCGTAGGTGCTCTGGTCCATGACGCTCATGAGCGTGTCCCAGCGCCGCTCGATCGTCGCTTCCGTGAGCTCGAGGCCGTCCGGCTCATCGCCGTCGTGGAGGGCCGTGAGGTCGCGGACGATGCTGCCGGCCGTCGTGTCCATCGTGAAGGGGTGCCAGTGCAGGCCCGTCACGGAGACGGCGCCCTCGGCGTCGACGGCGACGTCGGCCCACACGAAGGTGCCGACGGTGGACAGGGTCCCCTGGACGCTCTCGGACTGGGCGGAGATGTAGTTGCCGGCGCAGTGCGAGACCCACATCCCCTGCCCGTTGGGCCCTCCGTCGAGGTGCTCGTCGGTCTGGGGCACGTGAGGGTGGCCGTCGAGGAGGAGGTCGACCTGGCCGCCGTCGGCGATCGCCCGGGCGAAGTCCTCCTGCTCGGCGGTCGGCTCGTCGGTGTACTCGGTGCCCAGGTGCGCCTGGACGACGACGACGTCGGCCCCCGCCCGCCGCGTGGCGCGGGCCTGCTCGGTGATGCGCTCGGCGTCGTTGATCTCGACGTTGTCGCCCGTGTACGGCTGGGCGTCGGTGAAGCCGTTGAGGTTGTAGGTCGAGGCGATCTGGGCGACGGTGATGGTCCGGCCCGAGCGCTCCAGGTCGTAGAGCTGGTAGCCCTGCTCGGCGCCCTGCGCGCTGCGGTAGGTGCCGGCGTGGCCGAGTCCGGCGGCGTCGAAGGCGTCGAGGGTGGCGTCGAGCCCGGCCATGCCGCGGTCGAGGGAGTGGTTGGACGCCGTCGTGCACCCGTCCCAGCCGACCTCCTTGAGCGCCGGGACGACGCCGGCCGGGGAGCCGAAGACGGGGTAGGAGGAGTAGACGCCGTCGGGCGAGACGGGCACCTCCATGCCGCACAGGGCGAGGTCGACGCCCTGCACCCACGGGTTCTCGGCCGCCACCATCGAGGAGATGTCGCCGTCGCCGCCGGGAGTCTTCTTGTAGACGGAGTCGTGCATGAGGACGTCGCCCGCGTAGCCGATCGTGAGGGTGACCGGGGCGCCGGGGGCGACGCTCGTCTCGGCGGTGCCGTCGTCGGTGGCGCTGGGCGTGGCCGTCGGGCCGGCCGTGGCCGTAGCGGCCTCGGTCATCGCCCCGGAGGCGGCGGACGACCCGGTGGCGACCGCGGCCGCCACCCCGTCGTCACGACCCATGAGGGCGGCGACCCCGGTACCGGCGCCCACGGTGACGACGAAGGCGGCGCCGAGGGCGATGAATCGGGTCCGGCGCCGGCGCGCCGCGCGCCTGCGGAGCTCGACCCGGCTCGCGGCCTGGCGGTGCGAGGTCGGGCGGTCCGGGCGGCGGTGCCTGGGATCGTGCGGGGGGCGGGGGGAACCGGCGCTCATGCCGGGCAATCTAACGTGGCAGGCGGTCGCAGGAGCCCGGGGGGCACGAGTCGGGCGCGTCACCGTGACGGCACCGTTAGGTGTACTGATCGGGGAGGTTGGTCAACCTCGTGATCGGTGGGAGGGCGCCGGTGGCGGTGTGGGGGCGGTGGTGATTGTAGAAGTGGGTCCATGCCGGCAGTGCGGCGCGGCGCTCGGCCTCACTGGCGTAGTGGCGGGCGTAGGCCCACCCATCAGCCAGGGTCCTGTGGTACCGCTCGATCTTCCCGTTGGTCTGAGGCCGGTAGGGCCTGGTGTAGCGGGCCTTGACCCCCAGGCGCTCGCAGGCCTGGGTCCAGGCCCGTGACCTGTAGGCGGCCCCATTGTCGGACAGCACCCGCTGAACGACCACCCCGCGGGCGGCGAACCACGCCACCGCCCGCTGCAGGACACCCACGGCGGTGGCAGCCTTCTCGTCGTCGTGGACCTCGGAGTAGACCACGCGCGAGTGGTCATCGAGCACGGAGTGGACGTAGGCCCACCCCAGACGAGGCTGACCGTGCCTGCGCCTGGCGCCGTCGGTGGTCTGGCGGTTGTGGTCACCCTGGGTGCGTCCCACGTACCTCCAGCCACCGCCGTCGGGGATGTTGCCGACCTTCTTGACGTCGACGTGGACCAGGGAACCGGGGCTCTCGTGCTCGTAGCGGCGTACGACCTGCCCGGTGGCGCGGTCGAGGTAGGAGAGGCGGTTCAGCCTGGCCGTGTTGAGGATGCGGTGCACCGTCGAGGGTGCGATGCCGGTGCGGGCGGCGAGCTGGACGGGGCCCTCCCGCAGGCGGCTGCGCAGGCTGACCACCCGGCGTACCACGGCGTTGGGGGTGCGGTTGGGGCTGGAGTGGGGGCGGCTGGAGCGGTCGGTCATCGCCTCCCCGGCGCGGTAGCGGTCCACCCAGCGTTTGACGGTGGGCCATGAGCATTGGAATCGGGCGGCGACCTCGCTGATGGGGTAGCCCTCCTCAACGACAAGGCGGGCCACCCGCTGCCGGGCGTGTGGGGTCAGGGCTGCGTTAGCGTGGGACATTAGGAGAGCACCTCTCGTACTGCTCGGTGAGACTGTCGCAAGCCCCACCCTGCCAGCACCCGGTGCTCTCCTCACCTCACACGAGCCGATCGCAGTCCTTCAACCAACCTCCCCGATCAGTACAGTTAGGCTTGCCGGGATGAACGCAGTGTCCGACACCCGCCCCGACCCGGTCCCCGACGGCGGGAGCGCCCCCGGGGCCCCCGAGCAGGAGGCGCCGCTGCTCAACATCGCGAACGCGCTGACGGTCCTGCGCCTCGTCCTCGTGCCCGTCTTCATCGGGCTCATGCTGCGCGACGGCGATCCCGCGCGCCTGGCCGCCGCGCTCGTCTTCATCGTGGCCGCCATCACCGACCGCCTCGACGGACAGCTCGCGCGATCGCGCAACCTCATCACGAGCTTCGGCAAGATCGCCGACCCCATCGCCGACAAGGCGCTCACGCTGTCCGCGTTCATCCTCCTGTCGGTCGCCGGACGGCTGTGGTGGTGGGTCACCATCGTCATCCTCGTGCGCGAGCTCGACATCACGCTCCTGCGCTTCGTCATGCTGCGCCGGGCCGTCATGGCGGCCTCCCGCGGTGGGAAGCTCAAGACGGTCCTCCAGATCTCCGGCCTGGTCCTCATGCTCATCCCGTGGACGATGTTCCTGCCCGGCGCCGTCGGCACGGCACTGACCTGGCTCGGCTGGGCCGTCATCGGCGCGGCCCTCGTCGTCACGGTCGTCACCGGCGTCGACTACTGCCTGCAGGCGCGACGCATCGCGCGCGAGAACCGCTGAGGAGACACGCATGGCCGAGCAGAGCCCGCAGGCGGAGGCCCAGGAGGTCCCCGCCGCCTCGACCCAGGTCGACGCCGCCCGCTTCCTCCTGTCCGCCGCCGAGGAGCGCGGCCTCACCCTCGCCGTCGCCGAGTCCCTCACGGGTGGCGAGGTCTGTTCCACGCTCGTGAGCGTCCCGGGCGCCTCGGCCGTCGTCGTCGGGGGAGTGGTCGCCTACGCGACCCGCGTCAAGGCGGAGGTCCTCGGCGTCGACGCCGCCCGCCTCGAGCGCACCGGGCCCGTGGACGGCGAGGTCGCGCGCGCGATGGCCCAGGGCGTCGCCCGTCTGCTCGGCGCCGACCTCGGCCTGGCGACCACCGGCGTCGCCGGCCCCGGACCGGCCGACGGCCACCCGGCCGGCACCGTGCACGTCGCCGTGGCCTCCCCGTGGGGGACCGTCGAGCGCGAGCTGCACCTCGAGGGTGACCGCGAGGCGGTGCGCGAGGCCACGACGACGGCGGTCGTGGCCCTCGCCGTCGCCGTCCTCGACGCAGCCTCGGCGCGCTGACCCGGTGCGGGGTGCTCGACGCGCCGGTCTGCGGGAGCGGCGGCGGACCCGGTGACCGGCCCGCGCCCACCTCACGATCCGGCCACGGTGGGCGGGCTCAGCGCCCGTGATGGGGCGGTTCCAAGGTTCCTCCCAGACTTCCGGGTGAGGATCACCTCACGTGATCGGACGGAGACGACCGATCGCGGGAATGAATCCTCGTAGTGAATGGTTGTGGCGAACGATGAACAACGCGACTCACCCCCGCACCACCCGCCCCGCACGTCCGGCGAACCGGACCCCGATGCGCCAGGCATCCGCGGAGGGGTACCGTGCGACCGTGGACACCACGACCAAGCCCGAGAACGTCCTCCTGCGCCGCGAGATCGGCGAGGTGCTCCGTTCCGTCCGTCAGCACCAGGGTCGGACGCTCCGCGAGGTCTCCTCGCAGGCCCGCGTCTCCCTGGGCTACCTCTCCGAGGTCGAGCGGGGCCAGAAGGAGGCCTCCTCCGAGCTCCTCGCCTCGATCTGCCAGGCCCTCGACGCGCCGCTCTCCGCGGTCCTGCGCGAGGTCTCCGACCGCATCGCCCTCACCGAGGGTGTCACCGTCCCGGACACCGTCCCGGACGAGCTGGTCCGTCAGCAGCGCATGCCGCAGCGCTGACGCGCACCGGCCACCAGGCTCCGGCCCCGGCTCCGCGACGTGCGGGCCGGGGCCTTTGCTTTCCCGGACGGATCGGGGCACCCTCGCCCCGAGGGCGCGCGGCGCGCCCCGGCGGCTGCGGACCCAGCCGCGAGGAGCCGAGCAGAGGAGGGGCGCCGTGAAGCACTCGGAGTTCTGGAGCGCCGTCGACACCGTCTTCGGCTCCGGCTACGGCCGCTCCCTCACCCAGGACCTCGTCCTGCCCGGCATCGGGATGACGAGCGTCGACGCGCTCGAGGCCGGCGTCGCGCCCCGCGACGTCTGGGGCGCCCTGTGCGACGAGACCGACCGCTCCGACGCCGACCGCTGGGTCTTCCGCGACGACACCCGTCGGCGCCGCTGACTCCGTGTCGTTGAGGGCTGCCGGTCCTCGCGCCGGCGCCCGTGGCGGGCCCGCGAGCCCGGGTGAACCGCCGACGGGGACCGCCGATCGACCGGCCGGGACACGCCGTGAGCCGATTGGGCGTCGAACAGGTGTTCGGATACAGTGCTCCACGGACGACGCTCCTGCGCCCCCTCCTCCACAGGGGCGCAAGGGACTCGAGTTCGTGTCGGTGGTCCGGCATAGCGTCGTCCGCGAGCCCCGGAGAGGGGACCTCGCCGACAGGACCAGTCCATCCGTCGCGGCCGAGAGCCGCCCGAGCACCGAGGTAGACACATGCCCGCAGCCAGCCAGACCCAGGACCGCTCCAAGGCCCTGGCCACCGCCCTCGCCCAGATCGACAAGTCCTTCGGCAAGGGCTCCGTCATGCGTCTGGGCGACGACACCCGCCCGCCGGTTTCCGTCATCCCCACCGGGTCGACGGCGCTCGACGTCGCCCTCGGCATCGGCGGTCTGCCCCGCGGCCGCGTCGTGGAGATCTACGGCCCCGAGTCCTCCGGTAAGACCACCGTCGCCCTGCACGCCGTCGCCAACGCCCAGAAGGCCGGCGGCAACGCGGCCTTCATCGACGCCGAGCACGCCCTCGACCCGGTCTACGCCAAGGCCCTCGGCGTGGACACGGACAACCTCCTCGTCTCCCAGCCGGACACCGGCGAGCAGGCTCTCGAGATCGCGGACATGCTCATCCGCTCCGGCGGCCTCGACATCATCGTCATCGACTCCGTCGCGGCCCTCGTGCCCAAGGCGGAGATCGAGGGCGAGATGGGCGACTCCCACGTCGGCCTCCAGGCCCGCCTCATGAGCCAGGCCCTGCGCAAGATCACCGGCGCCCTGTCCGCCACCGGCACCACCGCCATCTTCATCAACCAGCTCCGCGAGAAGATCGGCGTCTTCTTCGGCAGCCCCGAGACCACCACCGGCGGCAAGGCCCTCAAGTTCTACGCCTCGGTGCGCATCGACGTCCGCCGCATCCAGACCCTCAAGGACGGGGACCAGCCCGTCGGCAACCGCACCCGCGCCAAGGTCGTCAAGAACAAGATGGCCCCGCCCTTCAAGCAGGCCGAGTTCGACATCCTCTACGGCCAGGGCATCTCCCGCGAGGGCGGCCTGCTCGACCTCGGCGTCGAGAACGGCATCGTCCGCAAGTCCGGCGCCTGGTTCACCTACGGCACGGATCAGCTCGGCCAGGGCAAGGAGAACTCCCGCCAGTTCCTCAAGGACAACCCCGAGCTGGCCGACGAGATCGAGAACAAGATCCTCGCCGCCCTCGGCATCGGCGAGCCCGGCCGCAAGGCCCGCGAGGAGGCGGAGGCCGCGGAGGCCGAGGCCGCCGCGAAGGCGAACAAGGCCGCCTCCGGCGCCTCCGACGGCGCGGCCACCGGCGCCCTCAAGGCGGCCAAGGGCCGCAAGAAGGCCGGTGACGAGGAGATCGACGCCGCCTTCGGCGAGGAGGCCGGCGGCTTCTGATGCCCTGGCTCACGCCCGACGAGCACCAGGCCGAGGTCGAGGCGGCGAGGGACATCGTCCTGCGCCGCCTCGACCGGTCGGCGGCGCCGCGCGCCGCCCTCGCCGAGCTCCTCGCCCGCAAGGAGGTCGACCCCCGCGTCGCCGAGGAGGTCCTCGACCGCCTCGAGTCCGCGGGCCTCATCGATGACGCCGCCTACGCCGCCGTCGTCGCCCGGACCCGCTTCGCCGAGAAGGGCGCCGCCCGCCGGGCCATCGCCGACGAGCTGCGCCGCAAGGGGCTGGGGGAGGCCGCCATCGCCTCCGCGCTCGACCAGATCGACGCCGAGGACGAGGACGCCGCCGCCCTCGCCCTCGCCAGGAAGAAGCTCGCCTCGACGCGGCGGCTCGACCCGCTCGTCCGCAAGCGCCGCACCGCCGCGATGCTCGGCCGCAAGGGCTACTCCAGCGGCGTCGCCATGCGCGCCATCGAGCGCGCCCTCGCCGAGGAGCGAGGCGAGGAGGCCGACGGCGCCTGAGGGACCGCCTCGGCCGGTGGCACCACGGCGCCGCGGCGCGCAGGAGCCGAGCCCCGGGCAGCCCTCAGAAGCCCGGCGGGGGCGCTGCGCCCGGCCTAGGCTTCTCCCATGAGTGAGCTCAACGGAGAGTCGGCCCTTCCCACCACGCCGTCGCACGTCTCAGCGGAGCCGCCCGCCTCCGAGGAGGCGCCGAGTCGGCCCCCGTCGCCCGAGCAGGACGAGCACGTCGACCTCGCAGCCCTCGCCGCACGCGCCGGCATCGCCGCCGAGCACGTCATCCCCTACGGCCGCGACGTCGCCAAGATCGACCTCACCGCCCTCGACGGGCCGCCTCCCACCGGGGAGCCCGCCCACTACGTCGTCATCACCGCGATGACCCCCACCTCCTTCGGCGAGGGCAAGTCCACCGTCGCCATCGGCCTCGCCCAGGGCCTCGCCGTGCGCGGCGAACGCCCCCTGCTCACCCTGCGCCAGTCCGCCATGGGCCCCACCTTCGGCATCAAGGGCGGCGCCGGCGGCTCCGGTCGCGCCCGGATCCTGCCCGCGGAGCGCATGAACCTCCACCTCACCGGCGACTTCCACGCGATCACCGCCGCCCACAACCTCCTCGCCGCCGTCCTCGACAACCACCTCCACCACGGCAACGCCCTGCGCATCGACGAGCGCACCATCACCTGGCCCCGCGTGCTCGACGTCAACGACCGCGCTCTGCGGCACGTCATCATCGGGCTGGGCGGCGCCACCGACGGCGTCACCCGGCAGTCCACCTTCGACATCACCCCGGCCAGCGAGGTCATGGTCATCATGTCGCTCGCCACCTCCCTCGCCGACCTCCGCGCCCGCCTCGGGCGCATCGTCGTCGCCCGCGACCTCGACGGCCGGTGGGTCACCGCCGAGGACCTCCGGGCCGCCGGTGCCATGGCGGCCGTCCTTCGGGACGCCCTCGAGCCCAACCTCCTGCGCACCGGGGAGGGTGCCCCGGCCCTCATCCACACGGGCCCCTTCGGCAACATCGCCACCGGCTGCTCCTCCGTCATCGCCGACCTCGTCGCCGCCCGGGGGCTCGCCGGCGGCACCGGCGGCACCGCCGATCCCGACACGCCCCGCTCCGACGCCGACGGGCGCGCGACCGGGCCCGGCTACGTCCTCACCGAGGCGGGCTTCGGCGCCGACATGGGACTCGAGCGCTTCTTCGACCTCAAGTGCGGCGTCTCCGGCATGCGCCCCGAGGCGGCCGTCCTCGTCGTCACCGTCCGCGCCCTCAAGGCCCACTCCGGCCGCTACCGCGTCGTCTCCGGCAAGGACCTGCCCGCCGGGATGCTCGAGGAGAACCTCGACGACGTCCGCGCCGGCGCCGGCAACATGCTCCGGCACCTCGAGATCGTGCGCGGCTTCGGCCTCGAGCCCGTCGTCGCCGTTAACGTCTTCCCCACGGACCACGATTCCGAGGTCGCCGAGGTCGAGCGCATCGCCCGCGCGGCCGGTGCCAAGGTCGCCGCCGTCCGCCCCGTCACCGACGGTGGCCCCGGCTGCACCGGGCTCGCCGACGCCGTCGTCGCCGCCTGCACCGGGGTGCGGCGGGGCAGCGGCTCCCCGTCGGCGGTGGGGCGCCCCCTCTACGAGCCCGAGGACGACCTGCGCACCAAGATCGGGAAGGTGGCCGCGATGTACGGCGCCGACGGCGTCGACTACGCGCCCGCCGCCGCCCGCTTCCTCGACCGGCTCGAGGCCGACGGCTACGGCGGCCTCGCCGTCGTGGTGGCCAAGACGCCGCTGTCGCTGTCCGCCGACCCCGCCCTCAAGGGCGTGCCCACCGGCTGGCGGCTGCCCGTGAGGGAGGTGCGCCTGGCCGCCGGAGCCGGGTACGTCTACGCGGTCTGCGGGTCCATCTCGACGATGCCCGGCCTGCCGAGCCGCCCGGCCGCCGAGCGCATCGACGTCGACGTCGACACCGGCGAGATCCTCAACCTGCGCTGAGAGCCCGGAGCTCTGTGAGGGACGCCGCGCCCGACCGGCGGAACCCCGCGTGACCCGGGACTGAGGTCCCAATACGATGGCGCCATGACTCGCAAGAACGCCATCGCCCTCACGACCGCCGGCCTCACCGCCGCCGGCGCCGCGCTCGCCCTGGCGTCGCGCCCCGCCCACCGCCACGTGCCCGCCGTGTCCTCCGAGTTCGGCGGCACCCGGCCCCCGCGCGTCGTCATCGTCGGCGGCGGCTACGTCGGCTTCTGCACGGCCCGCGCCCTGCGCGCCCGCCTCGACACCGACGAGGTCGAGATCGCCGTCGTCGACCCGCGGCCCTACATGACCTACCAGCCCTTCCTGCCCGAGGTCGCCGCCGGCTCCATCGACCCGCGCCACGTCATCGCCTCGCACCGCCGCAACCTCGAGGGCGTCACCGTCCTCACCGGCTCCGTCACCGGCATCGACCACGCCGCGCGCACCCTCACCATCACGCCGCCCGTCCCCGAGTCCACGCACGAGGTCCCCGAGCCCTACGAGCTCAGCTACGACCACATCGTCCTCGCCCTCGGCGCCGAGGCCCGTACCCTGCCGATCCCGGGACTGGCCGAGCAGGCCATGGGCTTCAAGAACGTCGAGGAGGCCCTCGCCCTGCGCAACCGCGTCCTCACCCGCATCGAGGACGCGGCCTCCACCTGGGACGCCGAGCGCCGTCGCCGCCTCCTCACCTTCGTCTTCGTCGGAGGCGGCTTCGCCGGCGTCGAGGCCATCGCCGAGCTCGAGGACATGGCCCGCGCCGAGGTCACCAGGATGCCCTCGGTCGACCAGGAGGACGTCCGCTTCATCCTCGTTGAGGGCTCGCGCCGCATCCTGCCCGAGCTCACCGAGGAGCTCTCCGGCTACGGCCTCGAGCAGCTGCGCGAGCGCGGCATCGACGTCCGCCTCAACACCTTCCTCAACTCCTGCGTCGACGGGCACGTCGTCCTCTCCGACGGCACCGAGCTCGACGCCGACACCATCGTGTGGACCGCCGGCGTCAAGGCTGCCCCCGTCCTCGCCGACTCCGACCTGCCCATCGAGGGCCGCGGCCGCGTCACCACGCTCGCCACCCTCCAGGTCGCCCGCGACGGCGAGGTCGTCGAGAACGCCTGGGCCGCCGGCGACAACGCCGCCGTCCCGGACCTCACGAGCGAGGACGCCGACGCCACCTGCGCCCCGACCGCCCAGCACGCCGTGCGCCAGGCGAAGGTCCTCGCCGACAACCTCGCCGCCGTCCTCACCGCCGACGGCGCCGCCCCGGCGCTGACGAGCTACGAGCACGAGAACATGGGGACGGTCGCCTCCCTCGGCATCTCCAAGGGCGTCGCCCACATCATGGGCGTCAACCTGCGCGGCTTCGCCGCCTGGACCGCGCACCGCGGCTACCACGTCTACGCGATGCCGACACTCGAGCGGAAGACCCGCATCATGATGGACTGGTTCGCGGCCGTCGTCTTCGGCCGCGACCTCGCCTCCTTCGGATCGGTCGCCGAGCCCGGCGCCGCCTTCGCCAAGGCCGCCAGCAACGACGCCCGCCTCGCCGAGCGCCACCGCGCCGCGCAGCAGGGCTGAGCGGACCGGTTCCTCACGGTCGACGGGGCTCCCTCGGCGCTGCCGCGGGAGCCCCGTCGCGTCGTCCCGGGGAGCCGACGGGGTCCTCCCCGTCGCAGGGCGGGAATCAGTGAGGGGAGCGCGACGGAATGCGCGTCGCCCGCGGTGGGCGAGGCGGGCGGCGCCGTCGCCCCGCAGGGGCGCGATCGCGCGATCCGCGGCGGCGTCGCACCGCCCTCGCGTTGTCCCGTCATCCCCCGGGACTATCGTCCTCCGCGAGCAGTCCCGGGACCCGGAGGATGGGCCCCGGAGCTTTCACGGAACCTACCGTGACAAGACGTCGCAGCCGCGGAGGAACGATGCCACTCACGATGCCAGTCCGCACCAGGCAGGACCTGACGGGACAGCACATCGTCGTCGTCGGAGGAGGCATGACCGGGCACCGGTTCGCCTCCCGACTCATCGAGCAGGACCCCGAGGGCGCCTGGTCCCTCACCGTCATCGGGGACGAGCCCGAGCGCCCCTACGACCGCGTCCACCTCTCCGAGTGGTTCGAGCACCGCGACCCGGCCGCCCTCGAGATGGACCCCACCGTCTGGGACGACCCGCGCCTCACGCTCGTGACCGGCGACGCCGCCGAGACCCTCGACCGCGAGAACCAGCAGATCACCCTCGCCTCCGGGCGCCAGGTCGGCTACGACCGCCTCGTCCTCGCCACCGGCTCCTGGGCCTGGGCGCCGCGCGCCGAGGGCAAGGACCTGCCGGGCTCGTTCTCCTACCGCACCCTCGCCGACGTCGAGGCCATCGCCGAGTGGGTCGAGCTGCGCGGCAAGGTCCTCGGCCGCCCCGTGCGCGGCATGGTCGTGGGCGGCGGCGTCCTCGGCCTCGAGGCCGCCGCGGCCCTGAGGGACCTCGGCGCCGAGACCACCGTCGTCGAGTTCGCCGACCGTCTCATGAGCGTGCAGCTCGACCAGGGCGGCGGCGAGGTCCTGCGCCGCCTCATCGAGGGCATGGGGATCGAGGTGCGCACCGGCGTCGGCGCCACCCGCTTCACGCCCGCCGGCGACGGCGCCATCGGCCGCGCCCACCTCTCCGACGACTCCGAGCTGCCCATCGACGTCGTCATCTTCTCCACCGGCATCCGCCCCCGGGACCGCCTCGCCCGCGAGGCCGGCCTGGCCATCGCCGAGCGCGGCGGCGTCGTCGTCGGCGACACCTGTCACACCTCCGACCCGCTCGTGTGGGCCATCGGCGAGTGCGCCTCCTACGAGGGCCGCTGCGCCGGCCTCATCGCGCCCGGCAACGACATGGCGGGCACGGTCGTCGCCCGCTGGCTCGGCTCGTCCCGCGTCCACAAGCCCTCCGACGCCTCCACCAAGCTCAAGGGCGTGGGCGTCGATGCCGCGGCCTTCGGCGACGTCAACGCCGTCGCCCCCGGCGCCCTCGAGGTCACCTTCGTCGACCCGGTCCACAACCTCTACCGCAAGCTCGTCGTCTCCGACGACGCCAAGACCCTCCTGGGCGGCGTCTTCGTCGGCGACATCGACCTCTACCCGCAGCTGCGCCCGCTCCTCGGCCGCCCGCTCGGCGCCGACCCCTCGGCCCTCATCGCCCCGGAGGGCGCCGGCGCGGTCGACCTCGAGGCCCCCGACGACGCCGTCATCTGCTCCTGCAACAACGTCACCGCCGGCACCATCCGCGAGGCCATCGCGGGCGGCGCCCACACCGTCGGCGACATCAAGGCCACGACGAAGGCCGGCACCGTCTGCGGCTCCTGCGTCACCAGCGTCACCAAGACCCTCAACACCGAGCTCACCAAGGCCGGCATCGAGGTCTCCTCCGCGCTGTGCGAGCACTTCGAGATGACCCGCTCCGAGCTCTACAAGACGATCCGCGACGAGGGCCTCACCGCCTTCTCCGAGATCATCGCCAAGCACGGCAAGGGCCGCGGCTGCGCCATCTGCCGCCCGACCATCGCCTCCGTGCTCGCCACCCTCGGCCGCGGACACGTCCTCGATGGCGAGACCGGCTCCCTGCAGGACACCAACGACCACGTCATGGCGAACCTGCAGAAGAACGGCACCTACTCCGTCATCCCGCGCATGCCCGGCGGCGAGGTCCTGCCCGAGCAGCTCATCGAGATCGGCAGGGTGGCGCAGGAGTACGGCCTGTACCTGCGCGTCACCGGCGGCCAGCGCCTCGCGCTCTTCGGCGCCCGCCTCGACCAGCTCCCCGAGATCTGGAAGCGGCTCATCGCCGTCGGACTCGAGTCCGGCCAGGGCTACGGCAAGTCCCTGCGCACGGTCAAGACCTGCGTGGGACGCACCTGGTGCCGCTACGGCGTTCAGGACTCCACCTCGATGGCCGTGCGCCTCGAGATGCGCTACCGCGGCCTGCGCAGCCCCCACAAGTTCAAGTTCGGCGTCTCCGGTTGCGCGCGCGAGTGCGCGGAGGCCCAGGGCAAGGACATCGGCGTCATCGCGACGAACAAGGGCTGGAACCTCTACGTCGGCGGCAACGGCGGCATGACCCCCGCCCACGCTCAGCTCCTCGCCTCCGACCTCGACGACGAGACCCTCGTGCGCTACATCGACCGCTTCGTCATGTACTACATCCAGGAGGCCGACCGCCTGCAGCGCACGGCCCGCTGGGTCGAGGAGTACCCCGGCGGCATGGACGCCCTGCGGGAGGTCATCGTCAACGACTCCCTGGGACTGGCCGAGGGCTTCGAGAAGCAGATGGACGAGCACGTCGTCAACTACTCCGACGAGTGGGCCGACACCCTCGCCGACCCGGAGAAGCTCTCCCGCTTCGTCGCCTACGTCAACGCCCCCGGCCTGGCCGACCCCGACCTCGCCTTCGCCCCCGAGCGCGGGCAGGTCCGCCCCGCCCAGGACGGCGACGCCGCGGTCGACCACGACCTGCGCCGCGCCCGCGCCCTCGGCCTCGCCGACGGCTCCTACCCCGCCCCTGGACGCCCCGACGTGCGCGTCCCCGCCCCCGCGCTCGCCGGCGCCCAGGAGGACTGAGACATGACCGCCCCCACGACGACCTACACCTACGCCACGCCGACCGCCGACGGCCTCGTCAACGTCTGCGCCCTCACCGACCTCGGCGTCGAGCGCGGCGCCGGGGCCCTCGTCGGACCCCACCAGGTGGCCGTCTTCCGGCTCTCCGACGACTCGGTCCGCGTCGTCCAGCTCCACGACCCCTACGCGGGCGCCAACGTGCTCTCCCGCGGGATCGTCGGCACCCACTGGCTGCCCGGCGAGACCGAGGGCGAGGGCACGGAGGTCCTCATCCTCACCTCGCCGATCTACAAGCAGGTCTGGAACCTCGACACCGGCGCCGTCATCGACACCGCCGGCCGAGGAGAGCACCCGATCGCCGTCTTCACCGCGCAGGTGAGCGACGGCCGGGTCCTCGTCGACCCCGAGCCCACCATCGAGCCGGACCTCGGCTCGGACCACTGAGGCGGTCCCGGGAGCGCCCGGGACGGCACGACGACGGGCGGGGCCCGCACGGAGCGATCCGTGCGGGCCCCGCCCGCGTTGCGTCGTGCTCGGGAGCCCGCGGGTGACCACCTCGTCGGCGGGCCCCGGGGCCGCAGGCTCAGCCCGCGACGATCTCCGCGTCGAACTTCGCGGCGTAGTCTTCGGGGGAGAGGAGCTCGCCCTCGGAGGCGACCTGGACGGTGAAGAGCCAGCCGGCGCCGTACGGGTCGGCGTTGATCGTGCCGGGCTCGTCCACGACGGCCTCGTTGACCTCGACGACGGTGCCCGTCACCGGGGAGACGAGGTCGGAGACGGACTTCGTGGACTCGAGCTCGCCGCAGGGCTCGCCCGCCTCGACCTCGGCGCCCACCTCGGGCAGGTCGACGAAGACGATCTCGCCGAGCGCGTCGGAGGCGACGGCGGTGATGCCGACGCGCGGCGGCTGCTCGGCGGAGAGCCACTCGTGGTCGACGGAGTAGCGCAGGTCGGGGCGGATGGGCTGTGCCATGGGTGGTGTCCTTCTCTCGTGGGGCTGGTGGAGGGGGCGGTGCGCTCAGCGCGCCCGCTTGTAGAACGGGGTGGCGACGACGGTCATCGGCAGGCGCTTCCCGCGCACGTCCGCGGCGAGGACCGTGCCGACCGGCCAGGTCGGCTCGTCGCCCGAGTACGGGGCGAGGAGAGCCAGGGCGACCGGGTGGCCGAGCGTGGGGGAGAGCAGGCCCGAGGTGACGGCGCCGAGCTCGCGGGTCCCGGCCTCGCCGTCCTCGACGAGGATCGTGGAGCCCGCGCGGGCGGCGCGGCGGCCCTCGCCGGTCAGGGCCACGAGGACGCGCGTGCCCGGCTCGCCCTCGCGCTCGGCGCGGGCGGCCAGGGCCTCGCGGCCGACGAACTCGGGCTTGTCGAGCTTGACGACGGCGCCGAGCGAGGCGTCGAAGGGCGTGATGCCCTCGGTGAGCTCGTGGCCGTAGAGCGGCATCCCGGCCTCGAGGCGCAGGGAGTCTCGGGCGGCCAGTCCGCAGGGCGTGAGCGCCGGCAGCTCGGCGGCGTCGGGGCCGGCGCCCTCCTCGCCCGGGGTGGGCGGGAGGGTGGCGGCGTGCTCGGTGATGACGCGCCAGAGGTCCTCGGCGTCCTCGGAGCCGCAGAAGAGCTCGAAGCCGTCCTCACCGGTGTACCCGGTGCGGGCCAGGAGGATCGAGTGGCCGGCGGCCGTGGCGCGCACCGCGGCGTAGTAGCGCAGGCGCGCCAGGATCCCGTCCCCGCACAGGACGTCGGGGCCGCAGTCGCCGTCGGCGTCCCCGCCCTCGACGGGCCGCAGGGCGGCCGGGATGGCGGCGCCGGACTCGACGACGCCGCGCAGGATCTCCTCGGCGCGCGGCCCCTGGACGGCGATGAGGCTCGTGCGCAGGGAGATCTCCTCGACCTCGCACTCGAAGCCGGCGCAGCGCTCGGCGAGGGCGGCGGCGACGCGCTCGCGGTTGCCGGCGTTGGGGACGACGAGGTACTCCTCGTCGCCGACGCGGTAGACGATGAGGTCGTCGAGGATCCCGCCGTCCTCGGCGACGATCATGGTGTAGCGGGCCCGTCCGAGGCCGACCTTGGAGATCGTGCCGACGAGCGCGTGGTCGAGCGCGGCGGCGGCGCCCGGGCCGGTCACCTTGACCTCGCCCATGTGGGAGAGGTCGAAGATGCCGGCGGAGCGGCGCACGGCGTGGTGCTCGGCGAGGTCGGAAGCGTAGCGCAGCGGCATGTCCCAGCCGCCGAAGTCCGTGAAGGAGGCGCCGAGGGCCTCGTGGACGACGTGGAGGGCGGTGCGGCGCGGTGCGTTCTCAACGGCGGTGATCGTGTCGGCGGTGGTCATCTCAGCTCTCCTTCGCGCTGGTGGTGGTCGTTGCCTCGGCGTCCTCGAAGGCGTTCGGGGCGGGGCAGGTGCACATGAGGTTGCGGTCGCCCCAGGCGTTGTCGATGCGGCCGACCGGGGCGAAGTACTTGTCGCGATCCATCCCCGGCAACGGGAAGGCCGCCTTGGAGCGCGGGTAGACGCGGTCCCACTCGTCGCCGGCGACCTGCGCGAGCGTGTGCGGGGCGCGGCGCAGCACGGACTGCTCGAGGTCGAGGCCGTCCGCGACCTCGTCGATCTCGGCGCGGATGGCGCGCATGGCGGCGATGAAGCGGTCGAGCTCCTCGAGGGGCTCGGACTCGGTGGGCTCCACCATGAGGGTGCCGGGCACCGGGAAGGAGAGCGTCGGGGCGTGGAAGCCGTAGTCGATGAGCCTCTTGGCGACGTCCTCGGCGGTCACCCCGGTGGCGGCGGTGAGCTCGCGCAGGTCGAGGATGCACTCGTGGGCGACGAAGCCGCCCGGACCCGTGTAGAGGGTCGGGAAGGCCTCCGCCAGCTCGCGCGAGACGTAGTTCGCGTTGGCGATCGCGGACAGGGAGACCTCGCGCAGGTCGGCGTCGTCGAGCAGGGCCAGGTAGGTCCAGGACAGGGGCATGACGCCGGCCGACCCGAAGCGGGTGCCCATGACGGGGGCGCCGCCGAAGCCGGCGTCGGGGTCGTCCTCGTCGGGGAGGGCCGAGCCCTCGGGGCCGGCGGGCAGGTAGGGGGCCAGGTGCTCCTTGACTGCGACCGGGCCGACGCCCGGGCCGCCGCCGCCGTGCGGGACGGCGAAGGTCTTGTGCAGGTTGAGGTGGGAGCAGTCGCCACCGAGGTCGCCCGGGCGCAGCAGCCCGGTCAGCGCGTTGAGGTTGGCGCCGTCGATGTAGACCTGGCCGCCGGCCTCGTGGACGAGGCGCGTCACCTCGGTGACCTGCGGCTCGAAGACGCCGTGGGTCGAGGGGTAGGTGAGCATGATGGCGGCGACGCGGTCCCCGAGCTCGGCCAGCGTGGCCTTGAGGTCCTCGACGTCGATGGAGCCGTCCTCGGCGGTGGCGACGACCTTGACGGCGAGGCCCGCGCCGGCGGCGGAGGCGGCGTTGGTGCCGTGCGCGCTCGCGGGCACGAGGCAGACGTCGCGCCGGCCCTGGCCGTTCTCGTGCAGGTAGTGCTTGATGGCGAGCAGGCCGGTGAGCTCGCCCTGGGCGCCGGAGGCCGGCTGCAGGGTGACGCGGTCGTAGCCGGCGAGGGCGGCGAGGCGCTCGGAGAGCTGGGTGAGGATGAGCCGCCAGCCGATGGTCTGCTCGGCGGGGGCGTAGGGGTGGATCCCGGCGAGCGCCGGCTCGAGCCAGACGGCGGACTGGGCCGCCGCGTTGAGCTTGAGGGTGCACGAGCCCAGCGGGATCATCGTGCGGTCCAGGGCGAGGTCGCGGTCCCCGAGGCGCCGGATGTAGCGCACGAGGGCGGGCTCGGAGCGGTAGGCGTGGAAGGACGGGTGGGTGAGGAACCCGCTCGTGCGGGCCAGTCCGGCCGGGAGGGGGAGGTTCTCGGCCTGCTCGTCGGTGGGCTCCCACTCGAGCTCGCCGGGGCGCAGGCCGGCCAGGGCCTCGATGACGGTGGTGACGTCGGTGCCCGTCGTCGTCTCGTTCGTGGACAGGCCGACGTGGTCGGCGTCGAGGAGACGCAGGTTGAGCCCGCGCTCGGCGGCGCGGGCGACGGCGGCCTCGGCCCCGCCGGGGACGACGACGCTGAGGGTGTCGAAGAAGGACTCGTGCTCGAGGGCGAGCCCGGCGTCCTTCGCGCCGACGGCGATCCTCGCGGCCTGGCGGTGGACGTGCTCGGCGATGGCGGTGAGGCCCTCGGGGCCGTGGTGGACGCACGTGAAGGCGGCGACGACGGCGAGGAGCGCCTGCGCGGTGCAGATGTTGGAGGTGGCCTTCTCGCGGCGGATGTGCTGCTCGCGGGTCTGGAGGGCGAGGCGGTAGGCCTCGTGGCCCTCGGCGTCGTGGGAGACGCCGACGATGCGACCGGGGATCTGGCGCTGGAGCGTCGTGGTGACGGTCATGAAGCCGGGGTGCGGGCCGCCGAAGAACAGAGGGACGCCGAGGCGCTGGGCGGAGCCGACGGCGATGTCCGCGCCGATCGCGCCCGGCTCGGTGAGGAGCGTGAGGGCGAGCGGGTCGGCGTCGACGGCGACGAGTCCGCCGGCCTCGTGGACGGCGGCGACGGCGGCGGCGAGGTCCTGGACGGCGCCGCGCGTGGTGGTGTGGGCGAGGACGGCGCCCAGGACCGGGGCGGAGCCCTCGGGCAGGGCGGTGCCGGCGGCGACGGCCTGGGCGCTCGCGCGGACGGTCGGCAGGCCGAGGCTCTCGCAGCGCGCCTCGGCGACCTGGAGGCACTGGGGGTGGAGGCCCTCGTCGAGGACGATGGCGCGGCCCTCGGGCCTGCGCACGCCGCGGTGGATGAGGAGGACGGCCTCGGCGACGGCGGTGGCCTCGTCGAGCAGCGAGGTGCAGGCCACCGGCAGGCCGGTGAGGTCGGAGACGACCGTCTGGAAGAGGAGCTGCGCCTCGAGGCGGCCCTGGCTGATCTCGGCCTGGTAGGGGGTGTAGGCGGTGGTCCAGGCGGGGTCGGACAGGACGTCGCGGACGATGACGGCCGGGGTGACGGTCGGGTGGTAGCCGCGGCCGATCATCTCGGTGTGGGGGTCGTTGAGTGCGGCGAGGCGGCGCAGGGTCTCGATGGCCTGCGCCTCGGAGAGCCCGCCGGTGGGGGCCCGGCGCTCCTCGGGCGTCTCGTGCGCGGCGGGATCCAGACGGGGCAGGCCGGCCGGGACGACGGCGTCGGCGAGCTCCTCGAGGGAGCCGACGCCGAGGACACCGAGGATCGGCGAGGCTGAGCGGGTGCCGGCACCGGCGCCGGACGCGTCGTGGAGGGCCTGGTGGGCTCCGACGTGGCGGCTGGCGAACGGGGCGTGCGGGGTGGCGGGGTGTGCCATCGTGACCTCCGGTCGGGGATGAACCGGGTCACATCCTAAGGTCGGACATGTCCTCCGTGTGACAGGTGACGCACCTGGGAAACGCTGCGACGGCGCGCATAAGGATGCGCGCCGTCCCGGCGTGGCCAGGCAGGGCGGGACCGGCGGTGAGGCCGCGGCGCTCGCGGGCCCGACCCGACGGCGGCACCGGCGCCCCGCCTTCGGAGCGGTCCCCGCAGGCGGGGTCAGACCGCGGTCGCGCGGACGAGGACGAGGTGGTCCGGGTGCAGACCGGGCAGGCCGATGCCGACCGTCGTGAGGTAGGCGCCCGGCAGCGTGACGCCCTCGGCCATCCATCCGGCGGGCCTGTTCAGCTCCGGGTAGGCCGGGGTTGCGAGCTCGACGCGGTAGCTGCGCTCGGGGTCGAGGCCGGGCAGGGGCTGCGGCGAGGCCGGCCAGGCGACCGTCTGGCCGATGGCCGCGAGCTCGTAGAGCGCCTCCGAGCCGTCGGTGGCGACGACGCCCTCGACGCGCAGCGCGTCGTCGACGGCGGTGTCCGCGTGGACGGTGCGCCCGGAGTGCAGGAGGTCGCGGTGCTCCTTGTGCAGGGCGATGATCGAGGTGAGCAGGTCGAGCGTGGCGTCGTCGGCGCTCGTGAGGTCCCACTCGACGCCCATGTGGCCCCACAGGGCGGTGCCGGCGCGGAAGGTGACGTCGAGGTCGCGCAGGGTCGTGTGGGCGCGGGCGGTGCCGACGTGGGTGCCCATGACCTCCGGCGGGATGAGGAGGACGGTGCCGCGCTGGATGTCCTGGCGGTCGTGGGCGTCGATGGAGTCCGAGGTCCACACGCGCTGGCTGTGCTCGAGGACGCCCATGTCGATGCGGCCGCCGCCGCCCGCGCAGGACTCGATCTCGAGGCCGGGGTGGCGCTCGCGCAGGGCGTCCATGAGCTCGTAGAGGGCGAGGGTCTGCTCGTGGACGGCGGAGGCGCCGCTGCGGCCGTGGCGCACCGAGCGCGGCTCGACCATGTGGGAGACGCCGACGGCGGGGGAGTTGTGGTCCCACTTGATGTAGTCGATGCCGACCCGCTCGACGAGGTCGGAGATCTCGCCCAGGAGGTAGTCGAGGGCGCCGGGGGCGTTGAGGTCGAGGATGCGCTGCTGGCGGTGCTCGGGGGTGCCCTCGCCGCCGTCGGAGAGGATCCACTCGGGATGGCGGCGGGCGAGCTCGGAGTCGACGTTGATGGACTCGGGCTCGAACCAGAGGCCGAACTCCATGCCGAGGTCGCGCACGTAGGAGGCGATGGGCTCCAGGCCCTGGGGCCACATCTCCTCCGAGACCTGCCAGTCACCCAGGCCCGAGGTGTCGTCGCGGCGGGAGCCGAACCAGCCGTCGTCGAGGACGAAGCGCTCGATGCCGACCCTGGCGGCGCGGTGGGCGAGGGCCTTGAGCTTGTCGAGGTCGTGGTCGAAGTACACGGCCTCCCAGGTGTTGAGGATGACGGGCCGCGGGGTGGTCGGGTGCGCGGGGAGGCTGCGCAGGTAGTCGTGGGAGCGGTGGGAGACGGCGTCGAGGCCCTCGCCCCAGGAGAAGGCGACCCAGGGGGTCTCGTAGGTCTCGCCGGGGCCGAGGACGATCTCGCCGGGCAGGAGCGCCTCGCCGGCGCCGAGGAGGCGGCGGCCCTGCATGGGGTTGAGGGCGGCGAAGCGGGTGTTGCCGCTCCAGGCGGGGTGGACGGCGTGGACGGTGCCGGTGCGGAAGCCGAAGCCGGTGCGGCCGGCGGCGAGCCAGGTGGCGGCGTCGTGCCCGGGGCGGCCCTCCCAGGACTCGCGCAGGTGCGTGCCGGAGACGAAGGCGGAGCGCACGAGGTGGCGCTCGTAGATGTGGTGCCCGGCCATGTCGAGGAGCTCGTCGGCGGCGTCGGGGACCGGCAGGTAGGGGGTGAGCTCGGTGACGAGGAGGTCGCCGTGCCCGCCGAAGGGGGTGGCGGCGTCGGTGCTGGGGCGCTCGTCGGTGACGGCGGCGCGCACGCGGACGAGGCCGCCAGGCTCGAGGCGGATCTCGGTGGACAGGGTGATGGCGTCGGCCTCGTCGGTGCCGGAGGAGCGGACGATCTGGACGGTGCCGGCCGGGCCCTCCTCGGCGGTGACCTCGTGGGTGACGGCGCCGAGGTGCGGGGAGGTGCCGGACCCGTCCTCGCGGGCGACGGCGACGGCGGGGCGGGCGGACCAGCCGAGGGAGGCGAGGGGGAGGACGGGCAGGTCGTTGGCCATCCACTGGGCGTTGCCGTCCAGGGCGGTGCGGGAGGCGGTGGCGACGTCGGCGAGGGCCTCGGCGCTGAGGTCCCCGAGGTCGGCGCCCCAGTGGCGCACGACGGGGAGGCGGTCCTCGAGGAGGTCGAGGACGAGGGAGGTGCCGGCGGCACGCAGGTGGGCGAGGGGCATCGGTGTTCCTCCGTGGGGTGTCGGCGGGCTCCGCCGAGTTCTTTCCGGGGCAAAACTAATCACCTGCGGGGTCCCGTGCAAGGCTCCGCAGGCGCCCGTCGCCGGCCTCCGGGCTGGGCCGGGACGGCCCCGGCGGACCCGTCCTGGCCCCCACCGGGGCCGTCATCGGCCCGGGCCCCGGGGCGGCGCCCCGCCTGTCCCGAGCGCTCAGGAGCGCCGCGCCGCGAGGGCCGTGTTGAGCCCCGCCGTCAGCGCGTCGTCGACGACGAGCTCGCGCCCGTCGAGGTGCCGCACCGGGACGGCGTAGATCCCCGAGCCCGTCATCCACGCCGAGCTCGCCCGCTCGAGCTCCTCGACGCGTACGTCACGCTGCTCGGTGCGCAGCCCGCGCGCCTCGAGCACCCGGAACAGGTCCCGCTGGGTGGTGCCCGGCAGGAGGCCGCCCTCGGGGCGGGGCGTCACGGCGACGCCGTCGATGAGGAGGACGACGTTCCACGTCGGCCCCTCGAGGACGTAGCCGTCGGAGGTGACGAGGAGGGCGTCGTCGGCGCCGCGGCGCCGGGCCTCGCGCGTGACCGCCTGGTTGACGGCGTAGGAGAGGGTCTTCGCGCCCACGAGGAGCCACGGCGCGGACTCGCCGACGCCGAGCGGGAGGCCCCGGTTGAGGGTGACGAGGTCGCGTCCGCTCACACGTGGCCCCTCGAGCCCCTCGGGGACCCACGCGAGCACCCAGCCGACCGGCGCCGGGGGAGGGCCGGCCGGGTCGAGGGGCTCCAGGCCGCGGGTCATGACGACCTTGACGAGCACCTGCGTGTCGGCGGTGACGTGCTCGAGGTCCTCCGCGGCCGTGAGGACGGCGCTGTGGAAGACCTCGATGTCCGGCTCGGGCAGGTCGAGCATCCGCGCCGAGCGAAGGAACCGCGCCTGGTGGGCGTCGGCGGCCTGGATGGCCCCGTCGACGACGCTCACGGTCTCGAAGATCCCGTCGCCGCGGACGAGGCCGAGGTTGAGGACGGTGAGGGCCGGCTCCGTGAAGGGGACGTGGCGAAGGCGGCGGCCCTCCGGGCAGCGCGCGTCCTCGCCGTCGCCGTGCCGCACCGGGTCGTCGATGAGGATGAGGGAAGCGTCTTTGCTCATGCTCCGATCCTAGGGCGGAGCGCCCGCGGCCGCCCCCCCGATCGTGCCCGCGGGACCGCGTGGGCGAGGTCTCGTGCCCCGGGACTTCGGGGCGCCGGGGCGCGAACCCTAGACTGCCTAGCGATGACGACCGTTGAGACGATTCCGACCGCGCTGACCGAGACTCTCCCCGCGACGACGGACGGCGCCGCCGCGGGGACCGCCGGCGCCCTGCCCCGCACGTACCACGTGCGCACGCTGGGCTGCCAGATGAACGTCCACGACTCCGAGCACATGGCCGGTCTCCTCGAGGGTGCCGGCTACAGCCGCGTCGAGGACGTGCCCGCCGCGGCCGCCCGAGCCACCGAGGCCGGTGACAGCGGCGCCGACGTCGTCATCATCAACACCTGCTCCGTGCGCGAGAACGCCGCCACCCGCCTCTTCGGCAACCTCGGTCAGCTCGCCGCGGTCAAACGCGAGCGCCCCGGCATGCAGATCGCCGTCGCCGGCTGCCTCGCCCAGCAGATGGGCGAGGGGATCGTCGAGAAGGCCCCGTGGGTCGACGTCGTCTTCGGCACCCACAACCTCGACGTCCTGCCCGCGCTCCTCGAGCGCGCCCGCCACAACGCGGAGGCCGCCGTCGAGCTTGCGGAGTCCCTCAAGGTCTTCCCGTCCACGCTGCCGACCCGCCGCGAGTCCGTCTACGCCGCCTGGATCTCCATCGCCGTGGGCTGCAACAACACCTGCACCTTCTGCATCGTGCCCTCGCTGCGCGGCAAGCAGCGCGACCGCCGCCCCGGCGACGTCCTCGCCGAGATCGAGGCCGTCGCGGACCAGGGCGCCGTCGAGGTCACCCTGCTCGGCCAGAACGTCAACTCCTACGGCGTCGGCTTCGGCGACCGCGGCGCCTTCGCCAAGCTCCTGCGCGCCGCCGGCGGCGTCGAGGGCATCGAGCGCGTCCGCTTCACCAGCCCCCACCCGGCCGCCTTCACCCAGGACGTCATCGACGCCATGGCCGAGACCCCGGAGGTCATGCCGAGCCTGCACATGCCGCTGCAGTCCGGCTCGGACCGGGTCCTGCGCGCCATGCGCCGCTCCTACCGCTCCGCCAAGTTCCTGCGGATCCTCGACGACGTCCGCGCTGCCATGCCCGACGCCGCCATCACGACCGACATCATCGTCGGCTTCCCCGGCGAGACCGAGGAGGACTTCCAGGCCACGCTCGACGTCGTCGAGAAGGCCCGCTTCGCCTCCGCCTTCACCTTCGAGTACTCCCCGCGCCCCGGCACTCCCGCCGCCGACCTGCCGCCCGTCCCCGTCGACGTCGTCAAGGACCGCTACCGCCGTCTCGACGAGCTCGTCCGCCGCATCACGCACGAGGAGAACGTCAAGCAGGAGGGCAAGGTCGTCGAGGTGCTCGTCGCCGAGGGCGAGGGCCGCCGTGACGCCACGACCGCGCGCGTCTCGGGCCGCGCCGCCGACAACCGCCTCGTCCACGTCGCCCTTCCGGCCGGACTCGACGCCGAGGACTACGCAGGCGGCGCCCCGCGCCCCGGCGACATGGTGACCGTGCGCGTCACGCACGGCGCCCCGCACAATCTCATCGCCGACTCCGCCCTGTGCGGCACCGCGCTGAGCGAGGAGGAGCGCGCAGCGAACGAGGCCCTCAAGGCCGGCGACCGCGTCTGGTACGACGACGGCCCGGCCCTGTTCGAGGTGCGCCGCACCCGCGCCGGCGACGCCTGGGAACGCCACCAGGCCGAGGCCTGCGCGACCCCGGAGCCCGACTCCGCCCCGGTGAGCCTGGGCCTGCCGACCCTGCGCGTCGGCGCCCCGGACATGGGCGGACGCACCGCCCTGTCCGAGCCCCGCACCATCTGAGCGCGGAGGAGACCCTCCGTGCCCGTCCTCCGCGTCCCGCTCACCGTCCCCACCCGCGAGGGCGGCGTCCTCGACGGCGTCCTCAGCCGCCCGGCCGAGCTGGCGCTCACCGGCGAGGACGCGGTGGCCGCGCCGTCGGGCGCACGCCCGCCGCTCGTCGTCGTCAGCCACGGCTTCCGCTCCGACCTCACCCGCACCCAGCCGGTCGCCGACGACCTCGCGGAGGCCGGCGCCGCCACCTACCGCTTCACCTTCCGCGGCGGCTCCGCCGCGGGTGACATGACCGGCATGTCCGTCCTCACCGAGATCGCCGACCTCGCGGACGTCATCGACGCCGCGCTCGCCGGCTCCGCCTCCGGCGAGGGTGAGTGGGGCGCCGTCGACGCGACCCGGCTCGCGCTGGTCGGTCAGTCGCAGGGCGGCGCCGTCAGCCTGTACACGGCCGCGCGGCGGCCCGAGTCCGTCGCCTCGGTCGTCGCCTGGTACCCGGCCCTGTGCATCACCGACGACCTCCACCGGGGCCTGGGCTCCCTCGACGCCGTCGGCGAGACCTTCACCTGGATGGGGCAGCTCCTCGGACGCCGCTACGCCGCGGACGTCTGGGACCTCGACGTCGACGCCGAGCTCGCCCGCGTCACCGCGCCCACGCTCCTCGTCCACGGCACGCACGACCCGCTCGTCCCGCTCACGTGGTCCGAGCGGGCCGCGGACGTCATCCCGGACGCGCGGCTCCTGCGCGTCAACGGCGCCCAGCACGGCTTCCACGCCACCGACCTCGCGACGGCGCTCGCCGCGACCCGCGCCCACCTCGCGCGCACGGGCATCCTCTGACGGTCCTGCTGCGCCCGGCTTGACCGGGCTCGCGCCCCCGCCGACGATGGGTGCGATGACTGAGAAGATCCGCGTCGAGCGCTCCATCGCCCACCTGCCCGACTTCGAGCCGCTTCCCGCGGGCTGGCGCACGACCAGCCTCGCCGAGCTCGGCGAGGAGGCATTCTCCGGCGTGATGCTCCGCGCGAGCGAGGGAGACCCCTTCGAGACGAGCACGCCGGAGTCCGCGGTCTCGGACCTGCGCGAGCTCATCGAGGCGGCCGGGCCGGCCTTCGTCGCCGAGCGCTGGGTCGTCCTCTCCGACGACGACGGCGAGATCGGCGTCGTCCTGCCTCAGACCTTCCCGGGGCATCCCGAGACCGGCACGATCTTCTACCTCGGCGTCGTCCCCGAGCGGCGCGGGCAGGGCGCTGGGCGCCGTCTTCACCGCTGGGGCATGGGGCGCCTGCGCGCCGTCAAGGCCGAGCGCTACGTCGACTCCACCGACCCTCGCAACGAGGCGATGCGCGCGATCTTCCGCGCCAACGGCTGTCACGAGGTCGACGCCATCGGCTGAGTACGGGTCCTTCGACGGCGGCGCCGCCACCCGCGCCGGGTGACGACGCCGCCGTCGCGTCAGGCGGATCGCTCGGGAATATACCCGTAGGGGGTAGGGGTTATAGTGGTTGTCCAACGACCGAAGGAGTACCGCATGAGCACCCACTCGCACGCCCACCACGAACCGACGCCGGAGGTGTGGACCTGCCCGATGCACCCGGAGGTGCGGCAGGACGGCCCCGGGCAGTGCCCCGAGTGCGGCATGAACCTGGCTCCCGCTGACGAGGCCGCCGCCCCCGGCTCGCACTCGCACGGTGAGCACGCCCACCACGACCACCCCGGTGACGACCACGCTCACCACCATGCCCACCAGCACGACACCGGCACGGGGGAGCCCACAGTCGCCACGCCGGCCGTGGAGGGCGTCGTCTACACGTGCCCCATGCACCCCGAGATCCGTGAGGACCACCCGGGCTCCTGCCCGAAGTGCGGCATGGCGCTGGAGCCCATCGCCCCCAGCTCGGACGACGGCCCCAACCCCGAGCTCGCCGACATGCGCCGCCGCATGTGGATCTCCGCGGCCCTCGCGGTCCCGATCCTCGTCCTCACGATGCTCGTGCCCTTCGTCCCGGCCTGGGACGCCGCCATCCCGGCCGCCGTCTCGCAGTGGATCCAGTTCGCCCTCGCGACCCCCGTGGTCCTGTGGGCCGCGCTGCCCTTCTTCCAGCGCGGCGTCGCCAGCGTGCGTCACCGCTCGCTCAACATGTTCACCCTCGTCTCGCTCGGTGTCGCGGCCGCGTACCTCTACAGCCTCGTCGGTCTCCTCGCCCCCGGCCTCTTCCCGGCGTCGATGCGCGAGGACGGTCGCGTCGAGGTCTACTTCGAGGCCGCCGCCGTCATCGTCGCCCTCGTCGCCCTCGGTCAGGTCCTCGAGCTGCGCGCCCGCGAGACCACCTCCGGCGCCATCCGCGCCCTCATGGACCTCGCCCCGGCCACCGCGATCCGCGTCGGTGAGGACGGCACCGAGTCCGAGGTGCCCGTCGAGCAGCTCGTCCCCGGCGACGTCGTCCGCGTCCGCCCCGGGGACAAGATCCCCGTGGACGGCACCGTCACCGAGGGCCGCTCCAGCGTCGACGAGTCCATGGTGACCGGCGAGTCCCTGCCCGTGAGCAAGGAGGAGGGTGACGCGGTCGTCGGCGGCACCGTCAACGCCTCCGGCTCGCTGCTCGTGCGCGCCGAGAAGCTCGGCAGCGACTCGATGCTCTCCCAGATCGTCGACCTCGTCGCCTCCGCGCAGCGCTCTCGCGCCCCCATCCAGGGCCTCGTCGACAAGGTCTCGGCCGTCTTCGTCCCCGTCGTCATCGGCATCGCGCTCCTCGCCCTCGCGATCTGGCTCGCCGTCGGGCCTGAGCCGCGCCTCGCCCACGCCCTCGTCGTCGCCGTCTCCGTCCTCATCATCGCCTGCCCCTGCGCGCTGGGCCTCGCCACCCCCATGTCGATCATGGTGGGCGTGGGCCGCGGCGCGAAGGAGGGCGTCCTCGTCCGCGACGCCGAGGCCCTCGAGACCCTCGAGAAGGTCGACACCCTCGTCGTCGACAAGACCGGCACCCTCACCGAGGGGCGCCCCACCGTCACCGAGGTCGTCACCCTCGGTGACACGACTCGCGATGATGCCCTGCGGCTGGCCGCCGCCGTCGAGCGCGGCTCCGAGCACCCGCTCGCCCGCGCCGTCGTCGAGGCGGCCGCCGACGCCGGCCTCGACGTCCCCGCCTCGACCGACTTCGCCTCCACCTCCGGCGGCGGCGTCACCGCCACCGTCGAGGGTCGTGCCGTCACCGTCGGCAACGCCGGACTCGCTCTGGCCGCCTCCGACGACGCCCAGCGGGCCGAGCTGCAGGAGCGGGCCGACGCCCTGCGCGCCTCCGGCGCCACCGCGGTCTTCCTCACCGTCGACGACGCCCCCGCCGCGATCCTCGCCATCGCCGACCCGGTCAAGGAGTCCACCCCGCAGGCCCTCTCGGACCTCGCTGACGAGGGCGTCCACGTCGTCATGCTCACCGGCGACAACGCCGCCACGGCCCGCGCCGTCGCTGAGCGCCTCGGCATCGACGAGGTCCGCGCTGACGTCCGTCCCCAGGACAAGGCCGACGTCGTCACCGAGCTCACCCGTGCCGGGCACGTCGTGGCCATGGCGGGTGACGGCGTCAACGACGCCCCCGCGCTCGCCGCCGCCGCGGTCGGCCTCGCCATGGGCACCGGCACCGACGTCGCCATGGAGTCGGCCGGCGTGACCCTCCTGTCCGGCGAGCTCACCGGCATCGCGCGCGCCCGCCGCCTGTCGCGGGCGACGATGGGCAACATCCGCCAGAACCTCGTCTTCGCCTTCATCTACAACGCGATCGGGATCCCGGTGGCCGCGGGCGTCCTCTACCCGTGGCTCGGGGTCCTGCTCTCCCCGATGCTGGCCGCGCTCGCCATGGCGCTGTCCAGCGTGAGCGTCATCAGCAACGCAGCGCGGCTGCGCTCCGTGAGGCTGTGACGGCTCCTGGGCCTCCTGCGCAGCCGGACGGAGGCTCCCCGGTCAGCGCGGCAGCAGCGCCGCTCCGATGATGGCGAGGAGCCCGCTTGGCGACGAGCTCGATCTTGAAGCCCTGCGCGTTCTCCAACCAGCCGGCGTAGTGGTCGGGGCCGCCCGCCCACGGGTAGCGCTCCTGGTAGAGCGGCTGCCAACCGTGATCCGGTGCCGCCTCCATGACGGCGTCGACGGCGTCCGCCTCCCCGAGGGCGAAGGCGACGTGGTTGACGCCGGGGCGACGGCGGTCGTGACCACCGGGCCGCGTGTTCGGCGACGCGGTGAGCGTGAGGTAGCCGTCCTCGGCGGTCGCCCAGGACTCGCCCTCGTCCCAGCGCGCCTCGAGCGTCAGCCCGATGGCGTCCAGCAGCCAGCGCCAGGCGAGGAGCTCGGCGGCCGGGTGCTCGAGCCAGATCTCGACGTGGTGGAAGGAGGCCACGGGAGGACGCTCACTTCGCATCGTCGCAGCTTATGGCCTTGCGCATCCAGGACAGGATGCCCGGGCCGGCGAGCGCGCCCTTGTAGCCGCCGGTCATGTAGCCGGAGATCTGGCCGTTGACCCGCGTGTGGCAGTCGGCGCACAGGGGCTGCGCCATGGGGGAGCGGTAGACCTTCCCCCCCGGATCCTCCTGCGGCACTTGTCGCAGCGCGGTGCGGGCACGGCGTCCTCCTCGGGTCGCGGTCTGGTGCTCCCAGTATGCGGTCGGGCTGTCGACGGCGCACCGTGCTCGCGCCGGGGAGGCCTCAGTCCCGGCCGCGCAGCACCTCCCCGACGCTCTCTCCGCCCCCGGCGCGCGCGGAGAGGAGTACGGCGAGGCAGGTCGTCACGACGGTCATCGCCCCGACGACGCCGAGCGCGGCCCACGGCCCCTGACGGACCACGACGCCCGTCGGTCGTTCCAGTGCCGCCGCGAGCAGCGTGCTCGTCGCCACTGACACCACCAGGCCCAGCACCACCGCGCACAGCGAGTGGAGCACTCCCTCGAGGACCTGGGCGGTGAGCACGTCCCGCTCCTGCGCCCCGGCGGCCCGCAGGAGCGCCGCGTCGCGACGTCGACGGCTCGCGCTCATCGCGATGGCGGCGACGCCGCCCGTCCAGGCGGTCGCGAAGGCGAGCCCGAACATGGACACGAAGCCGGACAGGCGCATGTTGCCCACTCCCGCCGAGCGGATGCCGAACATGACGGCGACGAGCCCGATGGCGACCACGAAGGGCAGGACCGTGGCGGCGGAGCGCCGGGACTCGACCGCGGCCGTCCTCGCCGCGACGAGCCAGGACGGCCCTGGGACGGGCAGCAGCGCGAGCAGGCGCTCGAGGGTGGGCACGAGCCAGCGGGCGAGGACGCACACGAGGGTCAGCGCGGTGAAGGCCCCGCCGACGGCCGCGTTCGCCGTGTTCTCGGCGCTGAGCGTCCCGCGGTGCAGGGCGACGACGGCGGCCACGAGGCCCGTCGCGCAGCCCGCTGCCACCGCCAGCCGGGCGAGCAGCGCCAGCACCCGGCCGGCGCCCCGGCCCACGGGCCCGGACCGGCCCGCGAGGAGCACGGACTCGGGGGCCCGGGAGGCCCTTCGCGCGGGGCTCCAGCCGCCCAGGAGGACGGCGCCGGCGACGACGAGCGCCGTCCAGGCCAGGTCCAGCGGCTGCCAGTCGGGTGTCGTGCCTGGCAGCGCGACCTGCTGGTCGACGAGCAGCGGCAGCATGAGGGACGCGACCGGCCGACCGAGCGCGACCCCGCCGAGGGAGCCCACGGCCCCGACGAGCGCGAGCTGCCCCAGGAGGAGGGCGCGCAGCGCGCCGGGGCGCATCCCGAGCGCGCGCCACAGCCCGTGGTCGCGGCCGCGGGACTCGATGACGAGCGAAGCCGTCGCCGTGAGCACGCTCGCCGCGGCGAGGACGACCCCGGTGACGATGAAGCCGAAGACGGTCCGGGCCGCGTCCGTGAGGTCAGCGGACACCGGTGCGCCCTGGGAGGTCGTCCCCGTAGCCCCGGCCGCGGAGGCCAGCGAGCCGTGCAGGACCTGCAGCTCACCGGCCACGCAGGCACCCGCCATGAGAGCGACGACCACCGTCCAGGCCCACGAGGAGGCGTGACGGCGCAGGTCTGCGAGCAGCAACCGAGTCATCGGCCCTCACCCCCGCGGCGCGTCGCCAGCACCGCTCGCGAGACGGCGTCCGGGTCCCCGCCGGGCACGGAGCCGACGACGCGGCCGGCCGCCATGACGAGGACCGCGTCCGCGCTCGCAGCCGCCGTCGCGTCGTGCGTCACCATGAGGACCGTCGTGCCCGCCTGGGTGAGCTCGTGGAACCAGGTGAGGACGCGGGCTCCGGCGTCGACGTCGAGGGCCGCGGTGGGCTCGTCGGCGAGCACGAGCCCGGGCCGCGAGGCGAGCACCCTGGCGACCGCCACGCGCTGGCGCTCACCACCGCTCATCCGGTCCGGCAGCTGCCGCGCCCGGTCCGTCAGGCCCACGCGCTCCAGAGCCGCGTCGACCTCAGCGCGCGGGAGCGGACGATGGCGGAGCCGGCCCGGCAGCGCCACGTTGTCGCGCGCGGACAGGGCGGTGACGAGATTGTCGTCCTGGAAGACGAAGCCGACGTGGTCCGCGCGGAAGCGGGCCGCCGCCCGGGGCCGCAGCGCCGAGGTGACGGCGCCGAGGAGCCGGACCTCCCCGTCGGTCGGGCGGTCCAGACCGGCGACGCACTGCAGCAGCGTCGACTTCCCGCAGCCCGAGGCTCCCACGAGGGCCGTGAAGGACCCGGCGGGCAGGGCGAGGTCGACGCCGTCAACGGCGGTGACGCGCTCGCGGCGGCGCCCGGGGACGGTGAAGTCTCGCCGCAGGGCGCGGACCTCGATCGCGGGCGGACGACTGCCGTCGGTGGCGGGGCTCGTGGCGGGGACGGAACGCGGGTGATCGGGGATCGGGACCCGGTGCGGTGCGGTGCGTGCTGCGGGTGTCATGGCGGCAGTCCACCCGCTGGGCCCTCACACGGTCACTGGCCCTGGGGCCCGTCACGGGCGCGCCGAGGGTGGTGCCAGCACCCGTGCGGCGCGTGCGCGCGCCACCGTAGGGTCGCCGTCATGACCACGGCCCCGAACCAGCAGGGAGACGCGCGACGCCCACGACCGTGGAGGACCCTCGCGAGCGAGCTCCTCCACGCCCTCGCCATCGCCGCGCTCGCGGTCGTCGGCTGGCTCGCGATCCCCGTCCTCCACCTCGCAGTGCCGCTCCTCGCCGAGGGCGAGCGCGCCCTCGTCCGCGCGACCGGGGCCGGGGCGCCCGCGGGACGGCGTCCGGACGAGGACCGCTGGCCCTGGCTCTCCGGGCGTGTCGCCCGGGCCGCCTTCTGGCGCCAGGACCTGCCCCTCGTCCTCGGCGGCGCGCTGCTCGGAGCCGGCTCCTTCCTCGTCGTCGGCGTCGGGCTCGCGGGCGCCGCGACGATGATCGCAAGCCCCTTCCTCGCCTCGCCGCAGCACCCCGTCAGCGTGGACCTCGGCCCTCACCGCCACGAGGCCGTCGGCGGAGCCGAGGTGTGGTGGCTCGTCCCCGCCGGGCTGCTCGTGCTCGCGCTGACCGCGGTGCTGCTCCTGGCGATCGGACGGCTGCGCGCCCTCATGGCCCGCGCCCTGTCCCGCCCCGACGACGAGGAGCGCCTCGAGGATCTCTCCGCGGAGGTCGGGCACCTCACGGCCGGGCGCGCCACCCTCGTCGACGCCTTCGACGCCGAGCGGGCCCGCATCGAGCGGGACCTCCACGACGGCGCCCAGCAGGAGCTCGTCGCCCTCACCCTGAGCATCGGCATGGCACGCCTGCACGCCGAGCGGCTCGCCGCGGCGAGGCCCGACGGTGCGGCCGATGACGGCGCCGACGACGCCCGCACCGCCCTCCTCGCCGACCTCGACGCCGCCCAGGACCGCGCGGAGACCGCTCTGCGGGCCCTGCGCGAGACCGTCCACGGCATCCGCCCGGCCGTCCTCACCGAGCGCGGCCTCGCACCGGCCCTCCGCGACCTCGCTGCGCGCGCCCCGCTGCCCACGGAGGTCACGATCACGGGCGCCGCGGCCGACCTCGACGCCGTCACCTCCCCGGTCGCCACCGCCGTCTACTTCGCCGTCTCCGAGGCCCTCACCAACGCCGCCCGTCACGCTGGCGACGACGCGACCGCCCGCGTCCGCCTCGACGTCGTCCCGGCGGGTCTCACGGCGAGAGTCACCGACGACGGCGTCGGCGGCGCCGACCCGGACGCGTCCGGTTCCACGGGCCTGGCCGGGATGGCTCAGCGCGTCGAGTCCGTCGGCGGGAGCCTCACCCTCAGCTCCCCGAGGGGCCTCGGCACCACCCTCACCATCACCGCGCCCCTCACCCCGCCGTGGGCCGCGGTCGGCTCCGGCGCCGCCCCGGAGAGCGCCGAGCCGGGTGCGAGGATGCGCCCATGAGGATCGTGCTCGCCGACGACGTCGCCCTCCTGCGCGAGGGCCTCGCCAGCCTCCTGGCCGCCGCCGGGCACGAGGTCCTCGCCCAGGCCGCCGACGCCGACGCCCTGCGCGCCGAGGTCGCCCGCCTCGCGAGCGCCGGTGACCTGCCCGACGTCGTCGTCACCGACGTCCGCATGCCTCCCACCGGCACCGACGACGGCCTGCGCGCCGCCGTCGACCTGCGAGCCGAGCACCCCGGGCTCGCCGTCGTCGTCCTGTCCGCCTACGTCGCCGGCCCCTACCTGCGCGACCTGCTCGACGGCGCCGGGGAGTCCGCCGCGGCCGGCGCCGGGGGAGTGGGCTACCTGCTCAAGGAGCGCGTCGGGCGCGTCGCCGACTTCCTGCGCAGCCTCGAGCTGGTCGCGGCCGGCGGCGTCGTCGTCGACCCCGAGGTCATGGCGCGCCTCGTCCGCCCGGCGAGCGACGCGGAGGACCGAGACGACGACGGCGTCCCCACCGACCGCAGACCTGCTTCTGAGCCCGGCGCGGGCGACCCCGCAGCCGCCCGGCTGCTCGCGCGCCTCACGCCCCGCGAGGAGGAGGTCCTCGCCCTCATGGCCGAGGGGCTGTCCAACGCGCAGGTCGCCGAGCGTCTCGTCCTGTCCGACGGGGCCGTCGCCAAGCACGTCGCCAACGTCCTCGCCAAGCTCGACCTCCCGCCCGGCGAGGACAACCGCCGTGTGCGCGCCGTCCTCACCTTCCTGCGCGCCCGCGCCTGAGCACGCGCCGTCCGGTGCGGCCGGTCGGCCGTGGACGTCGGGCTCACCCGTCTTGCCCGCGCCCGCCACCGCGTCGCACCATGCGCCCGTGAGCAGTCGCCGGCCCGTCCCCGTCATCGCCGTCTCCGGGTACCTCGGCGCGGGAAAGACGACCCTCCTCAACCACCTCCTGCGCACGCGCGGCGCGAGCCTCGGCGTCATCATCAACGACTTCGGCGACATCAACGTCGACGCCGCCCTCGTCGCCGGGGAGGTCGACGAGCCCGTCGGGATCTCCGGCGGCTGCCTGTGCTGCCTGCCCGACGCCGGCGGCATCGACGCGAGCCTCGCTCGCCTCGTGCGCGCCCGCGCCGACCTCGACGCCATCATCATCGAGGCCTCCGGCGTCGCCGAGCCCGAGAACCTCGCCCGCCTCCTGCGCTCCTCCGCCTCCCGCTCCACCCGCTTCGCCGGTCTCATCGAGGTCGTCGACGCCCTCCACGAGTCCACCACCATCGACGCCGGCTCCGAGCCGCCCGCCCGCTACGCCGCGGCCACCCTCGTCGCCGTCACCCAGACCGAGCACCTCGAGCCCGCGGACCGCGACACCGAGATGGCGCGCGTACGCGAGCGCGTCGCCGCCCGCAACCGCCGCGCCCACGTCGTCGAGGCCCCCGGCGGGCGCCTCGACCCGCTCCTCGTCCTCGACGTCGCGCAGCGCCCGACCCCGCCCGGTGAGCTCCCGCTCGCCGAGCTCGTCCGCGAGGCCCGCGCCGAGCAGCACGAGCACCACGGCGGGCACCACCACGACCACGTCCACGCACGCTCCGCCGGCGTCCCGGCGGGCGCGCCCGTCGACGCCGGCCGCCTCGCCGACCTCCTCGAGACCCCGCCCGCCAGCGCCTACCGGCTCAAGGGCACCGTCGACGTCGCCGGCCCGGCGGCAGGGGAGCACCGCGTGCGCCGCTACGTCGTCAACGCCGTCGCCGGGCGCGTCCACCTCACCGCCGAGCCCGCCGCCTCACCGGTGAGCGACCCTCCCACGGGTCTCGTCGCCATCGGAACCGCCCTCGCCGACGACGTCGAGGACCGCCTCGCCGACGCCCTCGCACCGGCCGCGGCTCCCTCCGCCGCGGCCGGCACGGCTCGCCTCGAGCGCCTGCGCCGGCGGAGCGCCTGAGCCGCCCGGCCTCCTCCGCGGCCCATCCGGGCCCCGCCGCCGGAGGCCTTCCCGGTTCCGCTCACCGTGAGCGCGTGACGGCGCCC
This sequence comes from Actinomyces radicidentis, assembly GCF_001553565.1. NCBI lineage: Bacteria > Bacillati > Actinomycetota > Actinomycetes > Actinomycetales > Actinomycetaceae > Actinomyces > Actinomyces radicidentis. The sequence continues at coordinate 2,985,109 of NZ_CP014228.1, read as the reverse complement.
ATGACGGCTCCCCGCCCCACTTGGCTAGGGTGGCCCCGTGCCCCAGACCGAACCGACGAGCCTCGACGCGCCCGTCCCCGCCGCACCCACGCCGGTCGACCTCGACCGCGTCATGGACTGCGTGCGCAACCTCGGTCTGCGCTTCTTCCTCGACGACGAGGGAGACCTCGGCATCCCGTGGCGCTACGTCACCGTCCACGCCATCTTCCAGGACACCCGCGCCCTCCAGATGCGCGGCGTCTGGCACCGCATCGCCGACACCGAGCACCTCGCCGCCCTGCGGCGCCTCGTCGAGGAGTGGAACGCCACCCGCATCGGCCCCAAGGCCTACCTCACCATCGCCGACGGGGGCGTCGTCCGCCTCCACGGCGAGGTCACCTACCCCCTCGAGGCCGGCATGACCGACGCCCAGCTCGGCGACTTCATCTTCACCGGCTGCCGCCTCATCGTCGCCCTCATGCGCGAGGCCGAGGAGCTCTTCCCCGACCCCCTGCGCGGAGCCCTGGAGCCGTGATGAGCCAGCGAGGCAACGGAAGCCCCGGCGGTCGCCGCCCGGGCCTGAGCGCCTTCATCGCCCGACTCCTCGGCAAGCAGTGGGACCAGCGCGTCCCCGCCTCCGAGGACCGCTCCACCGCCGACTCCGGCCGCGCCGCGCGCGACGGGGCCGAGCGACCCCAGCCCGGCGCCGGCGTCGAGGCCAACGACGAGGAGCTCCTCGGGGACGACGACGTCGTCACCGTCCGCGGCTCCGTCCACGACCTCCTCGCCACCGTCGGCCGCGACGCCCGACCGAACCGCGCCGAGCGCCCCGACCTCACCGCCCCGCTCACCCTCGACCGCGTCGAGGCCATGCTCACCGGCCCGCTCGGCTACGGCGTCCAGCGCCACGTCGAGGGCGGGCACCCCTGCCTGCTCGGCACCTGGGACGGCTTCCCCTTCGTCATCGAGGTCCCCGACGGGCACGAGGGCTGGCTCCTCGTCTCCGGCGACTGGCAGGAGCCCGCCCGCGAGGGCGAGCGCGACGAGATCGCCGCCAGCGTCAACGACTGGAACCGCGACAAGTTCTTCCCGACCGTCGCCATCGTCGACACCGACGCCGGCGCCCTCGTGCGGGCCACCTACCTCACCGACCTCACCGCAGGGGTGAGCGACAAGCAGCTGCGCCTCCACCTGGACACCGCGCTGTCCGCCTGCACGCAGGCTCTGTCCCACATCGGCCCGCTCCTGCCCGAGCTGTGAGCACCGGAACCGCCGGGCGCCCCCCGGTGCGGGTCGCCGTCGTCGGTCCGACCGCCACCGGCAAGTCCGAGCTCGCCCTCGACCTCGCCGACGCCCTCGCCTCCGCGCAGGGGATGCCCATGGGATCCGGCGCCGAGGTCAGCTCCGAGATCCTGAATGCCGACGCCTCGCAGCTCTACCGCGGCATGGACGTCGGCACCGCCAAGCTGCCGCTGCCCGAGCGCCGCGGCTACCCGCACCACCAGGTCGACGTCCTCGACGTCACCGACGAGGCCAACGTCGCCGCCTACCAGACCCACGCCCTCGCCGACCTCGACGCCGTCGCAGCCCGCGGGAACCGCGCGCTCGTCGTCGGCGGCTCCGGCCTCTACACGCGCGCCGTCACCGACGCCCTCGAGTTCCCCGGCGCCGACCCCGCCGTGCGCGCCGCCCTCGAGGACCGCGCCGGGACCGAGGGGACCCGGCGCCTGTGGGAGGAGCTGCGCGAGGCCGACCCCGAGGCCGGCGCCCGGATCGACCGCGCCAACACCCGCAAGATCGTCCGCGCCCTCGAGGTCATCGCCGTCACCGGCCGGCCCTTCTCAGCCACCCTGCCCCGCTACGAGGACCTCGTCCCCACCGCCCACCTCGCCCTGCGCCCCGTCGACGCCGACGGCGACACCGGCGCCGGACGCGCCGCCCTCAACACCCGCATCGACGCCCGCGCCGCCGCCATGTTCGACGCCGGCCTCGTCGAGGAGACGCGCGCCCTCCTCGAGCTCGGCCTGCGCGAGGGCGCCACCGCCCGCCGCGCCATCGGCTACGCCCAGGCGATCGGGGTCATCGACGGCGATCTCAGCCTCGAGCAGGCCGTCGCCGACACCGCCCAGGCCACCCGCAAGCTCGCCAGCCGCCAGATCAAGTGGTTCCGCCGCGACCCCCGCATCCGCTGGCTCCGCCCCCGCGTCAGCGCCGACGGCGCCTGGCTGCCCGGCGAGCGCGAGCGGATCACCGACGAGGCCCTCGCGATCGTCACCGCCGCCGACGCCGGCGAGCCCCTCCCGGCCGCCCCCTGGAACGCCGACGGCGAGCACGAGGCGCACGCCGCATCCACCGCCGGACGAGCCGGGGCCGGACCCGCGGCCGTGAACGCCTAGGCTGAGCGCCATGACCACCGCCCCCGGCCTCGTGGGCCACGAGCTCATCAAGGGCAACGGCACGCGCAACGACTTCCTCCTGCTCGTCGACCCCGAGCGGGAGGTCGCCGTGTCCCCGGCCGACGTCGCCGCCGTCTGCGACCGCCACGGCGGCTTCGGCGCCGACGGCTTCGTCCGCGTCGTGCGCACCGCCGCCCTGCCCGGCGCCGAGGACTTCGCGCAGGCGGTCCCGGAGGCCGAGTGGTTCATGGACTACTACAACGCGGACGGCTCCGTCGCCGAGATGTGCGGCAACGCCTCGCGCCTCTTCGCCGCCGTCCTCGACGCCGAGGGCCTGCGCCCCACCGCCGACGGCGAGTCCCTCACCATCGGCACCCGCGGCGGCGCCCGCACCATCACGCGGATCGGTGACCTCTGGACCGTCGACATGGGGCCGGCCCGCCTCACCCGCCCCGCCGGCGCCGAGGCCGACGTCGACACCGAGGGCTGGGACACGGCCGTCGACGTCCCCGGCCTCGACGGCGAGCGCGCCGCCCTCAGCATCGAGATGCCGAACCCGCACACCGTCGTCGCCCTCGCCGACGAGGACGAGCTCGACGCCGCCCTCTTCGCCGGCCTCACCGACTCCGACGCCCCCGGCTACGAGCCGCTCCCGCCCGAGGGCACCAACCTCGAGCTCGTCGTGCCGCTGGGCGAGGAGGTCGACGAGGAGACCGGCGAGCGGATCGGCGTGGCCCGCATGCGCGTCCTCGAGCGCGGCGTGGGGGAGACGCTCTCCTGCGGGACCGGCTGCTGCGCCGTCGCCGTCGCCCTCCACGAGTGGGTCGGCCCCCAGGCGCCCACCGACTACCGCCTCCTCGTCCCCGGCGGCGAGATCGGCGTCCACGTCGGCGAGGACCCCTGGGCCGACGGCGCCACCGTCCTGCTCACCGGCCCCGCCGAGATCACCGGGCGCGTCACCGTCTCCTGACGCCCGCCCTCCCCGACCCCGAGCCTCCATGACCTCCCACACCCACGCCGCCCGCCCCGGGAGGACCTCCCACGGCGGCACCCTCACCACGGGCCTCATGCTCTTCGCCCTCTTCTTCGGAGCGGGCAACCTCATCTTCCCGCCCGTCCTCGGAGCCTCCGCCGGCGACCACCTGCCCGCGGTCCTGGCGGGCTTCCTCGCGACCGGCGTCCTCCTGCCGCTGCTCGCCGTCATCGCGGTGTGCACCTCCGGCGAGGGGATCCTCGGGCTCGCGCGGCGCGTCGGTCCGCGCTTCGGCGTCGTCATGCCGCTCGCCGTCTACCTCGCGCTCGGCCCCCTCTACGCCGCGCCCCGCGTCGCGACCGTCTCCTACGAGCTCGCCACGCGCCCCGTCCTCGCACTCCTCGGCGTCGACCCCGGCGGATGGGCCCTGCCGGTCCACAGCCTCGTCTTCTACGGCCTCACCATCGCCGTCGCGCTGAGCCCCACGGGCCTCGCCGACCGGATCGGACGGTGGCTCACCCCGGCCCTCCTCGTGCTCCTCGCCGTGCTGTGCGCCGTCACCATCCACGGCCAGGCCGTCGTCGACCGCGCTCCGGTCCCGGAGTACGCCGCCTCGCCGGTCGACACCGGCCTCACCCAGGGCTACCTCACGATGGACGTCCTGGCCGCCAGCGTCTTCGGCATCGTCGTCATCTCCGCGCTGCGCGAGCAGGGCCGCTCCTCCCAGGGCGAGGTGGCCCGGTCCGCGAGCCTCGCCGGCCTGCTCGCAGCCGTCCTCCTCGCCGCCGTCTACGTCGGCCTCGCCCTCATCGGGCGGCGCACCCCCGGCTCCGATCCCTCCGACGGCACCGCCCTCCTGCGCACCGCCTCCCAGGCCTCTCTCGGCAGCACGGGCGTCGTCGTCTTCGCCGCGATCGTCGTGCTCGCCTGCCTCACGACCTCCGTCGGGCTGCTGTCCTCCTGGGCCGGCTACGCCTCGACGGCCTGGCCGCGCACCGGCTACCGCCCCCAGCTCCTCGGCGCCACCGCGGTCTCCTTCGCCCTGGCGCTCCTGGGGCTCCAGACGATCCTCACGATCGTCTCGCCGTTGACGCTCCTGCTGTACCCGGTGGCCATCACTCTCGTCGCCGTCACCCTGGTCGACGCCGCCGCCCCCGGGCACCTGTGCACGACCTACGTGTGGCCGGTCGTCTGCGCCGGGTTCCTCGGCGCGGTCTCCGCGCTGAGCGACCTCGGCCTGCACGCGCCGAGCGACCTCCTGGCCGCCACGGGCCTCTGGAACGACCAGACGGGCTGGATCGTCCCGACGCTCGTCGTCGGCGCCGTCGCGCTCGTCGTGGACGTGCGCGCCGGGCGCTGGAGCACGCCCGCCTCCGACCTGTCGGGCGCGGACGGCGACGTCGCCCGCGCCGTCGCCGGCATGGACTGACTGATCTGCGGCGGCGGGGCCTTGGGCGGACTGCTCCGGCCGCACGCTCCGCCTCCGCCCGCGCCGCTCGGTCCCGTCCGGGGCTGCGCCGGGTCGCCGATCTCACCACGGTGCGCCCGGGGCCCCGGACACGGCGAGGCATAGCCTGCGACTCGTGCCCACGCCCCCTCAGCCCCAGCCCGCGGCCTCCCGCGACGTCGCCATGACCGGCGAGCAGAAGCGCGTCCTCACGGTGCTCCTCATCCCGACCTTCGTCGCGCTGCTGGCCGTCTCCAGCATCAACGTCGTCCTGCCGACGCTGCGCACGGACCTGCACGCCTCCACCGCGGGCATCCAGTGGATCATCTCCGGCTACACGCTGGTCTTCGGGATCCTCCTCGTGCCCGCGGGACGCGCCGGCGACGTCGTCGGCCGCGCCAGGCTCTTCGTCATCGGCCTCACCCTGTTCGGGCTCGGCTCCCTGGGCGCCGGCCTGGCGCCCTCGATCCTCCTGCTCAACATGGCGCGCGTCGTCATGGGCATCGGCTCGGGGCTCCTCAACCCGCAGGTCACCGGCATGATCCAGCGGTACTACCACGGCGTCGTCCGCGGCAAGGCCTTCGGCATGTTCGGAGGCGTCGTCGGCGTGTCGGTCGCCTTCGGGCCGGTGCTCGCCGGGCTCCTCGTCCAGGTCCTCGGCACCGACTGGGGCTGGCGCACGAGCTTCCTCTTCAACGTGCCCATCGCGCTGGGTGGTGCCTGGGCCGCCTGGAAGGTGCTCCCGTCCAGCGCCTGGACCGGGACCGCTGAGGCGCCCGAGCCCGGCAGCCCCCGGCGCCGCCGCCTCGACCTCGACCCGGTCGGCATGGTGCTGCTCGGGGTCACCATCCTCCTCGTCCTCATGCCCTTCATCGGGACCTCGGACAGCGTCCTGCGCTGGCTCGCCCTGCCCGCCGCCGGGCTCCTCCTGCTCGGCTGGGTCCTGTGGGAGCGCGCCTACGAGCGCCGCGGCCGCGAGCCCATGGTGGCGCTCGAGCTCTTCACCGAGAAGTCCTTCGCCAACGGCACCCTCCTCATCGCCCTGTACTTCATGGGCTCGACCTCCGTGTGGCTCGTCATCGCCCAGTACCTCCAGAACGGCCTCGGCGACTCCGCACTCAAGTCCGGACTCATGGGCATCCCGGCCGCGGTCGCGGGCGCCGTCATCTCCCCGCTGCTCGGGCGGCACGTCCTGCGCCTCGGCCGCCCTATGGTCATGTGGGGCATGGTCGGCGTCGCCCTCGGCGTCCTCTCGACCGCCTGGGTGGTGCACATGGTCGACACGGCCGGCTGGAGCCAGTGGTGGATGCTCGCCTCCACCTTCGTCATCGGTGCCGCCGGCGCCTTCGTCGTCTCCCCGAACCAGACGCTCACCCTCGTCGACGTGCCGCTGCGGTACGCGGGCGCCGCGGGCGGCGTCATGCAGACCGGTCAGCGCATCGGGACGGCCGTCGGCGTCGCCGCCATCACGAACCTCATGTACTCCGTGCTCCCGGGCAACGGCTGGGCGAGGGCCTTCATCGGCTCCTTCGAGCTCATCGCCGTCATCATGCTGCTCGCCGCCCTCGTGGCGCTCGTCGACATCCTCGCGGCGCGGCGCGACCGCCGTCGCCCCCGCATCCCCGCGCCGGGGGAGTGAGCCTGGGCCGGGACCGCGGCCCCGTCAGCGGGTGACGCGCAGGACGCGGAAGCCCTTGGAGGAGGCCGCCCTCTCCACCTGGTAGCCCTGGGTGCCGAGCCAGGTGGTGAGCGAGTCCGCCCCGAGGTTCTTCCCGACGACGAGCCAGGCCTCGCCGTCCTCGGCGAGCAGCGGCAGCCAGTCCAGCATGAGCCGGTGGAGGGCCTCCTTGCCGACGCGCACCGGCGGGTTCGACCAGATGAGGTCGAGGCGCTGCCCCGACTCGCGCAGCTCGGTCAGGAGGGCCCCGGCCTCGACGGCGCGCACCGTCTTGTGCCCGGCGTCGGCGGCGTTGCGCGCGGCCAGCACGAGGGAGCGCTCGTTGACGTCCGTGGCGAGGACCGTCGCCGCCGGAGCGGCGTCGGCCAGCGCCAGGGCGATCGGGCCCCAGCCGCAGCCCAGGTCGAGGAGGGTGCCGGACTCGGGCGGCTCGGGGACGTGGCCGAGCAGGACCTGCGTGCCCTTGTCGAGGCGATCCGCGGAGAAGACGCCCGAAGCCGTCGTCACCCGGTGCTCGCGCCCGCGGATCTCGAAGACGTGGCTGCGCTCCTCGGCGGGCGTCGCGGGGGAGGCGGTGAAGTAGTGCTCGCTCACGGCGCCAGGCTAGCGGTCGCTCCGCTCAGGCGGCGCGCCGCGCCAGCAGCGGCGTGACCGCGAGGGCCGCCGTGAGGGCGAGGACCGTCGGCACGACGATCCCCGCCTGGACCCCCGCCGACGTCGGCGCCACGAGGCTCGTCACCAGGGTGCCGAGCGCGGCGCCGCCCGCGTTCACCGCCACCGTCACAGACGTGGCCGCGGCCGCCTGGGAGATCCCGTCCGCGGGGTTGCCGAGCTCGGCCGGGTCCGTGACGCAGCGGATGATCGTGTCCTGGTGCGTGAGACCCATGCCGAGGCCCGCCAGCCCCCAACCCGCGTGCAGCCCCCACCACGGGACGAGCCCACCGAGGGCCCCGGCGCTGAGCGCACCGCCGACGGCGAAGAGCAGCCCGCCCGCGCTCGTGCGCGCGAGGTAGGCGCGGCGCTCGCGGGCCGGGTGCGCCCCGCAGTGCAGGGCGACGGCGCTCCACAGCACGCCCGCAGTCGTGAGCGCCCATCCCAGCGACCCGGCCGACAGGCGGAGGACGTCGTGCCCGGCGGGGGAGACGAGGAAGTCGAGCGCGAAGTAGGCGCCGCACACCCAGGCGAGCGTCGCGATCGCCGTCGGCCGTCCCGGGACCAGCCGTGCGACGCCACGGGGCAGCACCCGCAGGCAGGCCCAGGCGACGGCCGCGAGCCCCACCGGCCCGGCGACCGCGAAGCCGACCGTCCCGGCCGGCACGAGCCCGATGACGGCGACGCCGGCCGCCATGACGATCGCGGGCACGACGGGCGGTCGCGCCTCGCCGTCGTCGGTGACCCTCAGCCCGTGGATCTCGCACGCCATGACGAGACGTGCCGCCACGAGGACGGGGACGTAGACGACGAGCGCCCACCGCCAGCCCCAGGCGGCGGAGACGCCGGCCGCGTAGACCGGGCCGACGAGCGAGGAGACGATCCACGTCGCCGAGGACGCCGCGAGGAACAGGCGCCGCCAGGCCTCGGGCAGTCCCGCGACGAGGACGCCGGCCGTCACGGTCGCGAGCGCCCCGGAGGCCAGGCCGCGCACCACCTCTCCGGCGACGTACACGGCGACGACCGGAGCGGTCGCCCCGAGAATGGCGCCGACGACGAGGACCGCGGTGAGCACGGTCATGAGCCGGTCGGCGCGCCAGCGGGCGAGCATCGCGCCGCCCAGCGGCATCGTGAGGAAGGTCGGCACCATCGCGGCGCCGGTGATGAGCCCGTAGTGGGCCCGCGCGCCGAGGTCGGTGGCGACGAGGGGAAGGACCGTCTGGTTGAGGTAGGTCTGCATCCCGGCGAGCAGCTCGACGACGAGCATCGCGAGGGCGAGGTGGCCGAGCGGGGTGGTGAGGACGGCGCGCACCGAGACAGCTGGGGCGGTGGTGCCCGCGGGGCAGGAGCGGCCCTCGACGGGCTCGCCGTCGGTGGTTGCGCCGCTGCCCTCGGCCCGCGCCTGATCGTCCCCGCTGCTCACGCCGTGAGCGTACCGGTGCGGGCCCTGGGGACGGGCGCTGGCCCGGGCCGGGCGCCGGCGCTACCATCCCCCTCATGTGGATCCTCCGTATGCGCTGAGCCGGTGACGGCCCGCGCCGCCCCCTGACACCACGCCCGGCACCGACCGGGCGGGTCCGTCGAGCCTCGCTCCGGACCCCCGCACGCATACGCAAAGGAACTTTCTTGGCCCACGCCCACCGCACCCCCGCCCGTGTCCGCCACGACTCCGAGCCCGAGGGCATCGCCCCCGACGCCGCCGACGAGGACCTCCCGCAGGACCCCGACCAGTCCGCCGACGACGCCACCGCTGAGGACGGCGCGACCAGCGGCGAGCACGACGCCGCCCCGTCAGCCCCGGTGCCGAGCCCCGAGGACATCGTCAGCCGCATCCTGTCGCGCACCGGCACGGCCCTGGCCTCCACGGCCGGCGAGCACGAGCGCCGCGACGTCGTCGACGCCGGCGCCCTCGAGCGGGAGGCCCGCGCCGGCACCCGACGCGTCGCCAGCCTGTCCACCGAGCTCGAGGACGTCTCCGAGGTCGAGTACCGCCAGATCCGCCTCGAGAAGGTCGTCCTCGTCGGCCTCGAGCTCCCGACCGCCCACGCCGGCACCACCGGCCCCGCCGGGGCCCGCCACGGCAGCGCCGTCGAGCTCGCCGACGCCCAGGACGCCGAGACGAGCCTGGCCGAGCTCGCCGCGCTCGCGGAGACCGCCGGCTCCCAGGTCCTCGACGCCCTCATCCAGAAGCGCGACCACCCCGACCCCGCCACCTACCTCGGCTCCGGCAAGGCCAAGGAGCTCGCCGAGATGGTCTCCGCCCACGGCGCGGACACCGTCATCGTCGACGGCGAGCTCGCCCCCTCCCAGCGCCGAGCCCTCGAGGACGTCGTCAAGGTCAAGGTCGTCGACCGCACCGCCCTCATCCTCGACATCTTCGCCCAGCACGCGAAGTCCCGGGAGGGCAAGGCCCAGGTCGAGCTGGCCCAGCTCGAGTACCTCCTGCCGCGCCTGCGCGGCTGGGGCGACTCCATGTCCCGTCAGGCCGGCGGCCGCGTCGCCGGCGGTCAGGGCATCGGCTCGCGCGGCCCCGGTGAGACGAAGATCGAGCTCGACCGCCGCCGCATCCGCGACCGCATGGCCAAGCTCCGCCGCGAGATCAAGGCGATGGCCCCCTCCCGTGAGGTCAAGCGCGGCTCGCGCCGCCGCGGCCCCATCCCCTCGGTCGCCATCGCCGGGTACACGAACGCCGGCAAGTCCTCCCTCATGAACCGGCTCACCGACGCCGGCCTCATGGTCCAGGACGCTCTCTTCGCCACCCTCGACCCGACGGTGCGCAAGGCCGAGACCTCCGACGGCCGCGTCTACACGCTCACCGACACGGTCGGCTTCGTCCGCAACCTGCCCCACGAGCTCATCGAGGCCTTCCGCTCCACGCTGGAGGAGGTCGCCGGCGCGGACCTCGTCCTCCACGTCGTCGACGCCGCCCACCCCGACCCGCTCAGCCAGGTCGCCGCCGTGCGCGAGGTGCTGGCCGACATCCCCGGGGCGCTGGACGTCCCCGAGCTCATCGTCCTCAACAAGGCCGACCTCGCCGACCCCGTCACGCTCGCCGCCCTGCGCACCCGCCTGCCCGGCGCCCTCACCGTGTCGGCGTACACGGGGGAGGGCCTGGACGAGCTGCGCGCCCGGATCGACGAGATGCTGCCCCGGCCGGACGTCCAGGTCGACGTCGTGGTCCCGTACTCGCGCGGCGACCTCGTCTCGCGCGTCCACGCCGACGGGGAGATCGACGCCGTCGAGTACGTCGAGGCCGGCACGCGCGTGCGGGCCCGCGTCGACGCGCCGCTCGCCGCCGAGCTCGAGGCCGCCGACGTCGCCGGCGGCTCCGACGACGAGACGCGGGCCTGAGCCCGTGGCGACCAAGAGCCGGCCCGTGGGCAGCTCCTCCGGCCGCGTCAGCGGCGGCGGGAAGGACACCGAGCTCGAGCGCGCCGAGGCGGCCCTCGCCGAGGCCGTCTCCCGCCTCGGCGGCGCCCCCCGCGAGGGCCAGCTCGAGATGGTCCGCCGCGTCTCCGACGCCGTCGGGACCGGCAGCCACCTCCTCGTCCAGGCCGGCACGGGCACCGGCAAGTCGCTCGGCTACCTCGTGCCCTCGATGGTCCACGCCGTCGACGCCGAGGAGCGCACCGTCGTCTCCACCGCGACCCTCGCCCTCCAGCGGCAGGTCCTCACCAAGGACGCGCCGCTCGCCGCCGACGCCGTCGAGGCCGTCACCGGGAAGCGCCCCACCGTCGCCCTGCTCAAGGGCTGGCAGAACTACGTCTGCAAGCACCGCGTCGACGGCGGCTACCCGGCCGACGACGCCGACGCCCTCTTCTCCGCCTCCGACGCCACCACCCGCAAGCGCGTCGGCGAGGCCACCACCGCCACCCTCGGCGAGCAGGTCGTCCGCCTGCGCGAGTGGGCCGCCGAGACCACGACCGGCGACCGCGACGACCTCGTCCCCGGCGTCTCGGACCGCGCCTGGGCCCAGGTCTCCGTGTCCAAGGCCGAGTGCCTCGGCTCCTCGTGCCCCTTCCACGACGAGTGCTTCCCCGAGCTCGCCCGCGCCGCCGCCGCGGAGGCCGACCTGGTCGTCACCAACCACGCCATGCTCGGCATCGCCGCCGCCGGCAACCCGAACGTCCTGCCCGAGCACGACGTCCTCGTCGTCGACGAGGCCCACGAGCTCGCCGACCGGGTCCGCTCCCAGGGCACGGTGTCGCTGTCGGCCTCCGCCGTCGCCCGCGTCGCCTCCACGGTGCGCCGCGACGCCGGTGTCGTCGCCACCGAGCTCGAGTCCGCCGGGCAGTCCCTCCAGCTGGCACTGGCCGACCTGCCCGACGGCCGCCTCGCCGAGGGCCTGCCGCCCGCCCTGCGCGACGCCCTCGTCCTGCTCGACACCGCCGGACGCCAGGTCGCGAGCGACGTCCGGGAGGCCGCCAAGGCCAAGAAGGGAGACTCCGCCGACTCAGCCGGAGCCGTCGCCCTCGCCCGCACCGCCATCGGGGACATGGTCGACGCCGTCGAGCGCATGACCTCCGACTCCGTGGGGAAGCACCGCGACGTCGCCTGGATCGAGCGGCCCCGCATGGGGCAGGAGCCGCCGCGGCTCACGCTCGCCCCCATCGACGTCGCCGGCTCGGTGGCGGACACGCTCCTGGCGGACCGCGCCGCCGTCCTCACCTCCGCCACCCTGGCGCTGGGCGGCTCCTTCGACTCCATGGTCCACGCCCTGGGGCTCACGCTCTCGGACGCGCCCTGGGACGGCATCGACGTCGGCACGCCCTTCGACTACGCGCGCCAGGGGATCCTCTACACGCCGACCCACCTGCCCAAGCCCGGCTTCGGGATCTCCGAGGCGGCCCTCGACGAGGTCCTCGCCCTGGCCGAGGCCTCCCAGGGAGGCATGCTCGGCCTCTTCTCCTCGCGCCGCGCCGCCGAGGACGCCGCCGAGCTTCTGCGCAAGGCCACCGACCTCACCGTCTACGCCCAGGGGGAGGACCAGCTGCCCACGCTCGTCGAGGCCTTCGCCGCCGACGAGAACGCCTGCCTCGTCGGGACCCTGTCCCTGTGGCAGGGGGTGGACGTGCCCGGGAGGACCTGCCGCCTCGTCGTCATCGACCGCATCCCCTTCCCGCGCCCCGACGACCCCGTCGCGCAGGCGCGCTCCGAGGCGGTCGCCGCCGCGGGCGGCAACGGCTTCATGAGCGTCTCGGCGACCCACGCCGCGCTGCTGCTCGCCCAGGGCGCCGGACGGCTGGTCCGCCGCGCGGACGACCGCGGCGTCGTCGCCGTCCTCGACCCGCGGCTGCGCACCGCCCGCTACGGCTCCTTCCTGGCCCGTTCCATGCCGGCTCTGTGGCCCACCCGGGACCAGGACACGGTCCTCGCAGCCCTGGGGCGCCTCGCGCAGTCGGAGCACTGAACGGGCCGGCGCACGGGTGCCTCAGGGGCCCCGGTGCGCGTCCCGCCCCCACGACGGGCGAGCGGCCCCGTCGCGGTGAAGCACCGCGACGGGGCCGCTCGCCCCGGGAGGCAGGACTCGTCAGCCCCTCTCTCAGCCCTTCGAGTGCCCCTTGCCGGGGTTCGTCTGGCAGGTGCCCTTGTCCTTGTCCCGGCCGTTGCCCCGGTCGTGGCCCAGCCCGTTCGAGCCGGGCGCGCACACGGTCGGGTAGGTGAGGCCGAAGCCGGTCTCCTCGAGGGTCCCGGCGCCGTCAGCGGTGGGGACGCGGACCGGGAGGAGCCCGGTGGGCGCCTGCCCGGCGATGACGTGGGCGGCTGCCCCCAGGGCGACCTCGGTCGTCGAGTAGGCGTTGAGGACGGCGACACCCGCGGCGCCCCCGCTCGCCCTCCTCGCCGTGGCCGACGCCGTGCGGGTGCCGTCGTCGGCCACGGTGACGACGCAGGTCCCCTCGGCGCTCGCGGGCACGGGCTCGACGAGGGCGTTGACGTCGTAGGGGTTGCGGGTCGCGACGACGACGAGCGGCGTGCCGAGCTCGGCCAGGGCGTCGACGAGCGCGGCCTGGGTCGAGTCCGGCGCCATCGAGTAGGTCGGCACGATGATCGCGTCAGCGCCCGCCGAGCGCGCCTGCGCGACGGCGCGGTCGACCTCCTCCTGCGTCGGGTCGGCCTGCGCGTCGGAGGTCGCGAAGTGCGTCACCTGGAAGCCGAGTGACGTCAGCTGGGACTCGAGGACCTCCGGAGCGGCGAAGGAGGAGCCGACGAGGAAGAGGCTCGGCTGCTCCTCGGCGCTGAGCGGGAGGACGGCGTCGGCGTCGTTGCGGGTCATCGTGATGGCGGCGTCGGCGATGGCGGCGGCCGTGGCCCGGTGCTCGTCCGAGCCGACCGTCGTCGAGACGGTCCGGGCGCACGTGGGCTCGGTGTCGAGCACGCCGCGGCGGGCCTTCCACTCCAGGATCCGCAGGACGGACTCGTCGACCCGCTCGGCGCTCACGGTGCCGTCGGCGAGGGCGGCGGTCATCGCGGCGATGACGGCGGGGGCGTCGTAGGTGTTGAGGAGGACGTCGCTGCCGGCCGTGAAGGCCGCGACGGCGACGCGCCCGCGGATCGGGGCGAGGAAGGACTTCAGCTCGGCGGAGGCCTTCGTGTAGGAGTCCTCGGCGGTCGGGTCCCTCTCCGCGTCGGACTTCGCGGCGTCCTCCGCGTCCTTGAGCTCCTGGTAGCGGGTCCTCTCCTCCTCGGTCATGACGGAGAGCTGGGCGCCCTCCATGTCCATGGCGTCGGTGGTGACCAGGCCCGTGTATCCGAGCTCGCCGCGCAGGAGGTCGGTGAGGACCTTGCTGGACACGGTGGCCGGGCGGTCCGGGTCGATGGCGTCGACGATGATGTGCGCCGTCATGATCATGTCGGCGCCGGCCGCGATGGCGGAGCGGAACGGGATGAGGTGCCGGTCGAGGGTCGCCCGGTCGTAGGTGACGGTGGGCAGCCCGGTGTGGGAGTCGGTGTCCGTGTCCCCGTGTCCGGGGAAGTGCTTGGCGACGGCGGAGACGCCCTGGTCCTGGATGCCGGTGATCTGGGCGGCGCCGAGGGCGCCGACGGCGTCGGGGTCGTCGCCCATCGAGCGCACGCCGATGACGGGGTTGGCGGCGTTGGTGTTGACGTCGACGTCGGGGGCGAAGTCGACGTTGACGCCGAGCGCCTTGAGCTCGGAGCCCAGCAGCGCGCCCTGCTCGTAGGCGAGGTCGGTCGAGCCGGTGGCGCCGAGGGCCATGTTGCCGGGGACCTCGGTGCCCGGGGCGCGGACCCGGGCGACGAGGCCGCCCTCCTGGTCCATGGTGATCGCGAGGGGGACCCGTGCGCCGTTGTCGCGGGCGGCGTCCTGAAGGCCGTTCGACAGGGCGGCGACCTGCTCGAGGTCGGTGGGGGAGGTGGTGACGTTGTGCGACCAGTTGAAGTAGAGGACGCCGCCGAGGTGGAACTTCCTCACGGCCTGGGCGGGGGTGGAGACGTCGGTGCCGAAGACGTCCTGGTTCTGCTCCGCGTAGGTCGCGTCGTCGGCGGAGGCTCCGTAGACGTGCGTCCACAGGAGCTGGCCGAGCTTCTCCTCCTGGCTCATGGCGGCGAGCAGGTCGGTGGCGCGCTGGGAGGCGTCGGCCCCGGTGCTCGAGGAGGGGGCGGCGGCCGCGGTCGTCGCGGGGGCTGCGGCCGCGGCCGCGATGACCGCGGCGCTGAGGCGGCCGAACGCGCGTCGTGTGAGGGGCATGTCGTCTCCTTCGGGTTGGCGGGCCGGTGCCGTCGTGCGGCGCCGGGGAGCGCCGACGTCGTCCGTGACGCCGACGTCCTGAACCGTATGGTCCAGGTCACGAGGCTACGAGAATGTAACGACGTGCCACAAGGAGGGGAATTTGTGGCGTCCTGTTTCGCGGGGGTGCGGCCGTGGTGCGCGGAGGAGTCGACGGCGGTGCGACGGGAGGTGGGCTCCCCGGGCCGGCCGCTGCGCGCCGGTCGGGCGACTGACCGATCGGTCACGCGGGACCCTGGGCCCAGGACGTCTGACGAACGTTTGACTCCTCACACGCCAGGTCGGTCGGATCCTTCGAGGCGGCCCCTCAGGGCCGGTGCCTCCGCGTAGACTCCGTCACGGACGAGCACGCGAACGTGCTACCCGATCCCGATACCGGAGGAAACAGTGTCCGAGGCCGCCATCACCAACTCCGCGCAGGGCTCCTACCCCGTCAACCCGGGTGGACGTCCCTCCAAGGTCGCCATCATCGGAGCGGGCGCCGTCGGCTCCACGCTCGCCTACGCGTGCGTCACCAAGGGTGTCGCCCGCGAGATCGTCCTCCAGGACATCGCCAAGGAGAAGGTCGAGGCCGAGGCCCTCGACATCGCCCAGGGCATCCAGTTCACCTCCGCTGGCTCCGTCCAGGGCTCCGACGACCCGGAGATCTGCCGCGACGCGGACGTCATCGCGATCACCGCGGGCGCCAAGCAGAAGCCCGGCCAGTCCCGCCTCGAGCTCGCCGGCGCCACCGTCGGCATCATGGAGAAGATCCTCCCCAAGCTCGTCGAGGTCGCCCCGAACGCCATCTTCATCCTCGTCGCCAACCCCGTCGACGTCGTCACCTACTGCGCCAAGAAGATCACCGGGCTCCCGGACAACCGGATCTTCGGCTCCGGCACGGTTCTCGACACGGCCCGCATGCGCTACCTCGTCTCCCTCGAGACCGGCACCGCCACCCAGAACATCCACGGCTACATCGCTGGCGAGCACGGCGACTCCGAGGTCGCCCTGTGGTCCTCCACCGAGATCGGCGGCGTGCCGATCACGCAGTGGGGCGACACGATCACCGGCGGCCAGTTCGACCAGGCCACCCGCGACCGCATCGCCTCCGACGTCGTCAACTCCGCGTACCGGATCATCGAGGGCAAGGGCGTCACGAACTACGCCGTCGGCCTCGCCGTCCAGCGCATCATCTCCGCGGTCCTCAACGACGAGCAGCGCGTCCTCACCGTCTCGCCGCTCCTGAGCAACTGGCACGGCATCTCCGACGTCTGCATGTCCGTCCCGACGATCGTCGGACGCGACGGCGCCGGTCGTCGCCTCGAGCTCCCGCTCACCCTCGACGAGCGCGACCGGCTCACCGAGTCCGCCACGCGCCTGCGCGAGGCCGCCCGCGGCCTGGGCTACTGAGGCTCCCGCACCGGCGCCGGCCTGAACCGACGTCGGTGCGCGCAGCACCGACCACGACGAAGGAGGCCGGAACCCCATCGGGGTTCCGGCCTCCTTCGTCGCGCTCCGGCTCGTGCCCCGGGAGCGGGGCTCCCGCGGCGGTCTCAGAGCGCCCGGAGCACGGTGACGACCTTGCCCATGATGGTCGCCTCGTCGCCGGGGATCGGCGCGTAGTCGGGGTTGCGGGGGAGGAGCCACTGGTGACCGTCCCTCCGCGAGAGGACCTTGACGGTCGCGGAGGCGCCGTCGACGTCCTCGAGCATCGCGGCGACGACGTCGCCGTTCGAGGCGTCCGCCTGGGCGCGCACGACCACCCAGTCGCCGTCGCAGATGGCGGCGTCGATCATCGAGTCCCCGTGGACCTCGAGCATGAAGAGCTCGCCGTCGCCCGTGAGACGACGGGGCAGGGCCATGACGTCCTCGACGTCCTGCTCGGCGAGGATCGGCGAGCCGGCGGCGATGCGCCCGACGAGCGGGACGGCGACGGCCTCGCCCTCGCCGACGCCGGGCAGCTGCGGGAGGGGCGTTGCCTCGGCGGCGCCGGCGGCGCGGTGGGCGTCGAGGTCGACGACGGCGGCGCTCGGCGCCTCCTCCGCGGAGTCGCCCGGGACGATGACCTCGAGGGCGCGCGGGCGCTTGGGGTCGCGGCGGACGAGCCCGAGGCGCTCGAGCTTGTCCAGCTGGTGCTTGACCGACGAGGGGCTCGTGAGGCCGACCCGGGCGCCGATCTCCCGCATGGAGGGCGGGTAGCCGTGGGTCGTCACCGCCTCGCGCACGGCCTCGTAGACGGCCCGTGCGCGCGCGTCGAGCGCCTGGAGGGCCTGCGCGGCGTCGTCCGTGTCCGTGAGCGGGGTGGTCATGGCGGTGTCCTCCATCCGGGGCCGGTCCGGAGGTTCCGGAGGCCCCTGGTGGTTAAGGGGGCCGAGTTCGTGTCGGTGGCCGGTGGTGGTCTTGACGGGTCAAGCCTACGGGCGATCGACCGAGCGTTCAAACATGTGTTCGAAAACGCTCTGGACGTGTCGACCCCGGACGGATATCGTATCGAACAGGTGTTCGTCGAACACGTGTTCCCCAGGAGGATTCCCATGAGTGCTCTCGCTGCCACCCCCGCGCCCCGCCTTCGCGCCGTCCCCGCGGCCTCCCGTCCGGGCCGCGCCGGCTCCCCGCGCCGCCCGCGCCTCCGCCTCGTGACGCCCGGCTTCGTCCCCGAGCCGCGTCGCAACGCCGCCGTCGAGCTCCCCGTCGAGCTCACTCGCCGCCCCGCCCTTCCCGTCGCCGCCCGCCCGGCGGACGGCTCCCTCCCGCGCTCGCAGCGCCGCCCGCGCCGCGCGCTGCGGGCCGTCTCGGTCCCGTCGCAGGACGCCGCGGTCGAGGCCCGCGCGCACCAAACGACCGCCCGCACGGAGACGGTCCCCTCCGCTCCGGCCCGCTCGGCGCAGCGCGTCGCTGCGGTCTCCCCGGCCTCCCCGGCCTCCCCGGCCACCGGCCTCGCCGCCCTGCCGGCCGCTGTGCGCCGCGCCATCGTCGCGGGCGCCGTGGTCCTCGCCGCGGTCGCCCTCGCCGCCGTCGGCATCATCGCCTCGGGCGCCGTCCAGTCCGACGCCGCCACCCCCGCCCGCACCGCCGTCGCCACGGTCCAGTCCGGCGAGTCCCTCTGGGACGTCGCCGAGGCCACCGGCACCTCGGACGTGCGCGAGACCATGGCCCAGATCGCCGAGCTCAACTCCCTCGACGGCTCCACCGTCGAGGCCGGCCAGACCCTCGTCGTCCCCGCGCGCTGAGGGGCCGCTCCGACGGCTTGCGGGCCGGGTGGTCCGCGCCTACGCTCCGAGGGACTGACCCCGCATCCCCGGAGAGGACCGACGCGTGCACTGTCCCTTCTGCCGCTATGACGGCTCGCGCGTCGTGGACTCACGCACCTCCGAGGACGGCCTGTCCATCCGACGCCGCCGGGAGTGCCCCCAGTGCGGGCGCCGCTTCACCACCACCGAGACGGCCAGCCTCTCCGTGCGCAAGCGCTCCGGAGCCGTCGAGCCCTTCTCCCGGGACAAGGTGATCGTCGGCGTGCGCCGCGCCTGCCAGGGCCGACCCGTCTCGGACGACGACCTCGCCTTCCTCGCGCACACGGTCGAGGAGACCATCCGCTCCAACGGCCAGGCCATCATCGACTCCCACGACGTCGGCCTCGCGATCCTCGGCCCCCTGCGGGACCTCGACGAGATCGCCTACCTGCGCTTCGCCTCCGTCTACTCCGACTTCGGCTCGCTGGACGACTTCGAGAAGGCCATCACCGAGCTGCGCGCCGCCCACGCCGACAAGGGCGCCAGCGAGGCCTGAGCCCCCTCCGGCGCACCCGGGACGGCCCGCACGGGTCGTGCGCGTACCGCGGCGGCGCAGCATCCGCGGACCCAACGAGCGCACCGGTTCAGCGGGCGCTCTGCCTGAGCGGTTGCCCAGCCGGAGATCAGTCCGCCTCAGCGGGCGTCGATCGTCTTCACGAGGCTCTCCACGAGCCCCGGCCACGTCCACTCCGCCTCCATGAGCTCCCGGCCGGCGGCACCCATGCGCTCCCGCTCCTCCGGGTCGGTGAGCAGCCGGACGAGCGCCGCGACGAGCGCGTCCTCGTCCCGACCGTCCACGACGAGGCCCGTGACGCCCTCGGTCACCGTCTCCGGCGCGCCTCCGCTCGTGCCCGCGATGACGGGCACGCCCGCCGCCGAGGCCTCGAGGAAGACGATCCCCAGCCCCTCGACGTCCAGCCCGCCGCCCCGCGTCCGGCAGGGCATCGCGAAGACGTCGCTCATGGCCACGTGCCACGGCAGCTCCTCGTAGGGCACCTTGCCGGTGAGGATGAGGTGGTCGCGCACGGGGGAGCGGCGCTTGAGCTGCGCGAGGTGCTTCGCGTACGGCCCCCCGCCGACGACGACGAGCCGGGCGTCCGGGACCTGCTCGACGACGCGCGGCCAGGCCTCGATGAGCGAGTCCTGCCCCTTGCGCCGCACGAGCCGCGAGACGCACACGGCCGTCGCCGCGTCACCCAGTCCGTAGCGCTCGCGCAGCCGTGTGCGTGCCTCGGAGTCCGGGTGGAAGCGCTCGACGTCGATGCCGCTCGGCAGGCGCAGCGTCCGCGCGCCCGTCGGCATGAAGGGGCGCAGGCGACCCAGCGTGTACTCCGAGATGTAGGTGATGACGTCCGCGCTCGCGAAGATCCGCTCCAGGAGCTGCCTCGCCCCCGGGATCATGGACCAGCCGACCTCGTGCCCGTGCGTCGTCGCGATGACCCGCGTCGCCCCGGCCGCCTTAGCCGCCCTCCCGAGCAGGCCCAGCGGCGCCGCAGCGCCGAACCACACGGTCTCCACGCCGCGCTCATGGATGATCGACTGCATCCGGGCGCGCGCGTCCGGCGTCGGCAGGAGCACGTGCGTGGGCATGCGCACGACCTCGAAGGGGACGGTCGCGTCGTAGGCGGCCGCCGCCTCCGGGCCCTCCGGGGGAGTGGAGCACAGGACGATGAGGTCCTCCGCCGGCAGGCGCCGCGTGTAGTCCTCAAGGTAGGACTGGATCCCGCCCACGACGGGCGGGAAGTCGTTCGTCACCAACAGTGTCGTGCGCATGCCCACGAGTCTACGGGCGCCCTCAGGCGCCGGCCGTCACGCCCTCGCGCCGCGTCCGTACGACCGCCCCTGAACGGGGCATCGTCGGCATCGTCTCCACGTCGACGTCGAGGTCCTTCTCGGAGATCTCGACCTCCGGCAGGCACAGGGCCGCGACCGTCGTCGTGAGCGAGTCGACGACGATGCGCTCGCCCGGGCAGCGGTGGCCGGAGCGGACGTCCGCACCGCCCTGCGGGATGAACGAGGCGTTCGCCTCGGCCTCGGCCTTGGACGTGCCGAGGAAGCGCTCCGGGTCGAAGTCCTCCGGCGCGCTCCAGGACGTCGGGTCCGTGTTGGTGCCGAGCACGTCGAGGACCACGCGGTCTCCGGCGGCGACCTGCTCGCCGTCGACCTCGAAGTCGGTGCGGGCGAAGGCCGGCAGCATCGGCACGAAGGGGGACAGACGTCGCACCTCCTGGGCGACCGCCTGCGCGACGGGACCGTCCGTGAGCGAGCCGCCGTGGGCGAGCGTCTCCTCGCGCACGCGCTCGCGCCACTGCGGGTTCTCGACGAGGTCCTTCGCGGCGAAGGCCGCGAAGCGGGCGACGGCGACGTGCGGCCGGATGCAGTTCTGGAGCTCGAGCCCCGCCGTGCGCGGGTCGAGCAGCGAGCCGTCGGGCTCGCGGTAGACGGCCCACTCGTGCAGGGCGGTGCCCGGTGCGGCCGTGCGACGGCCCGAGCGCTGCTCGCGAATGAGGCGGGCGAACCAGGCGTCGGTGCGGTAGCGGTCCACCCAGGCGCGGGCGTGGTCGAGGTTGAGGTGTCCGAAGCCCTCGACGATATCGCCCAGGCGCTTGGCCTGGACGTCGAGCTCGGAGTCCGGGCCCTCGATCCCGGCCCAGCGCAGCGAGGCGCGCCCGTAGGCGATGACCATCGAGTCGTAGACGCGATCCGGGTACTTGGCCCAGCGGGCGACGGCCTCGCGGACCTCGGCCTCGACGAGCGGCTTGATGCGGTCGACCTGCTCCTGCTCGTAGCACACGGCCACGAAGAGCTCCTTGCGCGCCAGGTGGGCGTCGCCGTCGAGGGAGTGGACCGAGCCCTTGCCGAAGAGCGAGCCCTGGATCGGCCTCGGCATCGCCCCGTGGCGCTCGATGAGCTCCGGGTCGTAGAAGGTCGGGACGGCGCCGGAGCCGCGCAGCGCGTGAGCCTTTCGTCCGAGGAGGCCGAAGCCGAAGGGGCGGTCGTCGTCGGCGCCGGTGCGCTCGGCGCGCAGGGTGGGCAGGAAGCGGTAGCCGAGGCGGAGGAGGGAGATCGTGTCGTCCTCGCCGCGGTGGAAGGGGCAGCCTCCCGTCGTCGAGGTGCTCGGGGAGGTGGTCGTCGTGCTCATGGGGAGCTCCTTCCGTCCGTGCGTTCTCCTCCACGCTACGGTCCCGACGCCGGCCGCGCTCGGCGAGGGGGGCCCTTTCGGCCCAGCGCGCAGCCGGTCGCGTTCCGGTTGACGCGCGGCGCCGACGGTGGCCTCGGCAGCGCGGTGAGCGGCACGTGCCCGACGACGTCGAGAACGCGCGACCGCCCCGGTCGAGCGCGCTGGCTCGACCGGGGCGGTCGGCTGGACGGGCTGGGCGGGGCTGGCCCCGTGTCCTCAGCCCTCCTCGGAGTTGCGGAGAACCTCGCTCAGGCGGCGGGCGGCGGCCATGACGACGGGGCCGTGGACGCGGCCGGGCTGGCGGCCCATGCGCTCGATGGGGCCGGAGATGGACACGGCGGCGATGACCTTGCCGCTCGCCCCGCGCACGGGCGCGGAGACGCTGGCGACGCCGGGCTCGCGCTCGCCGACCGACTGGGCCCAGCCGCGGCGGCGCACGGCGGAGAGCATAGTGGCGTTGAAGCGGGAGCCGATGAGGCCGCGGTGGAGGCGGTCGGGCTCCTCCCAGGCGAGGAGCACCTGGGCGCCGGAGCCGCCGAGCATGGACATGGTGGCGCCCACGGGGATGGAGTCGCGCAGGCCGATGGGGCGCTCGGCGTTCGCCACGCAGATGCGGACGTCGCCCTGCCGGCGGTACAGCTGCGCGGACTCGTGGGTCTTGTCCCGCAGCGCGGCGAGGACGGGACCCGCGGCGGACAGGAGGTGGTCCTCGCCGGCGGCGGTGGCCAGCTCGGACAGGCGCGGCCCCAGGATGAAGCGTCCCTGGGAGTCGCGGGAGACGAGGCGGTGGAACTCCAGGGCGACCGCGATGCGGTGCGCGGTGGGGCGCGCCAGGTGGGTGGAGGCGACCAGCTGGGCCAGGGTGGCGGGCCCTGCCTCCAGCGCGCTCATGACAAGGGCGGCCTTGTCGATGACGCCAACGCCGCTGCTGCTCTCGGTCTCGCTCGAAGCGTCCATACTCTGATATTGCCATCCCACGCAGTGAGATATCAAGTTAGCGTCTCCCCAGAAACGACGTCACCGTGCTTGAAGGAGGCCACGAGTCGGCGAGACCGGGAGCGCCCGCGACGGACGCCGCCCGACCGCGCCCGGATCGTCACACTCCGTCTCACACGTCGACGTCGCCGGCCCGCCCGCAGGCGGCGTCGGTAGCCTCCCCTCCAGCCTCGCGGCCCCCGCCCCAGCGGCGCGGGACGCACGCCGTCTTGCAAGGCCCGCAGCGCGGGCACCCCTCGAAAGAAGGAAGCGAAGCGATGGGACTCACCCTCGCAGAGAAGGTCTGGCGCGACCACGTCGTCTCCCAGGGAACCGACGGTGCCCCCGACCTGCTCTACATCGACCTCCACCTCGTCCACGAGGTCACCAGCCCCCAGGCCTTCGAGGGCCTCCGGCTCGCCGGCCGCAAGGTCCGCCGCCCCGACCTCACCCTCGCCACCGAGGACCACAACACCCCGACGCTCGACATCGACCTCCCGATCGCCGACGTCACCAGCCGCACCCAGATCGAGACCCTGCGCAAGAACTGCGAGGAGTTCGGGGTGCGCATCCACTCCCTCGGCGACGCCGACCAGGGCATCGTCCACGCCGTCGGCCCCCAGCTCGGCCTCACTCAGCCCGGCATGACCGTCGTCTGCGGCGACTCCCACACCTCGACCCACGGAGCCTTCGGCGCCCTCGCCTTCGGGATCGGCACCAGCCAGGTCGAGCACGTCCTGGCCACCCAGACCCTCCAGATGGCCCCCTTCAAGACGATGAGCGTGCGCATCGACGGCGACCTGCCCGCCGGCGCCGGCGCCAAGGACATCATCCTGGCCATCATCGCCAAGATCGGCACCAACGGGGCCCAGGGCCACGTCATCGAGTACCGCGGCCGCGCCATCGAGCAGCTCTCGATGGAGGCCCGCATGACCATCTGCAACATGTCCATCGAGGGCGGCGCACGCGCCGGCATGATCGCCCCCGACGAGACCACCTTCGAGTACCTCAAGGGCCGCCCGCACGCCCCCGAGGGCGAGGACTGGGACGCCGCCGTCGAGTACTGGCGCTCCCTGCGCACCGACGACGACGCCGTCTTCGACGCCGCGGTCGTCCTCGAGGCGAAGGACATCGAGCCCTACGTCACCTGGGGCACCAACCCCGGCCAGGGCCTGCCCATCTCCGGCTCCGTCCCCGTCCCCGAGGAGATCGCCGACGAGACCCAGCGCCTCGCCGCCGAGCGCGCCATCGAGTACATGGGCCTGACGCCCGGCACCCCGCTGCGCGACATCAAGGTCGACACCGTCTTCCTCGGCTCGTGCACGAACGGTCGCATCGAGGACCTGCGCGCCGCCGCCGAGGTCGTCAAGGGCCGCACCAAGGCCGAGGGCCTGCGCATGCTCGTCGTCCCCGCCTCCGCCCGCATCCGCATCCAGGCCGAGGAGGAGGGCCTGGACAGGGTCTTCAAGGACTTCGGCGCCGAGTGGCGCAACGCCGGCTGCTCCATGTGCCTGGCGATGAACCCGGACAAGCTCGCCCCCGGCGAGCGCAGCGCCTCCACCTCGAACCGCAACTTCGAGGGCCGCCAGGGCAAGGGCGGGCGCACCCACCTCGTCTCGCCCGTCGTCGCCGCGGCGACCGCCGTCCGTGGGACGCTGTCCACCCCCGCCGACCTGCCCGCCCGCGAGCCCGCCGCCTGAGCCGGAGAGAAGGAACCCAGTCATGGAGAAGTTCATCCGCCACACCGGCGTCGGCGCGCCGCTGCGCCGCAGCGCCGTCGACACCGACCAGATCATCCCGGCCGTCTACCTCAAGCGCATCACCCGCACCGGCTTCGACGACGCCCTCTTCGCCGCCTGGCGCGCCAACGAGGCCGACTTCATCCTCAACCAGGACGCCTACAAGCGCGCCAGCGTGCTCGTGGCCGGGCCCGACTTCGGCACCGGCTCCTCGCGCGAGCACGCCGTGTGGGCCCTCAAGGACTACGGCTTCAAGGTCGTCCTCGCCCCCCGCTTCGCGGACATCTTCCGCGGCAACGCGGGCAAGCAGGGCCTCGTCGCAGGCGTCATCACCCAGGAGGACGCCGAGCAGCTCTGGAAGATCCTCGAGACCGAGCCCGGTACCGAGGTGACCGTCGACCTCGAGGAGCGCACCGTCTCGGCCGGAGGCTTCCGCACCACCTTCCAGATCGATGACTACGTGCGCTGGACCCTCATGGAGGGCCTCGACGACATCTCTCTGACCCTCCAGCACGAGGACGAGATCGCCGCCTACGAGAAGGCCCGTCCGGCCTTCAAGCCGCGCACCCTGCCAGCCAAGCACCTGCCGCCCGCCGAGGTCGTCCCGGCCCGCGCCGTCGAGCTCGGCACGCCGACGCTCCGCCCGGGAGCCTGAGCCCGCAGCCGCTCGCCAACCGACCGGGCCGACCCGGTCGACGCACCGCCGCCCCGCCGTCGTACGCCGACGGCGGGGCGGCGTCGCACCTGAGGTGCACGCCACGGACCGTTCGCCCACGGCGCGCCGTCCGCCGCCGACACCCGGACCGAGGTCCCCCTATGCTGGGACGGCCCTGGGAACCTGCACCCGGGGCCGCGCGCGGACCGGCACCTGCCGACCCACCCACCCCGCGCGCACCACGGCTCCACGGGAGGTACGCATGGTCGACGGTCTGCTCCAGGTCCAGGGCGGGCGCCCGCTCACCGGTGAGATCACCGTGCGCGGCGCGAAGAACCTCGTCCCCAAGGCCATGGTGGCCGCGCTCCTGGGCACCACGCCCTCCGTGCTGCGCAACGTCCCCGTCATCCGCGACGTCGACGTCGTCTCCGGGCTCCTGTCGCTGCACGGGGTCGAGATCGACTACGACCAGACCGAGGGCGTCCTGCGACTCGACCCCTCCAGCGTCGAGACCGCCCACATGGCCGACATCGACGCCCACGCCGGCTCCTCGCGCATCCCGATCCTCTTCTGCGGCCCGCTCCTGCACCGCCTCGGCGAGGCCTTCATCCCCGACCTCGGCGGCTGCCGCATCGGCGACCGCCCCATCGACTTCCACCTCAACATCCTGCGCCAGTTCGGCGCCACGGTGGACAAGCTCGAGGCCGGCATCCACATCAACGCCCCCACCGGGCTGCGCGGCACCGTCATCGAGCTGCCCTACCCGTCCGTCGGCGCCACGGAGCAGACCCTCCTCACGGCCGTGCGGGCCGAGGGCCTCACCGAGCTGCGCAACGCCGCCGTCGAGCCCGAGATCATGGACCTCGTCGACGTCCTGCAGAAGATGGGCGCGATCATCTCCGTCGACACGGACCGCACCATCCACGTCGAGGGCGTCGACGAGCTCGTCGGCTACAACCACGCCGCCCTCCCGGACCGCATCGAGACCGCGTCCTGGGCCTCCGCGGCCTTGGCCACCCGCGGCGACGTCCTCGTGCGCGGCGCCCACCAGAGCGACATGACGACCTTCCTCAACGTCTTCCGCAAGGTCGGCGGCGCCTTCGACGTGCGCGACGACGGCATCCGCTTCTGGCACCCGGGCGGCGACCTCAAGCCCGCCGTCGTCGAGACCAACGTCCACCCCGGCTTCATGACGGACTGGCAGCAGCCGCTCGTCGTCGCCCTCACCCAGGCCGAGGGCCTCTCGATCGTCCACGAGACGGTCTACGAGAACCGCTTCGGCTTCACCCGGGCCCTCAACAAGATGGGTGCCCAGATCCAGGTCTACCGCGAGTGCCTCGGCGGTACCGCCTGCCGCTTCGGGCAGCGCAACTTCTACCACTCGGCCGTCATCTCGGGCCCGACGCCGCTGCACGGCGCCGACATCGTCGTGCCGGACCTGCGCGGCGGCTTCTCCCACCTCATCGCGGCCCTGGCGGCCGAGGGCACCAGCCGTGTCGAGGGCGTCAACCTCATCGACCGCGGCTACGAGAACTTCATGGGCAAGCTCCAGGCCCTCGACGCGGACGTCACGCGCCTCGCCTGAGCCCTCCCGCGGGGAGCCCTCCCCGCGCTCACGGCCGATGCCGTCGCGCCCGCCGGTGCGGCGGCGTCGTCGCGTCCGGGGCCCGGCGGCTACCCTGGTGCGGTGGCCACTCGACGCATGACCCCCTTCTACCGCTTCGCCGCCCGCGGCGCGATCATCCCCTTCCTCAAGGGCGTGAGCCGCCAGCACGTCACGGGCGCGGAGAACATCCCGAGGGACCGCGGCTTCATCGCCGTCGCGAACCACCTCTCCGACCTGGACTCCCTCACCGCCATGCGCGCCCTCGTCGACGAGGACGTCCCGATCTACTCCCTCATCAAGTCCGGCCTCTACGACGCCCCCGTCCTCGGGCACGTCTTCAAGGCCGGCGGTCAGATCCCCGTCTACCGCGGCACCGCCAAGGCCGGCGACGCCCTCGTCGAGGCCGAGCGCCGTCTGGCCCTGGGCGACCCGATCATGATCTTCCCCGAGGGCACCCTGTCCCGGGACCCGCTGCGCTGGCCCATGACCGGCAAGACGGGCGCCGCCCGCCTCGCCATGCGCACCGGCGTCCCCGTGCTGCCGATGGGGCAGTGGGGCGCCCACGAGATCCTCGACACCTACAACAAGAGCTTCAGGCCCTTCCCGCGCAAGGACGTCGAGGTCCGCATCGGCGAGCCCCTCGACCTCACCCGCTGCGGCTCCGACGTCGAGGACAAGGAGGCCGTGCGCGCCTGCACCGCCGAGATCATGCGGGCCATCACCGCCCTCGTCGAGGAGATCCGTGGGCAGAAGGCGCCCCGCCCCTTCGACATGAAGTACGACGGCGACCCCGGCAAGGGCCGCCTCGGCACCCGCCGCCCCGACCCGAGGACGGGGGAGACCGCCCCCGACGCCGCCACCGGCGCGGCTCCGGCACGCGACGAGGACGAGCCGCCCGTCGGCCCCGACGTCGCCGCCGACGAGCCGGGGCAGCCCGCGTGAGCGCCGCCGCGGAGAGGACGACGTCGGCCCCGACCTCATCCGGGCAGCCCCTGCCCTTCGAGCGCGCCGCTGTCATCGGCTCGGGCGCCTGGGGCACCACCTTCGCCTGCCTCCTCGGAGAGGTCGGCATCCCCACCACCGTGTGGGCGCGCCGCGAGGAGGTCGCCCGCGAGATCACGTTCGGCACCAACGAGCGCTACGTTCCCGGACGCCGCCTGCCCGAGGCGGTCACCGGCACCACGGACATGGCCGCCGCCGTGGACGGCGCCGGCCTCGTCGTCGTCGCCGTGCCCTCGCAGTCCGCCCGGGGCGTCCTGACGCCGCTGGCCGGGGGCCTCGCCGACGGCGCCGACGCCGTCTCCCTCATGAAGGGCGTCGAGCTCGGCACCGGGCTGCGCATGAGCCAGGTCCTCGGCGAGGCGCTCGCCCTGCCCGAGCAGCGGGTCGCCGTCGTCTCCGGTCCCAACCTCGCCGACGAGATCGCCGCCGGGCAGCCCACCGCCACCGTCGTCGCCGCCCGCGACCAGGAGCTCGCCGCCCGCGTCGCCGCCGCCTGCGCGACGAGCACCTTCCGGCCCTACACCAACGCCGACGTCCTCGGCGTCGAGCTGTGCGGCGCCGTCAAGAACGTCATCGCCCTTGCCGTGGGCTGCGCCGTCGGATGCGGCTTCGGCGACAACTCCAAGGCCACGATCATCACCCGCGGCCTCGTCGAGATCACCCGCCTCGGCCTCGCCCTCGGCGCCAGCCCGGAGACCTTCGCGGGCCTGGCCGGCATGGGCGACCTCGTCGCCACCTGCTCCTCGCCGCTGAGCCGCAACCAGACCTTCGGGCGTCACCTCGGCGAGGGCATGAGCGTGGAGGAGGCCGCGGCCGCCTCGCGCGGCGTCGCCGAGGGCGCCCGCTCGGCCCGCGCGGTCCTCGACCTCGCCACCGCCCACGGCATCGAGATGCCCATCACCGCGGGCGTCGTCGCCGTGGTCGAGGGCGCCGCCAGCGTCGACGAGATCACCGACGCCCTGCTCTCCCGCCCCCGTAAGACCGAGGGCGTCCACGGCGCCACCCTCGACTGATATGTAGGGGTTTCCTGTCAAGTGGCAGGGTGAAGAGGGGGCATCCACTGGCCGGTGGGTGCCCCCTCTTCGGCGTTGGCCGGTGGGGTGGGGGTGGCGTGTCTGGTGTTGACGCGTGGTCAGTCTGATATGCGCGGGTCTGTGTGCCGCATGACGCTGGTTTCGGTGGGAGGAGCTGGCTTGTCTGAGGTCGAGCGTGCCCTTGGGGGTGCTCACAGTCGAATCGCCGGTGTCCTCCTCACGCTGCTTCCCCTCTGGGCCCTGGTGGTGCCGGTCAGCGCGGTCTGCGGGGGTTCTAGTGGTCCATGACGGCCAGGGACCAGCACCAGCCTGCGAGCTCCCGGGCGATGGCGGTGTTGGCGATCGTGTGACGTTTGTGGTGGCTGGCCAGGGTCTGCCAGCGCCTGTTCAGGCGCCTGTTGCCGGTGTCGGCCCGGGTGGCGACGTCCCCGGGGACCTTGGCCCATGCGGCTCGCAGGGCGGGGCCGGGGCGGTAGGGGCTCTTGTGCTGCCAGGCGGCTTCGGTCAGGAGACGTCGGGCGTGGGTGTTGCCGGTCTTGGTGATGCCGCCCTGGGTGCGGGTCTGGCCCGAGGAGTGCTCGCAGGGGACCAGTCCGAGGTAGGAGGCGATGGTCGCGCCGGTGAAGCGGTGCCAGTCGCCGATCTCGACGGCGAGGGCGAAGCCGGTCAGTGTGGAGATGCCTCTCAGGCAGGACAGGCGGGCGGTGACGGGGGTGAACTCACTGTCGGCGGCCAGGGCGGCGATGGCGGTATCGAGGCGGTCGCGTCGTGCCAGGGTGTGGGTGACGGTGTCGTAGGCGTCGTCGAAGGCCGCGGTGGCGCCGGCGCCCAGGGCGGGGACGTCCTCGCGGCGCAGTGCGCGCAGCCAAGCGTCGTGGGCGGGTCCCCAGGTGGTCTTGCCGGGGTAGACCCATCCGCGGCGCAGCAGCATCTTGGACAGGCGGTGGCGGGCGGCCATGAGGTCGGTGCGGGCGTCGTCGCGGGATCGCACCAGGTCGCGGGCGCCCTCCTGGGCCAGGGTAGGGATGCGCACGGGCGTGATCGTGCCGTTCAGGGCGCACTCGGCCAGGAACATCGCGTCGGTGCGGTCGGTCTTGACCCGCTGTCCGGCGGGGCGGGCCAGCTTCGAGGGTGCGGCGACCTGCACCCGGTGGCCCGCGGCGGTCAGCTCGCGGGCCAGTCCGAAGCCGGTGGGGCCTGCCTCGTAGGTGATCAGCAGTGGTCCGTGCTCGGCGGCCAGGCGTGAGGCCAGGTCGATGGTGTGGCTGTACTCGCCGTCCAGGCGGCGTTGGATCACCTCGCCGGTGAGGGTATCGATGGCGGCGGCGCTCACGCTGCGGGCGTGAACGTCCAGCCCCAGGCTTGTACGCTCAGTAATCACCAGGGTCTCCTATGCATGTCGGCACCCCGCAGCGGTCCCCTAACGACCGCCTCGGTGGTGATCCACGAAGGTTGCATACGCGAGGCCCTGGCCCACAAGACCACGACGGCCTCGCGCACCCCCATAGCGTCTGAGGGCGAGGTCGGACCCGTGCTCGGGGACGCGCTCGACGTGAGACCCCGTGCGGCGGGCGGGCTTCGCGCGGGCGCGCCCTCAGGACGGGTCGCGCAGGTCGATGACCAGGCGGGTCGGGTTCGTCAGCGTCGTGACCCGGTACTGGCGCGCGTCGGTGGCGATGACCACCTGGAACTGGTCCTCGAAGGTGCCGTCCAGGTAGACCTGCTTGGTCCACGTGCCGTCGACGTCGTGGACGCCGAGGTCGGTGTAGGCGACCTTCTGGAGGTCCTCGGTCACGGGCATCTGCGTGTTCGTCCCGATGACCTGGAGGAGGTAGGCGCCGCCGGTGAGGCTGATCGCGTCCCCCTTGCCGAGGGTCGCGGCCTCGTCGACGAACTCGGCCCGGTAGCCCAGCGTGCCCTCGCCGCTCGTCTCGACGACGATCCGGTCGTAGCCGTCATGGCGCCCGAAGCGCAGGTCGGTCTCCACCCCGGCGCTGTCCGAGCCCTGCGGGTCCATCCCCTGCACGGCGCCCAGACCGCCCCACACCTCGTCGTCCGTGGGGGCAGAGGTGGCCGCGGCGGCGTCGTCCGCCTTCGTGAGCGGCGCGGGCGTGCCGGAGCTCGCCTCGGTGCTCCCGGCCGACGTCGCGGCGGCGGAGCCCGCGGCACTCGAGGACCCGGCGGCGGTGGCCGCGGCCGTCGTCGCCCCGGAGCCGGTGGAGGCGGCGCTGCTCGAGGCCGACCCGCCGCCCCCGCAGGCCGCGAGGCCGAGGGACAGGGCGGTGGCCGCGGAGAGTGCGGCCGCACGGCGGATCGCGGGGGAGGGGTGGAACGTGCTGCGCTGGCGTCGCATCGGGGGCTCCTGGGGACGTGGGGTTCCTGACTCGCCTCCCCGGTCGGCGTCGGCGCCGACCCGCGGGGGACGTTGCCTCAGCGTATCCGGTGCGGCGGTAGCGTTGGCCGCATGTCTGAGACCTCGGCGCCGCGTGGCGCGAGCACCCCCGTGACCGTCCCCGAGCGCCAGGAGGGCGCTCCCGCTCCCCGCCGCACCCGCGTCGCCGTCGTCTTCGGCGGCCGCTCCGGCGAGCACACCATCTCCTGCGCCACCGCCGCCGGCATCCTGTCCGCCATCGACCGCGACCGCTACGACGTCGTCCCCGTCGGCATCACCAAGAAGGGCCAGTGGGTCGTCGTCGACGACGACCCGGCCCCGCTCGAGCTCACCGACGGCGCCCCCGTCGAGATCACCGCCGAGGGCCTCGGCCGCGGCGAGCTCACCATGAAGCTCGGCGGCGGCGCGCTCACCGCCCTCACCCCGACCGGTCCGAGCATCCTCGGCACCGTCGACGTCGTCCTCCCGCTCCTCCACGGTCCCTACGGCGAGGACGGCACCATCCAGGGCATGCTCGAGATGCTCGACCTGCCCTACGTCGGCTGCGGCGTCCTCGCCTCCGCCGCCGGCATGGACAAGCAGGTCACCAAGGTCCTCCTCAACGCCGCCGGCATCCCCACCGCGCCGCACGTCGTCGTCGGCCCCCACCAGTGGCACCGCGACCGCGAGCTCGTCCTCGACGCCTGCGCCTCCCTGGACTACCCGCTCTTCGTCAAGCCCGCCCGCGCCGGCTCCTCCCTCGGCATCACCAAGGTGGAGCGCCCCGAGGACCTCGAGGCCGCCATCGAGACCGCCCGCGCCGTCGACCCCAAGGTCCTCGTCGAGTCCGGCGTCGTGGGCCGCGAGGTCGAGGTCGCTGTCCTCGGCGGCCACGGCGACGACGCGCCGCGCGTGGCCGAGCCCGGCGAGATCGCCATGGACGCCGACCACGGCGCCGGCGAGTTCTACGACTACGAGACCAAGTACCTCGCGCACGACGCCGTCCAGATGGTCTGCCCGGCGCGCATCACCCCCGAGGAGCGTGAGCTCCTCATGACCACCGCCGCCCGCGCCTTCGAGGCCATCGGCGGCGAGGGCCTCACCCGCGTCGACTTCTTCCTCACCCCGCGCGGCGAGGCCGTCGTCAACGAGGTCAACACGATGCCCGGCTTCACGCCCTTCTCCATGTACCCCTACATGTGGCAGGTCTCCGGCATGGGCTACACCGAGCTCGTCACCGAGCTCATCGAGCTGGCCCTCGAGCGCCCGCTCGGCGTCAACCGCTGAGGCAGTCGTGAGTGCCGTGGAGGAGAGCGCCGCAGTGGGCACCGCTCGGGGAGCCGCCGGGACCGGGGCTCCCGGAGCCGACCCCGCCGACGCCGTCGTCTCGGACCTGTCCGAGGAGGCGCTGCTCGCCGCCTTCACCCCGCTCCTGCCGGGCTCTGACCACGCCCTCGTCGGCAACGGCGACGACTGCGCCGTCCTCGCCGCCCCGGACGGGCGCTACGCCGTCAGCACGGACGTCCTGGTGGAGGGCCACCACTTCCGCACCGACTGGTCGAGCGCCCGCGAGATCGGCGCCCGCGCCGCCGCCCAGAACCTCGCAGACGCCGCCGCGATGGGCGCGAGGCCGACCGCCCTCGTCATGAGCCTCGTCCTGCCGGGCACGACCCCGGTCGCCTGGGTGCAGGACCTCGCCCGGGGGCTCGCCGAGGCCTGCGCTCCGGTCGGCGCCGGCGTCGTCGGGGGCGACCTGTCCGGCGGGGAGTCCCTCGTCCTCGCCGTCACCGTCCACGGGGACCTCGAAGGGCGCGCCCCCGTTCTGCGCTCCGGCGCGCGTCCGGGGAACCTCCTCGTCCACGTCGGCGCCCCAGGGCGCTCGCTCGCCGGCTACGAGCTGCTCGCCGCCGGCTGGGAGCCCGAGCCCGGCGGTCCTGCTACGGGTGCGGCCGGTGGAAGTGGGACGGCCTCGCAGCCTGGATCCGTGAGCGCCGCCGACACCGCGCGCCGTTGCGAGGACCTCTTCCGCGCTCCGCGGCCGCCGCTCGCGGCCGGCCCCGCGCTCGCGGGCGCCGGAGCCACCGCGATGATGGACGTCTCCGACTCGCTCCTGCGGGACGCCGGTCGCATCGCCCGCGCCTCCGGCGTCCTCATCGACGTCGACGACCCGGCCGACCCGGGCTCGCCGCTCCACGCCGACCTCCTCGCCCTCGCGCCCGTCGCCGGTCTCCTCGAGACCGACGACGACGCTGCCCGGGCGCGCGCCCGCCGCTGGGTCCTGACCGGCGGAGAGGACCACGGCATGCTCGCCACCGTCCCCGCCGACGCCGTCGGGAGCCTCCCGCAGGGCGCCGCCGTCATCGGCCGCGTCAGTGAGCCGGGGGAGGGCGGCCCTGGAGTCGTCGTCGGCGGCCGCCCCTGGGAGGGCTCCGTCGGCTGGGACCACTTCAGCGCCTGACCGTTGAGGCGCCAGGCCACTCAGTGCTAGATAGAGGCCCCCTTGCGCACGGGCATCGGCATGAGGAGCGTCTCGTTCATCGTGGCTTCCGGAGAATCCTCACCCGCGAGGAGCAGACGGACCGCGGATCGCCCCATCGCCAAGTGCGGCAGCGTCAGCGAGGTGAGTTCCGGATGCATCCATGACGAGAGCTCTGAGCCATCGAATGAGACGACGCTGATGTCGTCCGGGATCCGCAGTCCGGCCTCGGCTATCGCCTGGTACCCGCCGAGAGCGAGCGCATCATTCGCACATACGACGGCGGTCGGCCTCCGCCCAGCGGTGAGCACTGCGCTCATGGCTCGCCGCCCCGTCGGTGCGTCCCAAGCCGGAGCGTCAATCGGATCCATCGTCATCGAGCCGCCAGCGCGACTGAGGCGATCCGTCAGCCCCGCGAGTCGTCGGCTGAGGGCGAGCGGCTTGGTGCCCTGCCATTGGGTACTCGCCACCGCACCGCCCGGGAGGACACCGATGAAAGCGATGTCGTCAGCCCGGCCGGCCTTAATGAGAAGGTCGGCTGCATCACGGCCAGCGCCTTCCTCGTCGGGGAGCACTGAGGGTAGCCGCTGGCGCGTGTCGAGACAGTTGAGGAGAACAGTCGGCTCCTTCAGAAGTACCTCTGGCACCACGACCTCACGAGTGAACATCGAGGCGTAGATGAAGCCGTCCACCTGGCGGTCGATGAGATTCGCGATCAGCTGCTGCTCGAGGCTGGAGTCACCGAGTGTCTCTGTTGTGAAGAGAAGAGTGCCTTTGGAATGCGCCCCGTCGATGACGCCTTTGACCAGACCGTTAGCACCGGCCGTCGTGGTGATGTAGTCCGAGATGAGCGCAATAGTGCCGGACTCGCCCGTGCGAAGGATGGTCGCGATGACATTGGGACGGTAACCCAGCTCGGCGGCGGCCTCGAGGACTCGTTGGGCTGTGGCGGGGGCAACACGTTGGTCCTTACGACCGTTGAGGACGAACGAGGCGATGGTGCGGGAGACACCCGCCCTGGCGGCGACCTGCGCCTGGGTGACTCGTTGAGATCTCGACATCGGGGTCGCCTCCGTGTGGATGTGTGCTAACAGGTGTTGACGCACGGCCATGTCAAGTCTACATTGGGGGCGCTAACACCAGTTAGCGCTCGTGCAAGTGCAGTGGTATCGCGAAGGGGCGATGACTCATGACCTCATCAGCAATCAGGACGCCTTCCCCGTGGTGGGTCGCGTTCGCGGCCGGAATGGCAACCTTCGTCGATCAGGTCGCCATCATGGGCTTCGGCACCGCCCTCGTCCTCTACCAATCTGCCGGAGCCATCACTCCGAGCAACGTTGGTGTCCTCACCTCGCTCTCGACGATCGCGCTGGCGATCGGGGCGCTCACCGGTGGGCGTCTAGGCGACCGTTTCGGTCGACGCACCATCTTTCTGCTGACGATGGTTCTCATTGCGGTCGGTACCGGTCTGGCTGCGTGGTCGACCAGTTTCCCTGCCCTCGTGCTGAGCTTCATCTTGTTCGGAGTGGGCACGGGCGCGGACCTACCGGTCGCGCTTGCGACGATCTCGGAGGCAGCGAGCGACGACAATCGTGCGCGGCTCGTCACCTTCTCGAACCTGCTCGGGACGCTGGGTATTACAACGGCAATCGGTTGTGGGATCCTCTTCGGGGGCCTTGGAATCGTCGGCGGCCGGATCATCTTCGGCGTGGCGTGTGCTTCGGCCGTGGTAGGGCTCCTCCTCCGGCTGACTGTGCCTGAGTCCACTGCGTGGCGTCAGGCTCGCGCCGAGTCGGAGCGCGGAGCCCTCACCGTCCGAGCCCGGCACAGTTCCGTCCGCGATCTCCTGACGGGCGAGTACGTCCGTCCGCTATGGATCCTCCTCACGTACTACACGCTTGCGACTATTGCTGTGCTGGTGGCCGGTCAGTTCTCGACCTATGTGGCTGTCAACCTTGCCGGCATGTCGGTGCAGAGCTACTCGAGCGTCTCGATGCTGGCGTTGCCTGCTGCGATCATCGGGGCGCT
This sequence comes from Actinomyces radicidentis, assembly GCF_001553565.1. NCBI lineage: Bacteria > Bacillati > Actinomycetota > Actinomycetes > Actinomycetales > Actinomycetaceae > Actinomyces > Actinomyces radicidentis. The sequence goes on along the minus strand of NZ_CP014228.1, from coordinate 2,949,899 downwards.
GTGGTTCATGAAGATCGCTGATACGCCCAAGCGCATTCGGTACTACGTCGCAGGCTCGCTTGGGGTTGTGGCGTCGAACGCAATTCCCGCACTGCTCGGTTTCACTCCGGTCACAGTGATCACGTCGCTTGTCCTCTCTACGTTCGCAGGTGCGTTCTGCTACGAGATCATCATGAAGGTCTGGACGCAGGAGTCGTTTCCGACACTGCTTCGGTCCACCGCTCAGGGAGTCGTCTACTCGGTCGCTCGGTTTGCGGCCGCGATTCTCGCGATCTTCACGCCGACGCTCCTGGGGATGAATGCTCGGGTGCTTTATGGCGTGCTGTCCGTCGTAGTCGGGGTCGGATTCCTCGTCGGCTATCTCGGGTTCCGCAACGTGCGTGGCACGGTGTTCGACGTTGAGGCTGAGCCCGAGTCGCTGAGTGAGACTGCGGTGCCCGCCGAAGTGTGAGGGGCTGATGCTCCGTCCAGGTCTGAGAAATAGTAAGGAGAGATCTTCATGCACCAGCAGTACGTCGAGATCCAGGGGAGTTCCGGAATCCTTCGAGGTACCGCATATCTCCCAGAGACAGGAGAGCCGAGGCCCGTCGCGGTCCTGTGCCACGGCTTCGGGGGGACGCGGTGGGAGGGGGGCTTGCTCCCCGATATTGGTCGAGCACTCGCAGAGAAGGGTGTCGCCGCCCTCGCGGTTGATCGAACGGGCCAGGGCGAGTCCGACGGCTCATTCTTCGATGTGACGGTGCAGCGGGACGTTGACGACGTCGAGCACATCCTCGATTACGCCCGGTCGCTCAAGGAGATGGACCCTCAGGATGTCCACCTGATGGGAATCAGCCTCGGAGCGGTCGTCGCGACGATCGTCGCCGCTCTTCGGCCGGACCAGGTCCGCAGCCTCAGTCTCATGTCAACGGCGTGCTCGTTCGCGGACGAGATCCGCGGCGGGAAGCTCCAGGGCATGCCTCTGTTCGTCATCGATGAGCAGGGATACCTCGACTTCTACGGGCACCGCCTCGGGCCGGCGATCGTCGAGGCCTCGAAGGACATCGATCTCTTCGAGGCGGCCAGGGGATTCCAGGGACCCGTTCGGCTGCTTCATGGTGAGAAGGACTTCATCCCGGTCGAGTACGTGCGCCGGTACCTCGATGTCTACGGTGATCAGGCGGACCTGACCGTCAGCCCGACGGCTGACCATGGTTGGACCAACGTTTCCGACCGCGACCTGGTGGAGTCTGAGATCGTCAACTTCATCGCACGGCACGCGCGGGGTGTCCAGTGAGCGCCGTCGCTGGGCCGGAGTGGTTCGATGCCCACCTAGATCCCGCGTATCGCGCAGCTCTGGATGCCTTCGAGACATTGGTTCCATCGTCGATCGACGATCTAGACGCGGAAGGTCGACGTGCTGCACAGGCAACGACCTTCCTACCTGAACCGGAGTGGGTTGCTGAACGTGTTACCTGGCACGACGTCTGGGTGCCCTCGCCAGATCCAGGACGTGAGGTGCGGCTCCGCGTTTATCAGCCCCGCACCGGTGAGCACGAGCGGCCCGCCGTGCTGTGTGTGCACGGGGGTGGTATGTGGGCGGGGACCATCGAGTCCGAGCACACGATCTTTGCTGGGATCGCGGACCGGAACGATGCTGTCTGCGTCTCCGTCGACTACCGGCTTGCACCTGAGCATCCATTCCCTGCGGGGCTCGACGACGTGATGGTTGGGCTCAGGTGGCTCGCCAACGAGGCCTGTGCCCTTCGCGTCGATCCTGCGCGGATCGCCCTCTACGGCGGGAGCGCCGGAGGAGGGCTCGTGCTCGGTGCTGCCCTCCGCTCCCGTGATGAGGGTGGACCATCCGTTTGCTTCGTGCAGGCCCTGTATCCGATGATTGACGACACCTCGAGCACGCCGTCGTCGTACCAGGTTATTCGGCACGGTGCCGGCGTGTGGAGCCGTGCGAACAACGTCGAGGGCTGGGGGTGGTATCTGGACGGACAGGATCCCTCGATCTACGCCGCTCCGGCGCGCGCGTCAGTCGATCAGCTCAGGGGCCTCTCGCCCGTGTACCTCGATGTCGGCGAGCTCGACCTCTTCCGGGACGAGGATCTTGCTCTCGCAGCTCGGCTGAGCGCGGCTGGCGTGCCGGTTGAGCTGCACCTGACTCCCGGCCTTTTCCACGGGGCCGAGAACGTCGCACCCGATGCGCGGGCCAGCGAACGGATCTTTTCCTACCGCTACGCGGCGATGGCTCGTCACCTCGGTCGCTGAGCGGCTCCGCTCCGCGATGGATGACTGGGCCCTCCTGGCTTGAGGCTGGGAGGGTCCAAGTCGTCTCACTCGGGGCTCGTATGGGCGCTCTCGACGCTTGACCGACACGACGAAGGCCGCCACCCTCTCGGGTGACGGCCCTCCAGTGCCTGATCGGCGGGTACGCGCTCAGACGTTGCGCGTGACCTTGCCGGCCTTGAGGCAGGACGTGCACACGTTGAGGCGCTTGGGGGCGCCGTTCACGAGAGCACGCACACGCTGGATGTTGGGGTTCCACCGGCGGTTGGTCCGCACGTGGGAGTGCGAGACGCTCTTGCCGAAGATGGGGCCCTTGCCGCAGACGTCGCACACAGCAGCCACGGTTCACTCCTGAAATCTTCTTGCTTCAACGCTCGAACCATCCGGTCCGGCGCCAGGTCCACCGCCCAGGGACAACCGTCCCGAGCAACCCGAACACAATAGCCGACGGCGGTACCTCGCCCCAAGCGGGTCGGGCGTGGGCTGAGGCACACGGGGGCCGCACCGTCCGGAGGAGGCCCCCGCGTCCACAGCGGGCCCGCCCCCGCAGGAGAGCGCGGCCGCGCCAGGGTACCCTGGCCGCACGGGTCCTCGTCCCCGCGTCGGGAACGGCACCGGACCCGCCGACGCACCGGGTCGCCCCCGGTGGTGCAGCACAGCAGGGGAGGGCACGTGACACCGACACCCGCGCCCCAGGCCGCCCTCGACGCGACCCTCCTGCGCCGCTGGATCCGCATGGCCGAGCACACCGCCGGAGCCACCCGCGGCCTCGTCGACTCCCTCAACGTCTTCCCCGTCCCCGACTCGGACACCGGCTCCAACGTCTGGCTCACCCTGCGCTGGGCCGCCGACGCCCTCGACCTCCTGCCCGCCCGCGCCGACCTCTCCCAGGCGGCCCGCGCCGTCGCCGACGGCGCCGTGCGCGGGGCCCGGGGCAACTCCGGCCTCCTCGTCTCCCAGGCCCTCGCCGCCGTCTCCGACGTCGCCGCTGAGGCCCCCGACCCCGCCCGCCTGCGCCCCGTCGAGCTCGTCCACGTCTACGAGCGCATGGCCGCCACCACCTGGGCGGCAGTGTCCCGCCCGGTCACCGGCACCCTCCTCACCGTCGCCCACGACGCCGCGGCCGCCGCGCGCACGAGCCTGGAGGAGGCCGCCGCCTCCCGGCCAGCCACGATCGGCCTCATCGCTTCTTCCGCCGCGCTCGGCGCCCAGGAGAGCGTCGTCGAGACCGCCGGCCTCGGCCACGGGCCCGTCGACGCCGGCGGCGCGGCCCTCATGCTGCTGCTCACGAGCCTCACCGACGCCGTCGAGTCCGCCAGCCTGCCCGACCCCGCCCTCGGGCAGGACGCCGGTTCCCTGCCCGCGCCCTTCACGCAGGTCGCCCGGCAGATGCTCGCCGACCTCGCCGCCGGCGGCGTCACCCACGCGGGCGAGGACCGAGTCTCGGCCGAGGACGCCTCCCAGGGCGAGTTCGAGGTCATGTACCTCCTCGAGGCCACCGCCTCTCAGGCCCGCGAGCTGCGCGCCCGCCTCGAGGCCATCGGCGACTCCGTCGGCGTCGTCGGCACCCCTGACGCGCTCGGCGTCGGCCTCTTCCAGGTCCACGTCCACACCGACACCCCGCGCGCCGCCCTGCCGACCGTCGGCCGAGCCAGGCAGGTCTGCGTCCACCACCTTCATCCCACGGCCCTCGCCGTGGCCACCGGTTGGGAGGCCGACGAGCCGCCCCTGCCCTGGGCGGGCACCACCGGCGCCGACGATGGCCGCGTCGTCTCCTTCGAGCGTCTCGCCGCCCGACGCGAGCAGCGCCGCGCCGCCGAGCGCGAGAGCGCCCGCCGCGTCCACCCGTCCCAGCTGGGCCAGGCCAGCAGTGCCCGACCCCACCAGGACGCCCGCCGTCGCGGCACCGGCGTCATCGCCTGCACCCGCGCACCCGGCCTCCTCGAGCAGCTCGCCCGCACCGGCGCCGTCGTCGTCCTCGACCCCGAGCGCGAGGGCATCGTCCGCGCCGCCGGCGACCTCGGCCTGCCCGAGGCCCTCGTGCTGCCCTGCGACGCAGCCTCCACCGCCCAGGCCCACGAGGCCGCCCGCTTCCTCGCCGCCCGCTCCGCCGTCTCCACCGTCCGCGGGCCCGGCGGCGCCCGCAGCGTCGACGACGCCCAGCCCTCCGGCCAGGCGGCCGCCGGCACCCGCCTCCTCGTCGCCGACACCGACGACGAGGCCCGCGTCCTCGCCGCCGCCGTCGCCGTCGCCGGGCACGGCGAGACCGAGGACCTCTCCGACCTCTCGCGCCGCGCCTGGGACGCCGCCGCCGTCCTGCGCACCACCGCCCTCACCGGCTCCGCAGCCGACCCCGACGCCGCCGCCCGCGCCGTCGGCGAGATCCTGCGCCCCGAGGACGAGCTCCTCACCGTCATCCTCGGCCGCGACTCCCTGCCCGACGTCGGAGCCCTCGTCTCCGACGCCGCCGCCCGCTTCGGCGAGGAGGTCCTCGGTGAGGCCGACGCCGTCGAGGTCGTCGTCCACGCCGGTGGCCAGGCCGCCCCCGACGTCCTCATCGCCGTCGAGTAGCAGCGAGCCCACCGCGACATGCCCCGCACCAGCCCCGCCGCACCCGCGCCCCGCGGCTCCGTCCCCCTCCTGGACCGGCCGCTCGCCAAGGTCCTCGGCAAGCGCACCGCCGACCAGCTCGCCAAGCAGGGCGTCGAGACCGCCGGCCAGCTCCTCCGCCTCCTGCCCCGCCGCTACGACACCTGGGGCGACCTCACCGACCTGCGCACCCTCGTCGAGGGCGAGCAGGCCACCATCCAGGCGCAGGTCGTGCGCTGCTCCACCCGACGCACCCGGTCCGGTCGCCCACCCGCCATCCTCGAGGCCACCGTCACCGACGGCGCCGGCACCATGGACGTCGTCCTCTTCGGCGCCGTCGGCCTCCTCGCCCACCAGGCCGAGCAGCTGAGCCCCGGCACCACCGTCCTCATGTCCGGCAAGGTCGGCTCCCACCACGGACGCACCCAGCTCGCGAACCCCCGCTTCCAGGTCCTCGACGAGCTCGACGAGGCCGAGCGCGAGGCCCTCGTCGCCCGCCCCATGCCGGTCTACCCGGCCACCGAGGCCCTGCCGTCCTGGCGCGTCGCCAAGGCCGTCCAGGTGGTCCTCGACCAGCTCGGCCCGGGCGACGTCCCCGAGCCCCTGCCCGTCGAGGTCCGCGAGGCCAACCACCTCGTCGACGCCCTCACCGCCTACCGCTACGTGCACGTCCCCCAGGACGCCGAGCAGTGGCGCGCGGGCCGGGACCGCCTCCGTCACGAGGAGGCCTTCGTCCTCCAGGCCGCCCTCGCCCAGCGCCGCGCCGCCCACGAGGCCAGCCGCACCGCCGTCGCCTGGCCCGTCCCCGAGGCCACCGGCTCCCTGCGCGCGGACCTGGACGCCTCCCTCCCGTACGAGCTCACCGCGGGGCAGCGGCGCGTCGGCGACGAGCTCGCCGCGGCGCTCGCCTCCACGGTCCCCATGCAGCGCCTCCTCCAGGGCGACGTCGGAAGCGGCAAGACCCTCGTCGCCCTGCGCGCCATGCTGCAGGTGGTCGGCGCCGGCGGGCAGGCGGCGCTCCTCGCCCCCACCGAGGTCCTAGCCGCCCAGCACCGAGCCAGCCTCGAGGCCCTCCTCGGGCCCCTCGGCCAGGCCGGGCTGCTCGGCAGCGCCCTCGCCGACTCCGAGCGCGCCACGCGCGTGCACCTCCTCACCGGCTCCACCCCGGCCGCCCAGCGCCGAGACGTCCTCGCCGCCCTCGCCGGCGGCGAGCCCGCCATCGTCGTCGGCACCCACGCCCTGCTGTCCGACACGGTGCAGATCCCCTTCCTCGGGCTCGTCGTCGTCGACGAGCAGCACCGCTTCGGCGTCGCCCAGCGTGACGCCCTGCGCGAGCGCGGCGACGCCCGCGACCCCGGCGCTCGCCCCGACGACCCGGCAGCCTCCGAGCCGCGCACGCCGCACCTCCTCGTCATGACTGCCACCCCGATCCCGCGCACCATCGCGATGACGGTCTTCGGGGACCTCGAGACGAGCGTCCTCGACGAGCTCCCCGCCGGCCGCAGCCACGTCGAGACGCACCTCGTGCCCTGGGAGCGTCAGGCCTGGGTCGACGGCGTGTGGCGCCGCGCCGCCCAGGAGGTCGCCGCCGGCGGTCGCGTCTACGTCGTCTGCCCCCGCATCGACGTCACCGAGGAGACACAGCCAGGGCTCGCTGAGGGCGCTGAGGACGGGGGAGAGGACCTGCCCGACGACCTCCTCGACGCCCTCGCTGAGGGTGACGCCCCTGCCCGTCCCCTCGCGGCCGTCACCGAGTGGGAGCAGAGGCTCGCCGCCGAGCCCGCGCTCGCGGGCCTCGCCGTCGCCACCGTCACCGGTCGCATGAGCCAGGCGGAGAAGGACGCCGCCATGGCGACCTTCGCCTCGGGGGAGACCCCGATCCTGCTCGCGACCACCGTCATCGAGGTCGGCGTCGACGTCCCCGCGGCCACGATGATGGTCATCCTCGACGCCGACCGCTTCGGCCTGTCCCAGCTCCACCAGCTGCGCGGCCGAGTCGGGCGAGGCTCGCGCCCCAGCATCTGCATGGCGGTCACGGGAGTCGAGGTCGGATCGCCCGCCTTCCACCGCCTCAAGGCCTTCGCCGAGACCACCGACGGCTTCAGGCTCGCCGAGGCGGACCTCGAGCTGCGCAGCGAGGGCAACGTCCTCGGAGCCGCCCAGTCGGGGCGCCGCAGCGACCTGACCCTCCTGCGGGTCACCAAGGACGGTCGGCTCATCGAGCGGGCGCGGCAGGAGGCCGAGGCCGTCGTCGCGTACGACCCGGGGCTCACCGAGCACCGCGACCTCGCCGCCGCCATCGCCGACCGCCTCGACGAGGAGTCCCAGGCCTACCTCGAGCGGGCCTGAGACGGGAGGGACTCCGGTCGCTCAGACCTGGTCGTCCGCAGGGGCGTCGTCAGCGTCCTCGGCGTCCGGCTCGGCGAACCAGACAGCCGTCTCCCCGTACTTCTTCTCGCTGAAGCGCCGCAGGCCCTTCGGCCAGCTCGGCTCAGGGGACCGGGTCGAGCGCTCCAGGGCGATGACGGCGCCCGGTGCGAGCCACGGGTCCTGCGTGCGCGCGAGCGGCTCGAGCATGGCGACGATGCCCGCCTCGTCGACGTCGTAGGGCGGGTCGATGAGGACGAGGTCGACCGGGGCGCCGGCGGGGCCGGCGAGGAAGGTCGCGACCTTCGCCGTCACGGTGCGGACGCCCTTGAGGCCCAGCGCCCGCGTGTTCGCCTGGCAGACCTGGGCGGCGGAGCGGGCGGCGTCCACGAGGGTGACGTCCGTGGCGCCGCGGCTCGCGGCCTCCAGCCCGAGGGCACCGGAGCCGGCGCACAGGTCGAGGACACGGGCGCCGTCGACGACCCCGTAGTGCTCGAGGCGGCCGAAGAGGGCCTCCCGGACGCGCTCGGAGGTGGGGCGCGTGCCCGAGCGGGGCACGTCGATCCTGCGTCCGCCGGCGACCCCGGCCACGATCCTCGTCATGGCCCCGACCCTAGCGGAGGCCGTCATAGGCTTCTCCGTGCAAGGACGCCCGCAGCCCGAGGAGAGCCGCCGATGACCCACGCCACGATCGCGCCGAAGGCCACCCCGGACCGCCCCGACTGGGCCCTGCCCCTCGTCCCCGGTCCCGGGCGCGGTCGCCACCTCCCGCCGCGCGCCTGGACCCCGGGCTCGGACGCGCCGTCGCTGAGCCTCGACGGCACCTGGGCCTTCCGCCTCCACACCACCGCCCAGCCCGAGGGCACCGGTCCCGACGGCGCCCCCGTCGAGCCGGTCTTCGACACGGACGACGACGCCCTCGGCCCCTGGAGCACCATCGAGCTGCCCGCCACGTGGGTCCTCACCGGCGACGGCGAGCGCGGGCTGCCGATCTACACCAACGTCCAGCTGCCCATCCCGCTGGACCCGCCGTTCGTTCCCGACGCGAACCCGACGGCGGACCACGTCCGCACCGTCGACGTCCCCGAGGACTGGGGGATCGGCGAGGAGGGCGCGCTCGACGTCCTGCGCCTCGATGGCGTCGAGTCCTTCGCCTCCGTGTGGGTCAACGGGACCTGGATCGGCACCACCCAGGGCTCCCGCCTCGCCACCGAGCTCGACCTCACCGGCGTCCTCCACCCCGGCGAGAACACGCTCGCGATCCGCGTCTCGCAGTGGTCGCCCGGCACCTACGTCGAGGACCAGGACCAGTGGTGGCTGCCCGGCATCTTCCGCGACGTCACCCTCCTGCACCGCCTCGCCGGCCGTGTCGACGACCTCTTCGCACGCGCCGACTACGACCCGGCCACCGGCGCCGGCGTCCTCGAAGTCGACGTCGACGCCCCCGCGGTCGCCTTCCCCGTCACCGTCCGCCTCCCCGAGCTCGACGCACGCACCGTCCTCGACCGTCCCGGCACAGCCCGCCTCGACCTGCCCGCCGTCGAGCCCTGGAGCGCCGAGGAGCCCCGCCTCTACGGTCTCGCCGTCGAGGCGGCAGGCGAGACCGTGCGCGCCCGGGTCGGATTCCGTCGCGTCGAGGTCGTCGACGGGCAGGTCCGCGCCAACGGCCGCCGCCTCGTCCTCGCCGGCGTCAACCGCCACGAGGTGAGCGCCCGCCGCGGCCGCGTCCTCGACGAGGCGTGGGTCCGTGCCGACCTGGCCCTCATGAAGGCCCACAACGTCAACGCCATCCGCACCTCCCACTACCCGCCGCACCCGCGCGTCCTCGAGCTCGCCGACGAGCTCGGCTTCTGGGTCATGGAGGAGTGCGACCTGGAGACCCACGCCTTCGAGACGGCCGGCTGGGAGGGTAACCCCGCCGACGACCCCGCCTGGACCGGGGCCCTCCTCGACCGCGCCCGCCGCATGGTCGAGCGCGACAAGAACCACCCCTCCATCGTTTTCTGGTCGCTCGGCAACGAGTCCGGCACGGGGCGGAACCTCGCTGCCATGAGCGCCTGGATCCGCGCGCGCGACCCGCGCCGCCCGATCCACTACGAGTCCGACTTCGCCGGCGCCTACACGGACCTGAGCTCCCGCATGTACCCGACGCTCGAGGAGGTCGACGCCGTCGTCGGCGCCCCCTCCCGCGACGTCGTCGGCGCTCCTGCCGCCACGCCGATCGCCTGCCCCGGCTACCCCGCCTCGCGGCTGACACCGGCGCAGGCCGCCCACGTCCGCACCCTTCCCTACGTCATGTGCGAGTACCTCCACGCCATGGGCACCGGCCCCGGCGGCATCGAGGGCTACACGGCCCAGGTCCTGCCCAACCCGCGCCACCTCGGCGGCTTCGTGTGGGAGTGGCGCGACCACGCCCTCGTCGACCCGCGCCCGGAGGCCGGTGGCGCCCTGCGCTACGGCGGCGACTTCGGGGAGGCCGTCCACGACGGGAGCTTCGTCTGCGACGGCATGGTCTCCGCGACCTCCGCGCCCAGCGCCGGCACGACCGCCTGGGCCAACGCCGTCGCACCCGTCGTCGCCACCCCGGTGCTCGACCGGCTCGACTCACCCGACGCCCCCGGCGCGGTCGGCACGGTGCTCGTCGAGAACCGCTTCCACACGCGCACCACGGACCGGCTGCTCCTCGTGGTCCAGGCCCTCGTCGAGAACGCCGGCGACGGCGTGCGGGTCCTGCGCACCCCGCTGCCCGTGATCACGCCGGGGGACTCCCGGCTCGTCGCCGTCGAGGGACTCGCCGAGGCGATCGCGGAGCTGCGCGAGCGGGCCGGTGGGGAGGCCGTCCACGTCCTCGCCGCCGTCCTCGACCCGGTCGTTCCGGGCGCCTCCGACGACGGCCCCGTCCAGGTCGACCCGGCCACGGGCGCGGCGCTCCTGCCCCAGGTGGGCCGCGACGACCATGGGCTGCGCGTGCTGTCGACCCGTGAGACGAGCATCGAGACGGGACCCGTCACGGCGCCCGCCGTCCCGCGCGTCAGCGTCGTGGAGCCCGGATCCGCTGAGGGCACCGCGGCCCGCCTCGCCGGCGGCGCCCTCGACCTCGGCGACGGGCTCGTCCTCGGCGCCGACGGCCGCAGCCTCAGCCTCGGCGGCGTCGCGCTCGCCGGTCCCGACGTCACCGCGTGGCGCGCCCCCACGGACAACGACGAGGGGCACGGCCCCGTCGAGTACTGGACGAGGCCGCCGGCACCCGGCGACCTCGGAATCGGCGGCGGCGCCAGCGGCTGGGGCATGCCCTCCTCCGCCGACCGCTGGCGGGAGGCGCGCCTGAACCTCCTCACCGAGAGGCACGTCGGCACCCGCCTCGAGACGAGCACCGGCCCCGACGGCGCCCCCGTCACCTCGGCCGTCGTCACGAGCCGCGCCTCCGCCCCCAACGCCGCCTGGCGCCTCGACGTCACCACCCGCGTCACCCCCGAGCGCGGGGGAGCGCGCCTGCGCACGAGCATCGTCCCGGTCGGCCCGCTGCCTCCCGTCCTGCCGCGCCTCGGCGTGCGCCTGGGCCTGCCCGCCACGCTCAGCCGCGCCACCTGGACCGGCACCGGCCCCGCCCCCTCCTACGCGGACCTCACCGGGGCGCTGCGACACGGCGTCTTCACCGGCGAGGTCGAGGAGCTCTGGCAGCAGCCGGTCCGCCCGCAGGAGGGCGGCACCCGCACCGGCCTGCGCAGCCTCTGGCTCGACGGCCCGGGCCTGCGCGCCATGGTCCTCGTCCCGGTCGGTCTGCCGACCTCCTTCTCGTTGAGCCCCTGGAGCCCGGAGAACCTCACCGCCGCCGAGCACGTCGAGGAGCTGAAGCGCGACGAGCGCCTGTGGCTCCACCTCGACGCTCTCCACCACGGCATCGGCACCCGCTCCTGCGGCCCCGACGTCCGCCCCGAGGCGGCCGCGGCGCCCCGGCCCGTCGTCGTCGAGGCGTGGATTGGGGTACAGCGGGCGTGACGACGGCGCGCCTGCCGGCGGACCTACGCCTTGTCCGCAGTGGGCGCCGACTGGCCGTAGCCCGTGTCACGGATCTTCCGTGCGACGGCGTCGATCTGCTCGTCGGAAAGGATCCTTGGCGCGCCGACGGTGCGGGTGCGCAGGTAGAGTTCGCACACCCACTCCAGCTCCTGGACCAGGGTGTACGTCGAGCGCAGGTCGGGGCCGGCCACGACGGAGCCGTGGTTGCTCATGAGGGCGGCGGTGCGTCCCTTGAGGGCGCGGGCGACGTTCTCAGCCAGCTCCTCGGAGCCGTAGATGGCGTAGTCCGCCACTCGCACGTCCGGGCCACCGAACATCGAGATGTAGTAGTGGACGGCGGGCAGGGCCGTCACGCCCTCGAGTGAGGCCACGGCTGTGGCGGCGTAGGAGTGGGTGTGGATGACCGAGGGCTGGCCGGTCACGCGCATCGTCGTCAGGTGCAGGCCTAGCTCACTGGCAGGCTTGAGGGGCCCGTCGACCTGGGTGCCCGTCGCGTACTCGACGACGGAGACGAGATCGGGCCGCATGTCCTCGTAGGGCAGGCCCGATGGAGTGACGGCGACGAGGTCGTCCGCCCGGATCGACAGGTTGCCCGCGGTGCCGACGACCAGCCCGTCGGTGGCGAGGTGGGAGCAGGCGTCGGAGATCTGGCGTCGGGCGTCTTCCAGGAGCATCGGCTTTCCTTTCACGTGGGCCGTGCGCGGCATCGTTGCCGGCTCGCCTATGGTCGCATGTTTGCGCTCTCACGTCCACAGTTCCCACGAAGAGAGTTGCTATCCCTAGATGCTTGACTGTGGAAGAGATGATGTGCAGATAATTTGTGTGCGCTCACATCCCGGTGAGTCCTGGTCATCGACGCCCAGAAAGGTTCAGCACCATGTCAGTTGCCACCACCTACCCGGCCATCGGCATCCGCCCCCTCATCGACGGCCGTCGTCGTGGGGTCCGTGAGTCCCTCGAGGACAAGACCATGCGCCTCGCGCACGACGTCGCCGAGCTCATCGCCGCGAACGTCACCTACCCGGACGGCACGCCCGTGCGCACCGTCATCTCCGACACGACGATCGGCGGCGTCGCCGAGGCCAACGGCTGCAAGGAGCAGTTCCGCACCGAGAACGTCTGCGCCGACCTCACGGTCACGGCCTCGTGGAACTACATCACGGAGGTCCTCGATCTCGACGCGAGCATCCCCCACGCCGTCTGGGGCTTCAACGGCACGGAGCGCCCCGGCGCCGTCACGCTGGCCGCCGCGGCCGCCGCCTACAACCAGCTCGGCATCCCCTGCTTCGGGATCTACGGCCACGAGGTCCAGGACGCGGACGACTCCGGGCTCACGGACGATGTCGTCGAGAACATCCTGCGCTACGTGCGCGCCGCCCTCGCCGTCGGCCTCATGAAGGGACGCAGCTACCTGTCGATCGGCACCGTCTCCATGGGTATCGCCGGGTGCCGCGCTCCCGAGCAGTTCCTGGTCGACTACCTTGGCATGCGCGCGGAGTACATCGACATGATCGAGATCGACCGCCGCATCGCTCAGGGGATCTACGACCAGGAGGAGTACGAGAAGGCCGTCGCGTGGGCCCGAGAGCACCTCACGATCGGCGAGAACCACAACCCCGAGGCCAACCGCGTCTCGCAGGAGGAGTACGACGAGCAGTTCGACTACTGCATCAAGATGCTCCTCATCGGCCGCGACCTCATGGAGGGCAACCCGCGCCTGGCCGAGCTCGGCTTCGCCGAGGAGGCGGGTGGCCACGACGCCATCGCCGCCGGGTTCCAGGGCCAGCGGCAGTGGACGGACTACAAGCCCAACGGCGACATCATGGAGACCCTCCTCAACACCACCTTCGACTGGAACGGCAAGCGCCAGGAGAAGGTCTTCGCCACTGAGGGCGACGCCGGTAACGGCCTAGCCATGCTCTTCAACTCGGTCCTCACCCAGCGCCCCCAGCTCTTCAGCGACGTGCGCACCTACTGGAGCCCGGAGTCCGTCAAGCGCGTGACCGGCTACACCCTCGAGGGACACGCCGCCGACGGCTTCATCGACCTGCGCAACTCCGGCGCGACGACCCTCAACGCGACCGGTCAGGAGAAGGACGAGGACGGCAAAGCCATCATCAAGCACTGGTGGGAGATCACCGACGAGGACATCGCCAACGACCTCGCCGCGACCACCTTCCACGCCGCGACCAAGGAGTACTTCCCGGGCGGTGGCTTCTCGACGCACTTCGCCACCGCTGGCGGGATGCCTGTGACGGCCACTCGCCTCAACTTCGTCGCGGGGCAGGGCCCCGTCCTCCAGATCTCGGAGGGCTGGACCGTCGAGCTGCCCGAGGAGGTCCGGCACCAGATCGAGGACCGCACCGACCCGACCTGGCCGACAACCTTCTTCGTGCCGCGGATCACCGGTGAGGGCGCCTTCACCTCCGTCTACGACTGGATGGCCCACTGGGGCGCCAACCACACCGCCACCGGATACGGCCACTTCGGCGCCGACCTCATCACGCTGGCCTCGATGCTCCGCATCCCGGTCTACATGCACAACGTGCCACGCGAGCACATCATGCGGCCCAAGGCGTGGATCCCGTTCGGGACGAGCGACCTCGAGGGAGCCGACTTCCGCGCCTGCGCCGCCTTCGGCCCGCTCTACCGCTGAGGCGACGGATATGAGGCACACCGACGGCCGCCCGGTGCAGGCCGGCGAGCACGACGCGCTCGCGCTCGACCTGGGATCCTCCTCCGTGCGAGCGGTCCTGGGGACCCTGCGCGACGGCGTCGTGACCACCGAGGAGATCTTCCGCCTCGGCCACGAGGTGACGACGCAGCAGGACCACCTCGTGTGGGACTTCGAGCGGATCATGCAAGGCGTCCGTCGGAGCCTCGAGATCGCCGAAGAACGCCTCGGCCACGCGCCCGAGAGCGTCGGCGTCGACACATGGGGCGTGGACTACGGCCTGCTGGCCCCGTCTGGCTCCCTGCTCAGAGTGCCGCGCGCCTACCGCGACGCGCGCATGAGCCGCGTCTCTGCCGGCCTCGAGCAGAGGCTCGGCCGTGAGGCGGCCTGGGAGGCCACCGGCGTCCAGCCGCAGGAGATCAACACGTCCTACCAGCTGTTCGCCGACCTCGGTGAGGAACCCCGCCTGCGTGAGCAGGTCGGGCTCGTCCTCCTGCTGCCCGATCTCGTCGCGTACCTCCTGGGTGCGGCACCGGCCGTCGGCCGTGCGATCGCCTCGACGACGGGCCTCGCCACACCGGGTGCGAGCGCGTGGTCGGGAACGGTCCTCGACGCGCTCGAGGTGCCACGCACGTGGCTGCCGGGGCTCGTCGACGACGGCACCGTCGCCGGCCGGACCCCAGGAGGCACCGCGATCGTCCGGCCGGCGGGTCACGACACCGCCTGCGCCGTCCACGCCCTCGGTCTGGCGCCGCGGGACGTCCGCCTGTTCATCTCGAGTGGGTCGTGGAGTCTCATCGGCGCCACGGTCCCAGAACCCGTCATGAGTGCCGCCGCCCGCGACAACGGACTCACCAACGAGGTCCGCACCGACGGAGGCATTCGCCTGCTGCGCAACCTCACGGGCTTCTGGCTCCTCCAGGAGTGCCAGCGGGCCTGGGAGGAGCCAGACACGGGCCGCCTCATGGAGGAGGCGTCGTGCGCCCCATCCCTGGGCGTCGTCGTCAACCCGGACGACCCCGCCTTCGTGCGGCCCGGAGGGATGCCCGCCAGGCTCGCCACCTGGTGTGAGGAGCAATACGGCGTGCGGCCCGAGGGGCGCGGCCAGACCGTCCGCCTCATCATCGAGTCGCTCGCCTGCGCGCACGCCGCCTACGCCGAGCAGCTCGAGCGGGTCGTCGGCGACGCGCTCGATCCCGACTCGCCCATCCACCTGATGGGAGGAGGCGCGCGCAACGACATGCTGGCCGCTATGACGGCCTCCGCCTGCGGGCGCCCCGTCGTGGTCGGCCCCGTCGAGGCCAGCGCCCTAGGCAACATCCTCGCCCAGCTCGAGGCGACCGGTGCTATCTCGAGCATCGAGCGCGGCGACGTCGTGCGCGCCAGCACCGACCAGCGCGTCGTCGAGCCCGGCTCGTCGGCCCCGTTCGACTCCATGCGGGAGCGCCTGCTCGCCGTCACCGCGGGCTGAGCCCCGCACCACCCACCACCACTCACGAAAGGGGCAATGATGCTCCGCAACATCCCGAAGAACCTCTCGCCCGAGCTCGTCAAGATTCTCATGGAGATGGGGCACGGCGACGAGATCCTCCTTGCTGACGCCAACTTCCCGGGCCACCACCTGCACCCCACGACGGTGCGCGCGGACGGGCTGGGCATCCCGGACCTCCTGCGCTCGATCCTGACTCTCATGCCCCTGGACCGCTACAGCGACTACCAGGTGGCCCTCATGGAGACCGTTGGCGACGACCCCCGTCCCGAGGTCTGGGACGTCTACGAGTCGATCTGGAACGAGGCGGAGAAGGAGGCCGGCCCCGTCACGGTGCGCACGATCGAGCGCATGGCGTTCTACAAGCACACGCCCTCTGTCAGCGCCGTCGTGGTCACTGGTGAGACCGCCCTGTACGGCAACCTGATCCTCAAGAAGGGTGTCCTGTGATGGCTGTCCCGACCGCCGGCACCGCCTCGGCTCACGTGCCGAGCACGGACCGTTCCGACGCCGCCCCCGGAAGCGGGCGGGCCTCCGGATTCGTGTACCCGGGGATGCTGGTGCCCTTCATCCTCCTCGTGTCGTGCTTCGCGGCCTGGGGAATGTCAACAGACATGACGGCGCCTCTCGTCAAGGTCTTCCGGTCAGTCTTCTCGATGTCCAACGTCCAGTCCTCCCTCGTGCAGTCCGCCTACTACGGTGCGTACTTCACGCTGGCGATTCCGGCGGCCTTCATCAACAGCCGCCTGGGCTACAAGGGCGGTGTCGTGATTGGACTGACGCTCGCCGCTACAGGCGGTCTGCTCTTCATCCCGGCCGCTCACCTCATGACGTACTCGATGTTCCTGGTAGCGCTGTTCACTCTCGCCGCCGGCCTGTCGATCGTCGAGACGAGCGCCAACCCCTTCGTCATGGCAATGGGACCCGAGCTCAACGCGACGCGGCGCCTCAACTTCGCTCAGGCCTTCAACCCCATCGGTTCCAACCTGGGCGTCCTCATCGCGACCCTGTTCATCCTCCCGCACGTCAACCCGGCGTCGGCGAGCGAGCGGGCGGCCATGAGCCAGCAGGATCTCCTTGCCACCAGGAGCCACGAGCTCCAGGCCGTCATGGGACCCTTCGTCGCCCTGGCATGCCTCTACCTCGGGTTGGCTCTGGCCATCTCCCGGGTCCGGATATCCCCGGAGCGTCGCGCCTCCGGCACGGTGGCCGTCGCAGGCGGTTCGGGTCGCCTCAGCCGCCTCCTGACGAACAGGCGCTACAGCTTCGGCGTCGTCGCCCAGTTCTTCAACGTGGCCGCGCAGACCTGCATCTGGACGTACACGCTCCACTACGTCACCTCCGTCCTGGGACTGTCCGACAAGACCGCCGGCTACTGGCTCCAGGCGAGCCTGCTTGTCTTCCTGGTCTCGCGCTTCATCATGGTGGGGCTCATGGGGCGTATCGACGCGCGCAAGCTCATGGTCACCATGTGCTGCGTCGGCGTGGCACTGGTCGCGTTCGCCATAGTCTCCCGCAACCTGGCGGGTGCGATCGCGATCGTGCTCCTGTCGGCGTGCATCTCGCTGCTGTTCCCGACCATCTACGGAGAGGCTCTCAAGGGGCTCGGCGACGACACGAAGTTCGGGGCGGCAGGACTGGTCATGGCGATCATCGGCGGTGCGATCGTCCCGCTGGTCCAGGGCTGGGTCATCGACTGGTCCTCCCCGGCGTTCTCCTACATCGTGGTGGGAGTCTGCTTCGCCATCGTCGCCGGCTACGGCGTGTTCACGCTGCGTCACTCCGTCCCCGCGGACGACGACACGGTCGACGAGATCATGGAAGGGGCTGTCTGACCCGCCGCTCACACGCACGTCGGGCGCAGACGACGAATCGTCTCGTCAGCGTCAGAGTGTCACAGCGTCAGGCACCGAGCGGGGCCGCGAACTCGCACGGCGGGGCGAGCGGCCCCACTCGCGTGCTGGGCCAACCCGTGGGATCAGACGCTGGCGCCGCCGGTCGACTCGCGGACGATGAGGGCGGGCTCGAGTGCCAACGCGCGGGGATCCCGCCCAGACGCGAGCTCAGCGGACATGGACAGGGCGGTCCTGCCGAGAGTATCGAAGTCTTGGGCGACAGTCGAGAGTGACGGGGTCATCCACGCGGCCTGAGGGATGTCGTCGAAGCCGACGACCGCGACGTCGTCCGGGACCCGCACTCCTGCGGCCAGGAGCACCCGGCAGATGCCCAGGGCGATGTCGTCGTTGGCGGCGAAGATCCCGTCGGGCAGCCCGGTGGCCAGCAGCCGCTCGGCCACGGCCGCCCCGGACGCGGAAGACCAGTCCTCGGTACCGATCCACCGCGCCGGCAGGTCGTGGTCAGCGCAGGTGCTCTGGTAGGCGAACAGCCGCTCGGAGGCGTCCTGCCAGCTTAGGTCGCCCGAGACGTGGACGAGCCGCCTTCGACCGAGGTCGATGAGGTGCTCCGTCGCCAGCCGAGCGCCGAGGGCCTGGTCGATGGACAGCGTCGAGAAGCCCGTGAACGAGTGTGTGCCGGAGATGACCGCGACGACGGGCTTCTCGTTGTGCTCGAGTGCGAGCACCGTGAGGACGTCGGTGCGCTGTGCCAGGACCACGATGCGGTCGACGTGGTAACCGTGGAGGTGGGCGAGTGCACGTCGGACTGAGGCGGGATCGCTCCCGTCAGCCGTTGCGAGGACGACATTGCTCCCCTGCTCTCGCACTGCACGGGCAAGGGCGGAGAACGCGACGGACATGCCGTGGGACAGACCAGCGGTCAGGAGGATCCCGACCGCGCCCGAGGAGCCGGACGCGAGGACGCGCGCGGCGAGGTTGGGCTGATAGCCGAGAGCCTCGATGGCAGCCCGGACGCGGCTCCGAGTCTCAGGACGAACCGACGGGTGGTCGTGGAGCACACGGGAGACGGTCTGGGACGACACTCCCGCGGCGGCCGCAACATCGCTGAGGGTGGCACGAGCGGGCATATCGGGCACTCTAGCGGGACCGCCCGGCCACGAGCCGCTTGGCGCTTCGCGAGACGCGTCACTGCGCCCGACGCGCCCGGCGTGTGGCACGCGCGGCTCGCACGTCGATACCCTGGGGCTCATGACGCTCGCCGTGTACCCCGGAACCTTCGACCCGATCACCCTCGGGCACGTCGACGTCGTCCGCCGGGCCCTCACGGTCTTCGACGAGGTCGTCCTCGGCGTCGCCCAGAACGCCGCCAAGTCCGGCCAGCACCTCTTCCCGGCCGAGCAGCGCGTCGCCCTGGCCCGCGAGGCGCTCGCGAACCTGCCCGGCGCCCGCGTCGACGTCGTCCCCGGTCTCCTCGCCGACTACTGCCGTGAGGCTGGCGCCACCGCGGTCGTCAAGGGCCTGCGCTCTGGCACCGACCTCGACGCCGAGGTCCCCATGGCCCTCCTCAACCGCGACCTCGGCGCCCCCGAGACCGTCTTCCTCGTCGCGGCGCCCGCGCACGCCCACGTCTCCTCCTCACTCGTCAAGGACGTCGCCCGCCACGGCGGCGACGTCTCCGCCCTCGTCCCGGCCGGCGTCCTCGCCGCCCTCACCGAGGCCCTCGGCGCCTGACGCCGCCCACCAGCCCGCACAGCCCACACCTCCGGAAGGACCACTCGTGACCACCACCCCCGACGCCGGCGACGACCTCCTGTCCATCCTCGACGAGCTCGACGAGCTCATCGCGACCTCCCGCTCCATGCCGATGAGCGCCTCCGCCATCGTCAACCGCGACGAGGCCCTCGACCTCATCGACCGCGCCCGCCAGGCCGTCCCGGACACCGTCCACCGGGCCGAGGACATCGTCGCCGGGGCGGACTCCGTCGTCGCCGACGGCCGCGCCGAGTCCGACCGCCTCATCGCTCGCGCCCAGGAGGAGGCCGACCGCCTCGTCTCCAACGAGGCCGTCGTCCGCGCCGCCCACGAGCGCGCCGACCGCATCGTCGCCGCCGCCGAGGACAAGGCCGCCCGCCTGCGCGCCGGCGCCGACCAGTACTCCGACCGCTCCCTCGAGGGCCTCGAGAAGGAGCTCGCCAAGATCGCCGAGCAGGTCCGCCGCGGCCGTGAGGCCCTCGCACCGCGCCTCGCCGAGGCCGGTGACGCCGCCGAGGAGGAGACCGAGGCCGGCTCCGGCTCCACCGCCTCCTCGACCGCACGCCCGGCCCAGCCCTCGCCCGACCTCCAGCGCCGCTTCCCGGGCTGGTCCGTCGACCCCGCCGGCCAGCAGGACTGATCCACCGGCCCGCGCCCTGAGCCACGCGGGCCCAACCACCACGGGAGCCCGCCGCCCGGCCGCACCGACGGCCCCGTGCCCGCTCAGGGCCGATCCACGGTCGGCGGGCGCCCCGCCCCGCAGCCGAACCGTTCCCACCAGGAGGAACCCATGCCCGGACTCGTCGTCGACATCACCGACCTCCCTCAGAAGGCCGGCTCCTTCAAGGACGTCCACGTCGAGACGCCCGCCCCGGCCTACCTCGGCACCGACGTCATCGGCGTCCCCGAGGGCGACCCGGTCGTCCTCGACGCCCAGCTCGTCTCCGTCGACGAGGGCGTCCTCGCCCGCGGCCGCGCGGACCTCCACGTCCACGGCGAGTGCGTCCGCTGCCTGCGCGACCTCGACGACGACCGCACCGTCTCCTTCGACGAGATGTACTTCCTCCCCGAGGCCGCGAGGGCCCAGGCCGCCGAGGGCGACGAGGAGGCCGACGACCTCTTCCTCCTCGGCGACACGACGCTCGACCTCGAGCCCGCCCTGCGCGACGCCCTCGTCCTCGACCTGCCCTTCCGACCCCTGTGCCGCCCGGACTGCCGCGGGCTGTGCCCCGACTGCGGCGATCGGCTCGACGACCTCCCGGACGACCACCACCACGACCACCTCGACCCGCGCTGGAACGCCCTCGCCGGCCTCCTCCAGCCCGAGCGCTCCGCCGACGACGGCGACACCGGCGCCGACGAGGCCGGCGCCGAGGAGAGCGCCTGATGGCGGGCAGCCGCAAGCAGGCTCGGCGCGAGGCCGAGCCCGCCCGGACCGACACTGAGGTTCTCGTCTACCGCTGGGGCGAGCCCGTCGAGCCGGAGCTCCTCGACCTCGCCCTCACCCACCGCTCCTACGCGCACGAGCACGGCGGCCTGCCCACCAACGAGCGGCTCGAGTTCCTCGGCGACGCCGTCCTCCAGATCGTCGTCACCGAGCGGCTCTACACGGACAACCCGGACCTGCCGGAGGGGCAGCTCGCCAAGATGCGGGCCGCCACCGTCTCCGAGCCGGCCCTGGCCGAGATCGCCCGCGACCTGGGTCTCGGCGAGTTCATCCACCTCGGCAAGGGCGAGGCCCTCTCCGGCGGCCGGGACAAGGACTCGATCCTCTCCGACACGGTAGAGGCCCTCATCGGCGCCACCTACCTCACTCACGGCCTTGAGCCCTCCCGCGCCGTCGTCGAGCGCCTCGTCGGCCGCTTCCTCACGGCTGCCCGCACCCGCGGCGCCGGCCTCGACTGGAAGACGAGCCTCCAGGAGCTCGCCGCCGCCCACCGTCTCGGCAACCCCTCCTACGAGGTCGAGGGCGTCGGCCCCGACCACCAGCGCGTCTTCACCGCCCGCGCCGTCGTCGACGGGACCGTGCGCGGCGAGGGCACCGGGTCCTCGAAGAAGACCGCCGAGCACGACGCGGCCGAGGCCGCCTACGCCACCATCCTCGCCGAGCTCGGCGACGGCGGCCTGAGCCTCCCCGGTGTCAACGAGGCCCTGCGCGCCGACCTCACCCGCCGGGCCTGAGCGCGCCGTGCCCGAGCTGCCCGAGGTCGAGGCCGTCCGCGCCGGGCTGGCGCGCCATCTCACCGGGAGGCGCGTCGAGCGCGTCGAGGTCCTCGACGCCCGCCCGCTGCGCCGCCAGGTCGGGGGTGCGCAGGCCTTCGCCGAGGAGCTCACCGGACGGACCGTCACGGCCGCCGTCCGTCGCGGCAAGCGCATGTGGCTGCCCCTCGACGACGGGCGGGCCCTCTCCGCCCACCTCGGCATGTCGGGCCAGCTCCTCGTGCGCGGGACCGCGCCCGCGGAGGCGGATGACGTGCCCGCCGCCGGTGACGCTCACGGCGCCGACGGCGGCGCCTCGCGTGCGGACGCCGAGCGGCACCTCGCCGACGCCGACGCCCCCGCCGTCGACCTCACGGCCACCCGCGCCCCGAGCCTCGTGCGCGACCTCTCGCAGCGGCCCCGCCACCTGCGCGTGCGCCTCCGCCTCTCAACCCTGGCGGGCGACCCGGGCGACGCCGTCCTCCTCGACCTCGTCGACCAGCGCATGCTCGGCGGACTCCACCTCACCGACCTCGTCCCCACCGACGACGGCGCACCCGGGGGAGAGGGATCGCCCGAGCCGCTCCTGCCCGCCGACGCCACCGGCCTCGCCCGGGACCTCCTCGACACGGACCTCGACCGCGCCGCCGTCCTCGCCCGGATCCGGTCCTCGCGCCGCGCCGTCAAGACGATCCTCATGGACCAGGGCGTCGTCTCCGGCGTCGGCAACATCTACGCCGACGAGGGCCTGTGGGCCGCGCGCCTCCACGGACTGCGCCCCGGCGCCGAGGTCGGCCCGCGGGTCGCCGCCCGCCTCCTGGCCGAGACCGCCTCCGTCATGGAGCGGGCCCTCGCCGTCGGCGGTACCAGCTTCGACGCCCTCTACGTCGACGCCGACGGAGCCCCGGGCTACTTCGCGCGCTCCCTGGCCGTCTACGGGCGGGCCGGCCAGCCCTGTCGACGCTGTGGCGCCCTACTGCGCCGCGAGGTCATCGCCGCGCGCTCGCACACCTCCTGCCCGCGCTGCCAGACCCGCCCCCGCCTGCGACGACGCTGACGCGAAGGACGGCACGCCGGGTGCGGCGGACTGACCCAACCGCCAGGAAGACCCTGGCAACCGGGCAGCAGAACGGCCCTCAGGCCCGCCACGAAACCGCGTCAGGACGCCGAGTTTGTGACGTAGGTCCGTGTCGCTGCTACCATCGTCCTCATGCCGAGCCCCACGAGTGCTGAGAACGTCCGCGTCATGATCGTGGACGATCACGAGATCGTCCGCCGCGGGATCGCCGAGATCATCGATCGGGCCGACGGCCTCGACGTCGTCGCCGAGGCGGGCTCCCGCGCCGAGGCCGTCCGCCGCGCCGAGCTCGTGCGCCCGGACGTCGTCCTCGTCGACCTCCAGCTGCCCGACGGCACCGGCATCGAGCTCATGCGCGAGCTCCACGACTCCGTGCCGAACGCCCTGCCGATCGTCCTCACCTCCTTCGACGACGACGAGGCCCTCGCCGAAGCGCTCGACGCGGGTGCCCGCGCCTACCTCCTCAAGACCGTCCACGGCGCTGAGATCTCCGACGTCGTCAAGGCCGTGGCCTCCGGTCGCGTCCTCCTCGACGAGCGCACCGTGACCCGCCGTCGCGCCGACCACGACGACCCCACCGCCGACCTCACCAACGCCGAGCGCAAGGTCCTCGAGCTCATCGGTGACGGCCTGTCCAACCGCGAGATCGGGGAGCGTCTCGGCGTCGCCGAGAAGACCGTCAAGAACCACATCACCTCGCTCCTGGCCAAGATGGGCCTCCAGCGCCGCACCCAGGTCGCCGCCTGGGTCGCCGGGCAGCGCGCCTCCGGCTGGCGCAACGGCTGAGACCGCCCGGCAGCACCGGCGCACAGCACGACGAGGGCCCCCACCCGCACGGGTGGGGGCCCTCGCTGCTGCCCGCGTCCGTGGCTCGGAGGGGGAGCCCCGCGCTTAGCGGCGGCGGCCCGAGGTGTCCAGCGGGACCCGCCAGGTGAAGCAGGTGCCGCGGCGTTCACCGTCCGAGTGCGCGCGCGGGCCGATGACGAAGGTGCCCCCGTGGCGGCGTGCTCGCTCGGCCATGTTCGCCGTCCCCGAGCGGCGCGTCACCGCGGGGTCGACGCCGACGCCGTCGTCGCGGCACACGATCTCGACGACCGGGTGCTCCGCGGGCCCGAGCGAGCCCTCGACGTCAGGGGCTGCGGGCGCGCCGCCGGCCACCTCAGCGCCGTCGACGAGGACCGAGCCGCCAGGGAGGACGCCGGTGAGGAGGATATCGACGGTGGCCGAGGAGGCGTGGGCGTGCCGCGCGATGTTGGACAGGCCCTCGCGGACGACGGCGACCATGTCGTCGGCGACGTCCGGGTCGACGGCGGCTTCGACCGCGTCGATGAGCTCGTCCTCGGCGTCGCGCTCGGCGGCTTTGGACACGTCCTGGCCGTCGACCGAGAGCACGAGCGAGGGGGCGTAGCCGAGCGAGGTGCGCGCCAGCGAGGCCTCGCGCCGGAGCCGCTCGACGACGCTCACGTCCTCGTCGCGGTCCCGCAGGGAGCGGACGATGGAGCGGATCTGGCCGACCGAGTCGTCGACGGCGGCGAGCGAGGAGTCCAGCGCCGCGCACACGGCCTCGACGTCGAGGGACTCGCCGGGCGCGCGGTCCCGCAGGCGCTGCTTCGCCGCCGTGATCTGCATGCCGGTCGCGAAGAGCTGCTGGATGGCGAGGTCGTGGAGGTCGCGGCCGATGCGGGCGCGCTCGTCGAGGAGGGTCGCCATCTCCTCGGCGTGCTTGGCGTCGGCGAGCTCGAAGGCCATCGTCGCCTGCCCCGCGACGAGCTCGGCGATCTCGAGGTCCTTCTCGGTGAAGACGGGCGAGCCCACCTCGCGCAGCAGCAGCATGACGCCGACGCCGCGACCGCGGTGGATCATCGGGGCGTAGAGGGCCGGACCGAAGACGGACAGGGCGGACACCTTGAGGTCGTCGGCGCCCCAGGCGTCGTGGAGCGAGGGGACGAGGAAGCCGGCCTGGTGGTCGAGGGTGGACAGGGCCCGGCCGTCCCGTGGGAAGGGGACGCCGATCAGCTCGTCGGCCCGCTCGCCGTCGGCGATCTCGCAGACCCAGGAGTCCCCGACGCTCGGCAGGACGAGGACGCTCGTCGAGGCGTGCGCGACCTCGCGGACGCGGTGGGCGATGAGGGTGAGGGCGTCGTCCTCGTCGGCCCCGGAGAGCAGGAGGGTGGTGAGCTCCTGGGAGACGCTCATCCACTGCTCGCGGTCCCGGGCCTCCCGGTACAGGCGTGCGTTCTCGACGGCGAGGGCGGCGGCCTCGGCGAGGGTGAGGACGGTCGTGACGTCGTCGGGGCCGAAGCCGCCCGCCTTGTCGCACAGGTAGAGGCGGCCGTAGACCTGTCCGTGGGCGCTCAGCGGCGCCGAGAGGAGCGAGCCGGAGCCCTCGCCCTCGATGGCGCCGGTGAAGGCCGAGGCGGCACCGAGGTCGTTGGCGATGACGACGCCGCCCTCGGCCGGGCCCGTCGGCACGGCGTCGTGGAGCATGTCGTGGAGGGAGTCCGTGTCCGTCGTGGCGGCCCCCGACGAGACGGGGTCGTCCGGGTCGACGGCGACGTCGGCCTGGTGCCGCACGGCGATGGTGCCCCAGGCGGCGCCCGTGATGGAGCAGGCCGAGGAGACGAGTCGCTGGAGCGCCTCGGGGACCTCGAGGGAGCTGGTGAGGCGCAGGGCGGCCTGGAGGAGCGCGGCGGCGCTCTGCGACCCGGAGCCGGCGTCCGCGCCCGCCGACGCCGCGGCGGAGCGCGTCGAGGCGAGGTGGTCGGCGTGGACGGCGTAGGCGAGCGAGCCGATCCCCGCGGGGTCGCCGGGGCTGGGGCCCGTCGGTGCGACGCGGCGCTCGGGCTCCGTCGACCGGCTCGTGGTGCTCGGCTGGCTCATGCCTCAGACCTCCTGGGTCTCGTGCTCCTCCTGCTCCAGGGACCAACGGTATCCCGCGTCGGTGGCGGCCAGGTCGGCGTGCGAGCCGCGGCGCAGGACGGTGGCGGGCCGACCGGCCTCGGTCCGCCCCACCATGAGGACCTCGTCGGCGTGGGCGAGGGCGGACAGGCGGTGGGTGACGAGGAGGACGCCGCGGCGGGACGCCGGGTCCTCCGCGAGGCCGGCGTCGAGGAGGTCGGCGACGAGACGGTCGGCCGTCTCGGCGTCGAGGTGCTCGCCGGGCTCGTCGAGGAGCATGAGCGGGGTCGGCGCGGCCAGGGCCCGGGCGAGGAGGAGTCGGCGGCGCTCGCCGCCCGAGACGGTCGTCCCGTCCGAGCCGAGCGGCGTGTCGAGGCCGTCGGGCAGGGCGGCGAGCCAGGCGCCGAGGCCGGCGCGCTCGAGGAGGGCGGTGGCCTCCTCGGGCCGGAGGGCACCGTGGGCGACGCGCAGGTTCTCCAGGACGGTCGTGTCGAAGACGTGGGCGTCCTCGGCGGTGAGCGTGATCCGGGCGGCCACCTCGGTGCGCTCGCCTGCCCAGGGGCTGACGCCGTCGAGGGTGAGCTCGCCGTCCTTGGGTTCGAGGAGCCCGGCCAGGGTGAGGAGGAGGGTCGTCTTGCCGATGCCGGAGGGTCCGACGATCGCGAGGCGGTCGCCGGGGGCGAGGTCGAGGTCGATGCCCTCGGCGACGACCGGGCCCCCCGGCCAGCCGACGGCGAGGCCGCGGGCGCGCAGGCGCGGGCCGCCCGTCGTGACGGCGGGCAGGTCGTGGGTCTCGGGGACCTCGGCGGCGGAGGCCTCGGCCCGGTCGACGAGCTCGACGATCCGCACGGCGGCGCCCGCGGACTTGATGAGCTGGACGGAGGCGGGACCGAGGTTGGCGGTGGCCTCGAAGGCGGACAGCGGGACGAGGACGATGACGGCGAGCCAGACCTCGCCGATGCGTCCGCTCGTTACCGCGGGCACGCCCACGATGAGGCTACCGAGGACGGACAGTCCCATGGCCAGCACGTCGATCGCGGCCGCGGCGGCGGCGGGACGGGCGGCGCGGTCGCGGGTGGCGGCGAGGTGCTCCTCGACGCCTGCGAGTGAGTCCATGACGCGGGGCATGCGGCCGGAGACGGAGAGCTCGCTGCCGCCGTCGAGGGCGGTGAGGACGGTGGCGGACAGGTCGGTGGTCTGCTCCTGGCGGGCGAGCTCGGCCGCGCGGGCGGAGCGCATCGTGATGAGTGGGCCGCCGACGCCGGACAGGAGGAGGCACAGGCCGAGGATGACGCCGGCCGGCCAGTAGACGAGGCCGACGCCGACGGCGGTGAGGAGACCGACGCTCGCGGCCACGGCCATCGGCAGGTAGGAGCGCACGACGAGGTCGCCGACGGCGTCGACGTCCGCGCCGACGCGGGCGAGGACGTCGCCGCGGCGCAGGCCCGCCACCGTGTCCGTGCGGGAGCCGGCGAGGATCTCGTAGAGGTGGGTGCGCAGTGCGTTCATGCCGCGCAGGGCCGTGTCGTGGGAGACGAGGCGCTCGCAGTAGCGCAGCACGGAGCGCGAGACGCCGAAGAGGCGCACCATGACGGGCGCGACGCCGAGCGCGATGACGTCGGGCATCTGGGAGGCCCGGGCGATCATCCAGGCGGCGACGCCGGACAGGCCGAGGGCGCTGAGCAGCCCGAGGCCGCCCAGGGCGACGGAGGCGGCGAAGCGGCCGCGGTCGAGGTCGAGGAGCCGGACGGCGCGGCGCAGGGCGCGGCGCTCGGTCGGGGTCAGGGCGCTCACAGGGCGGCCTCCTCGTCAGTGGTGCCGGCGGGCTCGGAGAGCAGCGAGGGCTCGCTCGGGGTGCCTGCGGCGACGGAGCCGCGGGCCGGTGCGTCGTCGCCGTCCCGGCTGTCCTGGTCGTCCTCGCCCGCGCTCAGGAGCTCGGGGGCGGGGGAGGAGGTGACGGTGATGACGTCGTCGGCCATGGCGAGGAGGGAGGCGCGGTGGGCGATGACGAGGACGGTGCGGCCGGCCTCCCGGAGCGCGGCGACGCCGTCGAGGACGTGGCTCTCGCTGGCTGCGTCGAGGTGGGCCGTGGGCTCGTCGAGGACGATGAGCGGGGTGGTCGCGACGAGGGCGCGCGTGAGGGCGAGGCGCTGTCGCTGGCCGACGGACAGACCGACGCCGCCCTGTCCGACGGGCGTCTCCCAGCCGGCCGGGAGGACCGCGAGGACCTCATCGAAGCCGGTCGCGTGCGCGGCGGCGGCGAGCGCGGGGGAGCCGGCGGCGCCGGGCGCCTGGGCGGCGTCCTCGCCGAGGACGTTGCTCAGGACGGTGCCGGGCACGAGGACGGGGCGCTGGGGGACCCAGGAGATCTGCTCCCACCAGGACTCGGCGGTGACGTCGGCGAGGCTGACGGGCTCGCCGTCCTCGGGGACGACGAGGACGCGGCCGTACTCGGCCGGCAGGAGGCCGAGGAGGACCTGCGTCGTCGTGGTCTTGCCGGCTCCGGAGGCGCCGGTGAGGGCGACGAGGCGGCCTGGGCGGATCTCGGCGGTGAGCTCGTGGGGCGCCCAGGCGCCGCGGGCGGCGACGGACAGGCCCTCGACGCGGATGGCGGAGCGGGACAGGTCCGCGGCGGGGACGTCGCCGTGCTCGGGCAGCGGGGTCTCCAGGACCTCGAAGACGGCGTCGGCGGCGGCGACGCCGTTGGCGGAGGCGTGGAACTGGAAGCCGACCTGGCGCAGCGGCGCGTAGACCTCGGGGGCGATCATGAGGACGAAGAGACCGGTCTCGAGTCCCATCTTGCCGAAGATGAGGCGGAAGCCGATCTCGACGGCGATGATCGCGACGGACAGAGTGGTGATGAACTCGAGGACGGCGCCGGAGAGGAAGGCGACGCGCAGGGTGGACATCGTGGTCCGGTTGTAGGCGCGGCCGAGCTCCTTGACCCGACGGGCGGGTCCCTTCTCACGGCCGAGGGCCTTGAGGGTGGGCAGGCCGGCGAGGAGGTCGAGCACCTGTCCGCCGAGCTTCTCCATGGCGACGAGTCGGTCCGCCGAGTGCTTCTGCGTCAGCCTGCCGATGAAGATCATGAAGATCGGGATGAGGGGGATCGTGCAGGTCACGGCGATCGTGGAGGGCACGTCCTGGGTGAGCATGACGAGGCCGGTGAGCGGCGTGACCGTGGCGGCCAGGAGCAGCTGGGGCAGGTAGCGCGTGAAGTAGGGCTCGAAGTCGTCCAGGCCGCGGGTGAGGAGGGTGGCGGTGTCGGCGCCGTGGACGGCCTGCCAGCGCGGCCCGAGGGCGGCGGCGTGGGAGAGGACCTGCTCGCGCAGGTCGATGGTCGTCTCGACGGCGGCCCGGTGCGCGAGGGCCTCCTGGACGTAGAGGACGAGGACGCGGCCGAGGACCACCGCGGCGAGCGCGATGACGAGCGGCCGGACCGTGCTCCAGTCGGCGGTGCGGCCGACGACGGGGGAGACGGAGCGCGAGATGAGGAAGGCCTGCGCGATGACGAGCAGGGCGGTCAGCGTCCCGGTCACGGCCGTGATGATGATGTAGCGCCGGGCAGCGCGCGCGTAGCGCATGAGCCGGGGGTCCAGTGGCTTCACCTCGTCAGGATATGCGCGCCCGAAGGGTGTTCCGGCCAGTGACGGCGTGCCCCGCACCTCATTTCTCCCGGTCGGTTCCGGAGGGTGTGACGCGGTGGCGCCATCGGCGTGGAGCAGTGGTCCGAGGGGCGTCGAGGGCCCCGGGGCGACGGGCGCGCGAACGGGGCGAGGGCCCGTCCCGCCGTTCGGCGGGACGGGCCCTCGTGGGTCCTGACGGTGCGGCTGCCCGGCGGGCGGCCGACGTGGGCGTCAGTAGCCGATCGCGGCCTCCGGCTGGGCGGAGTCGCGGACTCGCTTCGGGTCGAGACCGCCCTCGGCGGGGTTGACCTTGGACGGGTCGATGCGGCGCGAGAACACCTTGTAGCCCCAGATCGTG
This sequence comes from Actinomyces radicidentis, assembly GCF_001553565.1. NCBI lineage: Bacteria > Bacillati > Actinomycetota > Actinomycetes > Actinomycetales > Actinomycetaceae > Actinomyces > Actinomyces radicidentis. The sequence continues at coordinate 2,920,719 of NZ_CP014228.1, read as the reverse complement.
TAGAAGAGCACGACCGGGACGAAGACGATCGCGGCGACCGTCATGATGATGAGGGTCGTGTCCGTCGAGGCGGCCTGCTGGTAGGTCAGCGAGTAGGCCGGGTCGATGGAGGAGCGCATGACGTCGGGGGCCATCGTGGCGAAGATGAAGGCGACGGCCCCGCCGATGCCGGCGAAGTGGAGCCCGAAGGCGAGGCCCTCGCGACCCTGGTACGTCACGGCGAGGGACGCGATGAGCGCGACCGCCGCGATGACGAGGGGCAGCCAGGACAGGCCGTTGGGGGAGTAGGCGAGCTGCGCCCACAGGGCCCACACGGCGGTGACCGCGGTGGACACGAGGGCCGACTTCTTGGCGAAGGCCAGGGCGCGCTCGTGGAGGTCGCCCTGGGTCTTGAGCGCGATGAAGAGGGCGCCGTGGGTGAGGAACAGCGTGCAGGTGACGACGCCGCCCAGGATGGTGAACGGGGTCAGCAGGCTGAGGAAGCCGCCGGTGAGCTGGTTCGAGGCGCCGGCCATGAGGCTGTCGGTGGCGACCTGGGAGGCCGGGACGACCTCACCGGTCCCGGTCATGACGACCTCGATCTTCATGCCCTGGACCATGTTCGCGAAGGCGACGCCCCACACGATGGAGGGGATCCAGGCGGCGACGGTGTGGATCCAGTCCCAGCGGTCGCGCCAGGCCTGGTCGTTGATCTTGCTGCGCCACTCGATGGCGCACACGCGCACGATGAGGCACAGGAGGATGAGGAAGAGGGCGACGTAGGCGCCGGAGAAGAGGGTGCCGTACCACTCGGGGAAGGCCGCGAAGGTCGCGCCGCCGGCGGTGAGGAGCCAGACCTCGTTGCCGTCCCAGTGCGGGCCGATGGCCTGCATCATCGAGCGGCGGTCGCGCTCGTCCTTTCCGAGGACGTGGAGGAGCATGCCGACGCCGAAGTCGAAGCCCTCGAGGGTGAGGTAGCCGGTCCACAGGACCGCGATGAGGATGAGCCAGAGGATGGAGAGAGTCATGGTGTGTTCCTTCTTCCGACTCAGTACTGGAAGGACAGGGCGGGGGCGGGCTTGCCGTCCTCACTGCCCCTCGACTCGGACGCGACGGTCTCGGCGGTCTGGGTCCGGACGCCCTCGCGGATGTAGCGGCGCTCGAGCACGAACCAGACGACGCCGAGGGCGGCGTACAGGAGGGTGAAGATGATCATCGAGGCCAGGACGGTGCCCGAGGCGACGACGGTGGAGACGCCGTCGGAGGTCAGCATGAGGACCTGGGAGACGGGGTCGGAGATGTTGGGGACGACGATCCAGGGCTGACGGCCCATCTCGGTGAAGATCCATCCGAAGGAGATGCCGATGAAGGGGAGCCACATGAGGCCGAGGGCGGTCTTGCCGGCCGCCGGGCCGCGGATGAGGCGGTCGCCCCGGATGAGCCACAGCGCGATGAGGCCGAGGAGCATGGAGAGCATGCCCAGGCCGATCATGAGGCGGAATGACCAGAAGGTGATCATGACGTCAGGCGTGAAGTCGACGTCGGAGCCGACCTGGGCGCCGTAGCGCTCGGTGTACATCTGCTGGGCCTGGTTGAGGCCCATGACCTCGGCGTTCGGGTCGTTGGTCGCCATGAAGGAGTAGACCTTCGGGACCGTGATGACCTTGGTGACGCCGGACTCGCAGTCGCCGAAGGCTGCGACGGTGAAGCCCGCGCCGGACTCGGTGTCGCACAGTGCCTCGGCGGCGGCCATCTTGAAGGGCTGCTCGCGGGTGATGATCTGGCCCATGACGTGACCGGAGCCGGCGGTGACGAGGCCGCCGATGATCATCGCGATGGCGCCGAACTTGGTGAGGCGGCGCCAGAGCTCGCGGGCCTCGAACTCCTGGTTGGCGCGGGCGGCGCGGCCCATCCACCACACGGAGACGCCGAGGACGACGGCACCGGCGGTGAGGAGGGAGGAGAAGAGGGTGTGGAGGAAGGTCGTCCACAGCAGGGAGTTGGAGAGGACGTGGAAGAAGCCGGAGACGCCGTCGAGCTCGGCGCGGCCGGTCGTCTCGTTGAGGACGGCGCCGACCGGGTGCTGCATCCACGAGTTGGCCGCGAGGATGAACAGCGCGGAGAACTGGGTGCCGATCGCGACGAGCCACATGCAGGCGTTGTGCATCTTGGCTGAGAGGCGGTCCCAGCCGAAGATCCACAGGCCCAGGAAGGTGGACTCCAGGAAGAAGGCGAGGAGGGCCTCGAAGGCGAGGGGGGCGCCGAAGATGTTGCCGACGAAGCGGGAGTACTCGGACCAGTTCATGCCGAACTGGAACTCCTGCACGATGCCGGTGGCGACGCCGAGCGCGAAGTTGATGAGGAGGATCTTGCCGAAGAACTTCGTCGCGACCTTCCACTGCTCGTTGCCGGTGCGGTTGTAGTTCGTCTCCATCAGGGCGACGAGGGGCGCGAGGCCGATCGTCAGCGGGACCAGGATGAAGTGGTAGACGGTCGTGATGCCGAACTGCCACCGAGCGAGGTCGAGGGAGTCCAGCGCCATCGGTGCGATGACCATCAGCGCCACCTTTCGAAAGGGATGATGAGAATCATAGGAACTTCCGCGATGTTGCTCGCGGAGGGATATGCGGAGTCTATCCGCGCAGGTAAAGCGACGCCGCGTAAGAACCTCCGAGGGAGGGTGAATTCGCGGGTGTGAGCGTCGACTCAGACCGTTCGGCGGCACCGAACTGGGACCTCGGTCCCGTACGCCCGTGGCGAGACGGGACCCGCCGAGGCGGTCGTGAACGGTCCGGAGTGGCGGCCGTGTGGGATACTCCTTCCGACCCCGAGTGCCTCGTACCGGCGCCCGGTGTCCGAACCCCGACGCCGACCCGTCCGGGAACCTGCGCCGCCGTCGCGATGACGAGCGTCGCCGCGGTCCCGGCTCGTGAGTCAGGCCGCCGGGGCCGGCGCCCGCAGGCGCACACACAGACTTTCCCCCTGCTCCCCGCCGCGCGGGGAGCGAGACCGCGCCCTACGCGCCGCGGGTACGGCGGTCGCGGGGCGCTCGGAGAGTGCAACGCACCATGACTCCTGACAACAGCACCCCTGAGAACGCGCCCGAGAACGAGCAGGCCGCCCGGCTCGCCGCGGACGCTCCGTCGACCGAGGCTCAGTCCGAGCCCCGGGCGGAGGAGCGCCCCAAGCGGCGCCGCCGCAAGGCCACCGCGAGCCAGTCCGCGCCGGAGAAGGCCCCGCAGGCGCCCGCCGTCGAGCTCGCCCCGGCCCCCGCCGCCGGGACCGCCGTGGAGGAGGTCGTGCAGGCCGCCGGGGCGGAGAGCGAGCCCCAGGCTGAGCCCGGGGCTGAGTCGGTCGCTCCTTCGCGCCCCAAGCGCCGTCGTCGCGCCACCGCCGCCCAGGCCGCCCCCGAGGCCGCCGCCCCCGCCGACGAGCACCCCGTCCTCGCGTCCGCCGACGCGGCGGCCGAGCCCGGGGCTCCCGTCGAGTCGGCCGAGCGGGGTCACGCTGACGAGACGGTCGACGTCGAGGCGTCCGAGCCGGCCGTCGACGACACCCCCGCCGGGTCGGCGGACGAGTCGGACGACGAGGCCGAGGTCGATGCGGAAGACGAGCCGCAGGGTGAGGGTGATGGTGACGACGAGGAAGGTGGTGACGAGCCCGTCCTCCCGGCCGCCTCCCTGCTCTTCCAGACGCCCGACCCGACCCGCGCGCGCCGTCGGCGTCGCGCCACCGCCGCCACTGGCAGCCCCAAGGCCGCCCCGGCCGCCGTGCAGTCCTCCTTCGGCGCCGGCGCCGACGAGGGTGACGAGGAGGAGGCGCTGAAGCGCGCGCGACGTTCGTCGCGCAAGGCCTCTGGCGAGAAGGCTTCCTCCTCGCAGGACAACGGTTCCGAGACCGTCGAGGAGGAGTCGGCTCCCAAGGGCCGCGGCCGCCGTCGCCGCAAGGTCACGGCCGAGGCCGCCGCCCCCGAGCACGTCGAGGAGGCCCCCGGGACCCCGGCCTCCGACGACGCCGACGAGGCCGAGGACCGCTCCACGGGCGCCGCGGAGGAGCCGTCGAAGGGGCGTGGCCGCCGTCGCCGCAAGGCCCGCTCCGGCCGTTCAGCCGACGCGCAGGACGACGGCGAGAGCACCTCCACCGATGACGAGGAGGACGAGAGCGTCGAGGACGCCGACTCCGAGGGCTCCGACGACGCCCAGGAGAGCGGCTCCGGCCGCCGCAAGCGCCGCCGCGGCGGACGGGGCCGTCGCTCCCGGTCCCGCGGTGACGACCGCGGCTCCGACGAGTCCTCGGAGGACGAGGACTCCGAGCAGCCCGACGCCGACGCCTCCGCCGACGACGGCGAGCCCGGCGAGGACTCCGGCGACCAGGGGAGCGTTTCCGGCTCCTCGCGCCGTCGTCGTCGTCGCTCCCGCTCCCGCTCTGACTCCGGCCGCGAGGGCCGCGACGTCCGCGACGAGGTCACCGCCCTCAAGGGCTCCACCCGTCTCGAGGCCAAGCGCCAGCGCCGCCGCGAGGGGCGCGCCGCCGGGCGCCGCCGTCCCGTCGTCACCGAGGCCGAGTTCCTCGCCCGCCGCGAGAGCGTCGACCGCCAGATGATCGTGCGCGAGCAGGACGGCCTCAACCAGATCGCCGTACTCGAGGACGGGCTCCTCGTCGAGCACTACGTCGCGCGCCACACGCAGACCTCCATGGTCGGCAACGTGTACGTCGGCCGCGTCCAGAACGTCCTGCCCTCGATGGAGGCCGCCTTCGTCGACCTCGGCAAGGGCCGCAACGCCGTCCTCTACGCCGGCGAGGTCAACTGGGACGCCGCCGGGATGGAGGGCAAGCCGCGCCGCATCGAGGACGCTCTCAAGAGCGGCGACACCGTCCTCGTCCAGGTCACCAAGGATCCGATCGGCCACAAGGGCGCCCGCCTCACGAGCCAGATCACGCTCGCGGGCCGCTACCTCGTCCTCGTCCCCGGCGGCTCCATGACGGGCATCTCCCGCAAGCTGCCCGACACCGAGCGCGCCCGCCTCAAGAGGATCCTCAAGCGCATCGTCCCCGACGACGCCGGCGTCATCGTGCGCACGGCCGCCGAGGGCGCCACCGAGGAGCAGCTCAAGTCCGACGTCGACCGCCTCGCCAAGCAGTGGGAGTCCATCGACAAGAAGTCGAGCGCCGTCCTCAAGGGCTCCGGCAAGGCCCCCGTCCTCCTCAAGGGCGAGCCCGAGCTCGCGGTGCGCGTCGTCCGCGACGTCTTCAACGAGGACTTCGGCAAGCTCATCGTCCAGGGCCCCGATGCCTGGAAGACGATCAGCGAGTACGTCACCGACGTCAGCCCGGACCTCGCCGAGCGCCTCGAGCACTGGGTGAGCGCCGAGGACGTCTTCACCGCCCACCGCGTCGACGAGCAGCTCGCCAAGGGCTTCGACCGCAAGGTCTGGCTGCCCAGCGGCGGCACGCTCATCATCGACCGCACCGAGGCCATGACCGTCATCGACGTCAACACCGGCCGCTTCACCGGGGCCGGCGGCACGCTCGAGGAGACCGTCACCCGCAACAACATCGAGGCCGCGGAGGAGATCGTCCGGCAGCTGCGCCTGCGCGACATCGGCGGCATGGTCGTCATCGACTTCGTCGACATGGTCCTCGAGTCCAACCGCGACCTCGTCCTGCGCCGCCTCGTCGAGTGCCTCGGACGCGACCGCACCCGCCACCAGGTCACCGAGGTCACGAGCCTCGGCCTGGTCCAGATGACCCGCAAGCGCGTCGGCCAGGGCCTCGTCGAGGCCTTCTCCACGCAGTGCGAGGAGTGCGGCGGACGCGGCTTCATCGTCCACGAGAACCCCGTCGAGAACCAGCAGGCCGACATGTCCGCCTCTGCCTCGCGCGGCTCGGGCTCCGGCCGGGGCCGCGGGCGCGGCAAGGGCGGTCAGTCCGGCCAGGAGCGCTCCGGCTCGCGCAAGGGGGGCAAGGGCTCCGAGGGCGCCGAGAAGGAGGGCGCCGAGGTCTCCGTCGACGAGCAGGACGACGCGACCCGCGAGGCCGTGCGCCGCTCGCTCGCCCAGATCGCCGCTGCCGCCGAGCAGGCTCACAAGGAGCAGGCGGAGCAGCCCGAGCCGGTTGTGGAGCCCGAGCAGCCCAGCGAGCAGCCCGCCGAAGAGCCGACGGACACCGCGTCCGAGCCGTCCGAGGAGGCCGCTGAGGCTCCTGTGACGGATGAGACGGCGCCCGCCGCCGAGGACCCTGCGGGTGAGTGACGCCGTGACTCCGCACGGCGGCGGTTCGCACCGTCGCCGTGCGGAAGAACACAGGAGGCTGCCCGGGATCCGGGTTGGTCCCACGGTGTCGATCGCATAAAGTGGTCCGCCGGTGCGTTCTTGCACCGAAGCCCAGGAGACAGCCCTCCCGTCCTCCCGCCCACGAGCGCGGAGCCCGGCGGAGAGCGTCCTAAGATACGACAGAATTGAGCATTCAAGTGGTCTACGCGATCGTCAAGGCCGGCGGCCGTCAGGAGAAGGTCTCCGTCGGCGACGTCGTGGTTGTCGACAAGCTTGCCGGCAAGATCGGTGACGAGGTCTCCCTCGCCCCCGTCGTGCTGGTGGACGGCGACAAGGTGACCACCGCCGCTGCCGACCTGGCCAAGGCCTCCGTCACCGCCGAGATCGTCGGCGACGAGAAGGGCCCCAAGATCAACATCCTCAAGTTCAAGAACAAGACGGGCTTCCGCAAGCGCCAGGGTCACCGCGCCAAGCTCACGGCCGTCAAGGTCACCGCGATCAAGTGACCGCCCTCGCGGCATCCTGAACGTTCAGCTCGAGAGAAAGAAGCCTCACCATGGCACACAAGAAGGGTCTTGGTTCCTCCCGCAACGGCCGTGACTCGAACGCGCAGCGCCTCGGCGTCAAGCGCTTCGGCGGCCAGTTCGTCGGCGCCGGCGAGATCATCGTCCGTCAGCGCGGCACCCACTTCCACCCCGGCGACAACGTGAGCCGCGGCAAGGACGACACCCTGTTCGCCACCGCCGACGGCAACGTCGAGTTCGGCACGCACCACGGCCGCAAGGTCGTCAACGTCGTGCTCGCTGAGGCCTGAGCCTCACAACTCAAGCACCACCGCGCGAGGGCGAACGGCTTCGGCCGTCCGCCCTCGCGCCGCGTCCGGGCCCTGCAGCGCACCAGGGCGCGCGGACGCCACCACCACAGCCACCGACCGCACGCACGTCCAGGAGGACCCTCATGCCCAGCTTCATCGACCGAGTGGTCCTGCACGTCGCGGGCGGCGACGGAGGCAACGGCTGCACGTCCATCCACCGCGAGAAGTTCAAGCCGCTGGCGGGACCCGACGGCGGCGACGGCGGCCACGGAGGCGACGTCGTCCTCACGGTGGACCCCCAGGTGACGACGCTCCTCACCTACCACCGCTCACCGCACCAGGTCGCCGGCAAGGGCACGCCCGGCATGGGCGACTGGCGCCGAGGCGTCGACGGCAAGGACCTCGTCCTGCCCGTCCCGCAGGGCACCGTCGTCAAGGACGCGGACGGCGACGTCATCGCGGACCTCGTCGAGCCCGACGCCAGCGTCGTCATCGCCCGCGGCGGGACCGGCGGCCGAGGCAACTTCTCCCTGGCCTCCTCCAAGCGGCGAGCCCCCGGCTTCCACCTCCTGGGCCTGCCCGGTCAGGCCCACGACGTCACGCTCGAGCTCAAGACCATCGCCGACGTCGCCCTCGTCGGCTACCCCAGCGCCGGCAAGTCCTCCCTCATCGCGGCGATGAGCGCCGCGCGCCCCAAGATCGCCGACTACCCCTTCACCACCCTCGTGCCGAACCTCGGCGTCGTCGAGGCGGGCTCGACGCGCTACACCATCGCCGACGTGCCCGGTCTCATCCCCGGCGCCAGCGAGGGCAAGGGCCTCGGCCTGGAGTTCCTCCGCCACATCGAGCGCACGAGCGTCATCGTCCACGTCCTCGACTGCGCCACCCTCGAGCCCGGCCGCGACCCGCTCTCCGACCTCGACACCATCGAGGCCGAGCTCGCCGCCTACTCCGAGCGCCTCGGCGACACCGAGGACGCCCCGGCCGTCACCGGTCGCGTCCCGCTCATGGAGCGCCCCCGCGTCGTCGTCCTCAACAAGGTCGACGTCCCCGAGGCCGCCGAGCTCGCCGAGTTCGTCCGCGCCGACGTCGAGGCCCGCGGCCTGCCGGTCTTCGAGGTCTCCGCCGTCGCCCACACGGGCCTGCGCCCCTTCTCCTTCGCCCTCGCCGAGCGCGTCGAGGCCGCCCGCGAGGCCGCCGAGGCCGCAGAGGCGGCCGAGCAGGAGGCGCGCCCCGTCATCCGCCCGGCCTCCGTCGGCCGCCGCAGGAACGAGCCCGTCGCGACCGTCCGCGCCGTCCACCACCCCACCGAGGGCCTCGTCTACCAGGTCCGCGGCGAGAAGCCCGAGGAGTGGGTCCTCCAGACCGAGTTCGGCAACAACGAGGCCGTCGGCTACCTCGCCGACCGCCTCGCCGCCGCCGGCGTCGAGGACGATCTCGTCGAGGCCGGCGCCCGCGCCGGCGACGCGGTCCTCATCGGCGACCTCGAGGGCGGCGTCATGTTCTCCTGGGAGCCCACCGTCTCCACCGGTGCCGAGCTCCTCGGCGCCCGCGGCACCGACGCCCGCGTCGAGGACTACCGCCGCCGCACCAACGCCGAGCGCCGAGTCCAGTACCACGACCGCATGGACGCCAAGGAGGCCGCCCGTCAGGAGCTCCGTGACGAGGCCGCCGAGGGCCTGTGGACCGATGCCGGCTGGGACGGGGACGAGGAGTGAGCGAGCGGCCCGGGGGCCTGCCCGAGGGAGCGCGCGTCGTCCTCAAGGTCGGCTCGTCCTCGCTGACCCGACCCGACGGCGGGCTCAACCTCAACCGCATCGACATCCTCGCCCGCCTCATCGCGGGTCTCAGGGGCCGCGGCCACGAGGTCGTCCTCATCTCCTCCGGAGCCGTCGCCGCCGGTCTGCCGGCGCTGGGCCTCGAGGAGCGCCCCGGCGAGCTGCGCCTCCTCCAGGCGGCCGCCTCCGTGGGGCAGGGGCGGCTCGTCTCCCGGTGGGAGACCGCGATGAGCGCCTACGGCGTCGTCACCGCCCAGGTGCTCCTCACCGCCCAGGACGTCGCCGTCCGGCGCCACTACCGCACCGTCCGCTCCACCTTCGCGGCCCTGCTCTCCATGGGCGCCGTCCCCATCGTCAACGAGAACGACGCCGTCGCCACCACCGAGTTCAACCTCGGCGACAACGACCACCTGGCCGCCCTCGTCGCCCATCTCGTCACCGCGGACGTCCTCGTCCTCTTCACCGACGTCGACGGCATGTGGACCGACCGCCCCGGCAACCCCGGTGCCGAGCCCGTCCGGCTCGTCACCGGACCCGCCGACCTCGAGCGGGTCAACGTCTCGGGCCGCGGCAGCGCGCTCGGCACCGGCGGCATGCGCACGAAGGCGCAGGCGGCCGCCATCGCGGGCGCCTCCGGGACCGCCACGATCATCGCCTCCGCCGACGACGCCCAGCGCCTCCTCGGCGGCCCCGGGGTCCCCTCGGACCTGGGCACCTGGTTCCTCCCGACGGGACCGCACCGGTCGAGCCGGCGCCTGTGGATGGCGCACGCCTCCCAGCCGGAGGGCCGCGTCCTCGTCGACGCGGGCGCGGCGCGCGCCGTCACCGTCGGCAAGAAGTCGCTCCTCCTGCCCGGCGTCACCGGCGTGGACGGGGACTTCGAGTCCGGCTCCGTCGTCGAGGTCGTGGGTCCCGAGCGGACCGTCGCGCGAGGGATCTGCCGCTACTCGGCCGCTGAGCTCGCCGAGGTGCTCGCGGCCCGGGCGGCCGGGCGGCCCGCGCCCGACCACGTCGCGCCCGTCGTCCACCGCGACGACCTCGCCGAGCTGCCCCGGACCGCGGGGGAGTAGGTACGACCGTGCTCAGGTGAGGTGCTCCAGCTCGCGGCGCAGCGCGACGAGTCGCTCGAGCGACCGGCTCAGACTCGGGCTCGAGTCACGAGCGTCCTCGACGTTCCATGCGGTGCGCGCAAAATCGTTGAGCGTGCTCACGTAGAGCGGACCCGGGGAGCCATCCTGCCGTGCCATCGCGCCCCTGATCGAGCGGGACCGAGACGTCTGGCACAAGCGGATCAGCTCGTGCTTGGCGTGTGGCAGCGAATCGGGGGTCCTCGGTAGTCTGGCCGGCGCGACTCGGAAGAAGCTGGCGAAGCCTGCGCCGTCCGCGAGCAGCCATGCCTCAGTCATGGAGCAGGCGAACCGGAGCTCGAATCCCGCGCCGTGTGGCCGCGCACCAATCAGCTTGCTGTGCAGCTCAACCGGGCAAGCTTGATCGGCATCCCTGAAGACGATCCATGCTGAACGAGGGCCGGTGCGCGCCAGACCGGGAATCAGTGTGTCGAGCTTGGCGACGCCGTGCTTGACCAGAACAGGACGCGAAAGCGTGAGGCCAACCGCGCGGAGCACGGCTTCTGCCATCCCCGTGTCGGAATCCCCCTCGACGGCGACGCTAACCGCGGGTGCCGCCTGTGTCATCGCGGGCTCCTCGCTGCCGCGGTGAGTCCGCTGAGATCTCGTGGTGCGATGAGTCCGTCCACGACGTCCGACATGCTCAGGCCGAGCTCAAGATCTGCGACCTCTGGGAGGGCTGCGAGCAGGTCGGCCTGCGTGCCGTCGTCTGTCGCTCGGAGTACGAGGACCTCACGGGTGCTGACGCCCTCGTCGTTGAGGATCTCGGGGGCGTGGGTGGAGACGAGGATCTGGAGGTCGGAGGATCGGCGCACCTGCGCGAGCACGGTCGGCAGCATCCGTACGACGGCGTTGTTGAGGGAGAGCTCGGGCTCCTCGAGGAGGAGCACGCCTGGGTTCGCCGGTGCCTTAATGATGGACCAGAGGAGCCCGATGAGCCTGAGAGTCCCGTCGGAGAAGTCGGACTCGTTCTGTTTGGCTGGCTGGGACCGCCAGTTCTTGTACCCGGCGATGAGGTGTGGCTGACCTGAGGCGTCGGTCTCGATCGAGAGCGACTCGAATCCTGGGACGGCTGCTTGGAGGGCCTGCTGCATCCGGCGCAGCCACGCCTCGCGCGTGCGCATGGGAGTCGCGTTGATCTGGGCGATGAAGTCGCTTCCGAAGGGATCGTCATGCACGAGGTTGTTGGTGTGCCGGGGGGCTCGGATGATCTGCGGCACGAGATGGAAGTACTGGACCCGTTGCAGGTACGTGGCGATGTCGCGGAAGGCGTGGTTGGCGGAGATCTGCTCCAGATGGGTCTGGGTGAGGCGCTCCAAGTCCTCCTTGTCCTCTTCATCCGGACGACTGAGAACGACCTCGCCGTCCTTCTCCACGAGCTCCTCGTCGACGATGGGCCGGTTTCTCCCGCCGGCCTCGCCGCGGACCGCGAGCCGGTAGCGCCAGGTCGTCTCGGCCTCCTTGAGAGTGACGTCGACGATGAGGCGTCCTCTGGCGTGGTTGCGCGCGAAGAGGCTCCGCACCTTGCTCAGCCCGCCGCGACGCTCGATCGCTGAGGACAACCCGCCGTCAGGAGCCGCGAGGTCGGACAGAAAACGAACGACGTCGAGGAGGTTGGACTTGCCGGAGGCGTTCGGCCCGACGATAAAGAGACGGTCTTCAATGTCGAAGGCGACTGTCTTGAAGTTGCGCCAGTTGGTCGCCTCGAGCCGCACGATTCGCATGCCGGTACCGCTTCCGTCGTCGAGTGGTCGTTGTCGAAGGAATTCTAGCGAGAGTCGGTGGCGTCATGGCTGCTCCGCATGATGGGCGCCTCGGGTGCGCGACCGTGTGGATGATCGTGTTGCCGGGTACCAGACCCGGCGCCCGTCGTCCACCGCGACGACCTGGCCGAGCTGCCCCGCACCGCGGGGCCCTAGCATGGGGCCATGTCCACGACCGCCCTCCCCGACCCGAGCGACGCGACCGCGTACGTCGAGGCCCTCGCCCGACGCGCCCGTACCGCGCAGCGCTCCGTCGCCGTCGCCACGCGCGACACGAAGGACGCTGCCCTCCACGCCCTCGCCGACGCCCTCGAGGCCGCCACCGAGCGCGTCGTCGCCGCCAACGCCGAGGACCTCGAGCGCGCCCGCGCCGGCGGCATGCGGGCCGGTCTCGTCGACCGCCTCGCCCTCACGCCCGAGCGCGTCGCCGCCATCGCCTCCGCCGTCCGCGAGGTGGCCGCCCTGCCCGACCCGGTCGGTGAGCTCGTCGACGGCCAGACCCTCCCGAACGGCCTGCGCGTGCGCCGCCGCCGCGTCCCCCTCGGCGTCGTCGGCATGATCTACGAGGCCCGCCCCAACGTGACTGTCGACGTCGCCGCCCTCACCCTCAAGTCCGGCAACGCCGTCCTCCTGCGCGGCGGCAGCGCCGCCGAGTCCTCCAACGCGGCCCTCGTCGACGTCCTGCGCAGCGCCCTCGAGGGCGTCGGCCTCCCCGCCGACCTCGTCGCCACCATCGACCCGGCCGGCCGCGCCGGCGCCACCGCTCTCATGCAGGCCCGCGGCCTCGTCGACGTCCTCGTGCCCCGCGGCGGCGCCGGTCTCATCAATGCCGTCGTCGAGTCCTCCGCCGTGCCGGTCATCGAGACGGGCTCAGGCAACTGCCACGTCTACGTCGACGCCTCGGCGGACCTGGATGACGCCGTGAGCATCATCGTCAACGCCAAGACCCAGCGTGTGGGCGTGTGCAACGCCGCCGAGACCCTACTCGTGCACGAGGCCGTCGCCGCCGCCTTCCTGCCCCGCGCGGCCGGTGCCCTGTGGGAGCGTGGCGTCACGCTTCACGCCGACGACGCCGCCCGCGCCGTGCTCGGCGACAAGGCGGGCCGCCTCGTCGCCGCGACCGAGGACGACTGGGCCACCGAGTACGGCAGCCTCGACCTGGCCGTGCGTGTCGTCGCCGACGTCGACGAGGCGGCCGCACACGTGCGCCGCTACTCCACCGGTCACACCGAGGCCGTCCTCGCCCAGGACCTGCGCGTGGTCGACGCCTTCACCGCGGGCGTTGACTGCGCCGTCGTCATGGTCAACGCCTCCACGCGATTCACCGACGGCGGCCAGCTCGGCCTGGGCGCCGAGCTCGGCATCTCCACCCAGAAGCTACACGCCCGCGGACCCATGGGGCTGACCGCGCTGACGACCACCCAGTGGGTCGTCGAGGGCGACGGGCACGTGCGCCCGTGAAACGCTGAGGGAGCTCCAATGACACGCCTTGTACGCACCCGTGGACGTCTGATCGCCGTCCTGACCATCCTGGTGGCCTCGATCCTGCTGACCTGGGTCGCCTCGGTGGTGCTCGGCTCGGGCAGTGGGGGCAACGTCAAGCCGGGCATCGACATGACCACCCCGAGCGTCACGCCCACACCCACCCCCACCCCCGTCGCGACCGAGACCGCCACTCCGACGGCGCCGGACACGGGCGCGCCCGCCGAGGCGCCGGCCGTCCCCGCGCCTCAGCCGCCGGCCCCGCCCGCCCCGCCGGTCTATGACGACGACCACGACGACCACGACGACGCCTACGACAGCGACACCAGCGACTACGACGACTACGACTGACGGACCGCGCCGCCCACTGAAAGGCCGTGCGCACCGCCTCGATAGGCGGTGCGCACGGCCTTTGTCTGCGCGTGGAACCTGCTTACACCAGCCGGTATCCCATGCCGCGCACGTTCTGGATCCGCTCCTTGCCGATCTTGCCCCTGAGGTAGGACACGTAGACCTCCACCACGTTGGAGCCGGGGTCGAAGTCGTAGCCCCACACCGTGCTCAGCAGCTGCTGCCTGCTGAGGACCTGGCCGGGGTGACGCATGAAGGTCTCAGCGAGGGCGAACTCGCGGGCAGAGAGCTCGACCGTGGAGCCCGAGACCTCCATCGTCCGCGTCCGCAGATCCAGGTCCAGGCCGTCGTGATGCAGGCGCACGGGGTCGGAGGTGGGCGCCGCGGCATCGTCACGCAGACGCAGCCGCACCCGGGCGAGCAGCTCCTCGAAGGAGAAGGGCTTGGGCACGTAGTCGTCCGCCCCTCCCTCCAGGCCCTTGACCCTGGCCGCCACGGAGGACCGGGCGGTGAGCATGATGACCGGCACGCTCACCCCCTGGCCGCGGATCTGCTCCAGGACGGAGAAGCCGTCGATGTCGGGCAGGCCCACGTCAAGGATGATGAGGTCGGCCTGGTCGCTCACCGCCCGCTCGATGGCCTCAGCGCCCGAGGCCGTGGCCTGGGCGCTGAAACCCGCGGCCTTGAGGCCCTTGAGCAGGAACGAGGCGATGCGCGGCTCGTCCTCGACCACCAGGATGCGGCTCATGAGAGCTGTCCTTTCGTGGTGCGGCCCCGCGGGTGATGACCGTGGTCTCGCCCGCAGGGGATCCGCATGGTGAACTGCGAGCCGGTCCCGGCGACGGAGTTGATGTCCAACGTGCCCTGGTGGGCGCTGACGATGTTCTCCACGATGCTCAGCCCCAGGCCCGTGCCCGTGGCCATGCTCTCGGCGTTGGAGCCGCGCCAGAAGCGCTGGCGCACCAGCTCCAGCTCCTCGGGGGCGATGCCGATGCCCTGGTCCGTGACCCACAGGAGCAGGTGGTCGTCCTTCACCCGTGACCCCAGGGTCACGCGGGAGCCGGCCTCGGAGTACTTCACGGCGTTGGCGGCCAGCTGCAGCCAGGCCTGGCTCAGGCGCTGGGCATCCAGGTCGCACACGGTGTTCGCAGACTCCTCCAGGACCCACACGCGCGGGCCCAGGACCTGGGCCTTGTCGAAGACGCTGGCGGTCAGCTCGCTCACGTCGGTGGGCTTGGGGACGAAGGAGTCGGTCCCGCTGGTCCTGGCGAGCTCAAGCAGGTCGTTGGCCATGGAGCCCATGCGGTCCAGCTCCTCGATGGCCAGGGAACGGGTCCGGCTGACATCCTCGGTGTCGGTGGGGTCGAGCAGCTCGAGGTGGCCGCGGATGATGGTGATGGGGGTGCGCAGCTCGTGCCCGACGTCGTCGAGCATGCTGCGCTCGGCCTCCACCGAGTGCTGGACACGGTCCAGCATCCTGTTGACGGCCCGGGCCAGGATGCCGAGGTCGTCGCGTCCGTGCACGGGAACCCGCGCGCTCAGGTCCTGGCTGCCGATCGACTCGGTGGCCATGCGCAGCTCGCCGATGGGCGCCAGGAGCCGCTCGACGACGAACCAGGCCAGTGCGGCCACCAGGGCGACGGTGAAGACCGCGGCCACGCCGTACAGCATCATGGTGCGCCGCAGCGAGGCCTCAGCGGTGTCCAGGTCGATGATGTGTGCCAGCGCCACCTGGGTCGTTCCGTCGCGCAGCGGCACGACCATGACCCGGTAGGTGCTCTGAGCGGTGCGCACCGTGGTGGTGGTCGAGTCCCTCGCCGTGCTCATGGAGGCAAGGTGGTCGACCAGCTGCTTGTCCTCCTGGGGCTGGCGGTCGGTCGCCGCGGAGGAGTAGTGCCAGCTCAGCGTCTGGCTCTCGAAGCCCAGCACGCTCTCGCCGGCACCCACCACGGACTGCCGGATGTAGGCGCGCACCACGCTGGAGGCGTCGGTGAAGCTCTGCCCGTTGCTGGGGTCGATGCCCGCGGTGGCCAGCTGCTCGAGCCGCTGGCGGCCGCGGTTGAGCTGCTCGTCGATGTCGGCGTGCAGCGTCTGCCGCCCGAGCACCCACACGATGGCCCCGGAGATGAGCAGGGCGATGCTTGACACCAGGATGATGGCGGCCATGACCCGTACTCCGACGGTGGCCGAGGGCTTGATCTGCTCGTCGTCCACGTCACTAGTGTGCCCCGCGCCCACGCCGGGCACGCCCGTGCCGTGGACGCGGGGCGCCGTGAGGCTCACGGCTGTGCTCGGGTGCTCAAGCGCGGTCAGGCTCACCGGCCCACGCCCCGGTAGGACCAGCCGGCTGAGCGCCACGCCTCGGGATCGAGCGCGTTGCGGGCGTCGATGACCACCGGACGGGAGACGGTCTCGGCGGCCCGCTGCGGGTCCAGCCCGGTCAGCTCTGGCCACTCTGTGCCCAGGATCACCAGGTCGGCGTCGGTCAGCGCCTGCCACGGGTCCTCAGCCACGGTGAGGTCGGGGTGGCGTCGTCGCACCTGCTCGGCGGCCTGCGGGTCGTAGACCGTGACACGGGCGGCCAGCTGCGACAGGCGCTCGGCGACCTCCAGGGAAGGCGAGTCGCGCAGGTCGTCGCTGTCGGGCTTGAAGGTGGCGCCCAGGACGGTCACGGCCGCGCCTTCCACGTTGCCCTCGCAGCTCTCGACGGCCAGGTCCACGATGTGGTCGCGCTGGCCCTGGTTGACGGAGTCGACCTGGGCGAGCAGACGGGCCAGGGACTCGACCCCCAGCTCCGAGGCCCTCGTGCCCAGGGCGCGGATGTCCTTGGGCAGGCAGCCGCCGCCGAAGCCCACCCCCGCCCGCAGGAAACGAGAGCCGATCCGTGCGTCCAGGCCAAGGGCGCGGGCCAGGACCGTGACATCGCCTCCCGCCGCGTCGCACATGGAGGCCATCGCGTTGATGAAGCTGATCTTCATGGCCAGGAAGGCGTTGGCGGAGGTCTTGACGAGCTCGGCGGTGGCGTAGTCGGTGAGGATGCGCGGCACGTCCTCGTCGAGAATCTGGGCGTAGACCTCGTCCAGCACCGACCGTGCGGCCTCCGCCTCCTCGGGCTCGTCGGGCAGGCCGTAGACGATGCGGTCGGGGTGGAGGGTGTCCTTGACGGCGAACCCCTCCCTGAGGAACTCGGGGTTCCACACCAGACGGGCCCGCCCGGCCAGCACCCCGGCCAGCTCGGCGGACGTTCCCACCGGCACCGTCGACTTGCCGACCACCAGCGGCTGGCGCTGGCCGTCCAGGAGCGCCGCCAGCATCTCGACTGCGGAACGTACCTGCGACAGGTCCGCCTTGCCCGAGTTGGGGCTCTGGGGGGTGCCCACCGCGATGAAGTGGACGTCGGCCCCGGCCACGTCCTCGACCGTGGGCTCACTGGTGAACCGCAGCCTGCCGCTGTCGACGCCCTCCTCGAGCAGCTCGGGCAGGCCGGGCTCATGGAAGGGGACCCGGCCCTGGGCCAGGGACTCCGCCCGCTGGGGGGGCGGTCTCGATTCCCAGAACGTCGTGGCCAAGGTGCGACATGGCGGCGGCATGGACCGCGCCCAGGTAGCCGCAGCCGACAACTGTCAGACGCATGAGGTTCTCCTCAGGTCGATGGTGCAGGATGACGGGAGGGGTGCCAGGCTCCTGCGCACCCAGCTCGCAAGCCACGCCCTGGCGCCGGGGCGGAAGGCGTGGACGAAGATCAGTCGCAGCGCAGCGCTGCGGCGGTAGAGGCTCAGACGCTCCGCGCGTGCGGACGACGCGGCGCACATGAGCTCCAGGACGGGGGAGAGGCGCTCGGCGCCCTGCTGGCTCAGACGGCCCTGGACGCCCATGAGCTCGGCGTGGGCGATGAGGTTGCCCAGATCCAGCTCGGCCTCGGCCAGGCAGGCGGTGTCCAGGTCGATGAGCGACAGCTCCTCACCGCTCCACAGCAGCTGGCCGTCGTGCAGGTCGCGGTGGCTGAGGGTCATCGGCCCCTGCGTCCCCTGCACGAGCTCGGCGCAGGTCGCGTCCACCGCGCGCCCGAGGGCGTCGGGGTTGTCGACCAGGCCCCGCAGCAGCCCGTGGCGGCTGGCGTTGTCGAACCAGCCTCGCAGGACGCCGGCCTCCTGCCGGGGTCCGTGGACGGCGAGGTCGGCGTCGGGCCGCGACAGCCCGCCCCATGCGCCCGCCAGGTGCTTCCAGCCCTGCAGCCCGTCGTCGCCCAGCTCGGCCAGGCTGCGCCCGGGCACCCGCTCGAAGTCGATGTGGGCGTCGCCGACGGCGAGGACGCGGGGCACCCGCAGGCCCATCGCGGTGAAGGCCCCGAAGGCCGCCAGGGCGCCCGGCGACGGCGCGGCGCGCCCGGGCCGGGTGGCCTTGCGCACCAGCTCGAGCTCCAGCACCACCGCGCGTCGACCCGCACGGTGGACGACGAGCTCACCGTCGTGCGGCGGAGCCAGGTCCGGCAGGGCCGGGTCCGTCGCGTAGGGCAGCATGCTCACGGTGCCGTCCGGGGCCAGGTGCCCGGCCCTGAGCCGGCCCTGCTCGTCGCGGCACTCGATGCTGATCGAGCCGTCTCGGGCGGGCCAGGCGCGCCGGACGCCCGGCAGGCGGGACAGGGTCTGCAGCGTGTCGACGCCGGGCGCGGGGTGCGGCACGGAGGCGGTGCTCCTCTCGTTGTCAGTACTCATGTCAGCGGCTCTCCTGCCTGCTCAAGGCGTGAGAGCCGGACGCCGATGGCGTCGGCCCAGCCGGGGTCCGCGTGCCTGAGCGGCTCGACCAGGCGGGAGAGCTCGGCCAGGGTGGTGGCGGCGCGCAGCTGGTGCTTGTCCGGCACCCGCCCCGCCTCCTGCCGGTACCCCTCGAGCAGGGCGGCGCCCGCGTCGGGCGGGCAGACCGCCAGGTAGGAGCCCAGGTCGATGGCGGCCGGCCCGAGCCGGGCCCGGTCGAAGTCGGTCAGCCACAGGGCCCGGCTGTCCGGGTCCGTGAGGAACTGGTCCGGTGAGGCGTCGCCGTGAAGGAGGACCGGTGCTCCGTCCAGCCGTGCCGGCAGCACGGGGACCAGCGCGCGCGTCCTCCTGGCCAGCGCGGGGGCCAGGGGCTCGAGGATGCGGGCGTGGACCCGGACGAGCTTGTCGACCGAGACGGGGGTGTTCCTCAGCCCGCTCCTGACGTCGGTCGGCAGCGAGGAGGTGGAGGCGTGCAGACGGGCCAGCAGAGTGCCGGCCCGGTGCGTGTCCTCCTGGCTCGGTGACTGTTCCAGGTCGGTGCTGCCGCACAGCTCCTGGAGGCTGTAGTGCTCGGGGTCCCAGGACCGGCCCAGGTCGCTCAGCCGTGGCACGGGCACGATGCAACCGGCGGCGCGGTGGATCTGCGCGAGCCGGCGTCCGCCGCCGGTGCGCACGCGCAGCACCCCCTCCGCCGTCCGCAGCACCAGGCGCCGCGCCGGGTTGTAGCGCAGCACCGCGTCGGGGTCGATGTCCTCCAGCAGGCCGCGCTCGCGGGCCCGGCCCAGGTACTTCGCGAGCTTGGGGTCGGCGAGCTCGGGGCCGGCCTGGAAGATGAGCCCGTCGGGCAGTGTGCGGGTGAGGACCTGCGCCCCGTAGCGCTCAGCGCGGTGCCGGACCTTGGCGGCCTTGGACGCGGATACGGGCCACAGGACGTGGGCCCAGCCCGCGGTGCGCCCCGACTCGCGCTCGGCCAGCCCCATGAGCAGAGAGACCTCCGGCTTGACGCGCAGCCGCACGGCGCGCACCGGCCGGCCGGCCAGCTCGCTCAGGGCGTCGGCGCCCAGGACGGTCTCCAGGACGCCGGGGACGGAGACGCTCACGCTCCGGCCCTCAGGTGCGTGAGGGTGGCGCGCGGAGACCCGACGGGCGTCGTCCCGGCCCAGGAGCGGAAGACCTCGGAGGACGCCAGCAGCCTGTCGGGCGTGCCGTCCATGAGGATCCGGCCGTCCTGGATCCACACGACGCGGTCGGCGCGCAGCGCCGCCTGCGGGTCGTGGGTGACGGTCAGGGTGGTGCGGCCCTCGACCAGGCGGTCGATGGCGTCGAGCACGACCAGGGCGGCGTCGGGGTCGAGTCCCGTCGTGGCCTCGTCGAGCACGACGATCCTGGAGTCCCTCAGCAGGGCCCGGGCGATGGCCACGCGCTGACGCTGGCCGCCGGACAGGGTCCCGCCCCTCTCGCCGACCGAGGTGTCGTAGCCCTCGGGCAGCTTGCAGATGAAGTCGTGGGCGAAGGCGGCGCGCGCCGCCCGCTCGACCTCCCGGTCGCTTGCCTCAGGACGTGAGAGCCGGATGTTCTCCCTGATGCTGCCGGTCAGCAGCACGGCCTCCTGGTGCAGCACCGAGACCTGGGCCCGCAGGTGGCTCAGGCTCAGCTCGGTCAGCGGCTGGCCGTCCAGGCTCACGGTGCCCGCGGTGGGGTCCATGGCCCGCACCACGAGGGAGGCGAGCGTCGACTTGCCCGATCCCGAGGGTCCGACCAGCGCCACGTGCTCGCCGGGGCGGATGGTCAGGTTGATGCCGTGCAGCACCTCGTTGTCCTCGTAGGCGGCCTTGACGCCCTCGAAGCGCAGCATGCCCTGCACGTCGCGCAGCGTGAAGCCCTGGCGCGGCGAGACGATCTCGGGCTCGATGGCCATGAGGGCGGCGACGCGCTCGCCCGAGGCGGTGGCCCGGGAGATGCGGCCCGTGTACTTGGCCATGTCCCGCAGGGGCTTCATGGTGGTGCGCAGGTAGGTCGTGAACAGCACCAGGTCTCCCGGTGTCATGGCGCCCTGCAGGACGCGCAGGCCGCCGCCGACCATGACCACGGCGGTCGCGATCCCGACGATGACGTCGGTGCGACGCTCCAGACGCGCCGCGATGCGCCGGGACTGGACGCCCTCGCGCAGCGAGACCTTGTTGACGCCGCTGAAGCGGTCCTGCAGGAGGGGCTCAAGCCCGTAGGCCTGGACCACCTTGATGGCGCCGAGGGCCTCCTGCGCGGTGTTGGCCAGGTTTCCCTCGGAGCGTCGGCTGCGCCGGGAGGCGGCGGTGATCCGCTTGGAGCTGCCCGACGAGGTCAGGGAGAAGGCGCCCACGGCCAGGAGCACGACGACGGACAGCAGCGGGTCGAGCACGACCATGACGACGAGCATGACGACCAGGGTGAGGACGTTGGCCGCCAGGGGCAGGCCCGCGGTGACCGCGACCTCCTGCATGCGGTTGACGTCCGCGACGAGGCGCTGGACGGTGTCGGCGCTGCGGTTGCGGGCGTGGAACTGCTGGGACAGGCCCTGGACGTGCCTGAAGGCCCGGGCCCGCAGGGAGGCGGAGGTGCGCGAGCCCACCAGCGTGAAGGCCAGGGTGGCCATGTAGTTGAACAGGGCGCGCGCCGCCACGACCGCCACCAGGGCGGCGCCCAGCACGAGCAGCAGCCCGAAGTCGGCCGGGGCGACACCGGTTGTGGTGCCCAGGGAGGCGACGACGGAGTCGACGACCATCTTCATGGGCCAGGGCTCAAGGGCGCGGAAGCCGACCTCCGCCAGGAGCGCCGCGGTGCCGCCGGCCATGAGGGGCCAGTGCGGGGTGGCGTCGGGACGAATCAGGCGCAGGGTCTGGCGCAGCGCCGAGGTGTCGGTGTTTCCCTGCTGGGAGCGCGAATCCTGTCCGGAACCGCCCCCGATGACGTCATCACTGCTCATGGGATGCCTCCACAGGCTCGAGGATGGTGCGCACCACGGAGCTCCAGGAGTGCTTCTCCACGGCGCTGCGGCGTGCGAACCGACCCAGGTCGGTGCGCCGTGCGGGGTCGGCGGCCAGGGCGTCGAGCGCCTCGGCCAGCGCCTGCGGGTCAGAGGGCGGCACCAGGACGCCCACCTCGCCCACCAGCTGCGGGACCTGCCCGACGTCGGAGGCCACCACCGCGAGCCCGGCCGCCATGTACTCCAGCACCTTCAGGGGAGAGAAGTACTGGTGCTCCTGCCCACCCAGGTCCGGGTAGGGCGCGACGCCGATGGCAGAGCCGGCCAGGTGGGAGGGCATGAGGTCGGGCGCGATGGCGCCGCGCAGGTCGACCTCCACCCCGAGCTCCTCGGCACGCTCCCTCAGGGAGTCCATCTCGGGACCGTCACCCAGGACGCGCAGCTGCCATCCTCCCTGGGACAGGCTCGCCGCCTCCAGGAGGTCGGCGACCCCGTGCCACGGCTTGAGGGTGCCCACGAAGGTGACCACGACCTCGTCGGGGTCCTCGGGCTGGGGCTGGATGCGTCGCACGCTCACCCCGTTGGGGACGGTGCGCACGCGCTCGGCCGGATCGGTGCCCGGGTAGAGCTCGGCGGGGCCCAGGGCGCGTCGCACCCACTGGGTCACCGGCTCCGAGACGCACACGGTGCTGGTGGCGCCGGCCACCTGGCGGCGCAGCAGCTGCCAGGCCAGGTCCTCGTCCGCCAGGTGACGGTGCTGGCGCTGCTCGTCGATGAGGGGGGAGTTGACCTCCAGGACGCCCGGGACGCCCAGCGCCTGCGTGATCTCGGACAGCGCCTCGCTGAACAGCGAGTAGCGCTCGTAGACCATGTCCGTTCCCTGGTCGCGCACCATCTGGGCGATCTGCCGCGAGGCCTCCAGCTGGGCCTGCTCGCGCGAGGCCGGGTCCTCGGCGTCGACCGGGACGTGGTGCACCGCGAGGTCGGCGAGGTCGCTGGGACGGTGGTCCCCGGTGCGGGCCGTGTAGAGGGTCACCTCGTGGCCCCGGGCCCGCATCTCGCGGATGACCTCCTGGACGTGGACCGAGGCGCCCTTGGTGCCGAACACCGGGATGCCCGGGTCCGTGCAGACGTAGGCGATACGCATTCTCACTGCTCCTGCTGTCGTCGTGCTTGCCAGCCCGACAGGATCGCGGCCTGGTGGCGTGAGTCGAACTGCTGCTCGATGAGGCCACGGGCGGCCCGGGCCAGCGCCCGGGTGTCGGTGGCGCCCGAGGCGATGTCCCGCAGCGCGCGGGCCAGCTCGCTGGGCACGCCCGGGGGCAGCAGCACGCCCGTCTCACCGTCGCGCACCACCTCGGGCAGCCCCGACACGGCGGTGGCCACCACGGGCGTCCCGCAGGCCATGGACTCCAGCACCACGGTGGGAAGGCCGTCGAGGTTGCCGTCCGGCGCCTCGACGCAGGGGGCGGCGAAGACGTCGGAACGGGCCAGGAACTCGCGCACCTCAGCCTGGGTCATGGGACCGAGGAGACGCACGTTGTCGGTCAGTCCCAGCGACTGGATCAGCTCGCTCAGCGCCTGGTACTCGTCGCCCTCGCCGGCGATCTCCACCTGCACCGGCACGCCGTCGTCGAGAAGCAGGCGCGTGGCCCGGATGAGGTCGGCGAAGCCCTTCTTGTAGACAAGCCGGCCCACCGCGCACACCCGCAGGGGCGTGGCCACGGGGTCGGGGTCCCGGTAGGCGAAGCGGTCGAGCTCGAGCGCGTTGTAACGCAGGCTGATGCGTGCCCCGCTGCCCGCGAGCACCCGGGTGAGGTAGTCCTCGTTGAACCTGCTGATGGCGATGACCCGGTCGGCGTCGACGCACACGCGCCGCAGCCACGTCGGGTCCACCGACTCGTGGAAGATGTCCTTGGCGTGGGTGGTGACAGTGTAGGGCGCGCCCGTCAGCGACGAGGCGATCCAGGCCACCCTGCCGGCCAGGGAGGCGAAGTGGGCGTGCAGGTGGTCGATGCCGTCGGCACGCACCTGACGGGCCAGCTCCAGGCCCTGGGTGACCTCGTCCCCGGGAAGGGTGAGCAGCGCCGGGAGGATCCGCGCGAAGCGGTCCATGTCGGCCCCGTCCAGGCACTGGGCCATCTGGTCCCACATCTCGATGCCCTTCCAGGGGCGGCTGACCCAGTTCACGCGGCCCTGCACCCGTGCGATCTCCGGGTGGAAGCGGCTGTCCGTGGTGGGGCGCAGGGCGTAGATCGACAGGTCGTCGCCCAGCGCCTCACGCGCCAGCATCTCAGTGACGATGAAGGTCTCAGAGAAACGGGGGTAGACCTTAAGGACGTAACCGATGCGTGTCATGCTGCACACCCCTGTCCGGCGTCGGCGGTGAGCAGCTCGTGCGCCAGCTGAGGCACGGCTGCCAGTCCCGCGAGGTCGATGTGATTACGGTTGACGCTGCGGTGGACGGCCGAGGCCGCCCACTGTCCCAGCGCGGTGGGATCCGCCTCCGACGAGCGCAGCACCTCGACGGCGCCGCGGCGCTCCAGGGCGCGGGCCCGGATGAGCTGCTCGAGGCGGGGCGTCTCGCGGGGGATCACGAGGGAGGGGGTGGAGGTCGACAGGATCTCGCACACGGTGTTGTACCCACCCATGGAGATCACGGCCGCGGCGTCGTTGATGTGGCGGCTCATTCCCGGCCAGGTCCTCATGACCCGGGTGCGCGGCCCGCCCAGGCGGGTGACCTCCGCGACGTCCGGCTCACTGAGCTGGGGCCCGCAGACCACCACGTGCTGGTGCCCGGCGGGCGGCTCCATGGCGGCGGCCTGCATGAGCATCGGCATGGCGTCCGAGCCCCCGCCGGCCGTGGTCAGCACGAAGGGCTCGGGCTTGAGCGGGGAGTCGTCGCCCGTGCCGTCGACGGCGCGCCTGCCGAGCGCCAGGTAGCCGGTGAAGCGCATCCGGTCGGCCAGGACCTGCGGGCCCTCCCCGGTGCGCGCAAGGTTGTGGACGGTGGGGTCGCCGTAGACCCACACCTGGTCGATGAGCGAGCGCTGCTGCTCACCCGGACCCAGGGAGGCCCACTCGCGTGCCATCGTGGTCGGGTCGTCCAGGACCTCGCGCAGCCCCAGGACCACGCGGGTGTGGGGGTGGAGGCGCTTGAGCGCCCGCAGCGGCTCCAGCAGCTCCTGGCGGACGCCGTAGGGGTGCCGGTCGATGATGAGCAGGTCGGGCGCGAAGGAGGTCATGGCCGCCTCGAGCACCTGGGAGCGCAGCCGGCGGAACTGGGCGCGCGTGGAGCGCAGGCGCCGGGGCCGGTAGCCGTCGGGGGACTTCATGACACCGGGCAGGATCAGCCAGTCGAAGCCTGCGGGCACCTCGAAGCCCTCGCCGGGGGTCAGTCCCGCCATGAGCAGCCCCGTGACCGGCGCGTCGGCGATCCCGGGAAGGGACTGGGACAGGTGGTGAGCCAGAGCGAGGTTACGGCGCAGGTGACCCAGGCCCTGGGCGTCGTGGCTGTAGAGCATCACCCTGATGGGCACGGCGGTCATGGCTCCTCCTTGTGATCGACCGGGAGTGGTGAGGGGAAGACCCCACTGGGGTTCCCCTCATACTGTGGCGAGACCGGTCAAGGTCACGATGAGGACAGAATGAGAGAGCTCTTAAGGTGCGGTCCCTCGGGGTCTCAGGCAGGACAAACCGCGCAACGACGCCGCTGCGGGTGAGGCACGGCACAGGGCCGAGCCCCATGCGGATCATGGTGCCCGGCCCTGCGTGCCGACGCCGCCCCGTAGGCGGGGCGGGGGTCAGTCGACGTCGACCCAGACTGAGCCCATGGGCCCGATCTCAAGCTCCCACTGGCGCCCGTCGCCCAGGACCGTCGTCGTCACGGCCTCGTAGGCGTTGTTGGTCACCAGCATCCTGCGGTGCTCCGGGTACCAGGCGACCTCCGTGGCCGGGTGGGTTTTGAACCAGTGGCTCAGCCGGTCCTCGCGGCCGGCCGCCCAGTACAGGGCGCGCTGCAGGGTGCGCGAGTTGGTGAAGGAGTACGGCAGACCGGAGAAGTAGACGGCGCGGCCCTCACCGAAGGTGTTGACGGCGATCCTCACCGTGCCGTCCTCGTAGGACAGCACCTGCGTGCGCTCACTGACGGCGTAGACGTCGCCGCCCGCGCCCTCGCCGTCGTCGAAGGGCTGCTCCAGGTCCGCGGTGATGACGTGGTCCTTGACGACGGTGGGGTAGCGGTCCGTGCGCTGGACGAAGTGCTGATTGATCCTGACACCACCAAGAGCCGATGAGCCCGCTCAGCGACGTCCATGGGACTTTACTCCGTCGCTACGGTGAGATGGAGCACATACTGTCTCAGTCGTCGGATCGGGGAGCCGACATCAGCGATATAGGCCTCGAGGAGGAGGTGAGATGTTATGAGCAACGGAGTCATCGTGTCGTCGGTCATTGACCTGATCGAGTCACGTCGCGACGACGCTGCCCCGCACAGTTGCGGCGAAGGCCCCTTGTCCTGGATCTCTTTTAGATTCAACTGGTGTGATCATGCAGGTGGAATCACCATCGTGCGAGTACATGATTGGCCTCATTGAGGGGCTCGTGGAGGGAATGCGAAAGGCGTATCGTGGCGACGCGTGCGCTGTGGCGTGACCGCGACTACCTGGCGTGGCTCGTCGGTGACACGGCGGGGGCGCTCACGGGCGCCATGCGGCTTTTCGCGATCCCGCTCATCGCCTACGCCACGACGGGCTCTGCCGCGCTCGCGGGCGGCGCCACGGGCCTGACCGCGATCGTCGCCGCCATGCTCAGCATCCTCGGTGGCGTCCTCGCCGACACGCATGACCGGCGGGCGCTCATGCGGTGGTACGCCGTCACCGGCGCGCTCGTCCACGGCGGCTTCGGCGTCCTCGTGCTCCTCGGGGCCGTGAGCTCGTGGTGGGTCATGGTCTACGCGGTCGCCTCTGGCGTGCGCGCCGGACTGCTCGGTGACGTGACCAACATCGTCCTCAAGTCCGTCGTCTCCGACGCGAACCTCACCGAGGCCTTCGGCGCGAACCAAGCACGCGACCAGGTGGTGCTCCTGGCTTCCGGCCCCCTCGCCGGCGTGCTGTTCGCCGTGAGCCCGGCCCTTCCGTTCCTCGCTGAGCTCGGCGCCAGCCTCGTCCTGCTCCTCGCCCTCGCGGGCATCCAGGCGGACCTGGGGCCGCACGAGGCCCCCTCACGCGAGGAGCTCCACCCGCTCACCGCCCTGCGCGAGGGCGTCACCTGGGTTCTCCGTCACCGGGTCGTCCGTCGACTCCTCGCCGTCTCCGTGCCCCTGAGCGCGGGCATGGCAGGCGTGGCGAGCGCCGTCATCATCCACCTCCAGGCCCGCGGGACCCCCGCGCCCGTCATCGGGCTCGTCGGCACCGCCGAGGGTGCCGGCGCTCTGTGCGGCGCCCTCGTCGCCACCGCCGTCGCGCGGCGCGTCCCGAGCGGCTGGGCGATGATCCTCGGAGCCTCCCTCACCTGCGTCGCCTACCTGCCGATGCTCGTCCTCACCCAGGACGCCGTCGTCGTTGCCGCGATGGGAGCGGCCGCCGCCTGCACAGCAGTCACGAACGCCGTCTTCGGCTCCTACTTCATGCACGTCGTCCCGGACGCTCTCCTGGGCCGGGCGCTCTCGGTGAGCTCGCTCGCCGGAGCCGGTGCAGGCGGGCTCGGGTCCGCGATGGCCGGAGCACTGCTCGGCGCTGTCGGCTTCCGCCTCACGCTCATCGTCCTCGTGCTCCTGTCGGCCCTCGC
This sequence comes from Actinomyces radicidentis, assembly GCF_001553565.1. Taxonomy (NCBI): domain Bacteria; kingdom Bacillati; phylum Actinomycetota; class Actinomycetes; order Actinomycetales; family Actinomycetaceae; genus Actinomyces; species Actinomyces radicidentis. The sequence continues at coordinate 2,893,650 of NZ_CP014228.1, read as the reverse complement.
CGTCCCGCTCCTCCTCACCGCCCCTGCGCTGCGCGCCGTTCCTCGACCGGACCAGTGGGAGCCGGCAGGGGCGTGACCTCTGACGGCGCCCGGGGGCCGCGTGGCAGGATGTCCCCGTCCGACTCCCACGAGCGGACCCGGTGCGCGACGCGGTGCGCCGGAGCGCCGCCCGACGGCGCACGGACCGACCAGGGGAGAGCGCGTGAGCGAGGGCACGAGGCCGCTTCGCATAGGCATCATGGGCGGCACCTTCGACCCGATCCACCACGGCCACCTCGTGGCCGCCAGCGAGGTCCAGAACGTCTTCGGGCTCGACGAGGTCATCTTCGTGCCCACCTGGGCGCAGCCCTTCAAGAAGGACCGCCGAGTCTCACCGGCCGAGCACCGCTACCTCATGACGGTCATCGCCACCGCCTCGAACAACCGCTTTACGACCTCCCGCGTCGACATCGACCGCGGCGGCACCACGTACACGATCGACACTCTCCACGACATCGCCGCCGAGTATCCCGGCGCGGAGCTCTTCTTCATCACCGGCGCGGACGCGCTGGCCCAGATCCTCACCTGGAAGGACAACGAGGAGATCTTCGACCTCGCCCACCTCGTCGGCGTGACGCGCCCCGGTCACGTCCTCACCGACTCGGGCCTGCCCTCCGACGGCGTCTCGCTCGTCGAGGTCCCCGCGATGGCGATCTCCTCGACCGACTGCCGTGAGCGCGTCGCCCGCGGCGCTCCCGTGTGGTACCTCGTGCCCGACGGCGTCGTCCAGTACATCCGCAAGTACGGCCTCTACCGCGTGAGCACGCCCGACGCCCCGACGACGTCGATGACGGCGCGAGTCGCGGACCGGGCCGCATCCGAACCCGACCCCGGTGCCGACGACGGTGCCGCCCCCGAGGAAGGAAGCCCATCGTGACGACCCAGGACGCCGGAGCCGACGGACCCGTGAGCCGCCGCGCCCGCCGTGAGGCCGAGCGCGAGGTGGAGCGCGAGCTCCTGCGCACCGGCCAGGTGCCGGTCCTCACCCGCAAGGAGATCCGCCGTCAGCGCGCCGAGGCCGAGGCCATGCGCAACGCCATCGCCGCCGGTGAGATCACCGAGGAGGAGGCCCGCGCCCTCCAGAACCCGTACCTCAACGAGGACGGCCCCGTCGCCCCGGCGCCCGCCGAGGGCGAGGAAGGGGCCGTCCCGGCCGCCGCCGGGACCGAGGGCGGTGCTGCCGAGGGCGGCCCCTCCGCCGGGGACGCCTCCACCGCCGAGTCCGTGGAGACCGGCGAGTCGACGGAGGCGCCGAGCGCCCCCGTCCGCCGTGCCGTTCTGCGCGTCCCCGCCGCCCAGGGGCTGCGCCGTCTCGACGCCGCCACCGGTGAGATCTCCCCGATCGAGCCCGTCGACGAGGGGTTCGACGGCATCGAGACGCCCGAGTGGCAGGCCATCGCCCCCGACGCACCGGCCCCCGGCGAGGAGCCTCCCGTCGCGTCGACGCCGGACTCCGCCCCCGAGCCCGCCGCCGGCACCACCGGCGCCGGCCTGCCCGACGAGCCGGGCACCCGGCTGACGGAGGTCGCGGCCGCGGCCTCGCAGGAGGACGAGGGCCGGGGCCGCCGCGCCGTCATCGCGCTGCTCGTCCTCGTCGCGGTCCTCGCCGTCGGCGTCGTGTGCTGGTTTGTCATCCACCAGGCGGGCTCCTCGTCCGCCGCCGGCGTCCAGCACGCCGCCTCCGCGCTCCCCGGGCTCGCCGGCGCCTGACGCACCATCCCGATCCGACCACCGACCACCGACCACCGAACCCTCCGAGGAGCCCCGTGCCCGCCACCCCCCGCGCCATCGACCTCACCCACGCCGCCGCCCGAGCCGCCGCCGAGCGCAAGGCTGAGGAGATCATCGCCATCGACGTCGCCGACAGGCTCGCCCTCTCCGACGTCTTCCTCGTCGTCTCGGGCCGCTCCGACCGCCAGGTCCGCGCCATCGTCGACTCCATCGACGAGGCGATGCTCAAGGCAGGCGCCAAGCGACGCACGCGCGAGGGCTACGACGAGGGCCACTGGGTGCTCGTCGACTACGGCGACGTCGTCGTCCACGCCCAGCAGGCAGACGACCGCGAGTTCTACGCCCTGGAGCGCCTGTGGGCCGACTGTCCCGCCGTCGAGCTGCCGGACGACCTCGAGCGCGTCGCCGCCGAGGCCCCCGAGCAGGCCTGAGACCGCGCCCATGACGACCCTCGTCCTGTGGCGCCACGGGCAGACCGACTACAACCTCGCCGGCCGGGTCCAGGGGCGCGTCGACATCCCCCTCAACGACACCGGGCGCGCGCAGGCCGCCGCCGCCGCGCCCGGGCTCGCCGCCCTCGGACCGAGCCGCGTCGTCTCCTCCCCGCTCGAGCGCGCCCACGGCACCGCCCGCGAGCTCGGCGCCCTCACGGGGCTGTCCGTCACCATCGATGACGGGCTCCTCGAGCGGTCCTTCGGCGTGTGGGAGGGGCTCGACCGAGCCGCCATGGAGAAGGGCTGGCCCGAGGAGTTCGCGCTGTGGCGGGCCGGGGGAGACCCGGCCGGCGTCGGCGTCGAGACGCGCGCCCACGCCGCCGAGCGCGTCGGCGGGACCCTGGCCCGCATCGCCGACGACGCCCCGGAGGACGCCACCGTCGTCGTCGCCGCCCACGGCGCCGCCATCACCCTGGGAACCACTCACCTGCTCGGCCTCGACCCCGCCGGGTGGTTCGGCCTGCGCGGGCTCGACAACTGCCACCACGCGACCCTGCGGCGCACCGACCGGGCGCCCGGCTGGGTCCTCGTCGAGTGGAACGCCGGTGGGGGAGACACCGAGCCCGGCACCCCGGCGGGCTTCGTGTCCTGAGCGCCCGGGCGAGGGGCGGTCCCAGCGGTGACGGCCGCCGGAACGGTGAGGTACGGCACGCGCGGCCGATTTGCCCCCGGGTGCCGGAACTCCTTATGGTTATCCGCGTCGCCCGCGGGCGGCACCCGATACTCGGGGCTATGGCGCAGTTGGTAGCGCGCTTCCATGGCATGGAAGAGGTCGGGGGTTCGAATCCCCCTAGCTCCACGATCCGATCCGGTCCGCCGGTGAGGACGCCCGTTACTCGGGGCTATGGCGCAGTTGGTAGCGCGCTTCCATGGCATGGAAGAGGTCGGGGGTTCGAATCCCCCTAGCTCCACGTAAGATGAGAAAATCGAAACTTGCCCCGCCTGATGGCGGGGCAGTTTTGTTTCTGCGGTGACGTGGGCCGGGGCATCGATGCTGGTGTGGGCGAGGACGCTGGCGGTGGTCTGCTCGGGTGTGTAGGTGGCGTTCTCTTCGTCGTCGATGGTGATGCGGGTGAACAGGGCGCGGTTGAGGATGCGTCGTTCGGCTGGGTCGCACTTGTTATAGAGGTCGTCGAGGTCGACGAGGAGTTCGGTGAGCTGGTCCAAGCCTGTTCGGGCCTCGGCGTAGGTGTCGGTGAGGTTGTCGAGCCGGGTGGTGATCTGGTCGAGGCTGGCGCGGATGCGGTCTTGTTCGCTCTTGAGGAGGTCGAGGGGGATCGCGTCGGCGTAGTGGGCTTGGACGAGCTTGAGGCGTTCGGCTTCGAGCTTGTCGCGCTGGGCGGTCAGGAGCTTGCGTTCGTCCTCGCTGGATCCTTCGAGCTGGTCGAACACGTCGTTGAGAGGACCCGTTCAATGGTTTGTGTAAGCCCTGCTGGAAGGACTGACACTGATGACCATGACGGATCAGAAGGCGCCCTCGGGTGGTGCGGGTCGTGAGGCGGTCGAGGCGCTGGTGGCCTGCGGTGGCCTGGACGGCCTGTTCGAGCAGATCAACTCAGGGCAGGTCGCTCTGACGGGCTCGGACGGGCTGCTGCCCGCACTGCTGAAGGAGACCCTGGAGCGGGGCCTGCAGGCCGAGCTGACCGACCACCTGGGCTACGAGGAGGGCCAGAGGGCCCCGGCGGCGCGCGGCAACGCCCGCAACGGATCCAGCGTCAAGACGATGGACTCCGAGGTGGGCCCCTTCGAGACCTGTGGTCCCTCGGGACCGTGCCGGCACCTTCACGCCCCGTCTGGTGCGCAAAGGGGGCAGCCGGGGCACGGGGCGGCCTGGACAGGCGTGAGTCACCATGCCTGGTACGCCGGCGGGGATTGATGCGTGCGCGAGCACCGGCCACCACCTGGAGTCCACCCTCGGGGCGGGGGCTGTCGGCCGGGACGATCAGCAACATCACCGACGCGGTCGCTGACGCCGTCCTGGAGTGGCAGAGGCGGCCGTTGGAGGAGTTCTACCCGGTGATCTACCTCGACGCGATCCGCGTCAAGATCCGTGACCAGGGGCGCGTGTCCAACAGGGCGGCCCACATCGCCGTCGGGGTCGACATGGAGGGCGTTAAGCACGTGCCTTAAGGATCTGGGTGCAGGCCGAGGGGGCGCCTCCTTGAAGGGCGGGGCGTGTGCGCCCGGGCTCGGGGCCGCGGCATCCAGGACGTGCTGATCGTAGAGGGGGCACCTCCCGCACGGAGCGCAGCGCGCGGGGGCATGCGACGGGCTGACGGGCCTTGCCGAAGCGGTCGAGGCGACGTGGCCCGACTCGATGGTGCAGACCTGCGTGGTGCACCTGATCCGCTCCTGGACGGGGGTTCGTGTCCTACGGGGACCGCAAGGAAGGTCGCCGCCGCCCTCAAGCCCGTCTACACCGCCTCCAGCGCCGATGCCGCCGCGGCGGCCCTGGCCCAGTTCGCGGCCTCACCGCTGGGGACCCGCTACCCCGACACGGTCGGGGTGTGGGAGCGGGCGTGGGAGCGGCTCACGCCGTTCCTGGCCCTCCCTCCGGCCCTGCGGCGCGTCATCTCCTCTCCCACGCCCGTGGGAGGTGCCCCCTCGACCAACTCGATCGAGCTCGCACGAGCTACCAGCTGCGCAAGGTCACCAAGAACCGCGGACACTTCCCCTGTGACGCCGCAGCCGTGAAGCTGTTGTGGCCGGCAGGTCTGCAACATCGAGGACCGTCGCGCCGCTGAGAGGGCCAAGGAGACCGGCACGCCCGCGGACAAGAGGAAGGCCAAGGGCCGCCTCGTGCAAGGACAGGTCACCAACGGCTGGAAGCAGGCCCTCGCCCAGCTCACCGCCGCCTACCCCGACCGCATCAACCCCTACCTCTGACAACCCCACTTACACAAAAACCTTGACAGGCTCCACGATAGGACAGCATGCGGGCTCAGTTCTGTTACAGGGACGGAGTCTTGGCAGAAACCGATCCTGCACCACCCGACCCGCATGCACCCACCCGAGTCGACCATCACCCCTTGCCACAGCATCAACGCCGATGATCCACGGTCAGTTCTGGTGAGAAAACCTCAATGATCCCTTTCATATGCTCTCACTTCCTTCGAAGAATCGCTCACGTCGCAGTCCGCTGCTCGTCGCAGGTGCGGGTGCGTTGTCCATGGTCACGAGATGGTTTCGGTGCTCTTCTTGAAGGCGCCGCCGAACGCGTACACGCCGAGCGAAACGATGTAGGCAGCGACGGTGAAGACCGCGACGCCGCTGTATCCGGTGAACTGCGTCAGCAGGTATCCGCCGACGGCGCCGCCAATGGTGGTGCCCGCGTACATCGCCGCGTTCGACAGAGAGGACACGGTGCCTCGTGCGAGGTCGGTGTGGCTTTGGAGTTCGCTCATGAGCACTGGGAAGAGGAACCCACCGACGAGCATGCCCAGGGCGAGGACGACCACGGCGATCCACATGGTGTGGACGAAGGCGGTGACGAGGTAGATCGCGCCGAGGGCGAGGATTCCCAGCAGCAGAGACCGTTGCTGCCCGAGCCGAGCGACCAGGCGGGAGCCGGTCAGTGACCCGATGGCGTTTCCGAGACCGATGACGATCATGGCGGCACCGATCATCGTCTGAGTGGCACCGAAGTCCTGGGAGAACCAGGAACCGATGAAGGACAGCGCAGCGAAGTTGCCGGTCTGGAAGAGCAGGTACGCCACGAGGGACAGCATCAGCGGCCGGGAGCGGCCCACATGCGCGTACGGGGCGAAAAGCCGGCCCCCCGCAGCGTTGGCGGGTCGCACGTTCGGGAATCGGGCGTAGAGGAGGATCCACAGCAGTACGCTGGCGGCGGCAATCGCGAAGAAGGGGATGCGCCATCCGAGTGATGAGAGGAATGAGCCGATCGGGATGCCTACGACCTGGGCGATGGCGAGTCCAGCTGTCGCGTAGCCCATCGTCTTCACGATCGAGGGAGGGGCGACCGTCACTGGGATCGATGCCCAAATCTGCGGGGTGACGAAAGCGGCGGCGATGCCCGCGAATAGGCGGGTGGCGAACAGCGACCAGAAGTCCCAGGTGCCACCGCAGGCGGCGGTGAAGACGGTGAATCCGATGAGCCCGGCCAGGAGGACTTTTCGGCGGTCGAGCCTGTCGGAGATGGGGCCTGCGATGAGGGCGAACAGTGCGTATCCGAGTGCGTAGGCCGAGACGAGCCAGCCCGACTGCGACACGCTCACGCCGAACTCACGTTGCAGCAGCGGGAGTAGCGGGGCTGTGAGGAACGTGTCCGTGCCGATGACGAAGAGGGTGGCGAAGGAGATCAGCCGCATCGTTGGTTCGGATGCGGTCCTCAAAGCAGTATTGCCCGGTGTCATAGGTTGTTCCTTCCTGACTCGCTGAGTCGAGTCATCGATGCAGAATTAAGCAGGGCGTTCTCATGGGTGTCGGCGATGGGTGCGACAAGGGGCGAGAACAGTTCCTTGATGTAGATCCGTCCGGGGCTCGCCGTGGTCTCGATGACGTATTCCTTGAACGCCTGATGAGACTCCTCGTCGATACCGACCGCGAGGATCTCCCGGTGCTGCAGCGTGTGCGCGCCGCGCAGTTGCAGGCCGAGCGGGAGCGGGCTGCCCGGGCTCCACTCCGTGGTGTCCGGCGGGTACAGCACGATGTTGTTCGAGAGGGCGTGGTCTCCCAGGAACAGCTGGGAACGGCGAAGCCTCACCGGCGCATCTGCGCCAAGATGGGCCCTCTCGACGGCGAACTCTCCGGCACAGAGTGCCCGATCCTCAATGACATCGAGCCGCACCTCTGACCCGACGATCGCTTGCAGGCACCGGGTCGTTGACCCATCGCTTGTGAGTAGCACCCGCGTGACGGCAGGCAGTCTGATCAGATCGACCGTGGTCATGGTGCGACCTGCGCGATCAGCTTGGCAGCTGCTTCGCTTGCACGATCACCAGAGGGCGCGAGCGCGGTCAAGGCCTTGGCGCACCGGTCGGCCAGTCTGCCAGCGACGGCGTCTTCCAGCAGATCGTGAAGCGCCTCAGCTGTCGGTTCGATGGAGGTCGGGAAGCCCAGGGCATCGAGTCGGCGCAGGGCTTCGACCTCGTGATACTCGCCGCGCCCGCCGAGGACGAAGATGGTCGGAACACCGAGCGCGGCGATCTCTGTGACGGTGATCCATCCGGGCTGCGCGATCAACGCCGAGGCGCAGGTGAGCAGCGGCATCCAGTCGGGGACGTAATCGAGGGTATGCACGCCGTCGTCATCGATGCCCGTGGTCCCGCGACCGATCAGGACTATCTCCGCGTCGGGATGATCCTCGCGAAGGCGCGCGAACGCGGCCCGGTAGGTCTGGACGGCGTTCTGCTTGTTCTCCATGAACATCGTGGTGCCGCCGACTGATGCCACGACGAGCGGCCCAGAACCGAGGCCGAGGTCGCGGCGAACCTGAGCATGGTCGACGTTTTCGGGAGTCGGTCGGGTCATCGGCCCGACGAACGTGATGTTCGGCTCCGACAGATGGGGATAGGGGGCCGTACCGGCGTCCAGCAGGGCTCCGGCCTCCTCGCTATCGAGTCCCCGAAGCGCCACCAGCAGCAGGGCCTGGTCAGAGGCGAGCACGGCCGGGAACGGTGAGAAGTCACCGCGGGCGAAGGCGGCTTCCGGCGACATCGAGACACGGCCGTCGGGTCCGAGGCGGCTCCATACTCCCGGGTGCCAGGCCTGGGGGAGGACCGCATCGCGCAGCAGCGTGACGATGCTGTCAGCACGACGTTGCCACTCGCTACCGCCGTCGTTGCCATTCGCGAGAGCCCGGCAGGCCATGAGCGCCCACGACAGGTAGTGCGTCGTCGAGCCCAGGGCCCTCGACGTAGTTCCTGCGGCATCGACACGATCCCAGAACCGCGCGCCATCCCAGAAGAGCTCAAGGGTCTCGACCGGCGCAACCTCGCCGATGCGGACTGCCAGCAGTACACCCGCCGCAGCAGTCGCCAATCGGCGCTCGGTAGCCAGGACGTCACCGGTCTTGGTGAAGTTCTCGGACCATCCAACCGACTCCAACAAGCCCAGGGCCCGTCGGGCGCTCTTGTCGTCGGCATTCAGAGCCCGCACCCCGAGGCCCCACACCGCAAGATCGAAACCGTTCACGACCCCTCCGAGAGGATGGACGGCTCCAGTCACGTCAAGCAGCGACGGCGGCACGTCCTTCCCGTCCGCAGCGAAGCGGTCCAGCGCCTGCCGGGCCTGGGCAATTGGGTCCGCGTCGCCTGTCTCCAAGGCAACGAGCGCGAGGAGACCCACGTCGAGCAGCCGCTGGTCAGCGGTCACGGCCTCGCCGCCTGATGCAGACGTTGCCGCAGGCAGCCGGGTGCCGTCCGCTGTGAACCTGTGCAGGAACCACTCGTCAAGTGGGTGCATAACAATCCTCAGTTCGATGTTCGACGAAATAAGAATCGTCCGGATCGCCATGTCCTGTCAAGCCAGCTCAGTCACGGCAGGTCGTGGTGCTCGCGGTAGGATGGGGTGGCGATCAACGAAAGGGCAGGTAGTGGGCAGAGAGCGGTTGCATCACCCCGCCTTGAGTGACATCGAACTCGACCGAGTGCTCAGCGCACTGTCAGACCCGATCCGGCGAGACATCCTCCAGCGGATCGCCTCCGACGGACCGCAGTTCTGCGGCGACTTGGACCTCAAGTACGACGTCGCCAAGTCGACGATGTCCTACCACTTCAAGGTCCTCCGAGAGTCCGGCCTCATGCACACCGAAGCCATCGGGAAGCATCGCCGCATCACGCGCCGCGACAGTGCGATCGACAACCTCTTCCCGGGTCTGCTCCAGTCGGTTGGGCTCCCCCCCGGCGAGGGTCGATGGCAGGAACCTGCCGAGGCCCAGGAGTCGGGCGCCCGCGAAGCGAGCTGAGAGCCAGGGCGTTGGGTCCGCTCTCCGGGTCACATTGACGAGACGCGGGCGCCTGTGGATTGACGGCTCTGCACCGAGGCCGAGCCCCTCTCTCCCGCGGGTGTACTCGACTCCGGCATCACCGCTCATGATGCGTGGGTGCCCTTCCAAGCCAGTCAGCATGGAAGGGCACTCGCGCGGTCGAGATCGAGACGGTGCCCCGGTCAGACGGCGGCGCTCAGTTCTGACCGATCGTCCGACGGCAAGTGGCCGCGGCTGTCGTGTGACGAGCCTTCCCCGAGTTGTTCGAGGATGGTGTCCGAGAGGAGGTCCTCGGTGCCCTTGAGGGCGTCGGCGACTTCCTGGTCGGCGGGGAAGACCATCTCGGCGGCGACGTTGTCCTGGACAATCCGGGCGAGATTGTCCAAGGCCACGAAGACGTAGTCCTCCGGCAGCTCCGCACAGGGAAGGTCGATCAGATGCGTGGCGACGCGGTCAGGGCCCATCGATCAGGCAGCACGCGGTGAGCACCCTGCACCCCGATAGAACCGTTCGGCTGGTCAGGTGATGCGTGCTAACATGGAGAGATGCCAGCAATCGGACGCCTCACGTAACTCGTCTTTGAGTGCAAGGACCCCACAGCGGAAGCACTCTTCTGGCAGAAAGTCCTTGATCTTGCACCGGCCACCGGTGATGACCAGTGGTTGACGCTGGACTGGGAGCCTGTCGGACGCCTCTCGTTCCATCGCGTCTCCGATTACGAACCCCCGCAGTGGCCGGGCCACAGAGGCGAGCTGCAGGTTCACCTTGACCTGCTAGTCGATGACCTCTCGGAGGCATGTGCCGCCGTCGAAGCAGCAGGCGGCCACCCACTCACTGACGTCTTGGACCCAGGCCCGAAAGCCTGGCGCATCTACGCTGACCCCGCAGGCCATCCCCTTTGCCTCGTCACAGTGCCCGAATGACCCCTTCCTAGTCGTCGTCAGACGGGCCTTCGCCCCGGATCGTGGACACGGTGTTGGTTGATTATGCTGCGGTTGGCAGCGTAGCGGCCCGGTGGGCCTGGTAGGTGGACGGGGACTGGTGGCCGCACCAGCAGTGGCGTCGGCGGGTGTTGTAGCGGGTGGCCCACCGCAACACAGCCCGCCGGCAGCTGGTGGCGTCGGTGAACGTGGCGGCGCCAGCGAGGAGTTCGCGTTTCAGGGTGGCGTTGAATGACTCGGCCAGGGCGTTGTCGGCGCTGGTGGCGACGGCACCCATGGATTGGGTGACGCCGAGTTGGCCGCAGAGTTTGGCGTAGTCAGCCGAGGTGTAGACCGACCCGTGATCGCTGTGGAACACCGCCCCGGCCAGGCTGCCCCGGTCACGGCGGGCAGCCTTGAGTGCGTCTTCGACGAGTTCGGTGCGCATGTGGTCGGCGATCGCCCAGCCGGCGAGTTTGCGGGAGAAACAGTCGATCACGGTGGCCAGGTACAGATTGCGGCCCTCAGGCAGCGGCAGGTAGGTGATGTCGCCGACGTAGATGGTGTTGGGCCGCTGTGCGGTGAAGTCCCGCCTGAGCAGGACGGGGTACTTCTGGTCGGCTGGCTCGGGCAGCGTGGTCCGGACCCGGCGGCGAAGGCCGGATCCCGGCCAGCCCGTGGTGGCGCATCACCCGGGCGACCCGCTTGTGGTTGACCCGGTCCTGGGCCGGCACGCCGTCGTTGAGTTCAGCGGTCACCCTGGGTGCCCCGTAGGCGGGGTCACCACCGGTCTTCGGGTCCTGGACGGTCCGGATCCGTTCGGCGAGCTCGGCATCGGCCACGACCCGTTCGGCCCGGGCCGGTGCGGCGGCGCACCAGGCGTAGACCGATGACCGACAGACCTCCACAGCCTGACACAACCGCTTCACCTCCAAGGCGTGCTGGTGGTCGGCGACGAACTGGAAGCGGTTCACCAGTTCGTCTCCCCAGCGAAATACTTGGCCGCTTTCCGCAGGATGTCCCGCTCGGTCTCGACCTTGACCTTGTCGGCCCGTAGCCGGGCGTTCTGCGCCTCCAACCGGGCGATCCTCACCGCCGCGGACTCGGTACCGGCCGACTTCGCGCCGCTGGAGGAGTGTTGTGGTGGCGCAGCCGTCGAACCTGTCCCGAACGCCCTCACCCAGTGCGCCAACGTTCCCCGGGACACCCCCAGATCGGCGGCGATGCCCTTCAACGTGGCATCGGCAGTGGACTCGTACAAGTCGACGGCCCGCCGACCGAACTCATCGGAGTAGTTCTTCGTGGCCATAGTCCTGATCATCTCGCTTCCTCCAGTAACTGCTGGATTCCACGTGTCCAAGACCCGGGGTCAGGGCCCGCTGGACCCTGCCGTGGAGTCGTCACCAACCGGAGCTGATAGTCCGCTCAGGCGACGCCTGGTCTGCCTCATCACCCTGGTGGCAGGGGCACTGCTGTTGCGTGCCTCGCTGTCCGTGGCACCGGGTGACCGCCTCTTCTACCCGGCCACCGCGGCCCTCGCCCTGCTGTGGCTGGCGGGCGCGCGGTTGTCGGGACAAGTCGTGCCCGGCCACGCTCGCTCCAGCCATGGCGAGGGGGCGAGCCACGGAGTGCTGCAGTCGCTGGTCTGGGGCGGTCTGTTGCTCGTGCTCTTCCTGGTCGGGGCGTTGGTGGTCTCGCAGGTGCCGCCGTTGGCGGAGCCCGTGCAGGACCTTCTGAACCACGCGCCGCGGGGATCGCTGCCCATCGTCGCCCTGCTCACCGCGCTCAACGGGGTGGGGGAGGAGTACTTTTTCCGGGGCGCCCTGTTCCAGGCGCTACCCCGACACCGCCAGGTGCTGTTGAGCACGGTGCTCTACAGCGTCGTGACGGCCTTCTCCGGCATCCCGCTCCTGGTGCTGGCGGCCGCCATGCTGGGGGCCGTGGTGGGGATGCAGCGCCGGGCCACCGGGGGCTTCCTCGCGCCGACGATCACCCACTTGGTGTGGTCACTGGGAATGCTCTTCATGCTGCCAGATGCCCTTTCGCTCGGGGCGGCGCTGTTCGGCTGACGAAGCCGACAACCCCTCAGGCGGGGTCCCGGACGTGCCCGCGCGAACTCAACGGCCAAGGGAGGGCCCTGCTGCCAGTCTGATCGGTCCGCGCACGGTGGCCAGGTCCACGTCGACACCCTTTTGCTGCACCCTGGCCTCCCCGCGGTCGGCGAGTTCGCTCGCCACCTCCCGCGCGATGTCCATCAGTCCGCGCCAGTCCTGGCCGCCCACGACGCGGGCCGCGTCACTGGGACAGATGGTGCTGCCTTCGCGATGCCGCAGCAGGGTGCGCATAGTGGAGGCCAGGCGGGCCCGACGCCCCTTGGGAGCGGGCTCCCACCACGGGTCCCCCCGCTCTCCGAGGGCCACCTTCGCGTCGTGGACGCAGGGCCGTGCGGCGTCACCGCGGGTGCGTACTTCCCGGCGGGCTCGCATCAGTTCCGCGACGAGTTCTGCGCGCAACGCGTCCGGAATGGACGGGTCACTTGTCCTCCATCTGCGCCCGTTGACGATGATGTAGTGACCGTCGGGGGTGGTAGGCGGCCGGGGAGGCGTCGCGTCGGGCAGATCATCGTGGCACACGGTCATCAAGTCGTCACAGATCGACGGTGCCGTGCCCGCCAGAGTGCGCCTTCTCGTCGGTGACGGCGGCCTTCAGCATCGAGAAGACCGCCACGGGTGCTGCGTCAGACTCCCAGTAGCTGGCGCTGTCCGGCAACACGGCGAGCACCACGTTCTCCGGGTCCTCAGGACCACCCTCGGTGTGGGCGGTGGTGGCCACGTTCCACAGCTGCTTCTTCAGCTCCACGTCGTCGCGAAGTTCACCGGTGCCGGTGATCGAAACAAAGGTGCCAGAGTCCACGAAGGTCAGGTTGACACTCTGACCGTCGGCCTGCTGGGCAACATCGGTGCTGCGCTGGGTGATGAACAGGAGCGTGAGGTCGTCCTCGATCAGCAATGGGGTCATCGGGCGGCTGACCACACGTCCATTCTCGGAGGTGGCCATCATGGCGAAACGGATGTCCTTGATCAGTTCATGAATCTTCTGCTGGTCTGCGCTGTGCTGCGTCATGTCGGTCTCCTGGTCCTCGTCGGTGCCGACCGTCGCGGCACCTCGTCGTCACAATCCAACAGGTCACCGCCCATGCCGGACAGTGAATCTGCCGTCGGCGGAAGTGGCGGCCACCGAATGGTCACCTTGCGGCCCGGCGTCACCCGTCATGACGGCCCCGTCGGCCCCTCACCGCCCCTGACGGACCGCCTCGTAGGCCTCCAGGGCCTCCTGCCGGGACTGCTTCAGATCGACGACGGGTGCCAGCGACCCGGGCCTTGCATCGCGGAGCCACCGGGTGGCGTAGGCGCCATCCGGATCGAAGCGGAGCCGTTGGAGCTCGGGGTTGAAGACCCGGAAATAGGGCGCCGCGTCGGCGCCACAGCCGGCCACCCACTGCCAGGAGACCGGATTGCTGGCCTCGTCGGCGTCCACCAGGGTGTCCCAGAACCACTGCTCCCCCAGCCACCATGGCTGCAGCAGGTTCTTGGTGAGCAATGAGGCGGTGACCATGCGCACCCGGTTGTGCATCCAACCCGTCTGCCACAGCTGCATCATGCCTGCATCCACCAGGCCGTATCCCGTGCGTCCCTGCTGCCAGGCCCGCAGGAGCTCCTCGTCCGGTTCGTAGGGAAAGGCCTCGAACTGGGGCCGCATCGGGCGGGTCGAGAGGTCGTCGAGGTGAAAGGTCAGGTGCCAGCAGAACTCACGCCAGTAGAGCTGCCGCAGCCAGGCCTGACGGTCGGCCGCCGGGACGTCAACCCGGTTGGTTGCCTCGAGCAGTTGCCTCGGCGAGACCTCCCCGGTACGCAGGTGGGGCGACAGGCGGCTGGTGGAGTTGTAGTCCGCGGGCAAGTCATGTGAGGTGTGGTAGCCCGGTAGCCATTGCTCGATCGCGTCGAGGCGGGCCAGCGCCTCGTCCTCTCCGGGGGACCAGTGCTGTGTGACCGTGTCCCGCCACCACTGCGGGTGGTCGTCGAGCAGCTCCAGGTCGTCGACCTGGCGGGTGACGGCCTCACCCAGGTCGTCGGGCAGCGCTATCGCGCTGTCTGCGTCCTGCGGCGGGGTGTCCGGGGCGGGCAGGCAGGCGCCCACGTCGAGCTCCGAGGCCCGGCGGTGGAAGGGGGTGAAGACCGTGTAGTGCCCACCGGTGGTGGTGGAGAGCGTCCAAGGTTCCACCAGCAGGCTGCCGGGGTGGCTGTGCGCCGCCAGACCAGCCGCCAGCAACCCCGCCTTCACCTCGGCGTCCAGCGCGCGGGCCGGCTGGGCGTACCGGCGAGTCCACCTGACGGTGCCTGCTCCCAAGCGTTGCGCGAGGTCGGGCAGGATCTGGCGCGCGTCACCCTGGGCGAAGAGCAAGGGGATGCCCAGTTCGGCCAAGGACTGCGAGAGCGACACAAGACTCTGGTGGTACCACCAGCGGCTCGCTGCTCCCAGCGGGCGCGGTCCTCGCGCCTCGCCCTCGGGCTCGGGCGGGCTGCATTCGCGGATCCACAGGGCCACCACGACCCCGTCGTCCTGCAGTGCAGCATTGAGTGCCGGGTGGTCGTGGACCCTGAGGTCGTCGCGCAGCCACAGCAGGGTCGTCACCGCGCGGTCCTCCCCTCAGGCATCTGGGTGCGAAGGCGACGGATGACCTCGCTGGCGGCCGCTTGCCCGGAGGCGACCGCCCCGTCGATGGAGGCATTTCCGAATTGGTCACCGCACAGCACCGCCTCGTCTCGATACCCGATGCGGCCGTGGGCGAACTGTCCCGGGACGACGGCGGGCAACGTTTGGGGAATCCGGTGCGCTGCAAGGGTGCGCCACCCATCGGTGTCCGCGCCATAGATGTGCCCCAGGTGTGCGAGCACCTGCTGCTCGTCAACACCGCGATCGGCCGCCTGGCCACCGGCCCGATCACCATCGGTCACGTCACCCTCGGCAAGGGTCAGTGCCGTGACGAGGTGCTGGCCGGCAGGTGCGTGGTCCGGTGCGGCGTGGCTCACCACCGCGGTGGTGATCACCGGACCGGAGGACTCGCCGTCGACGTGAATGGCGCCGCTGTGACTGGGGGCCCGGTCCGTGGCGAACCACCACGTGGTGGTCGGGTGCGTCACTGGAGGCTGCTCGCCGACCAGACAGGCCGCGCCGATCGGACCGGCCGCCAGGACCAGCGCCCGCCCGGTGAAATCACCGTGGGGGGTCGAGACCCCTGACGCCACGGTGTCCACCGCTGTCACGCGATGATCGAGGCGCACGTCGAGCCCGTCGGCCAAGACCTCGGGCAGGCGTCGCATACCGCCCTTGGGAAGGCCGGGGGTACCCCGCAGGAACATCGACGCCAGCCAAGCGGTAAAGCGCAGCGAGGTGGAGCCCTCTGCCTCGCACACCACCCCCGCGAGGAAGGGGTCCACGACGTGGCGGCGCAGCGGGCCCCGGAAACCGGCGGCGTCGAAGGCATCCCCCCGGCGACGATCGGCGCTGGTCAGTTGCAGGGCGAGGCGTGCCGCCGCCAGATCACGAGGAGAGACCAGCCCGCTGCGCAGGTCCTGGGCGACAGACCGGGGGTGGCGCGTCGGGTCGACCAGCTCGTCGATCTGCCCACCGCGCCGCACCCGGATGGCGCGGGGGAAGGGCTGGAGGTCCAGGCCCGCCAGCACCCCGGTGGCGCGCAGATGGGGATAAGCGGGGTTGAGCACCTGGAAGCCGCGCTCCAGTATGAAGCCGTCCACCTCGTCGCTGGTGGCCCGTCCGCCAACGCGGTCCGTGGCTTCCAGCACCACGGTCTTGAAGCCTGCATCCTTCAGGGCGGCGGCACAGGCCAGGCCAGCCAGGCCCGCTCCCACCACGATCACGTCATGATGGCTCATCGGGTGTCCTCCTCGTTCCGGGGTTCGTATGTCTCAGGCGCTACGGATGGTGACATCCCTCGATGGGGACCCGAGGCAAACCTAGCTTCATGCCCGAGTCCCAGACGTGGTGCGAAAAGACTGTCCGCCACCAGCGGATGAAGAGCATGACATGCGCGTGATGCGTGCGCTGAATGGGCTCTCGGGACAGCGTTCGGCGACTGGGGCCGGTTCAGGGAAAGTCCAGGCATGGAACCATGCGCTGCCTGGATCTCTGGCTCGTCCGAGCCATCTCCATCTCGTTGAAGTGCTCCCTATCGCCGTCCAGCCCCCCTGGCTCTTGCATTCCACTGGCCTATTGACGTAAAAGAAAACCATGACATCTCTCGATGAAGCACATCGCAATGCCTGGGGCTTGGCAGGTCTCTGTCTGGGCATGGGCGCGTTGCATTTTGCTAGGCCTGAGCCTTTCGATGCGCTGATCCCTCGCTGCTTGCCCGGGATTGCACGGCAGTGGACGTTCGGCTCGGGAATGGCGGAGCTGGCCATCGGAACCTTGCTGGCGGTGCCCGCCACCCGCCGGGCCGGCGGCCGGGCGGCCCAGGCCCTGTTCATCGGCGTCTTCCCCGGCAATCTCACGATGGCCTGGCGGTGGCGCAGGCGCCCGTGGCCGCAGCGGCTGGTCTCCTGGGCGCGGTTACCCCTGCAGGCCGACCTGGTGCAACGCGCCGGCCTGGTGGCCCGCCACGGCTGAGTCCGCCACGGCCTGGCCGGTCAGTACAGGATGCGATGCGCCCCAGCGCCACCCGGTAGCCCCGGGCCGCGAACGGCCCGAGGGCTAGTGCCAGCACGGCGGGAAGGCCTCGGGCGCCATAGCCCTGCCGCCAGGTCGGGCGGCTACCGGCCCCCGTCGGGCTTAGCTCGACGGTGATGGTCCCGAGCAGGAGCGGATCGGTCTCATCGATCCGAGCCCGGGCGGGTGAGGACCATTCGCGCAGCGTCATCCTGTCGTCCAGTGCCAGTGTGCCCAGCCGGGTGCGCGCCACGAAGCACGATCGCTACCGCAGCTGTGGGGAGCCTGTCAAGCCCCGGGTTTTGTGGAGGCTCGTTTATCTGGTTGTGGTGGTCTGGGGTAGGGGTCGGTCGACGACCTCAAGGGCTGTGGCCTCGGCTCCGGTTGCGGTGTGGTGGGTGTGCTCGTGCTCGACGGGGGTGAGCATCCCGATCGCGGAGTGAGGCCGCACAGTGTTGTACCAGTGGACCCACTCGGCGGTCGCCAGCTCGACGTCGTCGATGGACGTCCAGGGCCCCTTGTTCCGGATGAGCTCGGCCTTGTACAACGAGTTCAGGGCCTCAGCCAGGGCGTTGTCGTAGGAGTCGCCCTCGGGGCCCCACCGACGCCACGGCCTGGCAGTCGGCGAGCGACTGTCTGTAGCGGATGGATCGGTAGTGGGCGGATTCAAGCGGTGGTCGCAACACGTGTGTGTTGGAGGGAGTGTAGGTGATGGTTGAAGACCTCGTTGGGGTTCTTCCAGCCCAGGATCTTTCGGGGCCTGTCATTCAGGGTGTGGGCGACGGCCTGGAGGTCCTGGGCGCTCCATCGTGATAGGTCCGTGCCCTTGGGGAAGTACTGGCGCAGGAGTCCGTTGGTGTTCTCGTTGCTGGGACGCTGCCACGGGCTGTGGGGGTCGGCGAAGTAGATCTTGGTGCCGGTGGCGGCGGTGAGGGCGGCGTGGGCGGCCATCTGCCCTCCCCGGTCCCAGGTGATGGTCTTGCGCATTTCCAGTGGGAGGTGGCTGAGTGCCTCCTCCAGGGCCGTGGCGACCGCGTCGGCGCTGTAGCCGGAGGGGCGGGACCTCACCCGCCCGGGCTCCTGATGGAGGTCCTCGCGCTCGGTACGCGGCAGGTGGACGAGGATCGTCATGCGGCTGACGCGCTCGACCAGCGTCGCGACGGCGGACCGGCCCGTGCCGATGATCAGGTCTCCCTCCCAGTGCCCGACGACGCTGCGGTCCGAGGCCTCCTGGGGACGCTGAGCGATGAGAGTGTCGGCAGTGACGTGCCCCTGGGGCTTGCTGCGTCGTCGCTGGCGAGGCTTGCGAAGCGCCCGCCCCGTGCGCAGGCACGCGGTCATCTCGCGCTCCAGAGCACCGCGTCCCTGGATGAACAGCGCCTGGTAGATCGCCTCGTGACTGATCCGCATCGACTCATCAGAGGGAAAGTGGCTCTTCGCAGTTGAGGGGGTAGGTGGTTGAGCGCGTCGTTGCGGGGGTGAGGGTCGAGGTCTGCCGATGATGGAAGTTCTCACACTGACCATCTGCCGGAAGACCTCGACGTGCTCCACGCTACCTTTGCGACCCCTGATCTGACCGTGTTCTGCCGACTGGACGAGCTTGGTCTGGTCGCGGTGGGGCAGTGTCCCCAGTCGGACCGGGCGGTGATCGAGTGCCGGGTTGCGGAGCCGGATCCGTGGTGTCGGGGTTGTGGCAGCCAGGGGCTTTGTCGCGGGACTGATACGCGGTTGCTCGCGCACGAGCCGTTCGGACACCGCCCGACGACGCTGCTGGTCCGGATCCGCCGATACAAGTGTTCCGGCTGCGGGCGTTCCTGGCGCGAAGACCTCACCGCGGCGGCGCCCGCGCGAGCGAAGCTGTCTCGTCGCGGGATGCGGTGGGCGCTGGAGGGCATCGTGGTCGACCATCTCACGGTCTCGCGTGTAGCCGCGGGCTTGGGGGTGTCCTGGCACACGGCGAACACCGCGGTCCTCGCCCAGGGCAAGCGGGCACTGATCGATGACCCAGCCCGGTCCGTGCGGCGTCGCGGTGATCGGCGTCGACGAGCACGTCTGGCGCCACACCCGCCGCGGCGACAAGTACGTGACCGTGATCATCGACCTCACCCCGGTGCGGGACAAGACCGGACCGTCACGGTTGCTGGACATGGTCCAGGGGCGTTCCAAGAGCGTGTTCAAGACCTGGCTCGCCGCCCGTGCCCAGGCCTGGCGCGATGGTGTCGAGGTTGTCGCGATGGACGGGTTCACCGGGTTCAAGACCGCTGCCGTCGAGGAACTCCCCGACGCGGTCGCGGTGATGGACCCGTTCCACGTCGTGAGATTGGCTGGCGACGCGCTCGACGAGTGCCGCCGCCGCGTCCAGCGTGACGCATTCGGGCGCCGCGGAAGGAAGGAGGATCCGCTCTACAAGGCCCGCCGCACCCTGCACACCGGAGCCGGGCTGCTCACCGAGAAGCAGCAGACCCGCCTCGAGGAGCTGTTCGCCGACGAGCAGCATGTCGAGGTCGAGGCGACCTGGGGCATCTATCAGCGGATGGTCACCGCCTACCGGGAAGCTGACCGGGGACTCGGGAAGTTCGTCATGCAGCAACTCATCGACTCCCTCACAAGCGGTATCCCGGCCGGACTTGTCGAACTGCGCAAGCTCGGCCGGACACTGAAGCAACGGGCCATCGACGTGCTCGCGTTCTTCGACCGGCCCGGCACCAGCAACGGTCCCACGGAGGCGATCTGTGAGTCTGGAATCGGCCGGTCTGGGACTGGCTGGTCATGATGGATGTCGGCCGTGTCGACCGGGGTGTGACTCTCGAAGCAATTGGCCCGCTTGCGGTGTCTTTCCGTTGAATTGTCCGCCCGGGTCGGCGCGGCCGGCGCCGTCCGGCCCACCTCGGTGGCCTCATCAGGAGACTGCCCGACCCCTGCGGGGTCGTGGCCCATCACAGATTCGCCCCGACGTGACCTCTTCCCGGACCGGTGCCGGCCGCTCAGCGACCGTGACCCTGTCGGTTTGAAGAGAGGAGCGTCGATCGCCATGGCTATCGTCGCGCATGCCCGCCCGTTCGTCATCGGCGTGGATACCCACGCCCGCAACCACGCCATCTCGATCCTGGCCTGCCCCACCGGTGAGATCGTCGATGAGGCCCAGTTCCCCGCCACCGCAGCGGGTCTGTCACGAGCCGTGTCCTGGGGCGGACGACGCACCGGCGGCGACGCCGGCGTGCTCTGGGTGATCGAGGGCACCGGAACCTACGGGGCACGCCTGGCGCGCGCCGCATCGGATGCTGGATACGCGGTCGTCGAGGCCCCGCGCATGAACGCCCGCGCGAACCGCGGCATCGGCAAGTCCGACCCGTTGGACGCCCGCCGCATCGCCGCCGCAGCGCTCCCGCTCCAGGACACGCAGCTGCGCGAACCGCGCGCTGACGACGGTATCCGCGCCGCCGTCAAGGTGCTGCTGGCATCTCGTGATCACATGAGCACCGAGCGCACCGCGACGATCAACGCGCTCACCGCGCTGCTGCGAGTGGTCGACCTCGGAATCGACGCCCGCCGCCCGCTCACCGCGACGCAGATCGTCACGATCGCGGCATGGAGAACACGCGACGAAAACCTCGCCACCGCTACAGCCCGAGGCGAAGCCACCCGTCTCGCCAAGCGCGTCGCCGCACTCGACACTGAACTCAAGGACATCACCAAGCGGATCACCGATCTCGTCCGCCAGAGCCCTGCAGGCACGCTCCTTGACCAGCCCGGAATCGGGCCGGTCACCGCCGCCGTCGCGTTGACCGCCTGGTCGCATCTGGGTCGCATCAGATCCGAGGCCGCGTTCGCCAGCCTCGCCGGTGTCAGCCCGATCCCCGCGTCCTCGGGCAACACCGTCCGGCACCGCATCAACCGCGGCGGTGACCGACGCCTGAACCGCGCCCTCCACATGGCCATCGTCACCCGCATGCGCATGGACCCCCGCACCCGCGCCTACGTCGAGCGCCGCACCGCCGAAGGACGCAGCCTCCGCGAGATTCGTCGCTGCCTCAAGCGATACCTCGCCCGTGAGATCTACCGACACCTCAACACCGCAGCCCGGGCCCAGCTCAAGACGACTTGACAGACATAGGAGATTCAACGGGCGCCTCGAACACCTCCGCGGCTCCGCCCTGGGCTTCCGGAACCTGACGAACTACATCTCACGGAGTCTGCTCGAAGCCGGCGGCTTCAGACCCCACCTACCCCCTTGATTACGAAGAGCCGGGAAAGTCGACCTTGAGGCGGTTGCTGATCTGCTCCGGGCTCCACCCCCTGGACCACGGGCGGTCGGCCCTGCGCGGCTTGCCCCGCCCCTTCCAGCCCGGTACCTCCGGACCGCGCACGGCCTGCCCGTGCGCGTCGGTCACCCTGCCGGCCAGGGCGTCAACGACGTACTGGCCAAGACGCGGGTTGGAGGCCAGCTTCGTCTCCTTGGGGCGCCTGGCGGCCTGCTCGGCCTTCCACTGGGCCACGCTGGCCCTGTACACCACCGCCCCGCCGCGGGTAGCGGCGTTCCGACGCAGCTCACGACTCACCGTCGCCGCGCTGCGGCCGATCGCACGAGCGATGCTGCGCACGCCCTCGCCCTTGGCGTGAAGGACGGCGATCTCCTCTCGCTCGTCAAGGCTCAGGTATCGGCCGGCGGGCTCGGCCAACGACATCGGTGCCATCCCGCCACCTTGGCGGAACCATCGGGCCCCCACGGCCGCCGACACGCCGACGGCCTGCGCAGCCTGCTCACTGGAGAACCCCTCAGCCACCAGGCGCCAGAAGTCGCGGCACGCGACCCTGGACACCGGCGGTCGCCCCGGAGAACGCATCACCTCACCAACCGCACGATCCGCCCGCCACTGCCGACGCCGACCCTGATCCTCAACCACCGACAACCCCTCCGATCCTCGCAGTGTTGCGACCACCCCTTGAATCCGCCCAGTACGTCGCCGTCCGCTACACCCAGCGCCTCTCGGAAGCCGGCGCGGTCGCGTCCGTTGGTTCGACCGGCGACTCCTACGACAACGCCCTGGCTGAGGGCTTCAACTCGCTGTTCAAGGCCGAACTGATCCGCAACCACGGCCCTTGGAAGAACATCGACGACCACGAGATCGCGACCGCGGAGTACATCGACTGGTTCAACCATCGTCGCCTCCACGGCGAGATCGGCATGATCCCGCCCGTCGAACTCGAGGACACCTACTATCACCACCAGACCGTGCCGGCGACCGCCGACGCGGCACTTGCGAGCCTCTAACAAACCCGGGGCGATTCAGATAGCTCCGGTTGGCTGCTGCGAACGGGCGAGTTCTTGCGCGACCCGTCGCTTGGTATCTGAGTACGCATCAGACTCTGTTGTAAAGAGCCAGGACGCGGCACCCATGACTGGCCCGATGACGGCGAATGCCAAGGCGAATCCCGTCATGATCACGACTGCGCCTGCGCTCGCCACCATGTGGGCGAGCCAGGCACCAGCCACATCGAGAAGGCTGTGCATCTGGAGTCTGCGCGCAGCAACATATGCCAGCCCGAGAATCAAAGCGGTCGCAACGGTAACAATCACAGCAACCTGCACTTGTGAACGCAGCCACTCCGCCGCCCACGCTATGGACGCGAATTGAGCTGCGAACATGAGCAACACCCACGTCGTGACGGCTGCGCGCGAGCCCAAGAGGCCTCGGGCCTGAAGGTCAATAGGCCAGTCGTCACGCTTGGCGTTGAAGAATGGTTTGATCAGCATCGTCAGGACAGCCAACGCTGCCAGCGACACGAGTGTGCGGCTTGCCTCAACATGAGGCTCGGCAAGTAACGGTGGGAGGCCGGACTCGAACCACCCTCCGACCCCCGAAGCCCCAATGGCGTACATGGCGGACGCGAGAACCTCACTGGGGCGTTGCTCGCGAACGTATGCGGCGATTGTCAGCACCCCAGCGAGGCATCCAACTAGTTGGTAAATCAGATCACTGTTGGTCTTCCAGTCCTTGATGAGCCCGGGCAGGGCTTTGACGGCTTCGATCACGTCTTCTCCTCTCTGCGCTGCCTTCAGTCTGACGGCCACCACTGACATTTCCTGCGTGCCGCCGAGCGCATCTCCCTCGTAGGGTGAGTCCCTTAGCGTGGTGGCAATTCCCGTGGTGACGCGGGTCGGTGCGTTGAGGTGCTGGGTGGGTCATCGTGGGGACCTGATTCCGCCAAGAACCTTTCGAAGGGACCCCACGATGACCCGGGACAAGTCTGCCCTGTCCACGCTGCTGCGCGAGCTGCTCGCTGATCCGGGCCTGGCCCACGAGGAGGTGTTCCGTCGCCCGCTGCAGGCGGGACTGCAGGACCTCGTGGACGCCGAGGCCATCGCCCGCATCGGCGCCGAGCGCTACGAGCGCACCGACGAGCGCACCACGCGCCGCAACGGCACCCGCCCCAAGGTCCTGGCGACCCCGGCCGGCGAGCTCGACCTGGTGATCCCCAAGCTGCGCCAGGGCTCCTTCTTCCCCTCCCTGCTCCACCCACGCCGCCGGGTCGACAAGGCCCTGTACTCGGTGATCGCCACCGCCTGGATCCAGGGGGCCTCCACCCGCAAGGTCGACGACCTGGTGCGTGCCCTGGGCAACGAGACCGGCATCTCCACGTCCCAGGTCTCGCGGATCTGCGCCGACATCGACGAGGTCGTCTCCACCTTCCTGACCCGCCCGCTGGACCACACCTGGTTCCCCTACCTCTACCTGGACGCCACCTACCTCGACGTGCGCCAGCACGGTCACGTCGTCTCCCAGGCCACCGTCGTCGCCGTCGGGGTCTCAGCCGCCGGACGCCGCGAGATCCTGGGCATGACGGTCGGGGACAGCGAGTCCACCGACTTCTGGACGGAGTTCCTGCGCGACCTGCGCCAACGCGGCCTGAACCCGTCCTCGGCCTCACGCCCCCAGGGCGTGGCGCTGGTCATCTCCGACGCCCACACCGGGCTCAAGGCCGCGGTCAAGGCCGTCCTGCCCGGAGCGGCCTGGCAGCGCTGCCGCGTCCACTTCGCCCGCGACGTCACCCAGCGCCTGGGCTCAGCGCGCTCCAAGCCCGTCAACGCCCTGATCTCCACGATCTACGCCCAGACCACCCCCGAGGCCGTGCGCGAGAGCTACCACCAGGTCACTGCCTCGATGCAGACCACCTCCCCTGAGGTCGCCACCATGCTGCGCGACGCAGAGCCCGACCTGACGGCCTTCGCCGCCTTCCCGACCGACCACTGGAAGAAGATCTGGTCCAACAACCCCATCGAGAGGGTCAACACCGAGATCAAACGGCGAGCCGACGTCGTCCAGGTCTTCCCTGACCGGGACTCAGTGACCCGCCTGGTCGGCGCCGTCCTGCTCGAGCAGCACGAGCAGTGGCAGTACGGCGAACGCCGCTACCTCTCCGAGGTCTCCATGCGACGCCTGACCCGCCTCCTACGCCACGACACCGACGACACCACCGCCATCACCGCGGCCTAAGACACACCACAACAAGGGACTTGACCGCGGATCTCGGATGAAGAATGATGAGTGAATCATGTCGATTCAAGAACGACTCGAAGACGCAGATCTGCTCTGGCGACACAACCGGCGAGAAGGGGCGCTGCTCAGCGTTCTCATCGCAGTCGCGGCCACTGCCCGCAGGACTTATCCTGAGATCAAAAAAGATCGAGAGAATTTCGAAGCGTTCATGAAGGCCGCGCTGAACTTGACGATCAGCGTCGAGTACCGGGGGCAGCAAGTCAATCTGGACCACCTCTTCTACAAGTGGCTTCGATGTGAACTTGTCCACTCCGCGAAGTTGCCGGACGACCTCCGCATAGACGATGAGTTCAGCGACCCGAACTCCCGCTCTGTTCGTGCTGGCGGCCCGCCCGAATACACCGTCCTACTGAGCCCAGGGTGGTACTTCTTCCTCACACGAGCTGTCCGCGAGGCTCCCGCAAACGCTGACATCTTTTGAGCGCGAACGAGGCGCCATGGTTCGATTCGACACTCGCGAGCCGCAGGATATCGCCTCACCGTTGCCAGACTCTGCAAAACGAGCCTTGTTGGACGGGTGAGTGATGGTCGTCCGAGATCTCTGTCTGGCAACGCTGCACTCCCCTTTGGCGGTCCTTTGGCGACGCGTTGACGCTGCATGAGTGTTTGCTGGGCGTGTGTTCGTCGGAGCCGGCAGGTTCGAACCTCGATCTGCAAGAGGCGTGGCAGCTCGCTGGGGGATTGATCAACTGGGCTACTGAGCCGTCACAGCAGGTCCTTGGCATGCGTTCGCACGGTCATTCGGTGGATGTCGAACCGGCGGCAAATCGAGATCACGCTGTCGCCGTTCTGCCGGGCGGTTCGTATTGCGTCCACTTCTGTCTCGGTGAGTTGTGTTCGCAACCGTCTCATTGGGTTCAACACCACCCCAGGCCCGGGTTCCACCGTCCGTGGCGCCTCTCCTTCGATGCCCGGCTTCGGCTGCTCCCACGCGAAACTCAACCGTTCGAGCCGCTTCCACGTGTTCGGGCTGAGTCCAGCGGCGTCCACCCTCAGCAGGACCCCGCCATCGGCGGGGTCCTTCGTCGTACGGCCCGCGATCGTCAGCGCCGTGGCCCGGGCTTCCCCAGTGCGTTACCGACGGCGTCCAGGCGCCGGGAACGGCCTCGAGGAGCAGCCGGGGGCGCTGCCGGTGGTGGTAGCCTTTCCGCAGCCACCACACGACCCTGGAGGACACGCATGGCACACGTCGGCTGCGGCATCGACATCGGTGGATCGGGCGTCAAGGGCGCCCTCGTCGACCTCGACACCGGCGAGTTCATCGGCGAGCGCGTCCGTATCGAGACGCCCCAGCCCTCCACGCCCGACGCCGTCGCCGAGGTCTGCAAGCAGATCGTCGAGGCACTCGGGGTCGGCCCGGACGTGCCCGTCGGCATCGACTTCCCGGCTCCCATCATCCACGGCGTCGTCCCCTTCATCGCCAACCTCGACCAGTCCTGGGAGGGCGTCAACGTCGAGACCATCATGGCGGAGCACCTCGGACGAGCCGTCACCGTCCTCAACGACGCCGACGCCGCCGGGCTCGCCGAGGTCGCCTACGGCGCCGCGAAGGGCCACCCGGGCACCGTCATCGTCACCACCCTGGGCACCGGGATCGGCTCCGCGATCATCGTCGACGGGACCCTCGTCCCCAACACCGAGCTTGGGCACCTCGAGATCGACGGCCGTGACGCCGAGTCCCACGCGTCCTCCGGCCAGCGCGAGCTTCAGGACCTCTCCTTCAAGAAGTGGGCCAAGCGCCTTCAGCGCTACTACTCGCACGTCGAGATGCTCTTCAGCCCCGACCTGTTCGTCGTGGGTGGCGGCGTGTCCAAGAAGAGCGAGAAGTTCCTCCCGCTCCTCGACGTCAAGACGGAGATCATTCCGGCACGGCTCCTCAACACCGCCGGGATCGTCGGCGCTGCGTACGAGGCCTCCCGGCGCGCCTGACGCCGCAGCCGGCCCACAGGGTCTCTCCCTGCCGGCCGCAGGTGAGGGTGCGGTCGTGAGCGCGTCGGCTAGCGTCCGGCGGGTGACTTGCGCACCGCTCCCGCCCGGACGACGTGTCCTCCGGACTGCTCTCGGACTCGCCTGCCTCGTCGCCGCCGGCTGGACGGCCAGCGTCGCTGTCGCGGTGCTCCGAGGCTTGCACCCCGCGACGGCCGTCCTCCTCGCGGTCGTGACGCTGCTCGGCCTCGGGCTCCTCGTCTCAGGCCTGCGAGGACTCCCCGATGCACGGGCGGGGCGCAGAGGGAGCGGGCGCCGTGTCCTCGCGGGCGTCGGGCGCGCACTTCTCGCCGTCCTCGTCCTCGCACTGGCGGGGGCCACCGCCTGGCTCCGTCCCGCCGCCGCGACGAGCGAGAGGATCGCCGACGGCGTCACCGTCGCTGAGAGCTCGATCGAGATCGTCCTGCGCCCCGCGACCGGGACGGCCACGACCGGCCTCGTGCTCCAACCGGGCGCCCTCGTCGCGCCCCAGGCGTACGTGCCGCTCGCCTCGGACGTCGCCGCGGGCGGCTACGAGGTCGTCATCGTCAAGCAGCGGCTCCAGGTCGCCTTCCTCGCCACGGGCGCCGCCGAGGCCGTCATCGCCCACCACCCCGAGGTCACCACGTGGGCCGTCGGAGGACACAGTCTCGGTGGCGTCGTCGCCGCGCGCGAGGTCGACGCCCCGGCCGTGCGCGGCCTCCTCCTGTGGGCCGCCTACCCCGCCAGCCGGGTCGCGGACGAGAAGGGCCTCGACATCACCTCGGTCACCGCGAGCGCTAACTGTACTTCACCGGGAGGTTGTGAACGGTCGAGGTAGCGAGGACCTCCGGGCAGGATGTGGGTTACCGCACTCGCATCCTGACCACGGAGGTCCTCATGACTCACGCTAACGCGCCTTTGACGCCGGAGGGGCGTCGTCGCCTCGCTGTTCTCGTCGTCGATCAGGGCTGGTCCCTGCGGCGCGCCGCCGAACGGTTCCAGTGCTCGCCGGCGACGGCGAAGCGGTGGGTGGACAGGTACCGGTCCGGGCTGGAGCTGACCGACCGAAGCTCGAGGCCGAGTTCCTCCCCAGGGCGACTGCCTCGCAGGACGGAGCACCGGATCATCGCGCTGCGGTTCACACGTCGGTGGGGTCCCCACCGGATCGCCTATCACCTGCGGCTGCACCGCTCCACGGTCGGACGGGTACTGGCCCGCTATCACATGCCGAAGCTGGCCAACATCGACCAGTCCACCGGGCTGCCAGTGCGCAAGCCGGCACCGCGGCGGTACGAGGTCGCTGCGCCCGGCCTGCTGGTGCACGTTGACGTCAAGAAGCAAGGCCGCATCCCCGACGGCGGCGGCTGGCGGGTCCACGGTCGCGGATCCGTCCAGGACCGCACCGCGGGCGCTGTGCGCGATCGAGCCGCCAGGGCAGGGGCGCCGGGCTCGCGCGGCTACCGGTACCTGCACCACGCCGTCGACGACTACTCCAGGGTCGCGTACTCCGAGATCCTCGACGACGAGCGCAAGGAGACCGCGGCCGCCTTCTGGCAACGAGCGAACGCGTTCTTCTCCGGCCTCGGCGTCACCGTCACCGCCGTGATGACGGACAATGGCGCCTGCTACCGCTCGCGCGCCTTCGCTGATGCCCTCGGCCAGGCCGTCAAGCACAAGTGGACCAAGCCCTACCGGCCGCAGACCAACGGCAAGGTCGAGCGCTTCAACCGCACTCTCGCCGCCGAGTGGGCGTATGCCGCCGTCTACACCGACGAGGCAGAGCGAACCGCCGCCTACACGACCTGGCTGCACTACTACAATCACCACCGACCCCACACCGGAATCGGCGGCCAGACCCCCTCAGACCGCGTTCACAACCTCATGGGGAAGTACAGCTAACGGGCTCACCACGCCCGCGAAGGTGGCCGGCACCCGGAACCTGCTCCCCGCCGGTACCCGCTTCGTGGAGGTGGACGGCGCCGTCCACGCTGACTTCGGGGACTACGGGCCCCAGGACGGAGACGGAGAGCCGACGACGAGCCGCACGAGCGCCCAGGAGCAGATCGTCGCCGCCTCCCAGGCACTGCTCTCCGGCCTCGCGCGCTAGGCGTCGTTCCCTCGGGAGTGCGCCGACCCGGGCCGGGACCGGGACCGTGCTCAGACGGGCAGCGCGAGGCACGCTCGGACGATCGCCGGGAGCCGTGCGGCGACGGCGAGCCGCGGGAGCGCGTCGAGCGCGTCCTCGAGCCCCGGCAACCGTTCCCAGGCGCCCGCCTGAATCGCCCTCACGACGGCGAGAGCCGTCTCGGGACGGTTCTCGAGCGCCGAGTGCCCGCCGTCGATCGTCACGAGGACGCCGTGGGGGAGCCCGGCCGCCGCCCGGCGTGCCACCTCCGGCGGGGTCGTCATGTCGCGGCGCCCCGAGACGACGACGGTCGGCCAGGTGAAGCGGCGCAGCGCGCGCGGGAGGTCGTGGGACTCACCGGCGAAGGCCTCGTGCGGCGCGTCGCTGCCCTCGACGGGCCCGTAGGTCAGCGCGACGTCGAGCGGGGCGCCGTCGGGCTCGGGGGAGAAGTCGAGCTCGTGCAGGGCGAGGGCGGAGACGAGGTCGTACTCGTAGAAGGCGGGCCAGCTGCCGCCCTCGGGCTCCGGGCCGTGGCCGGCCCAGGCGAGCAGGAGCGCGCGTGCCAGGCGCCCACGGCCACGGGCCCAGGCGTCGGTGACCGCGCGGGACAGCTCCGGGCCGCCGAGCTCCCACGCCGCGCGCAGGGCGTCGACGAGCTCGTCGTCGGGGAGGCCGCCGTGGGACAGGGCCCTGACCCGGGCCGAGAGCACGGCGCTCCCGGGGACCGAGCCCTCCCACAGCGCGGCGCGCACGGCCCGGCGCTCGGCGCGCAGCGCTCTCGTGGTGAGCAGCGGGGAGTCGAGGACCATGGCGGCCACCCGCTCCGGTGCCCGCTCGCCGAGGGCCACCGCCAGGTAGGCGCCGTAGGAGGAGCCGAACACGAGCGCCCGCGGCGCCCGCACGGCGTCGAGCACGCTGAGCAGGTCGTCGATGACCGCGTCCACCGTGAGGTCCTCGGCGAGGAGGTCGTGCCCGGTCGTGTCCCGCCGTGACAGTCCGACGCCCCGGTGCTCGACCATGAGGACGTCGACGCCGATCCGTGAGGTCCTGGCGCGGAGCCCCGCGTAGGGCGGCACGGAGGCAAGGCCCGGGCCGCCGGGGATGACGAGGACGGGCTCCTCCGTCACCGGGCCTGAGCGCACGTAGCGCAGGTCGAGGGCTCGGGCGCGCGAGAGCGGCCGTCGCACCGTCCCCTGACCGGGGAGGGCGGCGGCCGCTCGTGGCAGCACCTGGCGCATGATCATGCAGCGCAGGCTACGACTCCGGGCGCGCACCCGCGCGCCGGCCGCGCTCCACGCTCGCCGCGACGCCGCGCCCCGGGCCCTGCCTGCGGCGCGTCGCGCTCCGCGAGGGCCTGCCTGGTCGCTCGGTGTGGGCGTCTGCCTCAGCTGAGCGCGGCTGCGACGGCGAGGCGCAGGGAGTCCTGGAAACGGGTCTCGCGGTCCTCGGCGGACATGTCCCCGGAGTGGTCGAGGAGGTGGTCCGAGATCGTGAGGACGGCGAGGGCCTGCGTGCCGTACTCGGCGGCGGTGCCGTACAGGGCCGCGGCCTCCATTTCGACGGCGAGGGTGCCGTAGCGGGAGAGCGCCTCGGTCTGGCCCTCGGGCGTGAAGTAGAAGTGGTCGCGCGAGATGATCGTGCCGGCGTGGACGCGGTCCGTCATGCCGGCGGCCTCGGCCTCGGCCCAGGCGGCCTGGGCGAGGTGGAAGTCGGCGACGGCGGAGAAGTTGACGCCTGGGACGCGCAGCTGGTTCATGGCGGAGTCGGTGTGGGCGCCGGTGGCGATGACGACGTCGCCGACGTGGACGTCCTTGCCGATGCCGCCGGCGGTGCCGACGCGGATGATGCGCTGGACGCCGAACTGGCTGAAGAGCTCGGTGGCGTAGATGGTGAAGGAGGGCTGGCCCATCCCGGAGCCCATGACGGAGAGCGGCTTGCCCTCGTGGGTGCCGGTGAAGCCGAGCATGCCGCGCACGTCGGAGACGAGGCGGGGCCCGTCGAGGACGGCCTCGGCGATGCGCTGGGCGCGCTTGGGGTCACCGGGCATGAGGACGGCGGGGGCGAAGTCGTCGGGCTCGGCGGCGATGTGCGGGGTGGCCATGGGGTTCCTTCTCGTTCTGCGTGGCGCCCGCGGGGGTGCGGGGCGCTCCGGGCGCCGTCGGCGTCCTCGGGGACGCGCGGGGCGCGAGGTCGACGGGTGCCGGAGGGGCGCCTCTAGTCCGGCACAGTGTCGCACAGCACAGTGGTCTCGGATCGTGGGACACGATCTGCACGACACGTGGTCACGACTACCTTCGCGAGCCATCAGCGTCCCTGCGCCCGTGCGCAGGTCAGCGGCGCGCGGCCGCCCCGGCCGGCGTACGACGGTTACCCCTCACAAGAGGTCCTCTCCATGTCCACCTCACCCAAAGCGGCCGCGCCCGAGCGCGAGCAGTGGTCCGGCCAGCTCGGCTTCCTCATGGCGGCCATCGGCTCCGCCATCGGCCTGGGCAACATCTGGCGCTTCCCCGGCGTCGCCTACTCCAACGGCGGCGGGGCCTTCATGGTCCCCTACATCGTCGCCCTGCTCCTCGCGGGCATCCCGGTACTGCTGCTCGACTACGCCCTCGGCCACCGCTTCCGCGGCTCCGCGCCGGCCGTCTTCCGCCGTCTCGCGCGCCGTTTCGAGTGGCTCGGCTGGTGGCAGGTCTTCATCAACTTCGTCATCATGACGTACTACGCAGTCATCGTGGCCTGGTCCCTGCGCTACATGCTCTACTCGTTCAACCTCGCCTGGGGCGACGACGCGAAGGGCTTCTTCTACGGCTACATCGGCCTCGGGGACACGCCGGCTTACTCGGCCACCCCGATCCACGGGGTCATCATCCCCCTGCTCCTCGTGTGGGCCTTCGGCCTGTTCACCGTCGCCCGAGGCGTCACCAACGGCATCGAGAAGGCGAACAAGGTCTTCCTACCGCTCCTCGTCGTCATGTTCACGATCCTGGTGATCCGGGCGATCATGCTCCCCGGCGCCACCAACGGCCTCAACGCCCTGTTCACCCCGCAGTGGGACGCCCTGGGCAGCTACAAGGTGTGGATGGCGGCCTTCGGCCAGATCTTCTTCTCCCTGTCCGTGGGCTTCGGCATCATGCTCACCTACGCCTCCTACCTCAAGCCGCGCTCCAACCTCGTGGGCACCGGCTTCGTGGCCGCCTTCGCCAACTCCTCCTTCGAGCTCCTCGCCGGCATCGGCGTCTTCGCGACCCTCGGCTTCATGGCGCACGCGCAGGGCACCACCGTCGACCAGCTCGACGGCATCGCCGGCCCGACGCTCTCCTTCGTCACCTTCCCGACCGTCATCTCCCAGATGCCCGGCGGCGCGATCTTCGGCGTCCTCTTCTTCGGCTCCTTCTTCATGGCGGGCCTGACCTCCTTCATCTCGATCATCCAGGTGGTCGTCCCCGCCGTCGCGGAGAAGTTCGGCTGGTCGATCCCCAAGGCCACGCTGATCTCAGGCCTGCCGGCCGCCGTGCTCTCCTTCGTGCTCTTCGGGACGGCCTCGGGGCTCTACGACCTCGACGTCGTCGACGCCTACATCAACAACATCGGCGTGGTGTTCTCCGCGATCGTCATGTGCATCGGCGTCGGCTGGGTCCTGCGCCGCACCAAGCGCCTCCAGCGTCATCTCAACCTCGTCTCCGAGACCCGGATCGTGGGCGCCTGGTGGCGCGTCATGATCGAGTTCGTCGTCCCGCTCCTCCTCGGCTTCATGTTCGTCCAGGCGCTGTGGGGCTACGCCACCAGCGGCTATGAGCCGAGCTACCCGCGCCACCTCGAGGGCGTCTTCGGCTGGGGCATGCTCCTGCTCGGCGCCGTCCTCGTCGCCGTCTTCACGGCCGCCCCGTGGCGCACGAAGGTGGACGGCTTCAAGCCCGTCGACCTCGACGTCCTCGAGGGGGTGAGGTGACATGACCGGATCGGCCCTCATCCTCATGCTGGTCGCCACGATCATCATCTGGGGCGGTCTCGCCGTCTCCGTCACCGCGCTCATCGTGCGCGGCCGCCGCGAGGAGGACGAGGCGCGCGCCGCGGCCTTCGAGCGCGCCCACGCCCACATGCGCGAGGGCGCCCAGCTCGGCTGAGCGCAGCGACGCACCCGTCGTCGCACGACGACGTGACGCACCCGGCCCGGACGGTGAACCACCGTCCGGGCCGGGTGCGTCACAATGCCACCATGACCGACCAGCCCAGCACTCCCTCGGCGTCCTCGCTGACGACCGCCGACCCCGAGGCCCTGCCCGCCCTCGTCGCCTTCGACCTGGACGACACCCTCGCACCCTCGAAGTCGCCCGTCCCCGACCCCATGGCCGCGGCGCTGCGCGCCCTCCTCGACGTCGTGCCCGTCTGCGTCATCTCGGGCGGCCAGATCAACCAGTTCCGCGACCAGGTCCTCGCCCGCATCGACGCGACCCCCGCCGAGCTCACCCGCCTCCACCTCATGCCCACCTGCGGCACCCGCTACTACCGCTACGAGGGCCCCGCCTCCGGCACCGCTGACTCCGACGCGCTCGCCGGCTGGACCCTCGAGTACGCCAACGACCTCACCCCCGAGCAGATCACCGAGGGCTTCGCCATCGTCGAGCGCGAGGCCCGCCGCCTGGGCCTGTGGGAGACGGAGACCTGGGGGCCCGTCCTCGAGGACCGCGGCAGCCAGATCACCTTCTCCGCCCTCGGCCAGGAGGCCCCTGTCGACGCCAAGCGCGCCTGGGACCCCACGGGGGAGAAGAAGTCCGCACTGCGCGACGCCGTCGCCCCCCACCTGCCCGAGCTCGAGGTCCGCTCCGGCGGCTCCACCAGCGTCGACATCACCCTCAAGGGCGTCGACAAGGCCTACGGCATGCGCCGTCTCGCCGAGGTCACCGGCATCGCCCTGGACGACACGCTCTTCGTCGGGGACCGCCTCGACCCTGCCGGCAACGACTACCCGGTCAAGGCCCTCGGCGTCCCCTGCCACGCCGTCACCGGCTGGGAGGACACCGCCGCCTACGTCACCGAGCTCGCCGCCCGCCTCGCCGCGGCCCGCCACTGAGGAGCGCCCGCCAGGTGACCGGAGACTCGCCCGAGCACCCGACGCGGCGGACCGCCCCCGAGGCGGACGCCGCGTCGACTCCCCGCGCCCCGGGCCGGGTCCGCCGTCTCGAGGCGGGTCCCGGCCGCGGTCCGCTGCGCGACGCGGTCGCCCGCGTCCACGGCGCCCTCACCCGCTTCTGGGACGCCCGCACCGTCGCCTTCCGCAGGGTCGTGCGCACGAGCGCCCTGCTCCTCGTCACAGGCACGCTCAGCCTCCTGCTCGGCGTCGTCACCGCGAGCGGCTCCTCGCCCGTCGGCCCGCACGAGGCCGACTGGTCGACGACCCTGGACTCCTCCGTCTCCCTCGACCTCGGACCCGTCGGATCGGTCTCCCTGGACTCGCCCGTGGCGCCGCTCGGCGTCGACGTCGTCCTCGGCGAGATCCCCGCTGCCGGCGACGACTCGGCCGTGTCCTCTACGAGCGCCGGCCTGGACCTGTCCTCCGACGGCGCCGCCTACGTCAACCTCATCAGCCACCCCGAGCCCACCATCGAGGCCGGCGTCCGGGCCCTCGCCGCCGACGCCCTGCGCCGCGCCGGGCTCCTCGAGTCGATCGTGCTCTCCCTCGCCGCGGCCGGTCGGCTCGCCGCCCGCGGACGCCTGCGCGACGGCGTGCGCGCCGGCCTGTCCCGCGGACCCGCCTCCGCGCTCGTCGCCTCCACCACGGCGGTCGCCGTCGCCGCCCTGCTCGTCCCGCGGCTCACCGCCGGCACTCCGCAGGGGAGCACCCTCGACGTGCTGTCCGGCACGGCCCTCGCCGACGCCCGGGTCTCCGGCCGCGTCGCCGACGTCATCGAGGCCTACGGTCCGCGCGTCAAGACCTTCCTCGACGAGGACGAGCGCTTCTACACCGCCGCCGAGGCCAACCTCCGCGCCGCCTGGGCGGCCTCGCAGGCCGTCGGCGGCACCACCACCGTCACCGCCTCGGACGGCGAGGTCGACGACGACGCCGTCGCCTCCGCCGCGGCCACGGCCCTCGCCCGCGAGCGCCTCACCGGGCAGGTCGCCTCGCCCGCCCCCACCGCCTCGGAGCCGGCGACCGCGAGCCTTGACCCCAGCGCGAGCCCGGGCGACGACGCTACCGCCTCCGCGAGCTCGACCCCGCGCACCACTGGCGCCCTCACCACCGGCCAGGACGGCGCCATCACTGCCGTCATGAGCACCGACCTGCACTGCAACCTCGACATGATCGCCCTGGCCGGAACCCTCGACGAGGTCTCCGGCGCGGCGGTCCACATGGACGACGGCGACCTCACGATGACGGGCTCCTCCGCCGAGCAGGTCTGCGTGGACGCCCTCGACCGGGCCGTGCCGCGCGGCACCGCCCGCGTCGCCACCATCGGCAACCACGACTCCGCGGACACCGCCGCCCGCCTGCGCGCCATGGGCTGGACGGTCACCGACGGCACCGTCCAGAAGGTCGCCGGGCTCACCGTGCTCGGCGACGTCGACGCCGAGCGCACCGACGCCTCCGGCACCCGGCAGCGCGGCGACGAGACCGTCGAGCAGCTCGGGACGC
The DNA here is from genome assembly GCF_001553565.1 of Actinomyces radicidentis. Lineage (NCBI taxonomy): Bacteria > Bacillati > Actinomycetota > Actinomycetes > Actinomycetales > Actinomycetaceae > Actinomyces > Actinomyces radicidentis. The sequence goes on along the minus strand of NZ_CP014228.1, from coordinate 2,858,535 downwards.
GGCTCAGCACCGTCGCCTGCGACTCGCTGGCGGCCGGCCTCCGGGTCGACGTCATGCTCATCCACGAGCCCTACACCTTCGCTCCCATGCAGGCCTCCGGGTGCACGCCGCTGCTCCTGGCCGGGCACGTCCACCAGGAGCGCGGGATGAGCGTCACCCAGGGGCAGGACGGGCCCGTGGCCGCCCTCATCAGCGGGGCCGGCAAGGGCGGCACCTCGCTCGGCGCCGTCACCCAGGACGCCTACCTGCACGTCCTGTCCTTCTCCACCGACGGCGACCTGCTCGCCTGGCGCGCCGTCGTCGTCCACACCGACGCCTCGGTGACGGTCGGCGCCTGGCAGCCGGTGCCCGCGGCCGGGACGACGGGGCAGGGCGCCGCCGCGACCGCGACCGCGTCGTCCACCGCCGCGGCCGACTGACGCGCGCCGTCGGCGACCGGTGCGACGCGCACGGCGGACGCGGTGCCACGCGGCGGACCCAGTGCCACGCGGCGGCTGGCCCGGCGGGGTGCACAATGGCCCCGCACACCGACGGTCAGGAGGAGACATGGCCCGAGACGCCCGCACCCCCGCCCCTCCCGCCGGGACCGGCGACTCCGCCGTCACCCAGGACTACCTCAAGGCCGTCTGGTCCGCCTCCGAGTGGGGCGGGCCCGGCGCCTCCATCACCGGCCTCGCCCGCCGCATGGGCGTCGCGCCCTCGACCGCCTCGGAGAACGTGACCCGCCTCGTCGAGGCCGGGCTCCTCGTCCACGAGCCCTACAAGGCCGTCACCCTCACCGAGCGCGGCCACGCCCTCGCCACCTCGACGGTGCGCCGGCACCGGCTGCTCGAGACCTACCTCGTCGAGCGCCTGGGACTGACCTGGGACGAGGTCCACGACGAGGCCGAGGTCCTCGAGCACGCCGTCTCCGACCGTCTCCTCACCGCCCTGGACGAGGCGCTCGACCACCCGGTGCGCGACCCCCACGGCGATCCGGTCCCCGCGCCGGACGGCACCTGCGTCCAGCCGGCGCTGCGCAGCGTCGACACCCTGCGCGTCGGGCAGACGGGCGTCGTCGGTCGGATCCTCGACGACGTCGCCACCCTGCGCGAGCTCGCCGCCGCCGGCATCGGGCTGGACACGCCCGTCACCGTCGTCGACCGGGTCGCGGCCTCCTCTCCCGCCGCCGGGGAGGCGACCGGCCGCAGCGGACGGTCCGCGCGGCGCCGATCTAGCGTCCTGCGCGCCGTCCTGCCCGTCGGCGCCCCACGGCCGGAGCAGGAGACGGCGACCGTCGCCGTCGGCAGCCTCTGGGTGCTCGACGAGCGCGCCCGCTGAGCGGCCGCTCCGCCTGCGCCCGGTCTCGCTAGGCTCGGGCCATGAGCAGCGCTGAGAGGTCCGAGCCGACCGTCTTCACCAGGATCATCAACGGGGAGATCCCCGGCCGCTTCGTGTGGGCCGACGACGTCTGCGTCGCCTTCGCGACCATCGAGCCGCAGACGCGCGGTCACGTCCTCGTCGTCCCCCGCGAGGAGATCGAGTCCTACGTCGACGCCCCGGAGAAGACCGTTGCGCACCTCGCCGTCGTCGCGCAGCGCATCGCCGCCACCCAGGTCCGCGTCTTCGACGCCGTCCGCCCGGGGATCATCGTCGTCGGGCTCGACGTGCCCCACCTGCACGTCCACGTCCTGCCGCTCCACCAGGCCTCCGACGTCAACCCGTCCAGCGCCGCGGCGGCCGAGGCCGACGACCTCGACGCCGCCATGACCGAGCTGCGCGCCGGGCTCGTCGAGGACGGCTGGGGCGCGAACGTGCCCGCCGAGCTGGGCTCGGCCGCCCTGGCCTGAGCCGCGCCCGGCACCCGACGTCGTCCGGGCGGCCGACGACGGAGGAGGGCCCCGCAGCGTCTGCTGCGGGGCTCTCCTCCTGTGCTCGGGGCGGTCGGTGGCCGACCTCCGTGGGGATCAGTGCCGACGGACGTGAATGGTGCCCGTGCGGGCCGACGGCGTTCCGCGACGGTGCGTGCGCACGCGCACCTGCAGGAGGACGGCGCCGAGCACCGCGCTGATCGCCGTGCCCAGCAGGACCGCGGCGCGCGCGTGCTCCATCGTCGACCCCTCGCCGAAGGCCAGCCCGGCGATGAGGAGCGAGACCGTGAATCCGATCCCGGCGATCGTCGCCAGGCCCAGGACGTCGGGCGTGTCGACTCCGTGGCCCAGCCGCAGCCCCGTGAAGCGGGTGAGGACGACGACCGAACCCCAGATGCCCAGGATCTTGCCGAGCGGCAGGCCGAGGTAGACGCCGACCGCCACCGGGTCGGTGAGGACCTGGCCGAGGCCGCCGGCGTCGACGAGGTTGACGCCCGCCGCCATGAGGGCGAAGAGCGGCAGCGCGATCCCGGCGCTGAACGGGTGCACGAGGTGCGTGAAGCGGGCCGTCATCCCGGTCGGCTCGCGGCGGGTCGGGCGCGCCGGGACGGTGAGACCGAGGAGGACGCCCGCGATGGTGGCGTGCACCCCGGAGGCGTGCATGAGCCACCAGGCCACCGCGCCGAGCGGGATGAGCAGGAACCAGTGCGTGACGCCCCGCTGGACGAGCAGCCCGAAGAGGGCGACCACGGCGAGCGCCCCCAGGAGCGCCAGGACGTTGAGGCCGTGCGAGAAGAAGACGGCGATGACGATGATCGCGAGGAGGTCGTCGACGACGGCGAGGGTGAGGAGGAAGGTGCGGGCCGCCGGCGGCATGCCCTTGCCGAAGATCGACAGGACGGCGACGGCGAAGGCGATGTCGGTCGCCGTCGGGACGGCCCAGCCGGACACGTCCCCCGAGCCGACGAGCTGGACGGCGGTGTAGACCACCGCCGGTCCGGCCATGCCGAAGACGGCGGCGAGCATGGGCAGGGCCGCCTCGCGCAGGTCGCGCAGCGATCCCACCACCATCTCCTGCTTGAGCTCGAGGCCCACGACGAAGAAGAACACGGCCAGGAGGCCGTCGGCGGCCCAGGTCGCCAGGTCGAGGTCGAGGTGGAGCGCGTGCGGGCCGACGACGGTCGTGGACAGCGACTCGTAGGCGCCGCGCCACGGCGAGTTCGCCCAGGTCAGGGCGATGAGCGCGGCGGCCACCATGAGCAGGCCGGAGAAGACCTCGGACTCGAGCCGGTGGGCGAGGGCGGCGAAGGGGTTGCGCGGGCGGGACGGGTGGGCGGCGGGGGTCATGAGGGCCTCTCGTCGTCGGTCATCGTACGGGCGGGAGTGGGCAGGCTACGGGAGTCTCCTGGGAGCCTCCTGGGTACGGCGGCGCGGGCGGGCGACGGGTCCCGTCGGCGCGACCCCGGTGACGCCGCCGGACGCCGTCGCGGGAAGCGGGCCGGCGGCGTCCTCGGACGTGACGGGCGTCGCCCGACCAGGACTCGGACGGCAGCGGTTCCGCGCCGTTCCGGGCGATAGGCTGGCCTCAGCGAGGAGCGCGTCACCGTCTCACCCGGGCGGCGCGGCGCTCCCACCACGCCACGAGCAGGAAGAGAGCCCTCCGTCGATGAGCCAGACTCAGCAGACCCCGGAGCAGACCAGCGGTTCCACCACGCCGTACCGCTACACGGCCCAGCTGGCCGACACCATCGAGACCGCCTGGCAGGACCGCTGGGAGTCCGAGGGCACCTTCTACTCCGACAACCCGGTCGGCGCGCTCGCGGGTCCGGACGCCGCCAAGGAGAAGTACTTCCTCCTCGACATGTTCCCCTACCCCTCGGGCAAGGGCCTGCACGTCGGCCACCCCCTGGGCTACATCGCCACCGACGTCGTCGCCCGCTTCACCCGCATGACGGGCAAGAACGTCCTCTACACGATGGGCTACGACGCCTTCGGCCTGCCCGCCGAGCAGTACGCCGTCCAGACCGGCCAGCACCCGCGCGTCTCCACCGAGGCGAACATCGCCAACATGCGCCGCCAGCTGCGCCGCCTCGGCCTGTCCCACGACAAGCGCCGCACCCTGGCCACCATCGACGTCGACTACGTCAAGTGGACCCAGTGGATCTTCCTCAAGGTCTTCAACTCCTGGATGGACCCCGAGGCCCCGCGCCGCGACGGCCGCGGCAAGGGCGCCGCCCGCCCCGTGACCGAGCTCGTTGAGAAGCTCGCCGCCGGCACCGTCGCCACCCCCGACGGCCGCCCCTGGGCCGAGCTGTCCAAGGCCGAGCAGGCCGAGGTCGTCGACTCCCACCGCCTCGCCTACGTCTCCAACGCGCCGGTCAACTGGTGCCCGGGCCTCGGCACCGTCCTCGCCAACGAGGAGGTCACCTCCGAGGGCCGCTCCGAGCGCGGCAACTACCCCGTCTTCAAGCGGAACCTGCGCCAGTGGATGATGCGCATCACCGCCTACGGCGACCGCCTCGCCGACGACCTCGACACCGTCGACTGGCCCGAGAAGGTCAAGTCGATGCAGCGCAACTGGATCGGCCGCTCCGAGGGCGCCGAGGTCACCTTCGCCGTCGACGGCGCCGCCGCGGCCGGCTCCGAGGTCACCGACCTCACCGTCTACACCACCCGCCCCGACACCCTCTTCGGCGCCACCTTCATGGTCGTCGCCCCCGAGCACCCGCTGCTGGGCTCCATCGAGGTCTCCAGCGAGGACGGCCTCACCGTCCCCGCGGCCTGGCCCGAGGGCACCCGCGAGGCCTGGAAGGACGGGCACGCCACCCCGGCCCAGGCCGTGGCCGCCTACCGCGCGCAGGCAGCCGCCGCCACCGAGGCCGAGCGCACTGACGAGAGCCGCACCAAGACCGGCGTCTTCACCGGCTTCTACGGCGTCAACCCCGTGAGCGGCGAGCGCGTGCCGATCTTCGTCGCCGACTACGTCCTCATGGGCTACGGCACCGGCGCCATCATGGCCGTCCCCGCCCACGACGACCGCGACTACGCCTTCGCCACCAAGTACGACCTCGACCTCGTCCAGACCATCGGCCCGGACGACGACCCGCACGGCGTCGACCTCGCCCAGGGCGCCTACACCGGCGACGGCGTCGCCGTCGACTCCGCCAACGAGCGCGTCGACCTCAACGGCCTCACCAAGGACGAGGCCAAGGCCCGCATGATCGCCTTCCTCGAGTCCGAGGGCACCGGCCGCGGCGCCGTCACCTACCGCCTGCGCGACTGGCTCTTCTCCCGCCAGCGCTACTGGGGCGAGCCCTTCCCGATCGTCTGGGACGAGGACGGTCAGGTCCACGCGATCCCCGAGTCCATGCTCCCCGTCGAGCTGCCCGAGGTCACCGACTACTCGCCGCGCTCCTACGACCCCGACGACGCCGGCTCCTCCCCGGAGCCGCCGCTGGGCAAGGCCGAGGAGTGGGTCAAGGTCGAGCTCGACCTGGGCGACGGCCCGCGCACCTACTACCGCGAGACGAACACGATGCCCCAGTGGGCCGGCTCGTGCTGGTACGAGATGCGCTACATCGACCCCACGGACCAGGACGAGCTGGTCGCCCCGGCCAACGAGTCCTACTGGATGGGGCCGCGCCCCGAGGCCGGCAACACCTCCGGCGGCACCGACCTCTACGTCGGCGGCGTCGAGCACGCCGTCCTCCACCTGCTCTACTCGCGCTTCTGGCACAAGGTCCTCTTCGACCTCGGCGTCGTCAGCTCCTCCGAGCCGTACCACAAGCTCTTCAACCAGGGCTACGTCCAGGCCTACGCCTACACCGACTCCCGCGGCCAGTACGTCCCGGCCGACGAGGTCGAGGAGAGCACGGCAGCGGACGGCTCCCCTGTGTTCTCATGGCACGGCGAGCCCGTGAGCCGCGAGTACGGCAAGATGGGCAAGTCCCTCAAGAACATCGTGACCCCGGACGACATGTACGAGGCCTACGGCGCGGACACCTTCCGCGTCTACGAGATGTCCATGGGCCCGCTCGACCAGGACCGCCCCTGGGACACGCGCGCCGTCTCCGGCTCGCAGCGCTTCCTGCAGCGCCTGTGGCGCAACGTCGTCGACGAGACCACGGGGGAGACCACCGTGGTCGACGCCCCCGCCGACGACGCCACCCGCCGCCTCATCGCCCAGACGATCGTGGGCGTGAGGGACGACTACGAGGGCATGCGCGTCAACACCGCCATCGCCAAGCTCATCGTCCTCAACAACCACCTCACCGGCCTCGACTCCGTGCCGCGCGAGGCCATGGAGGCCCTCACCCTCATGGTCTCCCCGGTGGCCCCGCACATCGCGGAGGAGATCTGGAAGCGCCTCGGCCACGAGGGCTCGCTCGCCCACGAGGACTTCCCGACCGTCACCGACGAGTCCCTGCTCGCGGCGGACAAGGTCACCTGCGTCATCCAGGTCAAGGGCAAGGTCCGCGACCGCCTCGAGGTGGACCCGGAGATCGACCCGGCCGAGCTCGAGAGGCTCGCCCTGGCGGCCCCCGGCGTCATCCGCACCCTGGACGGCAAGGGCGTCCGCAAGGTCATCGTCCGCGCCCCCAAGCTCGTCTCCATCGTCCCCGAGTGAGCCGACGAGGCTGAGTCCGGTTCGACTTCGCCCCCTCGCCGAGATCGGGACATCATGACCTCGAGATCGGGACATCCTGTGCCCGGTGGCAGCGGGGCAGCGAACACGACGACGGCGCCGGCCGCCACTCTCCTGACGGTGGCGGCCGGCGCCGTCGTCCGTGGACATGGGATCTGAAGCAGGGCGACGCGGGCACCCTCGGCGTCACTGTGTGCGGCTGCCGTCAAGCGGCCTCGCGGAGGATGCCGCGGGTGACGGACCGTCCTCCGAAACCTGCCGGGTCAGGGCACTCGCCCCTATGGTCGCGCACGTGATGGAGCTGAACGCGGTCGAGCCGACGGATCCGATCGGGCCGACGGTGCCCTGCTCGAGCCCGTGGCACTGGCTCGCTGCGCTCCTCGGCGTCGCCGTCGTCGTCGGGGCCGTGCTCGGCGTCGGATTCGGGGTGCTGAGCGGACACGCCTTCGACGCCGCAGAGTCCTTCGGACGTCGACGCCATCGGAGGACCTCGCGCTCATGGCCGAGCGATGGGACGTCCCGCTCACGACGGGCACGAGCGTCGCCCAGGCGTGGACGAGCGAGACCGGGCCCTTCGGGGACCAGGACACCGTCGACGTGCTGGACCTGGGTGCCGACGCCCCCGATGACCTCACCGACTCCGCGAGCTACACGCGCACCGTCACCGAGGCCCGCGGGGAAGCCGATCTCGACGGTATCCTCGCCTCGACGGGCGCACCGACGTCGCTCCTCGACGGGGCGGGGACCCGGTGCTGGCCGGTCATGCACGCGAGGCAGCGCGACACCCTCACCCTGTGCCGACGAGCCGACGGCGACGTCGTCGTCCTCGAGCGCGTCAGCGACTGAGCCCGCGTCCGGGCTCAGCTGATCGGCAGCAGGCCGACGACGAACATGACGGCAAGGAGCGCGAGGAGGATGACGCCGAGCACCCGCCCCACCGGGTGCCCCATGTTGATGGTGAGGCCCGCGCCGTTGCGCTTGGGCACCATGAGGGCCGGGTCCGCCGGGTTGACGTAGACGAGACCCCACGGCCAGTGCGCGTCCTCGTCGGGTGAGTCGGCGTCGCCGTCGCAGGTGCGCGGGTGACGGTGCGCAAGCCGAATGAGCGCGGACACCATGAGCACGAGGACGACACCCATGAGCACTGTGGGGACGAGAACCAGCGCCTGGCCGATCCCGCCTGACCCGAGGGTCGGAAGGATCGTGATCCCGGAGAAGACAATCGCGGTCGCGAGGCCGATGGCGCCGACACCGTGCGCGATGATCCGGGCTCGCCCCGCGGCAAGTTCCTCGGAACGATGACGGTCGCCGTCGATCGGCACTCTGCTCACGAGCCGCCTGCCGGTGGCCACCGAGCACCCGAGGCAGACGGCGAGGGTGAGCAGCCCGACGATGGTCGGTTCGAGCACCGCCCAACGGCTCAGGCGCGTCCACCCGTCGACCCTGCCGGAGGCGTCCCAATGGAACGGGTAGGGGTCCGGCAGCGCGCTGTACCGGGCTATGGTGAAGGCGCCGGCGAGCAGAAGAGCCGCGACACCGGCGACGTACCACAGGAGATGACGGTGGCCCATTGGGGTTGGTCCTGCCTCCGTCGTCACGGTGGCGACCAGGCGTACTGGGCGGCTCTCGTACCAGTCGTCCGCACGCTTGGCATCGACGATGGGCCGGCGCAGACGGGCCCACACCATCAGAAGTACGGCGATCTGACCGATGATGAGGGAGACGGGCAGGCCGGCGTGGGTCTTGAGGACCCCGGCTGTGCTCGAGGCCAGGAGGATGGCTGAGAGCACCACGGTCACCGCGAGGCACGTGAGGCGCCAGTGGTGCAGGGCCGCGAGCACGACGGGCGCCTTCACACGGTCCGCGGGCACCGACACGCCGAGCGGCACGGTGTCGCGCGACATCGCGGGCGTGAGCGCCAGGAGGAGCCCCATGAGGGCCATCGTGCCGACCATGGACAGGGCGTAACCGAGCATCAGAGCCTCCCTACAGGCGAGAGCGTGTCGAGGGCGTGTTCGACGGCGGTGCGAACCTGTTCATCGGTCATGCCGTGGGCACGAGCCTCGGCGAGCACGGTGCGCAGGTGCGCGTCCCAGACCTGCGTCGCGTCCCAGTCTCGGGGGTAGGCGATGACGGTGCCGGACTTGGGAGTCGTGACGACGAACGACTCGCTGCGAAGGAGGTCATAGGCCTTGCTCACCGTCGCCGGGTTGACGCCGAACGCCGTCGCGAGTGCGCGCACCGACTGAAGGCGGTCTCCTGGTCGAGCCTCGCCTCGGGCGATGCCCTCGACGACTCGGTCATGGATCTGCTGGTAGATCGGAATCGGTGAGAGCGGATCGATCTCGATATCCATCGCGACCTCCATTTGTATTATCTGTACTACAGATGATAGGTCAGATGGCAATGGTGTGGAGGGCCGCTCGCCCGCAGCCTGGAGCACGGTTGAAGCCCCGGTCCTGGGCGTCCGTACCAGCCGGGCCCCACGCCCGCTCAGCGCCGCAGGATGTTGCCGAGCAGCGAGCGCGTGATCTCGCGGGTGACCTGACGGCCCACCTGCCCAATCGTCTTCTCGATCTCGCGCTGACGGCGCTCCTTGGCCTTGGCCTCCGCCTTCGCCTGCGCCTCGGCTTGCTTGGCCGCCTCCCGCTCGAGGCGCTCGGCCTCGCGCTGCTTCGCCGCGGCGGCCTTCTCGGCCGCCTTCTGCGCGGTGGCCTCGGCCTTCGCCTTGTCCTTGGCCTCCGCCTCGGCAGCGGCCTTCGCGGCGGCGTCGGCCTCCGCCTGGGCCTTCGCGGCCGCCTCGGCGGCGTTCTGCTCCGTGAGGCGCTTGGCGAGGATCTCGTAAGCGGACTCGTTGTCCACCGCGACCGCGTACTTCGGGGCGATCGCCGAGCCGGACACGAGCGCCTGCACCGTCTCCGGCTTACCGGGGCCCATGACGGAGGCCGGGGCGTCGACCATGACGGGGGCGACCGGCGCGGGGCGCCCCTTCTCGTCGAGGACGGAGACGACCGCCTGCCCGGTCCCCAGCGAGGTCAGCACCTCGGACAGGTCCAGCGGCGACGTCGGGAAGGTGGACACGGCCTTCTTGAGGTTCGCGGCGTCGGCGGGGGTGTGGGCGCGCAGGGCGTGCTGGACGCGCGAGCCCAGCTGGGCGAGGACCTCGTCGGGCACGTCCGTGGGGGACTGGGTGATGAAGACGATGCCGACGCCCTTGGAGCGAATGAGCCGCACGGTGCGGGTGACGGCCTCGAGGAAGGCCTTCGTGGCGTCGGCGAAGAGCAGGTGCGCCTCGTCGAAGAAGAACACGATGGTGGGCTTCTCCGGGTCCCCCACCTCGGGGAGGATCTCGAAGAGCTCACCGAGCAGCCACATGAGGAAGGTGGAGAACAGGACCCCCTGGGACTGGATGTCCTCCAGCTCCAGCGAGGAGATGATGCCGCGGCCGTCGGGGGCGGTGCGCAGCAGGTCGTGCACGTCGAGGGCCGGCTCGCCGAAGAACCTGTCCCCGCCCTCGGACTCCAGCGTCGCGAGCTGGCGCAGGATGACGCCCGCCGTCGCCGCAGAGACGCCGCCGATGGACTTGAGCTCCTCCTTGCCGGCGTCGGTGCTCGTGAGGTGCTCGATGACGGCGCGTAGGTCCTTGAGATCGAGGAGGGCGAGGCCCTGCTGGTCCGCCCAGTGGAAGACGAGCTGGAGGGCGCTCGTCTGCGTCTCGTTGAGACCGAGGACGCGCGCCAGCAGCACCGGCCCGAAGTCGGTGATCGTCGTGCGGATCGGGGTGCCCGTCCCCTGGCCGCCCAGGGTGAGGAGCTCGAGTGGGAAGGAGGCCCCCTCCCAGGGCTGACCGGTCGACGCCGTGCGCGCGGTCAGCTTGCCCGACGACGTCCCGGCCTCGGCGAGGCCCGTGAGGTCGCCCTTGACGTCGGCGAGGAACACGGGGACGCCAGCGGCGGAGAGCCCCTCGGCGAGCAGCTGGAGCGTGCGGGTCTTGCCCGTGCCGGTGGCGCCGGCGACGAGGGCGTGGCGGTTCATGAGGCCGAGCGGGATGCCGACGCGTACGCCGGTGACGGGCGCCGGGTCGCCGTCGGCGGCCTTCCCGTCGGTGGGGTAGTCGAGGTAGGTGCCCACCGGGAGCGTCGCGCCGGAGAACGCGTAGCCGGCCTGCACCTGGGCGGCGTAGCCGGTGACGTCCGTGGACAGGCCGGACGACGACGGCGCCTGTGAGGCCGGCGTCCCGGGTGCGGGGGAGTCCGTGGTGGGCTCGGACGGGGCACTGGTGGTGCCTGCCTCGGAAGTCCTGGCGTCCCCGCTCGCGGCGAGGGCGGCGTCGAGCGCGGCCTGGGCGGCGGCGGCCTTCGCGGCTGCTGCCTCGGCGGCGGCCTGCGCCGCCTCGGCCTTGAGACGGGCGATGTCAGCGGAGTCACTCATGGCCCACATCGTAGGGGCGGAACAGGGCATCCCGACGGCGCAATCGCGCGGCGAGCCCGGCGATACGCTGGGCCCATGACCCTCGCCGTCGTCACCGACTCCGCGGCCTGCCTGCCGCCCGCGCTCGCGGCCGACCGCGGCATCGACGTCGTCACCCTCCCGGTTCTCCCCGGCGACGACGGCGCCCCCGCCACCACCTCCCGGCCGAGCGTCGAGACCCTCGCCGAGGCCTACGAGTCGGCCCTCTCACGGGCCGACCAGGTGCTCGCCCTCCACCTCACGAGCGCCCTGTCCGGCACGGTGGAGAACGCGCGCCTCGCCGCCGCGCAGGTCCTGGGGGAGGACGCCGACGGCGCCGACTCCGACGGCGATCAGCGTCTCCTCGTCCTCGACTCCGGCGTCTCCGCCGGTGCCCTCGGGCTCGCCGCGCTCGCGGCCTCCCGCGCCGACGACCTGCGCCGCGGCGCCGGGCTCGCCCGCGAGTCGGCCGCGCGCTCCCACCTCTTCTTCGTCGTCGACTCACTCACCGAGCTGCGCCGCGGTGGGCGCGTCGAGCGGACGACGGCGATCCTCGGCGGCGCGCTCGGCATCCGGCCCATCCTGCGGGCGGACGCCCGCGGCGTCGGGGTCGTCGAGACCGTCCGCGGCGCCGCCCGGGCACGGCGGGCCCTCATCGCGCAGGCCGTCCTCGCCGCCGGCGGCACCACCCTGCACGGACCGCGCGTGCCCGCCTCGCCGGTGCGCCTCGCCGTCCACTACGCCGACGACCCGCAGGACGGCCAGGGGCTCGAGGACGAGCTCGCCGACGCGCTCGCCGCGACCGGCGCCGTCATCGACTCCATCCTGCGCTCGCCCATCGACGAGGCCCTGCGCGTGCACGTCGGCCCCGGGACCCTCGGCGTCGCCGTGGCTCCGGCCGTCTGAGCGGGCCGGGCAGCCGCCTGAGGGCGGCGTGAGGGGGCGGTCCGACCCGGCGAGGCGGGACCGCGTGCCCGGTCGTTCCCGTCAGCGGGCCCGCGGCGCGGCTCCACAGGCGCGCCCCTGAGGGGCTCGTCCACCGCCGACCGCAGGCACCGCCCTCACGGCGCGTGGTTCGGCCTAGCGTCGCGGGCATGACCGGCAGAAGGGCGGCCCCGCGGGCGAGGCGGAACCTCGACGAGCTCGTGCGGCTCGCGTGCTCCACCGACCCGCTCGAGCCCGAGCGCCGACCCCGCCGTGTGGCCCTCGCACCCCGGGCCGCCATGCTGCTCGGGGCGGTGCTCATCGTCCTCGCCGTCCTCCTCGCGGTCCGCTCGGTGCTCACCTCACCGTCCGGGGCCGGCGTCGACGGCGCAGCCAGCGCCGCCGCTCCGGGATCGAGCACAGCGGCGTCACGGGAGCGCGGCACGGACTCCGCCGCGACCGGTTCGACTCAGGCACTGGGCGCACCGGCCCCAGTCGATCCCCGTTCGGGCGCGGCCTCGGCCGGCCGCGGTGCCGGAACGAGCTCCGGCAGCCAGGTGGTCGTCCACGTCGCCGGCGCCGTGCGGGAGCCCGGCGTCGTCGTCCTGGCCCCCGGAGCGCGCGTCGACGACGCCATCGACGCCGTGGGCGGACTCCTCGAGGACGCCGACCCCGACCAGCTCAACCTCGCCCGCGTGCTCACCGACGGCGAGCAGGTCCGTGTGCCTCACGTGGGGGAGGACGCCTCCGCCTGGGCGCAGGGGAGCGGCACGACCGGTGGCGCCTCCGGTACCGCCGGCACCGGCGGCAATGGTGCCGGCGGGAGCGGCCTCGTCGACGTCAACACGGCCGACGCGACCGCCCTCGAGGATCTCCCCGGCATCGGCCCCGCCCTCGCCGAGCGCATCGTGGCCTACCGCGAGGAGCACGGCCCCTTCGGGTCCGTCGACGACCTCACCGACGTGCCCGGCATCGGGGCCGCCAAGCTCGAGGCCCTGCGCGACTCGGCCACCGTCGGCGGCGGACCGTGAGCGCGCCGTCGGCGCCCTGGGACCGCCCCGGAGCCGTATCCGCGGGCGGCGCGGAGGAGCGCCGTCGTCGCAGAGCCGCCCGACGCCGGGCCCACGGCAGCCGCGAGCGCGCCCCGGAGGCCCTCGACCTGCGTCTCGCGCCGGCGGGGCTGTGCGCATGGGCCGCCGCCCTCGTCTCCGTCGCCGCACCTCGGTGGGAGCAGCCCGCCGCTGCGGCCGCGGCCTGCCTCGGAGCGGGCCTCCTCATCGCGCCACGAGTCATGCGCGAGCACCTGCCGCGGCACCGCCGCGACGACCGGCCCGGCGCCGACGCCCCCGACGCCTCGACCGTCGGCACGGTGCTCGCGGGCGTCCTCGCCTGCCTCCTGTGCGCTGCCGCCGTTCTCGCGGTGACTGCCGTCGGCGTGGCCGGGCGCGCCCGGGACCCCGTCGCCCTCGCCGCCGCCGACGGCGCACCGGTCACGCTCATCGGCACGGTGACGACGACGCCGCGGGTCATCGCCTCGACGCACTCGACGCTCGTCCTCACCGAGCTCGACGTCGCGAGCGTCGACGGCGCCGGCTCGCGCCTGTCCGTCACGGTGCTCGGCGGTGAGGACTGGCTCGACGCCGACATGGGCGCTACCGTCCGCGCCCGCGGATCCCTCGAGCCCGCCGACACCGGTGCCGGCGAGGGCGCTCTCCTGGGCGGCCGGGCGAGCGTGCGCGTCCTCGAGGAGCCCCGGGGTCTGCTCGGACTCGTGACGCTCATGCGGCAGGGCCTCGCCGACGCCGTCGGCCGCGAACCGCCCGCCCGCGCCGTCGGCGGCTGGCCCGAGGGGACCCGGGCGCTCGTCCCCGGTGTGGCCCTCGGAGACGACCACGCCCTCCCTGGCGACGTCCGCACCGACATGCGCGCCGTCTCCATGACCCACCTGACGGCCGTGTCGGGGCAGCACGTCGCGATCGTCCTCGGGCTCGTCCTCACTGGGCTCGGCGTCCTGCCACGGCGCGTGCGCGCCGTGCTCGGCGCTGGGGTGCTGGCGGGGCTGGTCGTCCTGGTGCGTCCCGGCGGCTCGGTGCTGAGAGCCGCCACGATGGGCGGCGTCATGCTCACCGGCGTGGCGGTCGGACGGCGCAGCGCCTCCGTCCCGGCCATGTGCGCGGGCGTCGTCGTGCTGCTGCTCGTCGACCCGTGGCAGGCTCGCGACTACGGCTTCGTCCTCTCCGTCGCCGCGACCGCCGGCATCCTGCTCGCCTCCCGGCCCGCCGCCGTCGCGCTCTCCAGGCACCTGCCGCGGTGGCTCGCGGTGACGCTCGCGCTGCCGCTGGTCGCCCAGGCCGCCTGCGCACCCGTTCTCATCCTGCTGCAGCCGAGCGTGAGCCTGTGGGCCGTGCCGGCGAACGTCCTCGCCGCGCCGCCCGTGCCCGTGGCCACCGTCTACGGCCTCGTGGCCGCGCTGCTCGCACCGCTGTGGCCGGGCGCGGCCGCCGTCGTCGCCTGGCCGGCGACGGCGTCATGCGCCTGGCTCGTCCTCGTCGCCCGCTTCTTCGCCCGGCTGCCCGGGGCGACGATCGCGTGGCCGGGCGGCGTCGGGGGAGCGCTGCTGCTGGCCGCCGTCGAGGCGGTCGTTGCCGCCGCGAGCTCGCGGCGGGTGCGCCACCGGGTGCTGCGCACCTGGCGGCGCCGCCGTCGGGCCGCATGAGGAGCGCCCCGGTGACCGGCCACGCCTCGAGCGGGCGGTGCCCGTGAGCCGATACCGCCGCACCGGCTCGGTTCGTGTCGGTGCCTCGTGGCAGTCTTGGGCCATGGCACCCGCACGCTCCTCCCGAGGCTCCCGGTCCGGGCGCACCGCGCCCGCCGGCCCCACCTGGGACAAGGTCGAGCTCGCGCCCGTCGTCCTCGTGCGCGCGGGGGAGGAGGTCCTCGGGGACCGCGCCGTCAGCCGCCTCATCGCGCAGGCCCGCAAGAAGGACCCCACCACCGAGGTCTCCACCCTCGAGGCCTCCACCTACGAGGCGCACCAGCTCGACGCCCTCGTGTCACCCTCCCTCTTCGGCGAGCCCAAGCTCGTCCACGTCCCCGCCCTCGAGCAGATGACGGACGCCCTGCGCACCGACCTCCTCGCCTACCTCGACCACGCCGACCCCGACGTCAACGTCGTCCTGAGGCACAACGGGGGCCAGCGCGGCAAGAAGCTCCTCGACGCGATCGCCGCCTCCCCGTACCCCGTGTGCACGATCGAGGCCGTCAAGTCCCCGAAGGACAAGGCCGCCGTCGTCACCGCGGACGCCCGGCGCGCCGGACGCTCCATCGATCCGGAGGCCGTCGGCGCCCTCGTCGACGCCCTCGGCAACGACCTGCGCGAGCTCACCAGCGCCGTCGCCCAGCTCGTCGCCGACACGGCGGACACCGGAGGCACCATCACCCTCGCCCAGGTGAACACCTACTACGCGGGTCGCTTCGAGGCGACGGGCTTCACCGTCGCCGACGCCGCCGCGGCGGGCAACGTCGCCAAGGCGATCACCGCGCTGCGCCACGCCATCGCCACGGGAACGGACCCGGTGCCGATCGTCGCGGCGCTGGCCATGAAGATCCGTCAGCTCGCCCGCGTCGCCGCCATGGGCGGCCGGCGCAACGTCTCCGCCAAGGACCTCGGCATGGCGCCGTGGCAGGTGGACCGCGCGCGCCGCGAGCTCTCCGGCTGGTCCGACGACGCCCTCGCCGTCGCCATCATGGCCGTCGCCCGGGCCGACGCCGAGGTCAAGGGCGAGTCCCGGGACCCGGTCCACGCCGTCGAACGCGCCGTGCTCACGATCTGCAACGCGCGGCGCGGGCGCCTGCCCCAGCGCGGAGGGCCGGCCGCGACGCGGCGCTAGCGCTCCTGCACCTGCCCGGCCAGGGAGCGCAGCGTCAGGACCGAGCTCACAGCGGCCTGAGCGGCCTCATAGCCCTTGTCCTCGTGCGAGCCCGGGAGACCGGCGCGATCGAGCGCCTGCTCCTCGTCGTCGCAGGTGAGCAGGCCGAACCCGACGGGCGCGCCGGCGCCGAGACCGACGCGCAGGAGCCCGTCCGTCGCCGCTCGGCACACGTAGTCGAAGTGCGGTGTCCCGCCCCGGATGACGACTCCCAGGGCGACGACGGCATCGGCCCCGGTCCTGAGCGCCGCCTGGGCGACCAGCGGCAGCTCGAAGGACCCGACGGCGCGGACGAGCCGGTGGCCCGCGCCGTACTCGTCGAGCGCGCGCCGCGCTCCGGCGATGAGACCGTTCATCACCTGGTCGTGCCAGGTCGAGGCGACGATGACGACCTCGAGGTCGTGACCGTCCACGGCTGAGACCCGAGGTGCTCCCGACCCGCTCACCGGAGCACCTCCGACCCGATCGCGGCGCGATCAGCGGCGTCACCGAGGTCCAGGTGGTGCCCCATGCGCTCGCCCTTCGCACGCAGGTAGGCGAGGTTATCCCTCGTCGCGTGCGCCGGGCGCTCGACGGTCCCGACGACGTCGATGCCGAGCGATCGCAGCGCCGTGACCTTGGACGGGTTGTTGGTGATGAGCCGCACGCGGTCGACGCCGAGCGCAAGCAGCGCCTGCGCCGCCGACCCGTACCGGCGCGCGTCGACGGGCAGCCCGAGCTCAAGGTTCGCGTCGACCGTGTCGAGCCCCTGCTCCTGGAGCGCGTAAGCCCGCAGCTTCGCGAGCAGCCCGATGCCGCGTCCCTCGTGCGAGGGAAGGTAGACGAGGACGCCGTCCCCGGCCTCCTGCAGGAGGCGGAGCGCCTCGTCGAGCTGCGCGCCGCAGTCGCAGCGCGACGAGCCGAGGACGTCGCCCGTCAGGCACCCGGAGTGGACCCGGACGAGCGGCGCGTCGGAGGCCTCGGGCCGCCCGCAGGTGAGGACGACGACCTCCTCGCCCAGGGGACCACGGAATCCGTGTGCGGTGAAGGTGCCGTACCGGGTCGGCAGCCCGGTGGTGACGACCTCCTCGACGAGCCGCTCGTGCGTCCACCGGTAGGTGACGATGTCCTCGATGGTGAGGTGGGGAAGTCCGTGCTCCGCGGCGAAGGCGAGGACCTCCTCGCCCTTGCGGAGCGCGCCGTCGTCGTCGACGAGCTCGACGAGGACGCCGACCTCGCCGGCACCTGCCATGCGCACCAGGTCCACCGCCGCCTCGGTGTGGCCGCGGCGCTCGAGGACGCCACCGGGCCGGGCCCGCAGGGGGAAGACGTGACCGGGGTGGACGAGGTCCCCGGGGACGGTGCCGTCGGCGGCGAGCAGCCGGATGGTGCGCGCACGGTCGGCGGCGCTGATTCCCGTCGTGACGCCGACCCTGGCGTCGGTCGAGACGGTGAAGGCGGTCTCGTGGGGATCCGTGTTGGTCGCGGTCATCATGGGGATGCCGAGCTCGGCGAGCCGCGGGGAGCGCATCGGGACGCAGATGATCCCCGACGAGTGCCGGACCATGAAGCCGAGCTGCTCCGTCGTGGCGGTCGCCGCGCCGAGGATGAGGTCGGCCTCGTTCTCGCGGGACGCGTCATCGCTGACGACGACCATGCCGCCCGCGGCGAGGGTCGCCAGCGCGGCCACGACCGCCCGGGTGCTCGTGGAGGAGCCCGGAGCCTCGGAGGCGCGCGCACCAGCGGGAGCGTCGGCGCCGCCCTCGGCCGTCGGAGTACTCGTCATGCTGGTCATCGTGCCGACTCCTCTCCCGCGGTGAGCAGGCGCTCGACGTACTTCGCGACGACGTCCACCTCAAGGTTGACGCGCTCGCCGGCCTCCTTGGAACCGAGCGTCGTGCGGGCCAGGGTCTCCGGGATGAGGGAGACCGTGAGGCTGCCGCCCCCGGCGGGCACCGCGGTCGAGCCCGCGCCCGGGCGTGCGTCCTCGACGTCGACGACGGTGAGGGAGACCCCGTCCACGGCGACCGACCCCTTGACGGCGACGTAGCGCAGCAGGTCCTGCGGCACGGAGACGCGCAGGAGGTCCCAGCGCGGCTCGTGACGGCGCTCGAGGATCGTGCCCGTGCCGTCGACGTGCCCCTGGACGATGTGGCCGTCGAGGCGACCGGTCACCTGCACCGCCCGCTCGAGGTTGACCGGGTCCCCTGGCCGGAGGTCGCCCAGACTGGTGCGCCGCAGCGTCTCGGCCATGAGGTCGGCGGTGAGCCGGTCCTGCTCGATGCTGGTCGCCGTGAGGCAGCACCCGTTGACGGCCAACGACGCCCCCTCGCTCATGGCGGCGGAGACGGTTCGCGTCCCGGTCACGGTGAGTCGGGCGGAGTCGCCGTCGACGGCGAGCGCGCTGACCTCCCCGAGCTCCTCGATGATTCCTGTGAACATCCTTGACCTCCTGGTCACTTGTCTCTGGTCGGTGCCGACGTCTCGACGACGTCGGTGGTCAGTGGAGCGCCCAGCGCGGGCAGACGGCCGCGCAGCCGGACGGTGAGCTCGGCGCCCTCGCCCAGGACGACGGCCTCGGGCTCGCAGAGCCGCAGGGCCTCGTCGATCGAGCTGAGGCCCAGGCTGTGGACGGCATTCGGCCCGTCGCCCAGCAGGACGGGGGCCACGTAGGCGACCACCTCGTCGACGAGGCCCGCGCGGACCATCGACGCCGCGAGGGTGGGGCCGCCCTCGAGCAGGACGTGCCGCACGCCCCGCTCCCACAGCTCGGCCAGCCCCGTGGCCGGACCGTCCCGGAGGATGACCAACGGGGCGGCGTCATCACGGAGCCGCGCGTCGTGAGGGAGCTCGCGCGTGCCGACGACCACACGGAGCGGCTGAGCGGCCCGCGGAGCGGGGACTCCGCGCTCGTCGCGCACCGTGAGCGAGGGGTCGTCAGCCAGCGCCGTACCCGTGCCGATCATGATGGCGTCGCACTGTGCGCGGAGGTGCTGCGCGTCACGGCGTGCGGTGGCGGAGGTGATCCACTGGCTCGTGCCGTCGGCGGCGGCGAGCCGGCCGTCCAGGGAGGCAGCGAGCTTCCAGGTGACGAGTGGGCGGCCGTGGGCGAGGCCGTGGAGCCATCCGCGGTTGAGGTCGCGCGCCTCGTCGGCGAGAAGACCGACGGCGACGTCGACGCCGGCCGCGCGGAGGACCTCGGCGCCGCCTGCGGCGACCGGGTTGGGGTCGGCGAGCGCGTAGACGACGCGTGCGACGCCGGCGTCGATGAGGGCGCGGGCGCAGGGGCCGGTTCGGCCGGTGTGGGCGCAGGGCTCGAGGGTGACGACCGCCGTCGCGCCCCGGGCTCGGCCCCGGAGCCGCGCGAGGGCGTCGGTCTCAGCGTGGGGCGTCCCGGATCCTCGGTGGTGCCCCCGGGCGAGCTCGCGGCCCTGAGGGTCGAGGATGACGCAGCCGACGCGGGGGTTGGGACCCTGGGGGACGCCCGGAGCACGCGCTGCCTCGAGGGCGCGCCGCATCGCGCGCTCCTCCTCGCCCGTGAACCGGTCCACGTCGTCTCCCCTCAGGCAGGTGCCCTGGGGAGGTCACGGCGCCACCCCTGGGACGCCACGGCGTGAAGCCGCGAGCCGACCGCCAGGAGACGTCGGAGGACCTTGCGTGCGCTTCCCATCCGGACTTTGACCGTCGGTCCAGGAGTTCCACCTGGTCAACCGGGCGCCATGCGGCGCTCGGGTCGCGGACTATCACCGCCGGTTCGGAGTTTCACCGACCCCAGAGCACGCGAGCTCTCGCTCGTGGCTCGGACTATACGCGCTCCTGGGGTGGCGCGAGCGGTCCCGGCCCCACCTCGTTGATCGGGGGGGCTGGCGGGCCGTGTCGGCACGGGTGAGCGGTCCGGGGCGGGGCTGTACGACGAAGGGCGCCTCCCGATCGGGAGGCGCCCTTCAGCGTCGTGGTGGAGCGGGCTGGGCCCGGCTCCGGTGCGCGGCTCTCAGATGGAGGCGACGCGCTTGGCCAGCTTCGACTTGCGGTTCGCGGCCTGGTTCTTGTGGATGACGCCCTTGGAGACGGCCTTGTCCAGCTTGCGGGAGGCCTTCTTGAGGGCCTCCTCGGCGGCGGCCTTGTCGCCGGCCTCGACGGCCTCGCGCGTGCGGCGCACGTAGGTCTTGAGCTCGGACTTGACGGACTTGTTGCGCAGGCGGGCCTTCTCGTTGGTCTTGATGCGCTTGATCTGGGACTTGATGTTCGCCACTGTGAAAGTTGCCTTCTCGATCGTGATTGGTCAATGGCCGGAAAGAGGGTTCGCGCCACGGGCTTGACGTAGGTGGTGGAAGCACCCGGCGAGGCCCGGTCGCCGGACCCCGAAGCCGGCCAGGCCAGAGGTCCAGTCGAGAACTTTACCAGTCACCGCCTAGGAGGTCCCGGGCTGCCCCGGCGCCCACGGCGTGAGGTGCGTCAAAACGGGCTCACCGTCCGGCCACCAGACAGATCGGTCCGTCGCGCTGGACTGCGGCGGTGTCGACGTGCACGGTCAGGCGCGGCGGTGCTCGGGCAGGGTGGCGGGTACCAGCCGTGCCTGCGCGTCAGGGGCGCCCCCGAGCCTGAGCTCCTGCCCTGCGCGCGCGATAAGCCGTGGGTCATGGGTGACGATCACCGTCGCCGCCCCCTGCGCCGTCCAGTCAGCGACCAGCTCCAGGACGAGACCGGTGAGTTCGTCGTCCGCTCCTGCTGTTGGCTCGTCGAGTACGACGAGGCGAGGCTCGGTCATGAGGCGGGTTCGGGCGAGTGCCACGCGCAGGCGCTCTCCGCCGCTGAGCAGACCGACGCGTGTCCTGCGCAAGTCCGCCAGACCCATGCGATCGACCACAGCGGCGACGCTCTCCGACCTTCGCCGCCGGGAGACTCCCACTGCCCACGCTCCGTGTGTGAGCACTCGCTCCACCGTCCACGCGTCCTCGAGGAGAAGGCTCTGGGGTTGGAGCGCGATGCCCCCTCGGTGGAGCCTGCGTCGGTCTCGTGGTGAAAGGTTGCGGGCGTTGACTCCGTCTAGGGTGATGTGGCCCTCGTAGTCGTCGTCGTGGAGGCTGAGGCACCACGCGAGAGTGGACTTGCCCGAGCCGTTCGGGCCGGTAATGGCCGTCGAGCTCGCTGGCGCGACGGATGTGCTCAGATGGGTGACGAGTCGACGCCCGTCGCGAGTGATGGTGAGGTCTGTGGTGGTGATGACGTCAGACACTGATATGCCTCCGGCCAGGTCGTGAGCGGACGAGGGACGCCTGACCGCCGATGACGATGGCGCCAAGGACACCGAGTGCGCACACCGCCTCGCAGGCCGCGAGAAAGGGTGTCGTATCGTTCAGTAGCGGCAGCACGAGCAGCAGGAGGGCGGCTGCCGAGAGCCCGACGACGAGCCGAGCGTTGGAACGGCGCCCGAGGAGCGCGTCCATTTCCCGCTGAGACGCCGAGACCCGGGTCCATGAGCGTGCGGACAGCCCCATCGCGATGACTGCGGCGCCACCCGATACGAGGAGCACGAGAGAGTCGAGGATCAGACGCTCCGTGGTGGAATGCACGGTTGCTGTGTGGTCAACACCGACGGCGTCGATGCGCGAGATGGCGCTGCCGAGGCCGTTCATCGTGAGTGTCTCGAGCGGGTCTCCCTGGGCGGAGCTGATCACTGCTCCGCCCTGTGTCATCGCGGCTAGCAGGTTGGTCGCGGCGAGGTAGCCGTCCGGGATGACGACGATGAGGCAATCTTGACTCGTCACCTGTGTCCCGCTGAGTGAGTAGGTGGCGCGCGGGAGCGTCGCGGGCAGCTTCGCGATTGCGTCAGCCTGGTCTCGGATCGAGATCAAGGGCTCTGTGAGCGTGGAGCCGAAGTGTCGCTGCAGGGCGGCGTTGTCGGCCATGAGGGTGCGCAGCGCCCCGTCCTGGCTCGCGATGACTCCGGGCCGGTAGACGACCATTTCTGAGGGACTCACGGTGGCTAGCCCGTAGGAGGCGGCTGCGGCGTTGTTAAGGAATATCGTGGGCGGTCCGCTCGCGTCCGGTGTCGTGTCGTCGGGCACCGTCCAGGCGATGACGAGTGAACTGGTCGCCTCCGCCTCGTGCGCGAAGGAACTGATATCGGAGGAGAGGCTGGAGAAGGTGGGTTCAGAGAGATTCCAGAACGCCAGGGCGTAGGCGGCAGGGAGTTCTTCCTGTGCCTGCGCCTGGTCACGTGAGGCTCGATCGTTCGCCACGTCGAGGCTCACCGCAGTGCTTGATGAGGCGTAGCTCCACACGAGGAGCAGTGCTGCCGCGGTCGTACCGGCGGCGAGGACGGTGCGCGTTCGACGGCTCGGAGTCGGCCGCCCCATGGTTCGGCCGCGTGAGGTGAGCGCGAGTAAGGCCAAGCCGCCGCAAGCGCCGATGATGGTCGCCAGGATCGTCAAGACACCGGCAGCGGCGAGGAGCTCGGTGACCATCCGGTTGACGGTGAGGAGCGTGGACGCGTTGGTGCGGTCGACGTAGACGGTTGCGGCAAGGGCGCCGAGCGGGAGCAGGACCCACCGGACCGATGATACGGCCGTAGTCCTCAGTTCGTGCAGGAGCATCCTGCTCCGCGAGCGGCCTGCGAGGAGGCTGCTTCTGAAGGCCGCTGGCCGTGAGGTGATGGTGATCACGATGACGAGCGTCAGGGTGAGCTCCGCGAGGACCAGGCTCCGCCCCAGCGGCGAGGACAACGCCTCTCGGACGACATCGCCCGTCCGCAGCACGCTTGATGACGTGATCGCCTGACCCCAGATTGAGGTTGCGTCGCTGACAAAGGCCGCGACAGACTCGTCCGACCCGATCACGATCCAACGGCCGAGCGCGTCGCCCTGTGGTGTGGCGCTTTCGTAGACGAGGGAGCCAGGAAGGAAGAACGAGTGGCCGAACTGCTGGCTCCCTTCGCGGTGTGACTCACCAAGGGAAGAGACTATCTGGGTGGTGTAGGTGGTCTCGTTCTTGCCGGGGACCACGGCGACATCCGCCCGCACAAGTACCTTGCCAACCTCAACCCCGTGCTTGGTAGCGAGGGCCTCGAGGTTGCTTGCTGCCACGCCCGTCCCACTGATGAGAATCTGCCCGGTCGCGTCCGCTGGATAGAGATAGTCAAAGCCTCTCGGGACGAGGAGGATCGTCGCGAGACTTGTGGTGAGGACGAGGATCCAGGCTATCCTGGGCAGGATCGTCACAGTGCCGCTCCAATTCGTGAGTTGCTTGCCCGGGGCCGTCGGACGCTGAACCGCCCCAAGGCCGAGCACTTCAGGAGAGCCAGTAGTAGGCCTCGTTCTGGCTGGGTGAGCGCCGAACCTGGGCGTTGGACCAGCGTCCAGGGAGAGTGACGGCGCTTCTCACGGTGATTCCGCCGTCATACGTGGTGACCGAGGAGCCGTGGTATCGAGTTGGGTGCAAGTACCTCGACCAGACGATCGTCGAGTTCGTTCCGTAACTCCATGTTCCGCCGGCGACGCCCACGGTGCTCGATCCCACCACCCATGACGGTGTGGCACCGGTGTCGGTCAGCGCGGCGGTCGAGCTCGCGGAGCGGTCTCCGATCATGATGGAACCCCACTGGGTTGCGTCGTCGGGCACCGGGGAGTCTGCGGCGGACGCCGTCGGTGCAAGGGCGGCACTGAAGGCCAGTAAGGCGGGGGCGAGAATAGTAGCGATGCTGTGACGACGCGTGGTATCTCGTTTGATAGATGGTGAGCGTGGTCATAGTTTCAGTGCTTGTGTGACGCATGTCAAGGTCGTCTCGAGTCTTGTGTCGAAGATCCTGTGGCGTTGGCGGCATCCGGAGGGCGTCCCCCGCCGTGGGCGACACGCGAGAACATGCGGTCGCTCAGGACCAGTGCCGGCGCAGGGCGGAGACGACGCCGTCGAAGGTCGTGCGGTCCATCGTGGCGCCCTCACGGCGCACGGCCGCCGGGTCGATGAGCAGCAGACGGTCGAGGCGCACCTCGGACGGCCGGCCCTGCTTGTCCCAGGCGCCGGTGCCGACGTCGTGCCAGTAGCGGCCCCAGCGGGCCTCCTGCTCGGCGTCGACGTCGTGGTCCTTGCTCGTGAGCTGGGCGACGACGAGCCTGCCGCCCTGCCGGGAGAGGACGAGGACGGGACGGTCCTTGCCCTTGCTCGTGTCCTCCTCGTAGGGCACCCAGGTCCACACGACCTCCCCGGGATCGGCGTCGCCGTCCGGGTCCGGCTGGTACCGGAAGCGCGGCAGCCCGAGCGAGGCGACGTCGTACACGCCGACCGGGGCGTGACCTCCGGTGCTTGGCGACGTCCCCGTCCGAGTGCCGGAGGCGGAACGCCCGCGGGCGCTCCCCGAGCGGGGGTGCGTGGAGCTGCCCGAGGCCCTGCGGCTGGAGCCGGTGCTCGACGACCGCTTGCGACCCGTACCGGTGCGCTGCTCGAGCTCGTCGCGGACGACGTCGGTGACGGCGTCGCGCGCGGAACGGCCGACGACGCGGAGGATCCTGTCCAGGAGTGAGGCCATGGCGCCGACCCTACCGGGCGGGTGAGCGCGGATCGTGGTGCGCCGCCCTGCGTCAGGTGCGTCGCGTGCAGGGCCCGCCGAGCTCGTATCTCCGCCCCGGAGAGCACCACCCTTGCTGGTGGTCTCAGGGGCGGAGGTACGAGGTCAGCGCCGAGGGCTGGAGGCCTGGACGGTGCCGGACCGAACTGAGCACGGCGATCGACCGATCTCGCGGTCAGGATGTCCCGATCTCGGCGGTGATGATCAGCGGCGTGTGGCGGCCTTCATGGAGGCGACGAAGGCGGCGAGCTCCTCGCTCAGGGCCTTGAGCTCGCGCTCCCGCTCCGCAGAGCCCGGCTCGGTGGCAAGGAGCGCAGCGGCGTGCGCCTCGACGACCTTGACCGTCGCGGAGCCCGAGATGGCGCCGTCGGCGCCCGCCGCGATCGCCTCGGCCACGTGCTCGGGCCGCGAGATGCCGAAGCCGAGCATGACCGGGGCGGCCGCGTCCTCGCGCAGTCGGGCCACGGACTCGGCCAGCCCGACGGTCGAGGACTCGGTCTCGGTGCCGGTGACGCCGGCGCGGGAGACGGCGTAGACGTAGCCGCGCGAGGTGCGGGCGACGTCGTCGAGGGTCTCCTCCGAGGCGCTCGGCGGGGCGATGTAGACGGCGTCGATCCCGGCGGCCTCGGCCGCCTGCGAGAAGGGCCCGCCCTCGCGCACGGGGATGTCCGGCAGGAGGACCGAGTCGATGCCGACGGCGGCGCACTCGGAGTAGAAGGTCTCCAGCCCGACGGCGAAGGGGACGTTGCCGTAGATGAGCATGCCGATCGGCAGCTCGGGGTGCTTGGCGCGCACGCGCGCCACGACGGCGAGCGCGCCGCGGAAGCCGACGCCGGTGGCCAGGGCCCGCAGGTGGGCGCGCTGGATCGTGGGGCCGTCGGCCACCGGGTCGGAGAAGGGCACGCCGAGCTCGAGTGCGTCGGCGCCGCCGGCGATGAGGGCCTCGATGACGGCCTCGGAGAGCTCCGGGTCGGGGTCGCCGACCATGACGAAGGGGACGAAGGCGCCCTCCTCCGCGGCGGTGAGGCGCTCGAACATCTTCGGGTAGCGGGACATGTCTCAGGCCTCCTTCTGGGCCAGGCCCAGGTACTCGGTGCGCTTGCCCATCTCCTCGACCATGCGGGCGGCGCGGGCGACGGCGCCGTCCTCGGAGAAGGAGCCGCCCAGACGCATGCGGATCTGGTTCAGGTCCTTGTCGCCGCGGCCGGACAGGCACACGAGCAGGTTCGGGGTGGGGGCGTCGGCCGGGGTCTCGCGGGCGATCTTGAGCGCCTGCGCCAGGGCGTGCGAGGACTCCAGGGCCGGGATGATGCCCTCCCAGCGGGAGAGCTGGACGAAGGCGTCGACGGCCTCGTCGTCGGTGATGCCGACGTACTGCGCGCGCCCGGAGTCGGAGAGCCACGCGTGCTCGGGGCCGACGCCCGGGTAGTCGAGGCCGGCGGACACGGAGAAGGACTCCTCGACCTGCCCCTCGTCGGTGCGCATGAGGTAGGAGCGGGCTCCATGGAGGATGCCGACCTTGCCGGCGTTGATCGCGGCTCCGTGGTACGGGGTGTCCAGGCCCTCGCCGGCCGGCTCGACGCCGACGAGCGCGACGCCCTCGTCGTCGACGAACTCGGAGAACATGCCGATGGCGTTGGAGCCGCCGCCGACGCAGGCGAGGACCGTGTCGGGTAGACGGCCGGTCATCTCGAGCATCTGGGCGCGCGCCTCGGTGGAGATGACGCGGTGGTACTCGTGGACGATCGTCGGGAAGGGGTGCGGTCCCGCGGCCGTTCCGAGCAGGTAGTGCGACTCCTTGAAGGAGGCGGTCCAGTCGCGCAGGGCCTCGTTGACGGCGTCCTTGAGGGTGCCGGCGCCGGAGGCCACGGGGACGACGTGCGCGCCCATGAGCTCCATGCGCTCGACGTTGGCGGCCTGCCGCACGACGTCGGTGGCGCCCATGTAGATCGTGCACTCCAGACCGAGCAGGGCGCAGACCATGGCGGTGGCGGTGCCGTGCTGGCCGGCGCCGGTCTCCGCGATGATGCGGTGCTTGCCCATGCGCTTGGCGAGGAGCGCCTGGCCGAGGACCTGGTTGCCCTTGTGGGCGCCGCCGTGGACGAGGTCCTCGCGCTTGATGAAGATGCGGGCGTTGCCCTCGCGGGGGAGGTTGCGCAGCTCGGTCACCGGGGTGGGACGGCCCAGGTACCTGGTCATGAGCTCGTCGAGCTCGGCGTGGAAGGACGGGTCGTTCTGCGCCTCGATGAAGGCGTCCTCGAGCTGGTCGAGGGCGGGGACGAGGAGCTCGGGCACGTACTGGCCGCCGTAGGGGCCGAAGTACGCGGACAGGCGCGGGTGGTGGTGGTCGCCGTGCTCGCGCCCGGCGGGCTGGGAGCCGGCGGAGACGGGGGAGCCGTCGGTCGGCAGGGCCTCCTGCCCGGTCGCGCCGCCACCGTCGCCGCGCTCGACGGCGTGGGCCGGGTCCGGCGTCGTCGTCGCGAAGTCCGCGGCCGCGCCGGCGCCGGTGTCCTGCCCGCCCTCGAGGTAGGCGGAGGAGCCGGCCCCGTCCGCGGCGGCGACGGCGGTGGCGAAGGAGGCGGCGACGGCGCCCGGGTCCTCGCTCGCGGCCAGCGACGAGCCGATGAGGAGGGCGTCGACGAGGCCGGCGAGGCGGCGCACGTCGTCGGCGTTCTGGACGCCGGACTCGCCGACGAGGACGACGCCGGCGGGGGCGAGGGGTGCGTACTCCTCGGTGCGGGCGATGTCCGTGGCCAGCGTGCGCAGGTCGCGGTTGTTGATGCCGACGACCTCAGCCCCGAGGGCCTTGGCGCGCTCCATCTCCTCGTGGGTGGAGACCTCGGTGAGGACCTCCATGCCGAGCGAGGCGGCCAGCTCGGCGAGCTCGCGGTAGACGTCGTCGGGGACGACGCTCAGCATGAGGAGGATGGCGTCGGCGCCGAGCGACCGGGCGGCGAGCACCTGGACCGGGTCGACGATGAAGTCCTTGCACAGGACCGGCACGTCGACGACGGCGCGGACGGCCTCGAGGTCCTCGAAGGAGCCGTTGAAGCGGTCGGGCTCGGTGAGCACGGAGACCGCCGAGGCGTACGGCGCGTAGGCGGCGGCGAGCTCGGCCGGGTCGTACTGTCCGCGGATCGTGCCCAGCGACGGCGAGGCGGACTTGCACTCGAGGATGAGCGAGGGCTGCGGGCTGGCGTGCTCGCCGCTGCGGGTGCGCAGGGCGGCGGAGAAGGAGCGCTCGGAGCGCGGCAGGTCCTCGGCGCGCAGGTGCCCGAAGCGCTCGCGGAGCTCGGGGACGCGCTTGCGGCGCGCCTCGACGATGGAGTCGAGCACCGTGCCGGAGACGATGAGCCGCTCCTCGACGGGCTTGAGGTCGGAGCTGCGAGGGGTCATCAGGCGTCCTTCCCGGTCTCAGTCGCAGTGGCCTCGCGAGCCGCCGCGGTGTCCTTGGTCATGGTCTCGAGGCGATCGGCGACCTTGCCCGAGGCCAGCTGCTCCAGGGCGGCCTCGGTGCCCTCCTTGAGGGTGGCGGCGCGGCCGGCCAGGTAGAGGAGCGCTCCGGTGTTGACGGCGATGACCTCGCGGTGGCCCTCGGTGCCGCGTCCGGCGAAGACCTCCTGGAGGATGCGGCCGTTCTCCTCGGGCTCGCCGCCCAGGATCTCGGACAGGTCGCGGGTGCGCACGCCGAGGTCCTCGGGGGTGACCTCGTAGGAGCGCACGCCGTCGGGGCCGATCTCGCGGATCGTGGTGGGGGCGTGGACGGTGATCTCGTCCAGGCCGGCGCCGTTGACGACGAGGGCGCGCTCGCGGCCCAGGCGCACCTGGGTCTCGGCGATCATGTCGAGCTTGGAGGCGTCGGCGACGCCCATGACCTGGTAGGTGAGGCGGGCCGGGTTGATGATCGGGCCGAGGATGTTGAAGATCGTCGGCGTCCTGAGGGCTCCGCGCACGGGGGCCACGAACTTCATGGCCGGGTGGTAGGCCTGCGCGAAGAGGAAGGTGAAGCCGTCCTTCTCGAGCACCGAGGCGGCCTGCTCGGGGGTGAGGTCCAGCGGGAGGCCCAGCGCCGCGATGGCGTCGGCGGCGCCGGTCTTGGAGGAGACAGCGCGGTTGCCGTGCTTGGCGACGGTGAGCCCCATGGAGGCGGCGGTGAGGCCGGCGCCGGTGGAGACATTGATGGTGCCGACGCCGTCGCCGCCGGTGCCGACGACGTCGAAGAGCGGCTTGGAGATCGTGGGGAAGGGCCGGGCGGCGGCGCGGAAGGCGTCGGCGGCGCCGGCGACCTCGTCCGCGGTCTCGCCGCGGGCGTGGAGGGCGGCCAGCAGGGCGGCGGTCTCGACCTCGGAGAAGACGCCGGAGGACAGGGCGGCGAAGACGGCGCGGGCGTCGTCGAAGGAGAGGCGCTCGCCCTGGACGGTGGAGCGCAGGAGGACGCGGGCGGCCTCAGCCTGCTGCTCGTCCGCGGTGGGCCCGGTCGGTGCGGTCATGGTGGTGGGTTCCCTTCTGGCGGGGTGCGGTGTCGGGTGGTCGGTGGGCGACGACGTCGGGGCCGGCCTCGGGCTGCCGGCTTCGTTCCAGCGGGCCGGGCGCCGTCGCAGTGTCTTCGAGCGGGACCGGTCAGTCCGCCCGGGAGGTGGTCAGCTCGGCGGTCAGCGCCCGCAGGATCCCGGGGCCGTTCGGGGTGAGGACGGACTCGGGGTGGAACTGCAGGCCGACGACCGGCAGCTCGCGGTGGCGGGCCGCCATGACGATGCCGGCCTGGGCCGGGTCCTCGGCGTCCGTGACGGCGAGGCTCACGAGGGACTCGGGCAGCGACTTGGTGCCGAGCGAGTGGTAGCGGGCGACGTCGAGGGGGCCGCCGGCGAGCACCTGGAAGGCCTGGTCGGCCCGGCCGGCGTCGGTGACCTCGACGCGCACGGAACGGCCGTGCACGGGGCCGACGCGGTCGACGGTGCCGCCGCAGGCCTCGACGACGCCCTGGAAGCCGAGGCAGATCCCGAGCGTCGGGATGCCGCGCTCGATCGCCGCCCCGAGGAGCTCCATGAGGCAGCCGCTCGTGCGCGGGTGGCCCGGACCGGGGGAGACGACGAGGACGGGGCGCTGCCCGCGGGCGGCCTCCTCCGCCGTCGGCTCGAGGGCGTCGAGGACGACCTTGGCGGGGACGGTGTTGCGGTAGACCTCGATCGCGGCGCCGAGCGAGGCGAACTGGTCGACGAGGTTGTAGACGAAGGAGTCGCGGTTGTCGAGGAGGACGACGCGCATCTCAGGCCTCCTTGCTCTCGGTCATGGCGCCCTCGGTGGTGCCGGCTCCGCCGGTATCGGTGGCGGTCCCTGTGCTGGTCCCTCTGCTGGTCCCTGTGCTGGTCCCTGTGCTGGTCTCGGTGTCGATGAGGAGCGTGGCCGACTGGGCTTCGGCGACGGCGTGCAGGACGGCGGAGGC
Organism: Actinomyces radicidentis; assembly: GCF_001553565.1. Taxonomy (NCBI): domain Bacteria; kingdom Bacillati; phylum Actinomycetota; class Actinomycetes; order Actinomycetales; family Actinomycetaceae; genus Actinomyces; species Actinomyces radicidentis. The sequence continues at coordinate 2,828,753 of NZ_CP014228.1, read as the reverse complement.
CTTGTGGACGGTCTCCGCGGCCTCGCGCTCGGGCACCGAGTCGGCGACGACGCCGGCGCCCGCCTGGACGAGGGCCGTGCCGTCCTTGACGAAGGCGGAGCGGATGACGATGCAGGTGTCGAGCTCTCCGTCGCCGCGGACGTAGCCCACGGAGCCGCCGTAGGAGCCCCGGCGCACGCCCTCGCAACTGCGGATGAGCTCGGCGGCGCGCAGCTTCGGGGCGCCGGTGAGCGTGCCCATCGTCATCGAGGCGCGGAAGGCGTCCAGCGCGTCGAGGTCGGGGGCGAGCGTCCCGGTCACCTCGGAGACGAGGTGCATGACGCGGCTGTACCGGTCCACGCGCAGGAGGACGTCGACGTGTCGGGTGCCGGGCACGGAGACGCGCGCGATGTCGTTGCGGGCCAGGTCGACGAGCATGACGTGCTCGGCGACCTCCTTGGCGTCCGTGCGCAGCTCGAGCTCGAGGCGCGTGTCGCGCTCGTGGTCCACCGAGCCGTCCGGGTTGAGCCCGCGGGGGCGGGTGCCGGCGATGGGGCGGATGGCGACGTCGCCGGTCTTCGCCGAGTGGAGGAGCGCGGACTCCGGGGAGGCGCCGAGGAGCTCGAAGTCCGGGGCGCCCACGTAGAACATGTAGGGGCTCGGGTTGGACTCGCGCAGCTGGTGGTAGGCGGCCAGGGCGTCCGGGCAGGGCATCGTGAAGCCGCGTGCGGGGACCACCTGGTAGATGTCGCCCGCGGAGATGGACTCCTTGAGGCGCTCCACGGCGGCGGCGTAGTCGGCGTCGGACTGCGTGGGCACGGCGTGGACGATGGGGCGCGGGGCGCGCGTGTAGCCGGGGGCCGCGCCCGGGGACTGGGCGTCCTCCACGGCGGCGAGGCGCAGCTGCGCGTCGCGGACGAGGGCCTCCGCGTCGACCGCGTCGATCGCGGCGGCCAGCTCGTCCATGCGGGCGGTGAGCTGCTCGGCGTCGACGCTCGCGCCCACGAGGGTCGCGGCCCGAGTCGGGTGGTCGATGACGAGGATGATCCGCGCGTCGTAGAAGAGGTAGTCGGGGCAGGTGTTGGCGCCCGGCGCGACCTCGGGGAGGGTCTCGATGGTGGCGAGGTAGTCGAAGGCGACGACCCCGGCCTCCAGCGGCAGGTGCTCGTGGTCCACCTCGGCGCCGGCCAGGACGCGCAGCGGCTCGATGGTCGACAGGGCGGTGAGGCGCTCGCGCTCCTCGAGGGCGCCGTCGTCGGGAGCCGGCGGGATCGTGAGGGCGAGCGATCCGGCGGCCTCGGCCGTGACGTGCTCGGACAGGGCTCCGCGGACGCGGGCGATAGCCGCCTCGCCGTCGGCGGCGGCCTGGGGGAGCGCCTCGACGGTGACGGTGTCGCCCTCGCAGGTGAGGCGGGCGGAGGCCTCGAGGACGGCGATCGTCGTGCGGGAGACCTTCGTGGCGATGTCGACGGACTCCAGGAGGACGGAGTCGAGCGGACGGGCCCTGCCGGCGTTGTCGGGGGTGGTGGCGATGAGGCCGGCGGCGGCGAGGTGCTCGAGGAGGAGCCCGCCGTCGGACTGGTAGCGCACCTGCCTCGTGAGGACCGTCGGGCCGGTCGGGGAGCCCGTGGCCCCCGGCTGGGTGGGAGGGAGTGACATCCTGTGCCTTCCTGTTCGTGCCACCAGGACCCGCCTCCGAGAACGCGAAGAGCCCGCCTGGTGGCGAGCTCTTGCGTGGGTTCCGCTTACGCGGCGTGAGTGGCTCGCCCCTTGGGGAGCCACCACCACTGTCGGGTGCGGAACGCGATCATGGTGCGAGAGTAGGGCGACGTCGCTCAGGGGGACAAGTCGGGGCGGCGGCTGCGCGGATGGTGAGACGACGGCGCACGAGCACCACCGCGGCGACGACGAGGGTGACGCCGAGGAGCGCCCAGCCGCCGCCCGCGGAGAACCAGGCGGCGACGACGGCGAGGCCGACGGTCGCGTAGATGACCGCCCACAGCAGGCAGCCCACGCACACGGCGGGCAGGTAGAGGCGCAGCGGCATCCGGGTCACGCCCGCCCACAGCTGGACGCAGGTCTGGACGCCGACGGTCGCGAAGGACAGGGGAACGGCCAGGACGCCCCAGCGCTCCGCCATGGACCGGGCGCGTGCGTAGGCGGCGGAGTCCAGGAGCCCCGCCCAGCGGCTTCGGCCCGTGCCCGCGGCGATCGCGCACCCGACCCAGTAGGTGGCGTTGGCGCGGCACATGACGATGACCCACAGGGCGGCGACGGCCCAGCCCAGGGGCAGCTCGAGGATGCGGTCGACCATGGGTGGGAGGCTACGGGACGGGTGACGAGGTAGAGCTGCGGACCTCGCTCGATGCTACGGATCTGGAACATTTCACGATGGCACAGTATTGTGCCTTCATGCGACGGAACAGCCTTCACCGGATCGGTGCCGCGCTCGTCGACGCCCGGCGTCGGCTCGGCTGGACCCAGGCCGACGTCGCACGACGTGCCGGCGTCTCGCGCCGATGGGTGGGCGACGTCGAAGCCGGGCGACGTCCGGGCGCGGAGCTCTCGCGACTGCTTGACGTCATGGACGTCCTCGGCCTTGAGATGACGATCTCCTCGGAGGGAGCGGCCGCGACCGCTCCGGCTCACCGGAGCAGCACACCCACTCAGCCGGGGGCGACGGCCTCCGTCGATGAGGCTGCTGAGATGCGCCTTCGAGAGCTGGGCGTCCTGTGAGGAGGCTCCACGTCCTTCTCGGTGACGAGCTCGTCGCCGTGCTCACGCAGACCGATGGTGGTGAGCACCGCCTCCAGTATGCGGGGGAGGGGGCCGCCGAGCTCAGCGTCGCGCTCCCTGTACGCGAGGCGCCGTACACCGGCAGGCAGGTTGATCCCTACCTCGAGGGGCTCCTCCCCGACCGTACGGGCGTCCGCGAGGCCCTCGCGCAGCGCTTCGACGTCTCCCCGCGCAATCCCTTCGCCCTGCTCGAGCACATCGGCCTCGACTGCGCCGGCGCCGTCCGCTTCGCCACCGACGCGGATCTGCCGGCCGCTCTCACGGACGACGGCGGCCTCACGGCCCTGGACGACGACGCGCTCGCGGACCGGCTGCGAGCGCTCGAGGCCGGGCGCGAGCCGTCCTGGGTGGCGCCGGGCGAGGGCTGGTCCCTCGCCGGCGCCCAGACCAAGATCGCCCTGCGCCGCCAGGGCGGCACCTGGTTCGAGGCCCACGGAAGTGAGCCCACCACCCACATCCTCAAGCCCGGCATCACCGGGATGAAGGAGCAGGCCCTCGGCGAGCGCCTCTGCCTCGCCGCCATCCGTCGGGCGGGCCTCCCCGCGGTCGCCACGAGCTACGAGGCGGTCGGGAACGCGGAGGTCGTTGTCGTCGAGCGCTACGACCGGGCCGTCCGACCCGGCGGCGGAGTCGTCCGACTCCACCAGGAGGACCTCTGCCAGGCCACGAGCACCTATCCGCGTCGAAGGTACGAGTCCGCTGGTGGGCCTGGGGCGCCGAGGCTCATCGAGCTCCTCGGTGACGCCTGCACGGACTCCGGCGCCTCCGTGCGCCGGTTCGTCGACGGGCTGATCGCCAACGTGCTCCTCGGCGCGCCCGACGCTCACTCCAAGAACTACTCGATCCTCCACGTCGCCGGGCACCGCGTCCTCGCGCCCCTGTACGACGTCGCCTCGGGCCTGCCCTACACGCGAGGCGCCGCCTCCTTCGGCTCATCCGGCGGCGATGCGCCCTGGCGGACCTCCGCGATGAGCATTGGCGGGGAGCGCGAGCTCGCGCGCATCGGAGGGGCCCAGTGGGAGCAGCTCGCCCGCGACGCTCAGCTGGCCCGGCGTGCACGGATGGATGGTGCCGCCGTCGTCGACCGCGTCGCCGAGCTCAGCCGAGTCCTGCCGCAGGCTCTGTCCGACGTCGTCGCCGCTGAGCGCGCTGACAATCCCGCCATGGCCGGCAAGGAGATCCCCTCCCGACTGCTCGACACCGTCGCCGTGCGCTGCGAGGAGGCCCGCGCACTGCTGTGACCCGGGGACGAGCTCGCGCGGCGGCCGGGAGCGATCCCGGGGCCGCCGACGCCGTCGGGCGCGGCTCACACCGCCACGACGACGTGGGGCAGCGGCGCCGTGGGACACTGCCCCCAGGAACCCTCAGGCCGCCCGGCGGCCGACCACCGACTCCGGAAGGCACTCGTGTCCCCGATCCCCACGTCCGATCAGGCCGCCACCGTCACGCCCGCGGCCACGGATCAGGCGCAACTTCGCAATTTTTCAATCATTGCGCACATCGACCACGGCAAGTCGACGCTGGCGGACCGCATGCTCCAGGCCACCGGCGTCGTCGCCCCGCGCGACATGCGCACCCAGTACCTCGACCGCATGGACATCGAGCGCGAGCGCGGCATCACCATCAAGTCCCAGGCCGTCCGCATGCCGTGGACGGTGACGGTGGAGGACGGCGCTCGTCCTGTCAGCCGCACCTACGCCCTCAACATGATCGACACCCCCGGTCACGTCGACTTCTCCTACGAGGTCAACCGCTCGCTGGCCGCCTGCGAGGGCGCCGTCCTCCTCGTCGACGCCGCCCAGGGCATCCAGGCGCAGACCCTCGCCAACCTCTACATGGCCATCGAGGGCGGCCTCGAGATCATCCCCGTCCTCAACAAGATCGACCTGCCGGCCGCCGAGCCGGAGAAGCACGCCGGGGAGATCGCCTCCCTCATCGGCTGCGACGTCGACGACGTCCTCAAGGTCTCCGGCAAGACCGGCGAGGGCGTCCCCGAGCTCCTCGACCGCATCGTCGGCTCCGTGCCGCCGCCCGCCGGCGACCCCGACGCCGCCGCCCGCGCCATGATCTTCGACTCCGTCTACGACACCTACCGGGGCGTGGTCACCTACGTGCGCGTCGTCGACGGCGCCCTCAAGCCGCGCGAGCGCATCGAGATGCTCTCCACCGGCGCCGTCCACGACCTCCTCGAGATCGGCGTCATCAGCCCCGAGCCCAAGCCCTCCCAGGGGCTGGCCGCCGGCGAGGTCGGCTACCTCATCACCGGCGTCAAGGACGTGCGCCAGTCCAAGGTCGGCGACACCGTCACCAACGCCGCGAAGCCCGCCGAGGAGGCGCTCGGCGGCTACCAGGACCCCAAGCCCATGGTCTTCTCGGGCCTGTTCCCGGTGGACGGCTCGGACTTCCCGGCCCTCCGCGACGCCCTCGACAAGCTCAAGCTCAACGACGCCGCCCTCACCTACGAGCCCGAGACCTCCGTGGCCCTCGGCTTCGGCTTCCGCTGCGGCTACCTGGGCCTGCTGCACCTGGAGATCATCCAGGAGCGCCTCGAGCGCGAGTTCGGCCTCGACATCATCTCCACCGCCCCCTCCGTCGTCTACGAGGTCACCACGGAGGACAAGCAGACGCACACGGTGACGAACCCGTCCGAGTTCCCCGAGGGCAAGATCCTGGGCGTCAAGGAGCCGGTCGTCTCCGCCACGATCCTCACGCCGAGCGAGTTCGTCGGCACCGTCATGGAGCTGTGCCAGACGCGCCGCGGCACGATGAAGGGGATGGACTACCTCTCCGAGACGCGCGTGGAGATGCACTACACGCTGCCGCTGGCGGAGATCGTCTTCGACTTCTTCGACCAGCTCAAGTCCCGCACCCGCGGCTACGCCTCCCTCGACTACGAGACCGACGGCGAGCAGAGCGCGGACCTGGTCAAGGTGGACATCCTCCTCAACGGGGACAAGGTCGACGCCTTCAGCGCCATCGTCCACAAGGACTCGGCCTACTCCTACGGCGTCATGCTCACCAAGCGCCTCAAGGAGCTCATCCCGCGCCAGCAGTTCGAGGTGCCCGTCCAGGCGGCGGTCGGCTCGCGCATCATCGCCCGAGAGACGATCCGAGCCCTGCGCAAGGACATGCTCGCCAAGTGCTACGGCGGTGACATCTCGCGTAAGCGCAAGCTGCTGGAGAAGCAGAAGGAGGGCAAGAAGCGCATGAAGGCCATCGGTCGCGTCGAGGTCCCCCAGGAGGCCTTCATCGCGGCGCTCGGCGCGGACAACCCGACGGGCAAGGACAAGTGAGCCGCCGCGTGACGGCGCACGTGGCCCGCGACGTCAGCGGGCGCGTGAGCGTGACGAGGACCGGCCGATGAGCACCGACCTCGACGCCCTCCGCCTCGCCCACGGCGCCGACGCAGCGGCCGTCACCGTGGCCGACGACGGCACCGCCATCACCCCCGGCGTCCTCGAGGCCGCCCTCGCCGACGACGGCACCGACCTCGAGCCGCTCCCGCTGGCCCGCGTCCTCGGCGCCCCGCACGCCTGCGCCGACGGCCGCCACAAGAACGAGCCCTCGCCCTTCCACGACGGCGACGTCGTCGGCACCGTGACGGCCGTGTGCGCCGTCGTCGCCACCCGCCCCGACGCGGGTGCCGCGGGGGAGTCCTCCATCAACAAGGCTCCCGTCGACGGCCCCGTCGAGGTGCACCGCCTCGGCGTCGTACGTGACCACCAGTCCGACTCCGCCCACCACGGCGGCCCCGACAAGGCCCTCTACCTCCTCGACGCCGCCGAGCAGGAGCACTGGGCCGGCGTCCTGCCCGGGCTGACCCCGGGGCGGCTGGGGGAGAACCTGCTCATCGCGCCGGGCCCCGCCGGCGGCATCGACGACGTCGAGATCGGCGCCATCCTCACCATCGGGGACCCGGCCACCGGGATCCGCGCCCGCGTCACCGGTGTGCGCAACCCCTGCCCGACGATGGCGCGCGGCGTCGGCCGCTCCGACTGGGTGGAGACCTTCTCCGAGCGAGCCCGGGTCGGCGTCTACCTCTCCGTGCTGCGCAACGGCACCATCCAGGCGGGCGACGAGGTCCGCCTCATGGTCTCGCCCGGGCACCGCGTGACCTGCACGCGATGGTTCGCGCACCACGACCCGCGCGACGCGCAGGCGATGCTCAACTCCGAGATCTTCGGCAACTGCGTCCTCGCGCCCTTCACCCGCAAGTACGTCCAGACTGCGAGCCACGAGCAGATCGGCTGAGGAGCCACCCGACGATGCCCCAGCAGCACCCGCCTCGCTCGCACGCCATCCACGCGCGCGTGCGCTCCTTCTCCCGCGCCGGCGGCCGCCTCACCGACACCCAGGTCGCCGCGCTCGAGGAGTTCGGCCCCCGCTACGTCGTCGACGTGCCGCGCGACGACGCCATCCGCACCGTCGACCCCGCCTGTCGCCTCGACCCGACGGCGGCCTTCGGGCACGTCGGCGAGGTCCGTCCGCTCGTCATCGAGGTCGGCTCCGGTAGCGGCGAGGCGATCCTCGCCCAGGCGGCCGCCAACCCCGGTGTCGACTACGCGGCCGTCGAGGTGTGGGAGACCGCTATCGCGAAGATCGTCCGCGACGCCGGACGGGCCGGGCTCGACAACGTCCGGGTGATCCCTGCGGACGCCTCCCAGCTGCTCGCCACCGCGCTGCCCGTGGGCTGCGCGAGCGAGGTGTGGACCTTCTTCCCGGACCCGTGGCGCAAGCCCCGCCACCGCAAGCGCCGCCTCGTCTCCGCGCCCTTCGCCGACGCCGTCGCCCGCGTGCTGCGTCCCGGCGGCGCGTGGCGGCTCGCGACGGACTGGGCGGACTACGCCTGGCAGATGCGCGACGTCCTGGAGGCGGCGAGCGCCCTGCCCGAGGGACTGGAGGCCGACATGACGCAGGCGTACTTCCGCTACCCGGACGCCGGGCGCGAGCCCGAGCAGGGGGCGGAGACCTGGGAGGCGGACAGCCTCGGCAACGGCATCGACCCGGGATCGCCAGCCGGCGTGCGCGGTGGTTGGTCGCCGCGCTTCGAGGGGCGGGTGCTCACCCGCTTCGAGCAGCGCGGCATCGACGAGGGACGCACGATCCGCGACCTCACGGCCGTGCGCACCGAGGAGCCCTGGACGCCGGAGCACCGCGAGACGGTGCTGGCGGAGCTGGAGCGGGAGGCGGCGGCCTCGCGCAACGGGGGTTCGGGGATTGCTGGGGGAGCCGACGCGGAAGGCGCTGAGTGAGCCCGAAGCAGCCCGACGGCGCACCCCTGCCCGGGATGGGCGAGCTGCCGGCGGAGGTCGGTGCGCCCGCGCCGGACGGCCGGCTCCGACCCTTCTCGGTCTACCTGCACGTGCCGTACTGCCGGGTGCGCTGCGGCTACTGCGACTTCAACACGTACACCAACCTCACGATGGGGGACGGCGCCTCGGCGAGCGACTACGTGAGCACGCTTGCGGGCGAGCTGCGCCTGGCGCGGGCGCGCATGGAGGAGGCAGGGCTGCCGATCCGACCGGCAGAGACCGTGTTCGTGGGCGGCGGGACGCCGACGATGCTCCCGCCGGAGGACCTCAGCCGGATGATCGGGCTCGTCCGCGAGACCTTCGGGCTGGTCGACGGCGCTGAGGTGACGACGGAGGCGAATCCGGAGACGGTGGACGAGCGCGGGCTCGCGACGCTGGCGGAGGGCGGCTTCACGCGCGTCTCCTTCGGCATGCAGTCGGCCGTGCCCCACGTGCTTCGGACGCTGGACCGCACGCACCGGCCCGAGCGCGTGCCCCAGGTGGTGGAGTGGGCGCGGCGGGCGGGGCTGTCGCAGAGCGTCGACCTCATCTACGGCACGCCGGGGGAGTCGATGGAGGACTGGGCCCGGAGCCTGGACGCCGCGATCGAGATCGGTCCGGACCACGTGAGCGCGTACGCCCTCGTCATCGAGGAGGGCACGAAGATGTGGACGCAGGTGCGGCACGGCGAGCTGCCCATGCCCGAGGACGACGATGAGGCCACGAAGTACGAGATGGCCGACGCGGCTCTGGCTGCGGTCGGGTACGAGTGGTACGAGATCTCCAACTGGGCGAGGCCCGGCTTCGAGTGCCGGCATAACGAGGCCTACTGGCGCGACTGGGACTGGTGGGGCGCCGGCCCGGGCGCGCACTCCCACCTGGGCGACGTGCGCACGTGGAACACGAAGCACCCGGTGGCCTGGGCCGCGCAGATCGGCCAGGGGCGGTTGGCTGTGGCCGGGCATGAGGTGATCGACGCGGAGAGCCGCGAGCTCGAGCGGGTCATGCTCGGGATCCGACTCCGCGAGGGCATGAAGCTCGCGTCATTCCCCCGGGTGGGGGAGGACGACGGCGAGCCCGGCCGCACGCCAAGGCACCTCGTGCCCGTCGTGGCGCAGCTCGTGGCCGATGGACTGCTCGACGGCGCCGCCGCCGCGGCCGGCCGCGCAGTGCTGACGCTGCGCGGCCGGCTCATGGCGGACACCGTGACGCGGGCGCTTGCAAGGATCGTCGATTGAGAGGTGCTCCGTAAGGAGCTTCGCTTCATGTCGTACCCCGGTACGACCATGGGATTGGTCGTTCCCTGTGACCGCAGGTGGTGTTGCCACCTGGTGCCCCTGACGGAGGTCCTGAGATGTCTTGCCACAAGACGCGAATCACTCATGAATCCCACTGGTCTAGTGCGGTCTCTCGCGCGAGGACCGTGATGTTGCGTTCCGAAGTTCGGCTCCTGTGGGACCCGTACCTGGGCCTATTGGCCGGCATGGTGCTTGTCTTCATCGCCTTGGCGCTCGTCGCTGGGCAGTGGGGACTCGGACAGGCAGCTACGACTCAGATCATCCGATGGCGGCATGAGGTTCGTGATTCTTGGTGGGGTGGCGGAGCCGTGAGTCCCATCGGAGACTTCTTGAGTATTCAGGTGCTGATCGGCGTGGCAAATGCCGTTTGCTTGGGGCTGGTCGAAGCGGATGTGCGTAGGCGCGGAAGCCATACTGACCGTCGCGGTGACTGGCACGCCATGGCCTTCGGTCTTGTCTGGATCTGTTCGGTGGTTGCTGTTTTGGTAACGGTTGCAGTGCTCCTGTTTCCGCTCGGAGCAGGAACTTTTCCGGGTCTTCTCAGATGAGGGTGTAGGTCGGCCGGGCGCGTCGGTCCGCAGATAGACGTCGAGGTCTCCCGACGATGGAGGTTCCTACGCCATCCATCCGAAAGACCTCGACGTGTCCGACGCTACCCCGCCGGCCGGCTTCGGCCGCCCTGACCTGACCGCCTTCGCTCGACTCGACGGCCTCGGTCTGAGCGTGACCGGACAACGACTTGAACCGGATCGTGCGGTCCTCGCGTGCCGCGTGGTGGAACCAGATCAGTGGTGCCGACGGTGCGGCAGCGAAGGCGCTGCTCGTGACACCGTGATCCGGCGGTTGGCCCACGAGCCGCTGGGCTGGCGACCGACCGTGCTGGAAGTTGTAGTGCGCCGCTACCGCTGTGCCGACTGCGGACACGTGTGGCGCCAAGACACCAGCGCCGCGGCGGAGCCACGCGCGAAGCTCTCGCGCACCGGGCTGCGGTGGGCGCTGGAAGGGATCGTGGTCGCACACCTCACCGTCGCCCGTGTCGCCGAGGGACTCGGGGTCGCGTGGGACACCGCCAACAACGCGGTCCTGGCTGAAGGCAAGCGGCTGCTGATCAACGACCCCACGCGGTTTGAGGGCGTGAAGGTCATTGGCGTCGATGAGCACGTCTGGCGCCACACCAGGCGTGGCGACAAGTACGTCACAGTGATCATCGACCTCACCCCGGTCCGCGATGGCGCCGGCCCAGCAAGGCTGCTGGACATGGTCGAGGGCCGGTCGAAGGCGGCGTTCAAGACCTGGCTCGCCGACCGCGACGACGCCTTCCGTGACGCGGTCGAGGTGGTCGCGATGGACGGCTTCACCGGGTTCAAGACCGCCGCTGCAGAGGAGATCCCGGACGCGGTCACGGTGATGGATCCCTTCCACGTCGTGCGCCTGGCCGGTGACGCCCTCGACAGGTGCCGGCGCCGGGTCCAACTCGCGATCCACGGGCACCGTGGGTTCAGGGACGACCCGCTCTACAAGTCGCGGCGCACGCTGCACACCGGCGCGGACCTGCTCACCGACAAGCAGAGCGACAGGCTACGCGCGCTGTTCGTTGATGACGCTCACGTCGAGGTCGAGGCGACCTGGGGTGTCTACCAGCGCATGATCGCCGCCTATCGCCACGAGGACCGGCAACGTGGCCGCGAGCTCATGGAGAAGCTGATCACCGGCCTCAGCGCCGGCGTCCCCAAGGTGCTCACCGAGCTCACCACCCTGGGCCGGACCCTGAAGAAGCGAGCCGCTGACGTGCTCGCCTACTTCGAACGACCCGGCACCAGCAACGGGCCGACCGAGGCGCTCAACGGACGGCTCGAACACCTGCGCGGCTCCGCACTCGGGTTCCGCAACCTGACCAACTACATCGCCCGAAGCCTGCTCGAGACCGGCGGCTTCAGACCCCAACTCCTACACCCCCGATTGGGATGAGCCACTTTTCCGGCGACTGTCAAGGTTATCCTGTCTTTCGTGTCGCTGGTTACCGCGATTGTTGTGCCAGTCAGGGCGGCCGCGCGAGCATTTCCCGTCCGTTCTCGCGACTTGAGATCTGCGGCAGATATGCGGCGGCGTCGTGCAGTCCGGGTGGTCCGCCGCTTCCCGGACGCACGGGTGGAACCTCGTGATATACCCGTAATTCGTGATGTCGACCGACGTCGCACAATGGCCTTTGGGGTGATTGGTGTATTGGTACCTACTCTCGTGCTAGGTGCCGCTCGGGTGGCCGGCGGGATCTTGGGGGTGCGTGATGCCTTCACGGCGGTGTGTGTGAGTGTCGGGGCTGGGCTCGTGCTGATTGAGTTGGCAGGCGCCTATGCGGTGATGCTTCGACGTACCGAAATCGGGCTTGCGCAAGGTGGTCGGACGATGACTCGTCCGGTTTCAATTCTCCTAGGCATTGTTGTTGGCGCTGCTTTCGTCTTGGACCTGTTGGTGATCGCTCGCAGGCTGGATTCAGGTTCGTCGACTCAGGTCTTCTTTCTGACGCTTATCAGTTTTGTTGCGAGGGGTGTGTCCCTTAGCGTGGTGGCAATTCCCGCGGGGGCCGCTGGTCGAGGTGGCTGGGGGTCATCGCGGGTGTGATTCCGCCAAGAACCATCTGAAGGGACCCGCGATGACCCACCATCAGTCTGCCTTGTCCGTCTTGATCGGGGAACTCCTGGCCGACCCTGAGGCCTCACGCGACGAGATGTTCCGCCGTCTGCTGGCCGCCGGACTGCAGGACCTCATCGACGCCGAAGCCGAAGCGGTGATCGGCGCCTCCCGCTACGAGCGCACCCCGGATCGCATCACGCGCCGCAATGGGACGCGCTCCAAGACGGTGGCGACCACTGCCGGGGAGGTCGACCTGGCCATCCCCAAGCTGCGCCGGGGTTCCTTCTTCCCGTCCCTGCTGTCCCCGCGCAGGAGGGTCGACAAGGCCCTGTACGCGGTGATCGCCACCGCCTGGGTCGAGGGGGTCTCCACCCGCAAGGTCGATGACCTGGTCAAGGCCCTGGGCTGCGAGTCCGGCATCTCCAAGTCCCAGGTCTCGCGGATCTGCGCCGACATCGACCAGACGGTCGGTGCCTTCCTGAACCGGCCTCTGGACCACACCTGGTTCCCCTACCTCTACCTGGACGCCACCTACCTCGACGTGCGCGTCGGACACCGCGTCGTCTCCCAGGCCACCGTCGTCGCGGTAGGGGTCTCCGCCGCCGGGCGCCGCGAGATCCTGGGCATGGCCGTGGGCGACAGCGAGTCCACCGACTTCTGGACCAGCTTCCTGCGCTCCCTGCGCGAGCGGGGCCTGGCCGTGTGCGGGCCCTCCCGGCCCGAGGGTGTCGCCTTGGTCGTGTCCGACTCCCACGCCGGCCTGAAGGCCGCCGTCAAGGCGATCCTGCCCGGCGCGGCCTGGCAGCGCTGCCGCGTGCACTTCGCCCGCAACATCACCTCCCGCCTGGGATCAGCACGCTCCAAGCCCGTCAACGCCCTCATCTCCACGGTGTTCGCCCAGACCAGCCCCGAGGCCGTGCGCGCCACCTACCACCAGGTCACCGACTCCCTGAGAGGCACCTTCCCGGACATCGCCGACATGCTCGAGGCCGCCGAGGCTGACCTGACCGCGTTCGCCGCCTTCCCCACCGAGCACTGGAAGAAGATCTGGTCCAACAACCCCATCGAACGCGTCAACGCCGAGATCAAGCGCCGCGCCGACGTCGTCCAGGTCTTCCCCAACCCAGACTCCGTGACCCGCCTCATCGGCGCCGTCCTGCTCGAGCAGCACGAGGAGTGGCAGTACGGCGAACGCCGCTACCTGTCCCAGACCTCCATGCAACGACTCACCCACACCCTCACCAACGACACCCAACCCCTGCCCCTGACCGCCTGAAAGAACACCACAACAAGGGACTTGACCGTTGCGAGTGTGGGAATCGAATTACTCGAACTCGGTTATCTTCTTGAGTTCTCCCGGCGTCCATTGTCGGTGCTCAGGCAGCGTGAAGTCGCTCGCTTGCTCGATGACTGCCGGATTCTTCTGCGTGAGAGTCGACTGTGTGGCGACGAGGGTGGCCGGTACCGGGTCAGTGTTAGACGGGCCCCTATCGCTCCGACTGCATCTGCGGCACCACAGCCGCGAGGAGGCACTCGTCTCCTTGGGTCGCGTCGGCCGCATCGTCGCCCGTGAACGTGGCTGTGGGCACCCGATCCGGCTACCGCCATTGATCGGTGGCACACTCGCGGGCATGTCGATCAACACGGCCCAGCGCCGTCAGACCTCCGCCGAGCTCACCGCCCTGCGCGCGTCCCTGCCCGTCTCCGACGAGGCGCTCGCCGAGCGTCTCGACTGGTCCACGGAGGAGCTTCGCCAGAACCTGGACATGGACGTCGCCGACCCGCGCGACGCCTGGCGGCTGCGCGACTTCCTCGTCGCCGCCGCGCAGGAGAGGGGTCTCATTGTCCCCGAGTTCTCCACTCTCCAGGACGAGCGCCGAGCAGACGCCGTCGGCTGGTTCGGCTCCTGGGACGTCCCGGACGCTACGAATCTCTGAGGGGAGCCCCACCATGAAGCGCCTCGCCTCGCGCGATCACGCCTACTCGATCATCCTCGCGCTCATCGCCGGCTCGGCCGCATGGGGCGGCAACCCGTGGTGGCTGTCGCTGGCCGAGCTCATCGTCCTCATCGGCGCGAGCGAGGGCGTCCTCTACGTCGCCGGCGGCCTCAACCGAACGGCCTCAGACGATCCGCACTACCCGATCACGGTGCGCCAGACGATCGCCGTCGTCGCCTCGATCGCCGTCGTCATCGTCCTCGGCGGGCTCTTCTACAACATGGCTTGAGGCGCCCGCTCGGAACAGTCATACTCCTTGTATGACAGTGACCACCATCAAGGTGACGACGGAGACTCGTGACGCTCTCCGCGAGCTCGCCCGGGAGACCGACTCGACGATGGAGTCCGCCCTTGCCGCCATGCTCCGGCGCGAACGGCGGCGGCGCGACCTCGAGGCGATGCGCCGGGCGATGGACCGGATGACCGATGAGCAGTGGGCTGACTATCGAAGTGAGACGTCGCAGTGGCTGGACACCTCACTCGACGGCCCAGCACGCACATCCGCCGATGGCTGACGCATGCTCCAGCGTCCGTGCCGGGGACGTCGTGTGGGCCGAGCTCGACCCGGTGCACGGGCGGGAGCAGGGCGGTCGGCGTCCCGTGGTCGTCGTCTCCGGCGACGACTACAACGCTCTTGTCGACACGCTGCTCTTCGTCGTACCCGTGACCTCCGTCGACCGGGGCTGGCCCAACCACGTTCGCCTCACGGGGCACCTCAACCTGGACCGCGCGAGCTGGGCACTCACCGAGCAGCTTCGGGCGATCTCCAGGGAGCGCGTGCACGGGCTCGCCGGCGCCGTCGACGACGAGACCCTCGGCCGCATCCGCACCTGGATCAGTACCTTCCTCGACCTCTGACGCAGACGGGCGCCGGAGCGCTCGGGACGGCGGGGCGGTTGCTGCGACAGCCCGCGCTTCATCCGTTCGGCATCAGCTGCGGACGACGCACGACGACGGGGCGCCGTCGGACCACATCGGTCCGGCGGCGCCCCGTCGTCGGCGCTCGTGCCTCAGTGCGCCTTCGCGGCCTCAGCGGCGGCGGCGCGCTCGTTCATGAGACGGCGCTCGTCCTTGCCGATGACGAACATGAAGAACACGGCGATGACCACGATGACGACGAGGAAGCCGTAGGTGACGTTCCAGCCGAAGTGGTCGATGAGGAGGCCGACGCCCGTCGAGGCGAGCGTCGCACCGAGCAGGTAGCCGAACAGTCCCGTGAAGCCCGCGGCCGTACCGGCCACCGAGCGCGGCGACAGGTCGATCGCCTGCAGGCCGATGAGCATGACGGGCCCGTAGATGAGGCCGCCGATGCAGGCGATGAGCAGGTAGAAGACCCACATCGGGGCCGTCGTCGGCAGCAGCCAGTAGAAGAGCAGGGCCACGCCGACGCCGCCCAGGAACAGCATGCCCGCGCCCGAGCGCCAGCCGTGGAAGACCTTGTCGGAGACCCAGCCGCACAGGAGCGTGCCGATGATGCCGGCGCCCTCGTAGATCGCGAAGCCGAGGATGCCGTCGGTGACGTCCGTGCCGTGGATCTGGTCGGTGAGGTAGATCGGGATCCAGTTGAGGACGCCGTAGCGCAGCGTGTACACGAAGACGTTCGTCACGGCGAGCAGCACGATGACGCGGTTCTTGAGGACGTGGTTGACCAGGACGTCCTTCCAGGCGCCCTCGGAGCCGTCGTCGGCGAGCTCGACCTTGGCCGGGTCGTCGCGGAACTCCTCGATCGGCGGCAGGCCCATGGCCTCCGGACGGTCGCGGATGAGGAGGAAGGCGATGAGCGCGACGACGAGCGCCACGAGGGCCGGGGCCCAGAAGGCGGGGCGCCAGTCGGCCGAGTCGGTGGCGAAGGTGGACAGGGCCCAGGCGGAGATGATGCCGACGCCGGCGCCGCCGACGTTGTGCGCGCAGTTCCAGATCGAGGTCATCCAGCCGCGCTCGGTGGTGGAGAACCAGTGGACGAGGACGCGGCCGGAGGGAGGCCACCCCATGCCCTGGAACCAGCCGTTGATGAACATCATCAGCGCGAAGAGCCCCACGGAGGCGCTCAGCGCCGGGACGAAGGCGATGAGCAGGTTCATGACGGCGGACAGCGCCAGTCCCAGCGGCATGAAGTAGCGGGCGTTCGCGCGGTCCGAGAGCATCGCCATGAAGAACTTCGACAGTCCGTAGGCGAAGAGGACGGCGTTGGCGACCAGGCCGATGCCGGTCGCGTTCATGATGTCGTGGTCCTTGAGGATCGAGGACACCAGGGAGACGTTGTTGCGGATGAGGTAGAAGCCGGCGTAGCCGAGGAAGATCCCGAGGAAGACGCTCGGGCGCCAGCGGCGGTACGCCGGGGCGATCTCGGCCTCGGGCCGCCTGGGAGCGGCCGGCGGGGCGGACAGGAACCCCAGGGGTCGGGGCTCGGCGGTCGGGGAGGAGGGCGGCATCGCGTTCCTTCGGGATCGGTGGTGGGGTCCGCGGCGTCGTCGCCGCGGGTAGGCGACGACGCTACCGCACGGCCACCATCTGTTCAGCGTTTGTTACCCGTCGCTGCACGGATGTCCGCAGCCGCTGTCAGGCCTTGACCGCCTGTGCGATCCATGGCCTCCGGCGGTGCCCTCCGACGGCGTCGGGAGCCTCACCGGTCCGGCGCGTCCCGGCAGGGTCGGCGAGGCGCGAGGCTGTGAGAGCGGGTGTCAGTCCTCGTCGGCGGGCGCGAGCACCCGCGCCGACAGCCGCAGCAGCTCGGTCATGACGGCGTGCTCGCGGCCGTAGAGGTCCCATACCGTGTCCTCGCCGAGGACGGCGAGCGGCGGGTCCAGTTCCGCGACCGACTCCTGGTCCTCGACCCACGTCGTGTCGTAGGCCGCCATGAGCGGCTCCATCGCCTCGATCATCGCGCGGATCGCGGCGAGGCCCGCCTCGGCGTCGGAGACGAGAGGGAGGGCGGCCTCGAGCTGGGCCTCCATCGCCTCGAGCCGGTCGAGGGCCTCGCGCTGCTCGGGGCTCACGGTGGAGCCGGCGGCGTCGGACTGGGGGAGAGGCGCGTCGTTCTGCGTGCTCATGACGGTCATCCTCCCGGCTGCGAACGTCGTCGGCCTCCTCCCAGCGGACCATCGGCGTGTCGTCCCGACTCCGCTCCGGGTGGCAGCGGGGCGGGCGGGCCGGCCGCGGCACCAGGCACCCCGCCGGCAGGCTGGCGCTGCTCAGCGACCGCCGTCGGCGATCCTCGCCCGGAGCACGCCCTGAACGTCCCGAGGATCGAAACATCCCACGTCGTAGAGTGAGAACGAATGACGGGCGCGTCAGCGCCTCCGCCTCTCCCAGGGGCGGCCCCGAGCCCAGAGGAGATCCGCGTGCAGCTGCAGTGGTGGTCCATCCTTCCCTTCGCGGCGATGCTCGCCTGCATCGCCGTCCTCCCACTCGTCCCGGCGACGGCCGAGTGGTGGGAGAAGCGATCCAGCCAGCTCACCGTCGCCCTCGTCCTCGGCATCCCCGTCGCCATCTGGATGTGGATCGCCGGCGGATTCACCGTCGTCTTCGGCTCCGTCGTCGAGTACGTCCAGTTCATCGCGCTCCTGCTCGCCCTCTTCGTCGTCTCAGGCGGCATCTTCCTCAAGGGCGACATCCAGGCCACCCCGCGCAACAACACGATCTTCCTCGGCATCGGCGGCGTCCTCGCCAGCTTCGTCGGCACCACCGGAGCCGCCATGCTCCTCATCCGCCCACTGCTCAACACCAACGCCGAGCGCCGCTACCGCGTCCACACGGTCCTGTTCACGATCTTCATCGTCGCGAACTGCGGCGGCCTGCTCACCCCGCTCGGCGACCCGCCGCTCTTCCTCGGCTTCCTCCGCGGCGTGCCCTTCCTGTGGACCTTCAGCCTGTTCCGCGAGTGGTTCTTCACCAACGCGATGCTGCTCGCGACCTACTACGCGCTCGACCACTACTACTACGCGCAGGAGCCCGGCGAGAACGTCCGCGAGGACCGCGCCGACATCGAGCCCCTCGGCCTGCGCGGCGCCGCCAACCTCGCCTGGTTCGCGGTCATCATCCTCGCCGTCGCCCTCGCGCCCTCGATCGACACCGAGGCGATCGAGGCCGGCCACGCCACCCTCATGGAGTGGATCCCCACCCGCGAGATCATCATGCTCATCGCGGCGCTGGGCTGCTACCGCTTCGGGGACCGCCGAGCGCGCTTCGAGGACAACCAGTTCGAGTGGGGGCCGATCCAGGAGGTCGCCACCCTCTTCATCGGCATCTTCCTCACCATGATCCCGGCCCTCCACTACCTCGACGAGGTCGCCGGCTCGCTCCCCCTCAACCGGATCACCTTCTTCCTCTTCACCGGCGGACTCTCCTCCGTCCTGGACAACGCCCCCACCTACGTCACCTTCTTCGAGATGGCAGGCAAGGTCGCCCACCCCGGCGGCGCCACCGTCGCCGGCGTCCCCGAGGTCTACCTCGTGTCGATCTCGCTCGGCGCGGTCCTGTGCGGCGCCATCACCTACATTGGCAACGGCCCCAACTTCATGGTGAAGTCCGTGGCCGAGGGCCGCGGCGTCGAGATGCCCTCCTTCGGCGGCTACGTCGGCAAGACCTTCACCTACCTCGTGCCCGTCCTCGCCGCGATGGTCCTGCTCTTCATCGCCCAGCCCGCCTGGGCCAAGGCGCTCGGCGCCGTCCTCACGCTCGCGCTCCTCGCCAACGACGCGCGCCTCATCGTCAAGGGGCGGCGGCTCGCCCTCCAGGACGCCTGAGCGCCACCTTCCCACGCACCACGGCGCCGAGCTCGTACCTTTCGCACCGAGACCACCAGCAAGGGTGATGGTCTCGGTGCGAAAGGTACGAGCTCGGCGCATGAGGACGTGCGGGTGTCGCGTGATTTGTCCTCGAGACTGACAGGGCGTCCACAGCGCCGCAGGGCGCGGGGGGGGCATCCTTGGACCTGGACGAGCCCGCCCAATCCAGTGGCGTGGCGCCCATGACTGTGAACTTCGGAGACCTCTCGCACCTGCAGCCCGGCGATCTGTGGGGTGCCACGGGCCAACCCCTCACGACGATTGCGCCGGGCCGCTACCGCCTCACCGCTGAGTACCTCTACTTCGAGAAGGGCGCGCTGCGGACGAACGCCCAGCAGATCCCGACGAGGGGCATCGTCGACGTCGACATGAAGCAGTCGATGATCCAGAAGACTCGCAAGCTGGCGGCGGCCATGGTTCACGTCGTCCGCCCGACGGGACAGCGCGAGACGGTCGAGCTCGAGGACATCCCCAACTTCCGTGACGGGGTCGAGATCATCAACCGCGTGGCCCGTGACGCTCGCGAGAACTACCTCCGGCTGCAGAACACCCAGCACGTCAACTACCAGGGCTCGCCCGTGCTTGGAGGAGTCGCACCGTCCGCGGTGTCGGACACGTCGTCGCGAGGATCCCAGGAGCTTGAGACCTTGCGTCAGGTCGTTGGCATGCATGACAGGGGAGTCCTCGATGATGTGGCCTTCATCGCCGAGGTGAAACGAGTGGTCGGAGGCTCGTCGGTCGCCTGAATCCCGGGCGCACCAGTGGTGCTCCAGGACGCCCGGGCGCCGGGCGCTGACATAACGGCGCCCCCGCAGGACCCGATGGTGGATCCTGCGGGGGCGCCGCCGTGCGTCGTACCCGGCCCCGCGTCGAACGCTGACCTTTCGCGCTGAGCGCCGGGGCCGGACCCACGCGTTCGGCGCGAAAGGCCAGCGCTCGGCGATCCCGGTCGCGGTGAGCCACTGTGGCTCTTGAAAAGGCCGTGGCGCGCTTCTTTCGCCGTCGACGGCGTAGGGTGGACCTCGCACGGGAGCCCGGAACCGCCGGGCTGAGAGGGAGCCAGACGCTCCGACCGTTGAACCTGTCCGGTTAGCACCGGCGTAGGAAGCGATGATCTCAGGGCGCTGCGCGCGGACGCGCCGCGTTCTCCCGACGAAGGGAGGACTGCGGCATGCCCAGCACGCCCCGCACCACGCCCGCCGTCGGCACCAGCACCGACCCCACGGCACCCGCCACCAGCCCCGACGACGAGCGCCTCGCCCTGCAGCGGGACCCGCTGCGCTTCGGCGTCGGCGCCCGCGTGACTGTGGCCGTCATGGCCGACGACTACGTCGACGTCATCCTCGGCGCCCTGGCCGGCCTCGACACCACCGGCCTCGTCACGCAGACCGGAGACGTCTCCACCTACGTCGGCGGCTCCGAGGACGACGTCCAGCGATGGGTCACCGACGTCGCCGACGCCGTCGCCCGCACCGGCCGTCACGCGAGCCTCACCCTCACCCTCTCGCGCGGCTGCCCCGGCGAGGTCGCCTGCGAGCTGCCCGGCGGTGCCGGACCGCGCGTCGTCCCCGTCGCCCTGCCGCGGCGCACAGGCACCCGGGCCAGCGCCGAGTGGGCCCTCTACCCGCTCGCCGACGCGCCCGCGCCCGGCACCGGGACCGGGCCAGGACGTGCCCCCGACCACATGCGCGACATCCACGCCGCCATCGACCACGCGCGCGACCTCGGCACCTACGCCGGCTCCGAGCACTTCTACACCCGCCTCGAGGGCGACCTCGGCGCCGTCATCGCCACCGCCTTCGCCGGATGGACCCTCGTGGGCCGCCACGTCCAGCACGTCACAACCCACCTCACCGTCTCCATCAACAGCCCCAGCCACAGCGGGCGCAGCACCGACGGCGCCGGCGCCGCCAACCAGCCCGAGGAGTCCCACCGTGCCTGAGAACACCGCACCCGCCACCGGCACCGCCCGCCCCGCACCGGCCCCCGGACGCCGGGCCCTCGCCCTGCGCGACATCGTCCTCATGGTCATGCTCGGCGCCGTCTTCGGCTTCCTGTACTGGGCGCTCGTCCAGGCCTGGAACCTCCTGTCCGTCGCCATGGGGCCCGCCGGCGACCTCGCCCAGCACGTCCTCTTCGGCGGCTGGCTCCTCGTCGCGCCGGTCAGCATCGCCATCATCCGGCGCCCCGGCGTCGGCGTCATCGCCGAGGTCATCGCCGCGGCCGTCGAGGTCCTCTTCCTCGGCTCCCCGGTGGGGCCCGTGCTGCTCCTGTCCGCCGCGATCCAGGGCGCCGGGAGCGAGCTGCCCTTCCTCCTCACCCGCTACCGCCGCTACGACTGGCTCGCCTACGCCCTCTCCGGCCTGTCCGGCTCCTTCTTCATCTTCTTCTGGGACGCCTTCCGCTCGGGCTGGTACGGCCAGTCGATCATCTGGCTGCGCCTCGGCATGCAGGAGGTCTCCGGCCTCATCCTCGGCGGGCTCCTCGCCAAGGTCATCGTCGACGCCCTGCGCGCCTCCGGCGCCCTCGACTCCTTCGCCATCGTCCGCGAGGACCCCGCCCGCGTCCTGGCCGCCCGTCGTGAGCGCGCCTGAGGCCCGCCCCGGGAGGGACGCCGTCGGCCAGGCCGCCACCGGGCGCCGGAGCGCATCGCGGCCCCCGTCCGGGACCGCCCGCCCCGTCATCGACCTGCACGACGTCGAGGCCGTCTACCCCGACGGAGACGGCGTCGGCCCGCTGACCCTCAGCCTCGCGGCGGGCGAGAGGCTCCTCGTCGTCGGCCCGTCCGGCTCCGGGAAGTCGACGGTCCTTCGGCTCCTCCACGGGGCCGTCCCCCAGGTAACCGACGCCCGCGTCACCGGCAGCCTCGACGTCGTCGGCCTCGACCCGCTCACCGCGCCCGTCCACGACTTCGCGGGGCGGGTCGGCGTCGTCCTCCAGAACCCCGCCGACGCCGTCTGCCTCGGACGCGTCGACGAGGACGTCGCGCTCCCGCTCGAGTGCGTCGGCGCACCCGTCGGCGAGATCGACGCGGGCATCGACCGGGCGCTCGCCCTCGCCGGCGCCGGCCACCTCCGGGACCGGGCCACGAGCGACCTGTCCGGCGGCGAGCTCCAGCGCGTCGACCTCGCCTCGGGCCTGGCCGGCGACCCGGTCCTCCTGCTCCTGGACGAGCCCACCTCGATGCTCGACGCCGACGGCGTCGCCTCCGTCCGCGAGGCCGTCGACGCCGCCGCGCAGCGCCTCGGCGCCGCGACCGTCATGGTCGAGCACCGCCTCGACGAGCTCACCGGCGACGCCGGGCCCGCCGCCCTGCCCCCGCGCTGGCTCGTCCTCGATGACACCGGCCACCCCGTGAGCGACGCGCCGCTCGCCGCGATGACCTGGGGGAGCGTGCGCGGGCTGCTCGAGCAGGGCTGCTGGCTCCCCGCCGACCTCGAGCTCCACGCGCTCCTCGGCGACCATGACGACGCCGAGCCGGTGGGGGAGGAGCTCGCCCCGGCGCTCGACGTCCCCGGGATCCGGGGCCGGCTCGCCGGGCTCGGAGACGGGGCGGCGCCCGCGCAGGCGGTCGGCGCCGCGCAGACGGAGCCCGAGCACGAGCCGGAGCGAGAGCCCGTGCTCGTGGCCCGCGGGCTCGACGTCGCCGCCGGCGGCCGGGGACGGCGGGTCCTCACGGGCGTCGACCTGGACGCGGCACCTGGGGAGCTCGTCGCCATCATCGGGGCGAACGGCTCCGGCAAGTCGAGCCTCCTCACGACGCTCGCGGGACTGGCCGATCCGCTCGCGGGAACCGTCACCGCGCCGCGCGCCGCCATGGTCTTCCAGGACCCCGAGGCCCAGATGGCCCGCAGGACGGTGCGCGCCGAGGCCGCGTGGGGGCTCCCGGACGACGACGGGCCGCGCGTCGACGCCGCCCTCGAGGCCACCGGCCTCGCCCGCCTCGCCGAGCGCAGCCCCTTCCGCCTCTCCGGCGGGCAGAAGCGGATCCTCTCGCTCGTCTCCGTGCTCCTGCACCGCCGTCGGCTCCTGTGCGCCGACGAGCCGACCTTCGGCCTGGACCGACGCGCCTCCCGCACCGTCCTCGCCATGCTGAGAGAGACGGCCGACGACGGTGCGTGCGTCCTCGTGAGCACCCACGACATGCGCGCGGTCGCCGCCTGGGCGGACCGCGTGCTCGTCGTCGGCGGGGGAACGATCCTGGCCGACGGCGATCCGGGCGCGATCCTGCGGGACGGCGCCCTCATGGAGCGTGCGGGGCTGCGGCCCTCGCGGCTCGTGCGCGAGGCGGACGCCCGCGTGCTGAGGGAGCTCGACGCGATGGTCGACGGCGCACGGGACGGAGCCGCCGCATGAACCGCTCCTGGCTCTCCCGCCGCAACCCCTGCGTCAAGCTGGGCGTCGTCCTCGTCGTCTCGCTCGCCGTCATGCTCCTCATAGACCCCGGGCCCGTGCTGGTCCTGTACCTGCTCGCGCTCCTCGGCGCGGCGACGGCGGGGCGCGTCACCGCGCGGGCGCTGCTCCTCGGGCAGGCGCCCTTCGCGCTCTTCGCCGTCGGCATCGTGCTCGTCAACGCCGTCACCCGGCCGGGAACGCCGGTCCTCAGCGCAGGACCGCTCACGGCCACGCGCGAGGGACTGCTCATCGGGCTCGCCCTCGCCCTTCGCGCCCTGCTCATCGGGGTGCTCACCATCGCGCTCCTCGCGACGACGCCGCCCCGGGCCCTCATGGCGAGCCTCATCCACGACGCCCGGCTCAGCCCCCGCTACGCCTACGCCGTCCTCGCCGGGCACCGCATGCTCGTCTCCATGCCGGAGCGGTGGCGCACGATCCGCGCCGCGCAGCGGGTGCGCGGGCCCGAGCGCGGTCGGCGCGGAGCGGCGGGGATCGGAGCCTTCGACTCGGCCGCCTTCACGCTGCTCGTCACGGCGGTGCGGTCCTCCGAGCGGATCGCCCTCGCGCTCGAGTCCCGCGGACTCGGCCGGGAGGAGAGGACCCTGTGGCGAGCGCCGGCGATGGCTGGGCAGGATCTAGCCATGGCCCTAGTTGTGGTGGGTGTTGTGGGTAGCGTCGTGTGCCTGGAACGAACTTGACATCGGCACGCCCGCGAGGAGCGGGGACCTCTGATAGCGTTAGTATAAGTCCCGCTTGGCCCGACTGGGGTCCGGCTTCCTGCAACTCCTGGTGGCCGCCGAGATGCTTTCGCTTGTTCCCGATGACTCCAATGACTTGAGGACGACAACCCTCCTCACGAGCCTGTTGACTCTAGATCTCACAACGATCTCCGTGGTTAGTCTCGCTGGGGAGCAGGCGTCTGGGGTGGCTGTCATTGCGATAGGGGCTCTGACCGTTCTGGGCTCTGTCTCGGGATGGCTCCCTGAGGTCGCTGGAAGCGGGATGCTCCTCGTGGTAGGCGCTGCCGGTGTGATTGAGCATCCTTTCCTGAGTCTTACGGGGTTCAGTCCGTTGCTTCCGCTGGCCGTCCTCGGTTTTCGAGGCTCGATGAGGAAAGCTGTCCTTCTCGGGGTCGCGGATCTCGCGCTGCTGACCGTGCCTGTGAGCACCGAGGCCACGATGGCCGAGAGCCTCGCGAATGGGCTGCTGTGGGCCACCCTCATCGTCTTGGCCATAGTCGTTGGTATGACAGGTAACCAGGTGCGCCGCAGAGCGCGAGCCATGCAGGAAGGCTTTGAGCGCGCCCGATCCGATGAGCGCCGGGCCATCGCCGCCGAGCTCCACGACTCCGTCGCCAGGATGGCAGCCGGGATCGCCGTTCGGGCTGAGTCCACGCGACTCACCTACGACGACGATCCCGCCCTCGCCTCGACCATGTCCGACATCGGGGACCAGTGCCGGGAGCTCACAAGGGACCTCCGCGGGATCCTCGAGGTGCTCCGCGCCCCGGAGCCCCGCGACACTGCGTCGGCAATCGGCCGGACGGGCGGAGCGCCCGCCTCCGTGATCGTGTTCCCCGAGCGGGAGGATGCGCCAGCTCCCTCCCAGCTGCTCGACGGCGAGGTCACGCTCCTGCGCTCCGCGGGCTTCGCTGTCGAGGTCTTCGGCGCGGTGCCTGACGGTCTCGGTGCCAGGACGACGGCGCTCCTGCGCCGCGTCATCGCCGAGGGCTGCACGAACGCTCGGCGTCACGGCGACGCGGCCCAGCCGGTGAGGATCCTCCTCGGGCGGGAGCGTGGAGCGTGCGAGCTCGTCATCATCAATGGGATCCCTGAGGAGCCGAGGAGCCCCGGCTCGGCGCATCTGGGGATCAGTAGCATGAAGAGGCAGGCAGAGGCGGCGGGCGCGTCCCTCATGAGTCGGGCGGCGGTCGGCGCGTGGGTGCTTCACTTGTCGGTGGCGGCCAGTTCGGAGCCTGATGCCCCCGTGGCGCGGAGGGAGGCCTGAACTCGTGGTCGGTCTCCCCGCGAGGCTCCTCATCGTCGACGACGAGCCCATCATTCGCGTGGGGCTCGCGCTCTACCTCGAGCGCGAGGACGGCGTTGAGGTTGTCGCCCAGCTCCCGAATGGTGCTGAGGCACTAGACTACCTGCGGGGCCATGAGGTGGATCTCGTGCTCTTGGACGTGCGCATGCCCATCATGGATGGGCCGACGGCGCTCGAGCGGATCGCCGTCGAGCATCCCGGGGTCCGTGTCCTTCTCCTTACCTCCTTCGACGATGACGAGGTCATGTACCGGGCCCTCATGGGCGGCGGCGCAGGCTACCTCCTCAAGAGCTCACGGCCCGAGGAGATCCGTGCCGCCGCGCGCGCCGCCCTCGAGGGCGGGGTCCCCGTATCCCCGGCTGTCAACGCCCGGCTCGTCCGGGAGCTGGCCCCGGCCGGGCTCGTGCGGTCCGGCACCGAGGACTTCGGGCTGTCGGACCGCGAGCGCGACGTCCTCCAGCTCCTGTGCGAGGCCGCCCCGAACCGCGAGATCTCGCGGCGCCTGTGCCTGTCGGAGTCGACGGTCAAGGCCTACGTCTCGGCCATCATGACCAAGATGGGCTGCACCTCCCGGCTCCACGTCGTCGTGACGGCATTCGAGCACGGGCTCGCTGGGCGACAGGTCTCCTGAGTCGGTTCAGTTGCATCCCCCCGTTGGGGCCGATGGTCTACGGTCTTGCGTCTGGTCCGCGGAGCACCTTCGTTCATGGTCCTGGTTCCCGTCGTTCGTGGAGCATTCATCGGGGGATGGCAGCGTGCCGTCTCCGTCTCGCCCTAACCAGGAGATCCTCCATGATGAAGATTGGATTGACCGTCACCGCCTCGCTAGTTCTCGGCCTGTCGACAATGCCTACGCCGTTCTGGACGACGTCAGACACGGTGCCGCCGCCGAGCAACCTGTAGGTATCGGGCCCTAGTCAGTCGTTGGTGCCGCTCGCAGGGCCGCTCCTCATAGCGTCCGATTTGGAGGTCAGCGCCCAGAACAACTTTCTCTGCCGTGAGTGTCCATGGATCTACCTCGTCTGCCGGCGATGAGTTCCTCCTGAGGGATGAGGATTGCACTCCCTTGGTACGGTTTTGTACCGCCTTTTTGATGTACCGCAGACGTGCGCGTTTCTCTGACGATCGAGCCAGCCCGGGCGCCTCGGACCCGGTCTGATTCGGAGGGTTTCACCATGGAGAAGAAGAATCGCTGGCTCATCGCGATGATCGCCGGCGTCGCGATTGTGATCGTCGACGTCATCACCCTAGGCAGCCCAGTTGTCCTCGGTGTCGGTGCCGCCCTCGCCCTCGGCTCCGCGATCGGTCTTATTGCTCAGGTGCTCGTCGCACGGCGCGCATAGACAACGCTTTGGTCGATCAGCCGAACTACGCATGAAGGTGCCGCGGAGGTCCGGTATTGCCGGACCGTTAGCGAAGCCCGAGCGAGTGCTCAGGCCACCCCACCAAACCCTAGGAGGAACCATGCACCTGAAGGAGAACCCCGTCCACGTCGTCGAACTCGACGACGACGAGATGGCTGTCATCGACGGCGGTACGAGCATTCCCTGCGCCGCCTTCGTCGTGACGACCGTGACCGCCTGCTGGAACGACACGGCCCTGTGGGGCTCGTGCCGTCTCGGCACCCGCGGATGCTGCTGAGGACGGAGGTGATGGAGATGAGCAACACCCCCGTCGTCGAGGTCGACCTCGACGAGCTCACGGACCTCGAGCTGCAGGACGTGGCCGGTGCGGCCGGATCCGGATGGATGTACACGTTCGGCTGCTGCTGGTGCGTCCCCTGGTACTCGAGCTTCACCAAGTGCGGGCTCGCCTGCAGCCAGGGCACATGCCGGTGACGCCATGACGTCGTGGTCGGGGCCGGGCGGCCCTGAGGTCGGCCCCGACCACGATCCCCAGCTCCCGACGAGGAGGGAACCATGACCCGCTATCGAGACGTCCCCTGGTGGCGCGCGCTGACGATCGCCGAGCGCCGGGGGCTCACAGGGGCCCCCACCAGCATCGACGCCGCTCGGGCCTCGGCACGCGCCAACCGCTGGGAGGAGCTCGCCGTCTTCCACCGCACCTCCCTCGACCACGACGCCGCGGTAGCGCCCCTCGGCGTCACCTGGACGGAGCTGCTGGACCTCCTCGGGGAGGAGGATGAGTCGCTGTGCGCACGTGCGGGGGCGAACCCGCCGGACTGGCTCCTCCGCGCGGAGCGGTGGCACCGCGCCGCCGTCGATCACGGGCCTCACGAGGTCCACGACCGCGAGCTCTACAACCTCGTCGACCCGCTCGTCGAGGGCGCCGCGCTCGAGCTCCTCGATGGGCTCCGCGAGCGGATCGTCTCGCCGGCGCTCACCGGGGAGCTCTTCCTGAGGTCACTGGCTGAGTCCGTGCCGGTCAAGGATCTCTCGTCGATCACGGTGCCGTGCCTGGTCCAGGACATGCACGAAGAGCGGCGGTCGCCTGGCGGAACGCTGGTCGACGTCCCGGAGACGGACGTCTACCAGTGCTACACAGCGCTCCTGCGCGAGGCTCGGACCCAGGAGCGCCTCTACGCCCGGTACCCCCTCATGCTCCGGGGCGTCGTCGAGCGCCTCGGAATGTGGGTCGAGCGACGTCTCGAGCTCGCGACCGCCCTGGACCGCGACCTGCCGATCATCGCCGAGACGCTTCTCGGCGGCCGCCGGCCGACCTGGGTCACCGCAGCCTTCGACGCAGGGGACTCGCACCGCCGAGGGCGCTCCGTCGTCCTCCTGAACAGCGATGCCGGGCGCTTCGTCTACAAGCCGAGGGCACCGAGGATGGAGGGACTGGTCGAGGAGGTACTGACCGCGGTCAGGTCCGCCGACCCGTCCCTCCCGCCCCTGCGCGTGCCCGCCGTCGTGTCCGGGGAGGACTGCTTCTGGCAGGAGTTCATCGAGTCCGCCCCCGTCCGCCCGGAGACGGCTGCGCCGATGGCCGAGGCTCTCGGCGCTCTCACGGCCGTGCTGCACACGCTGCGCGCCAACGACTTCCACCACGAGAACGTCGTCCTGGGCGAGGACGGACCGGTGGCGATCGACCTTGAGTCGGTCCTCCACACCTCCCGGGACTACCGTGTCGAGCGCCCGGACTCGGCGACGAACGCTGGCGCCGACGCCCTCGACAGCTCGTGCCTCGGTGTGGGCGTCCTCCCTCATCCGCTCGTCCTTCGGGGAGCCCCGGACGTCGAGCCCGCCGATGTCTCAGTCATCGGCTACACGCCCGGGAGGGCGGGAGGCCTGCAGATGCCCAGGCTCCTCGACGCCGGCACGGCGCGCATGCGGATCGAGTACGAGCGGGCGGTCTTCGACTCGGAGCCGGGAGCGCGCGGACGCGAGCTGCTCCACGCCGCCGCCGCGTCCTTCGAGGACGGGTTCGACGCCGCCTACCGCGCGGTGATGGCGGCCCGCGAGGCGATCCTCGGCCTCGTGCGAGGGCGGACGGGCACCGAGTCCCGGTTCATCGCCCGCCCGACGATGGTCTACGGCAAGATCCTCGCCGAGTCCTACCACCCCGACTTCATGGGCGATGCGCTCGACCGCCACCTCGTTCTCGGCAAGCTCCTCGCCCACTTCGTCGGCCGCGAGCACCGAGCCGCGCTCATCGGCGCGGAGACGGCCGACCTCCTCGCCGGGGACATTCCGATCTTCGCCCTCGACGTCGCCACAGGCCGGCTCACCGCCTCCGACGGCACGTCCCTGGTGGCGCAGCTCGAGGCTCCCGCGGACAGCCTCGCACGGAGCCTGGCCGTCATGGGACCCTCCGACCTCGAGATCCAGGACCACGTCATCCGCCTCGCCTTCGCCTGCCTGCCGGACGCCCCGGCCTCGCCCGAGCCTGTGCTCCTCCCGCCCAGTGGCGCCGGCTCGCTCGACGACGACAAGCTCGAGGCCGCCGCCGCGCTGCTTGACGCAGCAGACGGACTCCTCGCCGGGGCGGAGGGGCTCGGCTCGATCACCCTGTCGGCCTCGGCACCGGGTCGCTGGTCCCTCACCCCGGGCGGCCTCGACCTCTACTCCGGGACCGCGGGGATCGCGATGGCAGCCGGGCTCATCGCCGAGATGACCGGCTCCCCGCGGGCCGCGGGTCTCGTCACCGCCTCCCACGCCACCGCGCTCGGTCTGCGCGAACTCGTGTCCAATGACGACGCCGCCGTCCGCAAGAACATCCGGGACCTCTCGACGGGAGCCTACGGTCAGGTCAGCGGCGTCGCCCTGCTGACCGCGGCGGCGCACCGTGCCGGCGGCGCCCCGGGGCTCGGCTCCGCCTGCGCCTCGGCCGTGCGCATGCTCGGCCAGATGGCCCCGGCTGACGGCTTCCACGACGTCATCTCCGGCAATGCCGGCGGGATCCTCGCCGCGGCGGCCGTGGCCGATATCGCGGGGGAGGAGTCGCGGTCCACCATCCGGATCCTCGCCGATGGCCTGGTGGCATCCGCCGTGAGGGACGACGACGGACTGTCCTGGCCGCAGGCGGGCGACGGCGCCCGGCTGCTCGGCTTCTCGCATGGCGCCTCGGGAGCCGCCTGGGCGCTCGGCACCGCCGCACGCGTCCTCGATGACGACTCGCTCCTCGCAGCCGCGCACGACGCCCTCGCCTGGGAGTCGTCGCACGTGACGCCCGCCGGCGACTGGCCCGATCTGCGGCCGGAGTCGATCGCCTCGGGAGCCGGGACGATGAGGGCGTGGTGCCACGGCAGCCCCGGCGCCGGATTCGCACGCGCCCTGCTCCTCTCCACGGTCCCGGGCCTCGTCACGCGCGCGGCGTCCCGGGAGCTGCGCACGGCCCTCGTCGCCACGACCGAGACCCTCGACGCCCTCGTTGACGGCACCGGTGACGTCGGCAACGAGTCCCTGTGCCACGGCAACGTCGGCAACATCTTGTGCCTCGAGGCGATGTGGGAGGCGCTCGCCGACCGGGACGAGGCCCGGGCGAGGACGGCGCCCTACTGGAGGGCGCTCCTGGGCCGGCGGAGCGCCTGGAGATCCGGTGCCCGCGGCGGGACGGCCCTGCCCGACCTCATGATGGGACTGACGGGGATGGCCTGGGGACTGGCCTTCTCGGCGCGGTCGGAACCAAGGCTCGACCTCCTCAGCCTGGGGGTCCGTTGATGACGCGCCCGACTCCGATGCTCAGCCTCGAGGAGGTCCGGCCGCGACGCTGGGAGCTCGTCCTCTTCGTCACCGCCGCGGTCCTCGTCCTCGCGCTCGCGGCCTCCCTGTCGCTGAGGTCCACCTACCGCCTCGAGGTCCTCGAGTCGACACCTGGACGCCTCGTCCTCAGCGGCGCCGGCTCCCTGCTCGCTGTCGGTGACCCCATCACGGCGCGGCCGCAGAACGACTCCGGCTCCGAGACGCTCGAGGGCGTCATCGCCGGGAGGACCTCCACGGGGATCCTCGTCCGCGTGACGGGGGCCGGCACGGTGCCGGTCGGTGCTGCCGTGATCGTCGACGGGCGCGAGGTCCGGGCCGTGTCCGTGCTCGCCTCGAGGATCATGCCATGAGACTGCGACGACGCCGGTGCCCGGTCATCCTCCAGGCGACGCGCACGGAGTGCGGCATCGCGAGCCTCGCCATGGCGATGGCCTCCTTCGACCACCACGTCCCCCTCGCCGAGCTCCGCGGCCGAGCCGGCATCGGACGGGACGGCGCCTCCATGCTCGCGCTCAAGCGCCTCGCGGAGGAGGAGGGCTTCTCAGCCCGCGCGTTCCGCGGACCCCTCGACCAGGTGGTCGCCGCAGTCGGCGCACCGCTCGTCGTGGCCTGGGAGGAGGCACACTTCGTCGTCGTCGAGCGGATCGACCGGCGCGGCGTGAGGGTCATCGATCCCTCCGCAGGCCGGATGACCTGCCACCCCACTGAGGCGGCATCCCGGTACCGGGGCGTCGCCCTCCGCGTGGCGCCCACCACCGCCGCGGTGCGATGCCCACGCCGCCGGGAGGGCGCCTCCCGCTTCGTCGCCTCATTCGTACCGGGGATCGGCGGCAAGATCGCCTCGGTCCTCGCCCTCTCCCTCCTCGCTGCCGTGATCGGCATGCTCCCGGCCGCCCTGACCGCCTACCTCGTCGACTCGCTCGGAGTGGTCGTCTCCTCGAGTCCGTACCGGGTCATGGCCCTCGTCGTCGCCGCGCTCGCGCTCGTCCACCTCGCGGTCTCGGTCCTGCGCAGCGCCGTCATCATCTGGTTCGAGAAGACCTCCGACGGCGAGATGACGGCGGCGATCCTCGATCACCTCGTCCGTCTCCCGTTCCTCTTCTTCCAGGGCCGACCGGCCGGGGACATCCTCGTGCGCTTCTCGTCGATCTCCTTCGTCAGGGACTCGCTGTCGGGCCGCATCCTGCCGACGCTCGTCGACCTGGTCTTCGTGACCGTCTACACGGCGCTCATCGCCTCGTGGTCGCCCGTCCACGTGCTCGCGCTCGCCGCGATCGCGCTGGTCGAGGGCGTGTCCATCGGCCTGTACGGCCCCCGCGCCAAGTCCCTCGCCGATCGCGAGGTCAACGAGATGTCCCGGACCCAGTCCGTCATGGTCGAGGCGCTCGGAGGGATGGAGACCTCCAAGGCGCTCGGGATCGAGGAGGAGGTCCTGGGATCGTGGCGGGGCGCCTATGAGCGTCAGCTCCGGCTCTCCGCGCGGCGGCAGCGGCTCGACAACCACCTGGCCGCCTTCCTCGCGACGATCGGCTACGTGGGACCGGCCGTGCT
The DNA here is from genome assembly GCF_001553565.1 of Actinomyces radicidentis. Classification (NCBI taxonomy): domain Bacteria; kingdom Bacillati; phylum Actinomycetota; class Actinomycetes; order Actinomycetales; family Actinomycetaceae; genus Actinomyces; species Actinomyces radicidentis. The sequence goes on along the minus strand of NZ_CP014228.1, from coordinate 2,796,820 downwards.
GCTCCTCATCGGCGCGCACGAGGTCCTTGCCGGCCGACTCAGCCTCGGGCAGATGCTGGCCGTCAACGCGCTGGCGGCAGCGGCCCTCACCCCGGTCCAGCAGATCGGTATGAACCTCCAGGTCATCCAGACCGTCCGCGTCCACCTCGACCGGCTTCACGACCTCCTCGACGAGCAGCAGGAGGACGTCCACCCTGACGGCACCGCCGCGGACCTCAACCAGGACCTCGTGCTCGACGGCGTCTCGTTCTCGTACTCGCAGGGCGGCCCGGACGTCCTGTCGGAGGTGTCCCTGGCACTGCACCGCGGCGAGCTGGTCGGGGTCGTCGGGCCGTCGGGCTCCGGCAAGTCGACCCTCGCCCGGCTGCTCCTGGGCCTCATCGAGCCGAACCAGGGCCGGGTACTCCTCGGAGGCACCCCGTTGAGCAGGGTCGACCTGCGGTCCCTCAGGCGCCGCGCCGGGGTCGTCACCCAGGGCGCGACCGGCGTCGCGGCGTCGATCCGGGAGAACGTGCGCGCTGGACGCACCTGGGTCACCGATACCGATGTCCAGGCCGCACTGGAGGCGGCTGCCCTGGCCGACGACGTCGCCCGGATGCCGCTCGGCGCGGCCACTCCGCTCGGGGAGGCAGGGCAGGGGCTGTCCGGCGGGCAGCTCCAGCGCCTCTCCATCGCGCGTGCCCTCGCCGGGAGTCCCGACCTCGTCATCTTCGACGAGGCGACGTCGAGCCTCGACGGGCCGTCGGAGGCCCTCGTCCACGAGCACCTCGCCCGCCTCGAGGCGACGCGCCTCGTCATCGCCCACCGGCTCTCGACGGTCGTCGGTGCCGACCGGATCGCCTTCCTCGTCGCCGGACGGCTCGTCGCGCTGGGACCGCACGAGGAGCTGCTCCTCACCTGTCCCGAGTACGCAGCCTTCGCCCGCTCCCAGATGGTGGGCGAGGCCGAACCATCCTGCCCAGGGCTCGTGCCCGCTCAGTGAAAGGGATCCCATGACCACTGCGACACCCACAGCGCCGACGGCGGCCCCGCCGACCGCGCGCACCCCGTGGCTGCGGGCCTCGGGGCTGACGAAGGATTACGGGGCGTTCCGCCTCGCCGACGTCTCCATCGAGGCGGCCCCAGGGCGGGTGCGCGGGTTCTTCGGGCCGAACGGCTCCGGGAAGACGACCACCCTGTCGATCCTCGCCGGGCTGGTGCGCCCCGACAGCGGTACCGTCCGCCTCGACACCGCCGCATCCGGTCTCCCGGGGCGCGAGCCAATGGCGGTCCTCCTCGACTCCTTCGGGTACAACCCCTTCCTCTCGGGCCGCGACCACCTTCGGACGGTCGCCCGCCGGTTCGGGCGCGACCGGGACCGTGTCGGCGAGGTGCTTGAGAGCGTGGGGCTCGCGTCCGCGGCGAGGCGCCGGATCGGAGCGTACTCGCTCGGCATGCGACGGCGCCTCGGGCTGGCGGAGGTGCTCCTCGTCGACGCCGACGTCGTCCTCCTCGATGAGCCGACGAACGGGCTCGACCCCGACGGGATCGCGTGGTTCCGCCGGACGGTGCGTCGGATGGCAGCCGACGGCCGAGCCGTCATCCTAAGCTCCCACCTCCTGGGCGAGGCGGAGGGCCTCATCGACGACGCCACCTTCCTCGTCGACGGACGGGTCGCCTGGTCGGGCTCGTACAACGAGCTGCTCGGGTCCTTCGCCGGGACCTTCTCCCTGCTCACGGGCCCGCGAGCCTTCGAGCTCGCCGAGGCGCTCGCAGAGCGCGGGATCGACGTCCACCAGTCCGGGCCGGCGGAGCTGGCAGTGCGGGCCGAGGACCTTGGGGCCGTCCAGGAAATGGCCGTGGTCTGCGGCATCGACGCGGCGGTCGCCGAGTCCGTTCGCCCGAGCCTCGACCTCGTCTACCACCTCATCCGATCCGGGAAGCTCGCCGAGAAGGAGGCGTCCAGCCATGAATGAGCTCATGTCCCAGATGTCCGGGGTGGCGCGCGACCGAGCCGTCATCCTCACGTCGGTCGTGCTCGGGGGCTTCCTGTGCGCGCTGTGCGCTCTCGTGACGAGCAACATCGCTCGGGGCTACGGCCAGGACGGGACGGCCGCCGTCGCGCTGGGGTACGTCTACTCTTACGTCGGCCGCTCGGGCTACATCCTCCCCTTCGTCCTCGGTGTGCTCGTTGCCACGCAGATGTTCCGCCACCGCACGGTCGCGCGACTCGTCTTCTACAGTACCTCAAGGCTGCGCATGTACCTCAACCAGGCGGCCTCGGGTCTCGCGGTCGGCCTGGTCGCGGCGGTGGTGACGGTGCTCGGGTCCGTGGCCGTCATCGCGGCTGTGCTCGCGGGGATGGGCGAGCCGACGGCGCTGGAGGGCGCCACGTACTGGTGGATGGCGCTGCGGACGGTGGGCGTCTTCGCGCTGTGGACGCTCATCGGACTCGGCCTCGGGATGCTTATGCGGCACCAGCTGGCGGCGATCGTCACGGTGTTCGTCTTCGCCCTGCTGGTCGAGCCGACGGTAACGGCCCTGTGCAACGAGTCCGAGAACCTGCAGAGGATCGGTCAGTTCCTCCCAGGCGGTGCCAACTGGTCGGCGGTCTGGCCGGTGGACAAGGCGGCGGGCAACACCTCGCAGATGGTCCAGGCCGGGCTGAGCTGGCAGGGCGGACTCCTCGTCCTGGCCGCCTACGCCGCGGTGCTTCTCGTGGCGGGGTACCTCGCCTCGATCCGTCGTCGTGACATCACAGCCTGAGCCTGCTGGTCCCGATCTCAGCGGGTGCCGGGGGCGGTGACGAAGTCGATGAGCTCCTCCATGCGGCCCAGGAGGCTCGGCTCGAGGTCCTTGTAGGAGCGCACCGTCGCGAGGATCCGCTGCCAGCCGCGGGCGATGTCCGCCTGGGACTCGTGCGGCCAGCCGAGGCCCTCGAGGGTCCCGTGCTTGATGTCGGTCCCCTTGGGGACGCGCGGCCACTCCGTCAGGCCCACGCGCTCCGGCTTCACCGCCTGCCACACGTCGATGTAGGGATGCCCGAGGACCAGCACGTTCTCCCCGCCGGGGGCCTTGCGCACGCGGTCGGCGATCCGCGACTCCTTCGACCCGGGCACGAGGTGGTCGACGAGTACACCGGCGCGCCGGTCCGGGCCCGGCCCGAACTCCGCCATGACCGCCTCGAGGTTGTCGACGCCGTCGAGCAGGAGGACGACGACGCCCTCGTGGCGCAGGTCGTCGCCCCAGACCTTCTCGACGAGCTCGGCGTCGTGCTTGCCCTCCACCCAGATGCGGGAGGCGCGGGCGACCTTCGCCGCCTCGCCCTCGACGGCGTAGGAGCCCGAGGCCGTCAGCCTCCGCCCGCCGGAGGAGACAGGCCCCGAGGGCGGGCGCTTGCGCGCGACGGGCGGGTCGACGATGACGGGGCGCCCCTCGAGCCAGAAGCCCGGGCCGAGGCTGAAGCCGCGGCGCACGCCTCGCCGGTCCTCGAGGACGACGACGTGGCGCCCGCCGGACTTCTCCACGGCGACGGCCGCCCCGACGAAGCCGGTCTCCCGGTCCTCGAGCACCATCCCGCGCGTGACCGCGACGTGCACGGACTCGGGGCGGATCGCGTTCGGCCCGACGCGGTGCGGGTCCGCTGCGAGCACGTCCCCGCCGTAGCGGTTCGTCGCCGAGGGACGCGCCGGCGGGGGAGTCGCGCCCCTCCCGGCGCCCGCACCGGTAGCCGGGCCCCGGCCCGTGCGAGCCGCGCCGGCCCGGCCGGCGGAGCGCTGCGAGGCCATCCCGCCTCCCGACGCCGCCGGTGCGCCGCCCGCCGCGGCCTGCTCGCGCAGCGCGGTGCGGCGGGCCGCGGTCGAGCCGGGGGTGATCTTCGAGCGGTAGGGCAGGGGCGCGTTCACCCTGGGCACGCTAGGTGAAGGTCACGCAGGGCGAAGGGGTGACCCGCCGGGGCCCGGCGTAGGATGGCACTCACACCCCGCGAGTGCTAACGGCGCGCAGGGGGACGCTGGGAGAGCCCAGCACTGGCATCACGGACGACACCGGGAAGGAGCACCCCCATGGCCGACGACCGCCGCCTCAAGGTGCTCTCCGCCATCGTCGCCGACTACGTGCGGACCCGCGAGCCCGTCGGCTCACGCGCCCTCGTCGAGCGCTACCGCCTCGGCGTCTCCCCGGCCACCATCCGCAACGACATGGCGGCCCTCGAGGACGAGGGCTACCTCCACCAGCCCCACACGAGCGCCGGACGCGTCCCCACCCAGAAGGGCTACCGCCTCTTCGTCGACCAGGTCGCCCGCGTCAAGCCGCTCTCCGCGCCCGAGCGCGCCGCCATCACCGCCCTCCTCACCGGGGAGGCGGACCTCGAGCAGGTCGTCGCCCGCACCGTCCGCGTCCTCGCCCAGCTCACCGGGCAGCTCGCCGTCGTCGAGTACCCGAGCCTGCGGCTCACCGCGCTGCGCCACCTTGAGCTCGTCGCCCTGTCGCCCACGCGAGTCCTCCTCGTCATCATCACGGACACCGGCCGCGTCGAGCAGCGCACCGTCAGCCTCGGCGCGGAGCCCGAGGTACGGGACGGACGCGGCGCCCGCGCGGTCTCCCCGGAGGACGTCGTCGACCCGCTCGTCCTCGAGACCCTGCGCGCCCGCCTCAACACCGCCCTCGTCGGCCGTCGCGCCGACGACGTCGCCCCCGCCCTCGCGGCCCTCGCCGAGCAGGCCCCCGCCGAGGAGCGCGTCCTCCTCGCCGCCGTCACCTCCGCCCTCGTCGACGCCCTGCGCCCCGACGCCGAGGAGCGGCTCGTCGTCGCCGGCACCGCGAACCTCGCCCGCTCCACCCTCGACTTCTCCTCGATCGGCCCCCTCCTGGACGCCGTCGAGGAGCAGGTGGTCCTCCTTCGCCTCTTCACCGACCCCGACGTCGCCGCCTCCTCGGTGCCGGGCCGCCTCACCCGCTCCGGCGCGGGCGGCATGCGCGTGAGCATCGGCTCGGAGAACCACGAGGACGCCCTCGCCGAGGCCAGCGTCATCTCCGCCTCCTACGGCACCGGTCCGGACGACGCCGTCGCCCACCTCGGCGTCATCGGCCCCACGAGGATGGACTACCCGGCCACCATGGCCGCCGTCCGCGCCGTCGCCCGCTACCTCTCCCGCTTCCTCGCCGGGGGAGAGGACCCCGGGGACGACGGCGACTGACCGGTCCACCACCAGACCCGGCCGGCGGGCGCCCAGCGCCGCCGGTCCCGCAGACACCCGTGAGAGCGGGCACCGCCCGCCACCACCCACCCACGAAGGAACAACGTCTCAGTGAGCGACTACTACGAGGTCCTCGGCGTCTCCCGCGACGCGAGCACCGAGGAGATCAAGAAGGCCTACCGCAAGAAGGCCCGCCAGCTCCACCCCGACATCGCCGGCCCGGGCCACGAGGAGGAGTTCAAGGAGGTCCAGGCCGCCAACGAGACCCTCTCCGACCCGGAGAAGCGCCGCATGTACGACCTCGGCGGCCCCGACGCCTCCGGATTCGGCGGCTTCGGCGGCGCCGGCCCCGATCTTGGCGACCTGGGCGGCATCTTCCAGACCTTCTTCGGCGGAGGCGCCGGCGGTCGCGGCCCTGTCTCCCGAGCCCGTCGCGGCTCCGACTCCCTCGTCGCCGTCGAGGTCGACCTCGCCGACGTCGCCTTCGGCGCCACGAAGACCGTGCCGATCGACACCTACGTCACGTGCAAGGTCTGCGACGGCTCGTGCTGCGCCCCGGGCACCTCCCCGGTCACCTGCTCCCAGTGCAACGGGCAGGGCTCCATCCAGCAGATGCAGCGCTCCTTCCTCGGCAACGTCATGACCAGCTCGCCCTGCCCCACCTGCAAGGGCTACGGCACCGTCATCGTCACCCCCTGCAAGGAGTGCGCCGGCGAGGGCCGCGTCCACGTCCACAACGACCTCGAGGTCAAGGTCCCCGCGGGCGTCACCGACGGCCTGCGCATGCGCATGTCCGGCCGCGGCGAGGCCGGCCCCGCCGGGGGCCCGGCCGGCGACCTCTACCTCGAGTTCCACGAGCGCCCGCACGAGTTCCTCGAGCGCCAGGGCGACGACCTCTACACCGAGCTGCGCGTCCCCATGACGGCCGCCGCCCTCGGCGCCTCCTTCCCGCTGGAGACCCTCGACGGCGAGCGCACCGTGAGCGTCAAGGCCGGCACCCAGCCCGGCGACGAGGTCGTCCTCGACGGCCTGGGCGTCGGACGCCTGCGCCGCAGCTCGCGCGGCGACCTGCACGTCGGCATCGTCGTCGAGACGCCCACCAGGATGGACGAGCGCCAGAAGGAGCTCCTCACCGAGCTCGCCCGTCTGCGCGGCGAGGACGGCCTGCCCGCCGCCAAGGACGAGGGCATCGCCGGCAAGCTCTCCGACGCCTTCAAGGGCGGCAAGGGCAAGGGGCGTGGCAAGAAGCGCCGCTGAGCGTCCGGAGGACGCCGTCGGTCGGGAAGGACCGACGACGGCGGCCTCCCGCCTCGAGCACAAGACCGGGGCCGGCCCGTTCCTCAGGGGAACGGACCGGCCCCGGTCCCGTGCTGGGACGTGAGGTGCGCTGCACCTCAGGCGCGCGGCTGCCCCTCCGGCCAGTAGTGGTCGTAGCCGTACTGACGCGCTCCGAAGATCGCCTGGCCGACGCGCACGCAGGTCGAGCCGCCCTCGATGGCGAGCTCGAAGTCGCCGGACATGCCCATGGAGAGCTGACCGTCGCCCACCGTGCCGGCCTGCAGCCCCGCGTCGCGCAGCTCGCGCATGAGGCGGAAGCACTCGCGCACCCGCTCGGTGTCCTGGGTGTGGGCGGCGAGCGTCATGAGGCCGCGGACCCGCAGGGAGGAGCAGGCGCGCACCTGCTCGAGGAAGCCGGGCACCTCGTCGGGCTCGAGGCCGAACTTCGACTCCTCGCCGGAGGAGTTGACCTGTACGTAGACGTCGAGGCCGCGACCGACCGCCTGGAGACGGCGGTCGAGCGCCTCCGCCAGGCGCATCGAGTCCAGCGCGTGGAACTCGTCGGCGAAGACGGCCGCGTCCTTGGCCTTGTTCGTCTGGAGGTGCCCGATGAGCGCCCACCGGATGCCGAGCTCGGCCAGGTTCTCCGACTTCCGCTTGGCCTCCTGGACCTTGTTCTCGCCCATCTCGGTGATCCCGGCGGCGAAGGCGGCCCGAAGCCGCTCCTCCGGGACGGTCTTGGAGACGGGCAGGAGCCGGATCCCCGAGGCGTCGCGCCCGCACGCGGCGGCCGCCGCCTCCAGGCGGGCACGGACCGCCGCCAGGTTCGTGCGGAAGTCCTCGACCGTCGTCGCCGTCGGCCCGGCCGACTCCGAGTCGGCGGCGACGGAGAACTCGGTACCGGGTGCAGGGGACTGCGGTGCGTGGTCGGTCATGCTCCCGACTCTAGTTCGGCGCTCCGCGGCGCGTCGCGACCGACCGGCCACCGTAGGCTCGGCCCGTGACCGCCCCCGTCTTCGTCCTCACGCCCGACACCCTCGAGCCCGCCGGCGCCGCCCACCGCGCCGAGTCCGGCGACCTCCTCGTCCTCACCGGCGCCGAGGCCCGCCACGCCGTCACCGTGCGCCGGCTGCGCGCCGGCGAGCGCGTCGACCTCGTCGACGGCGAGGGGCTGCGCCTCGTCTGCGAGGTGACCGAGCCCGGCACCGGAGGAGCGAAGGACCGCCTCGGCGTGCGCGTCACCGAGCGCGTCGAGGAACCCGCGCCGCCGATCCGCCTCGCTCTCGTCCAGGCCCTCGCCAAGGGCGGCCGCGACGAGCAGGCCGTCGAGACCGCCACCGAGGTCGGCGCCGACCTCGTGGTCCCGTGGCAGTCGAGTCGCTGCGTCTCCGTGTGGAACGGCCCGAAGGCCGCCAAGGGACGCGGCCGCTGGCAGGCCACCGCCCACGAGGCCGCCAAGCAGGCGCGCCGAGCACGCGTCCCCGAGGTCCTCGAACCCGTCTCCACCAAGCGGCTCGTCGCCTGGGTGCACGACGCCGTCGACGCCGGGGGAGCGGTCCTCGTCCTCCACGAGGAGGGCATGGCCCCTGTCGGCGGCGCGGCGCTGCCTGAGCCCGCGGCCGCCAGCGCGACGGGGGATCCCGGGCAGTCCGCCGAGGCGCCGCTCCTCGCCGTCGTCGTCGGTCCCGAGGGCGGCATCGCCCCCGAGGAGACCGCCGCCCTCGAGGCCGCCGGCGCGAGCACCGTGCGCCTCGGACCTCACGTCATGCGCACGGCCTCCGCCGGGCCCGTCGCCCTGGCGGTCCTCGCCCAGCGCGCCGGGCTCTGGGGCTGAGGGACGGCCGCGCCGGCGCCCCGGCGTGCCCATCCGTCGCGAGCGGCTCCGAGCCCGGTGCTGGGGCGGAGGAACGGCACGTCGAGCCCGGAACTCTGTTTCATCGACGTGTGATCTGAGAAACTACTCTTCATCCGGTCGGGTGTGGATTCGCCTCCCAGCTCGAGCCCAGCCCGTCGGTCCCCAGACGTCGCGCCCGGGCACGCCCGGGAAGGAGGAGAGCACGATGACCGTCTCCCGCAGGAACCTCGTCACCGGCGCCGGCCTGAGCGCCCTCGCCCTGCCGCTGTCCGCGCCGGCCCTCGCCGCCGGCAACGGCAAGGGCAACAACGGCCGCGGCCGGGGCAACGGCGGCCCGCGGCGGAGCATCGCCGTCCGCACCGGGGCGCAGGCGCAGCTGGACGACGGCTGGTCCGAGCTCGCGGGGCAGCGCGTCGCCGTCATCTCCAACCCCACCGGCGTCGTCGACGACCTCACGCACGTCGTCGACCGCATGCACGTCGACGGCGTCGACGTCGTCGCCGTCCTCGGCCCCGAGCACGGCTTCCGCGGGACGGCCCAGGCCGGAGCCTCCGAGGAGCGGACGACGGACCCTCGCACGGGGATCACCGTCTACGACGCCTACGGCGCCACCGAGGAGGACTTCGCGCGGATGTACGCCGAGTGCGGCGCGGAGACCATCGTCTTCGACATCCAGGACGTCGGCGTGCGCTTCTACACCTACGTCTGGAGCATGTACAAGGCGATGCGCGGCGCCGCCATGACGGGTGGCCTGCGCTTCGTCGTCCTCGACCGTCCCAATCCCGTCGGGCGCGCCGTGAGGGGCCCCCTGCTCGACGCCGCCTACTCCTCCGGCGTCGGTCTGCGCCCCATCCTCATGCAGCACGGCATGACCGTCGGCGAGCTCGCCCGTTACTTCAACACGGTCCTCCTGCCCGCTGAGGACGGCGGCCAGGCGATCGAGGACCTCACCGTGGTCGAGGTCGAGGGCTGGTCCGGCGGCCTCTGGCAGGACACGGGCCTGCCGTGGGTCATGCCCTCGCCCAACATGCCGACCCCCGACACGGCGCTGCTCTACCCGGGCACCGGCCTGTTCGAGGCGACGAACCTCTCCGAGGGGCGCGGTACGACGCGCCCCTTCGAGCTCATCGGCGCGCCGTACGTCGACCACCGCCTCGCCGAGACGCTCAACGACCGGGGACTGGCCGGCGTCCGGTTCCGGGAGGCGCACTTCAGCCCCATCTCCTCGAAGAACGAGGGCGAGGTCTGCGGCGGGGTCCAGGTGCACCTCACCGACCCGGCCTCCCTCGACGCTCCGGCCGTCGCCGTCCACATGCTCACGGCGCTGCGCGACCTCTACGAGGGCTTCGGACCCCGCGACGGCGACGAGTACGACTGGCGCTGGCTGGACCTCCTCACCGGGACGAGCGCGGCGCGCGAGCAGCTCATCGCCGGTGCCACGGCGGAGACCCTCGTCGACGGCTGGGCCGCCGACGAGGTCACCTGGGAGAGCGCTCGGGCTCCGTACCTGCTCTACTGACCCGGGCCCCGTCGGCCGCCGCCGGGGCTCGCCCTCGAGCGCTCTGGCGGCGACGTAGCCGCTCGAGCCGCCCGTGCAGTGGACCGCTGCCGCGTGACCGATCCCGCCGTCGCGCCCCTCGGCCCGCGGCCGCGCGATCGATAGACTCGGGCCACGATGACGAACACACCCATCAACGTTGCCGATCCCTCGGCGATCACCTCCGGCGCCGCCCAGCCCCACACCGCCGGCCCCCAGCACGCAGCCGTCCCCGAGCACGCCCTCGGCCTCCACGAGGACACGACCCGCACCCTCGTCCTGCCCGACGACCTCGCCCCCGTCGCCCTCCTCGGCCCCCGCGACGAGGTCCTGCGCGCCATCGAGAAGGGCTTCCCCGACGTCCGCGTCCACGCCCGCGGCACCTCCATCACCGTCGCCGGCGCCCCCGAGCGCGTCGACACCGTCGTCGTCCTCCTGTCCGAGCTCATCGATGTCGCCCGCACCGGCACCCCGCTCACCGCCGACGCCGTCGAGCGCGCCATCGGCCTCCTCGACGCCGCCGCCCGCCCCACCGAGGTCCTCACCGACGACGTCCTCACCACCCACGGTCGCTCCATCCGCCCCAAGTCACTCGGTCAGAAGGCGTACACGGACGCCATCGAGGAGCACACGATCACCTTCGGGATCGGCCCCGCCGGAACCGGCAAGACCTACCTCGCCATGGCCAAGGCCGTCGACGCCCTCGCCCGCAAGCAGGTCTCCCGCATCATCCTCACCCGCCCCGCCGTCGAGGCCGGCGAGAACCTCGGCTTCCTGCCCGGCTCGCTCACGGACAAGATCGACCCGTACCTGCGGCCCCTGTACGACGCCCTCCACGACATGCTCGAGCCCGAGGCCCTGCCCAAGCTCATGGCCGCCGGCACCATCGAGGTCGCCCCGCTGGCCTACATGCGCGGGCGCACCCTCAACGACGCCTTCGTCATCCTCGACGAGGCCCAGAACACGAGCCCCGAGCAGATGAAGATGTTCCTCACCCGCCTCGGCTTCGGCTCCAAGATGGTCGTCACCGGCGACGTCTCCCAGGTGGACCTGCCCGGCGGGCGGCCCTCCGGCCTCGTCGTCGTGCGCCGCATCCTCGACGGCGTCGACGGCATCTCCTTCTGCGAGCTCGGCAGCGAGGACGTCGTCCGCCACCGCCTCGTCGGCCGCATCATCGACGCCTACGGGGAGTACGAGGCCCAGCAGGCGGCCCGCGCCGCTCAGGACGAGCAGCGCGACGGCTCGCGCCGCTCCCACCGCTCCCAGCACGGCGAGGACCGCCGCCGCGGTAACCGCCCCGGCCGCACGCCCCAGGAATTCCGAGAGAGGAACCGCGCATGACCACCGAGGTCAACAACGAGACCGACGTCGAGGTCGACGGCGCCGAGTTCGCCGCCCTCGCCGACCACGTCCTGCGGGCCATGCACGTCAACCCCCGCGCCGAGCTCAACATCCTCTTCATCGACCCCGAGCCGATGGAGGAGCTCCACGTGCGCTGGCTCGACCTGCCCGGGCCGACCGACGTCATGAGCTTCCCCATGGACGAGCTGCGCCCCGGAACCCCGGAGACCGAGACGCCCGCCGGCACCCTCGGCGACATCGTCCTGTGCCCGCAGGTCGCCGCCAAGCAGGCTCTCGACGCCGGCCACAGCGCCGTCGAGGAGATGCTCCTGCTCACCACCCACGGCATCCTCCACCTCCTCGGCTACGACCACGCCGAGGCCGAGGAGAAGAAGGAGATGTTCGACCTCCAGCGCCGGCTCCTCCTCACCTTCCTCGCGGAGCGGGGCAAGTGACCGGCACCCCGGTCGCCCTCCTCGTCGTCCTGGCGATCGCCGTCCTCGCCTTCGGCGCGCTCCTCTCAGGTGCCGAGGCGGCCCTGACCCGCATGACGCGCGCCGCCGCCGAGGACCTCGTCGAGGACGGGCGCCGCGGGGCGACCCGCGTCCTGGCACTGGCCGAGCGCCGCGGACAGGTCCTCGGCGCCGTCGCCTCCGTGCGCGTCGCCGTCGACATGCTCGCCGCCGTGCTCCTCACCCTGGCGCTCGCCGGCCTCATCGACCGCTGGTGGGTCGTCCTCCTCACCGCCGTCGTCCTCAACACGCTCCTCCTCGGCGTCGTCGTCGGGCTCTCTCCGCGCTCCGCGGGGCGCCGCAACCCCGACGGCACGCTCCTCGCCCTCGTCGGCGTCCTGGAGAAGGTCGACGCCGTCGGCGCCCCGTGGCGCTGGATGGAGAACCACTGGGGCCGCGCCTCCACCCTCACCGACGCCGAGGCCCGCGCCGAGGTCACCGAGGACCTGCGGGAGATGATCGACGAGATCGGCGACTCCGAGTCCATCGAGGACGAGGACCGCGAGATGCTCCGCAGCGTCGTCGAGCTCGGACAGACCCTCGTCCGCGAGGTCATGGTGCCCCGCACCGACATGGTCACCATCGACGCCGACAAGCCCGCCTCCGCCGCCATGCGCCTGTTCACCCGCTCCGGCTACTCGCGCGTCCCCGTCATCGGGGAGGACGTCGACGACGTCCGCGGCGTCCTCTACCTCAAGGACGTCCTGCGCCGCCTCGGCTCCCACCCCGAGCAGGCCGAGCGCGAGGTCGCCGCCTTCACGCGCGAGGCCGTCTACGTCCCTGAGATGAAGGCCGCCGACGACCTCCTGCGCGAGATGCAGACCGGGCACTTCCACATGGCCCTCGCCGTCGACGAGTACGGCGGCACCGCCGGCATCGTCACCATGGAGGACCTCCTCGAGGAGGTCGTCGGGGAGATGCAGGACGAGCACGACCACGCCGAGCCCGAGGTCGAGGACCTCGGCGACGGCCTCTTCCGCGTCCCGGCGCGCCTCGGCCTGGACGAGCTCGGCGAGCTCTTCGACCTCGAGATCGACGACGACGACGTCGACACCGTCGGCGGCCTGCTCGCCAAGGCCGTCGGCCGCGTGCCGATCCCCGGCGCCGTCGGCGACGCCCAGGGCGTCCACCTCGTCGCCGACGAGGCCACCGGCCGCCGCCACCACGTGACGAGCCTCCTCGCCTCACGCACTCCCGATCCCGACGACGAGCCGACCGACTGACCCCGCCGGCGCCCACGCCGGCAGACACACCCCGCAGACGCATGACGGAGAACCCGATGACCGACACCCCCTTCCGCTTCCCGAGCGACGACGAGCTCATGGCGGGCCCCAACGCCCTCGAGGAGCCCTCCGAGGAGATCGACGACGCCGCCGTGGACGACGCCGACGGCGTCCCCACCTCCGCCCGCGTCGAGATCGTCGTCCCCGAGATCCCGGAGGGCTACACGGCGGGCTTCGCCTGCCTCGTCGGCCGCCCCAACGCCGGCAAGTCCACCCTCACGAACGCCATGGTCGGCCAGAAGGTCGCCATCATGTCGGACCGCCCCCAGACCACCCGCCACAACGTGCGCGGCGTCGTCCACCGCGAGACCAGCCAGCTCGTCCTCGTCGACACCCCCGGGCTGCACCGCCCCAAGACCCTCCTCGGCAAGCGCCTCAACGACCTCGTCCGCGAGACCCTCCTCGACGTCGACGTCATTGCCTTCTGCCTCCCCGCCGACGAGAAGGTCGGCCCCGGCGACCGCTACATCGCCCGCGACCTCGCCGAGCTGCGCAAGCCGGTCGTCGGCGTCGTCACCAAGACCGACACCGTCTCCCGCGAGGCCCTCGCCGCCCAGCTCCTCGCCGTCGACGCCCTCGGCGACTGGGCTGACATCGTCCCCGTGTCCGCCAAGCGGCACGAGCAGGTCGACGTCCTCGAGGAGGTCCTCATCGGCTACCTGCCGCCCTCGCCGCCCCTCTACCCGACCGGCGAGATCACCGACGAGCCCCAGGCCGTCATGATCGGCGAGCTCGTCCGCGAGGCCGCCCTCGAGGGCGTGCGCGACGAGCTCCCGCACTCCCTCGCCGTCGTCGTCGACGAGGTCCTCGACCCGGCCAAGGACTCCGCCTCCTCCGCCGTCAAGGGCCGCGGCCAGCGCCTCCAGGTCCGCGTCAGCGTCGTCGTCGAGCGCGACTCCCAGAAGGCCATCATCATCGGCAAGGGCGGCTCCCGGCTCAAGGAGATCGGCGTCAACGCCCGCAAGGGCATCGAGAAGCTCCTCGGCCGCAAGGTCTACCTCGACCTCCACGTGCGCACCGCGAAGGACTGGCAGTCCGACCCCAAGGCCCTCGCCAAGCTCGGCTTCTGACCGGGCCCGGCAGGGGAGTGGCGCGCGTGAGAGAGGAGGAGCCTCGGGGAGCACGGGACGACGGGCCCCGCCGCCCCACGTCCGCGCGCGCCCGCCGCCGTGAGGAGGCCCGCGCCCGGCGCGCCGAGGCACGAGCCCGCCGCCGCGCCGAGGCGCGAGCGCGCCGCCGCGCCGACCCCGCCCACCTCACCGAGACCGAGGTCCGCTCCACCTGGACCTGGCTGCGCGCCGTGCCCGGCCGCGTCGCCTCCCTCCTCGCCGACATCTGGCGCACCGAGCGCCACCGCCTGTGGATCATGGCCCTCGGCGTCGTCGCGGTCGTCGTCCTCCTCTCCGTGCTGGGAACGGGCCGCCTCGAGATCTGGGAGATCCTCTCCACGGTCGCCCTCGGCGCCCTCGTCCTCGCGGTCTCCCGCGACCACCGCACCGCCGGCGGCGTCGTCGTGTCCCTCCTCGTCCTCAGCCTCGTCGGCACCCTCGCCGGCCCCCGCTGGAGCCCCACCCCCGTCCACACCGACCTCGCCCCGACGACGACGGACACCGCGATCGGCGGCGACGTCGACACCCCCGCCGTCGGCACCTACGAGGTCGAGATGACGACGGTCGAGATCACCCAGGCCGACGGCGAGACCCGCCCCGCTGTCCTGAGGCGCCCCAAGGGCGTCGCGGGCGCCACCCGCGCCGTCGTCTTCATGCACGGGGCCGGCACCCACACCGCCTGGGGCTTCGCCGAGCAGGCCGAGTCCATCGCCTCCACCGGCGTCACCACCCTCGTGCCCTCCAAGCCTATGGACGACTACAGCACGACGAGCCGCGACTACGTCTCCATGGCAGCCGACTACGCCAAGAGCGTCGACTGGTTGCGCGAGCAGGACTACATCGACCCCGACCAGGTCGGCGTCTACGCCGAGTCCGAGGGCGACTTCCCCGGCGTCGTCCTCGCCGCGCAGGACCAGCGGATCGCGTTCCTCGTCCTGGCCAGCGCCCCCGTCGTCCTTCTGCGCCAGCAGGCCTCCTACGCCGCCGTCAACTATCTCGAGAACGTCGGCGTACCCTCCGCGCTCCTGTCCGTCATCCCGCGCGTGCTCGGCTCGAAGGAGATCCCCGGCGGCGGCTTCGACTACGTCGACTTCGACGCCCGCTCCTACGAGGAGCGCATCAGCGTCCCCATCCTCATGCTCTACGGCACCGGCGACTCCTCCATGCCCATCGTCCAGGGCCCCGAGACCGTTCGCGACGCCATCGCCGCCAACGGGAACACGGCCCTCACCGTGCGCTATTACAACCACGCCAACCACGGCCTCAAGCTCGGCAACTCCACCGACGGCGACCTGGCCCCCGGCGTCGCCCGGGATCTCAGCCGCTGGATCGACGGCCTGCCGGTCACCGCCACCGCCAAGCCCCAGGTCGCCGGCGCCACCCCCGTCCAGGACTTCTCCGCGACGACGCCCGGCGCCACCCGCTGGTACGCCTCCGGCGACCTCATGGTCCTCGCGATCCTCTCCGGATTCCTCCTCCTCATCGCCGCCGGACTCGTCTGGCTCCTCGGGCAGGCACCCAGGCTCATCGGCCGGCGCGGCCTCCACCTGCCCGACCCCGTCGGCCGGTGGACGGGCGCCCTCGCCCTGTCCGTCACCGCCTCCTGGGTGCTGTACCTCGCCTACATCGTCGCCGTCGCCAGGCTCGCCATCTCCTACGAGTCCAACCCGTGGCTCTCCTACGGCGGCTGGGCCGTCGCGCAGCTGGCCGCGCTCGGCACCCTGGTCCTCCTCGTCAAGCTCGTCTCGCGCGCCTGGAACGTCCGCGGGCACGAGCGCCACGGCCGCGACGAGGGCGGCCGCTGGCTCACGGTCCCCTCCGGCGCGGTGCTGGCGCTCGCCCTCGCGGGCACGGTCGTCCTGCTCGTCGACCTGTCCTACTGGGGCCTCTTCCCGGTCCTGTTCTGAGCGACCCCGGGATCCGCGCGGACCGGCTCGGGGGAGCGGACCGAGGGACTTACGCCCCGCTGTGGGCGAACCACTGCGACCAAGGGCCCTCACTCGTGTCTCGCAGGGGTTACCCTCGTCACGCCGCCGAGAGCCCCGTGACACACCGACGTGCCACGATGACGGCCGCACCCGACCCAGGATCCGAGGAGAACCGCGCATGTCCACCACCCCCGCCGGAACCACTGACCCCGCCGCCCGCACCTGCCCCGACGAGCTCTGGGAGATCGGTCAGCTCGCCATCGCCAGGGCGAGACGGTGGGCGGACGAGTCCTCCGCGGAGTCGACCCCGCGCACAGCCGCGCTCCTGTCCGGCATCCTCGCCGACCCCGAGGGCCTCGACTTCACCACCCGCTTCGTCGACGACGTCGTCCGCCCCGTCGACCTCGACGTCGCCGGCGCCGCCCTCGTCAAGCTGACCAAGCGCCGCTCCGACTTCCTGCCGCCCTACCTGCGTGCCGCCATGGGACTGGGAGGCGCCGCCTCCCGCCTCGCCCCCCGCACCGTCGCCGCCGTCGCCCGCCGCACCTTCCGCGAGATCGTCGGCGACCTCGTCGTCGACGCCAGCCCCGCCGGCCTCGGCCCCGCGCTCGCCCGCCTCCGCAAGGGCGGCCACCGCCTCAACGTCAACCTCCTCGGCGAGGCCGTCCTCGGCGAGACCGAGGCCTCCCACCGCCTCGCCGCCGTCTCCGAGCTCGTCCAGCGCAACGACGTCGACTACGTCTCCGTCAAGGTCTCCGCCGTCACCGGCCCCCACGACCCCTGGGGCTTCGAGGAGGTCGTCGCCCACGGCGTCGAGGCCCTCACCCCGCTGTACCGCCTCGCCCGCGACCACGGCACCTTCCTCAACCTCGACATGGAGGACTACAAGGACCTCGACCTCACCATCGCCGTCTTCACCGCCATCCTCGACCAGGAGGACCTGCGCGGCTACGAGGCCGGCATCGTCCTCCAGGCCTACCTGCCCGACTCCCTCGGCGCCATGCAGCGCCTCCAGGCCTGGGCCAAGGAGCGCGTCGACGGCGGCGGCGCCCGCATCAAGGTCCGCTGCGTCAAGGGCGCCAACCTCTCCATGGAGCGCGTCGACGCCGAGATCCACGGCTGGGAGCTCACCACGCAGCGCTCCAAGCAGGAGACCGACACCAACTACAAGCGCATCCTCGACTGGGCCATGACCCCTGAGCGCACGCGCAACATCCGCCTCGGCGTCGCCGGCATGAACATCTTCGACTGCGCCTTCGGCTTCGAGCTACGCCGCGCCCGGGGCCTGGAGGACACCGACGCCGTTGAGTTCGAGATGCTCTCCGGCATGGCCGAGGACATGCAGAAGGTCGTCACCCGGGACACCGGCCACCTCCTCCTCTACGTGCCCGTCGTCAACCCCAAGGAGTTCGACGTCGCCATCTCCTACCTCGTGCGCCGCCTCGAGGAGAACGCCGCCCCGGAGAACTTCATGTCCGGCGTCTTCGACATCGCGCAGAACGAGGCCGTCTTCGCCCGGGAGCGCGACCGCTTCCTCGCCGCGCTGTCCAACGTCGACCCGAGCGCTCCCGTGCCGACGCCGAACCGCGTCCAGGACCGCCTTGCCGAGGCCGCCGCCGGCGTCCCCGAGGCCACCGGGACGGCGGCCGAGCAGGCGCGCCGCCCCTTCGCCAACGAGCCCGACTCCGACCCGGCGCTCGCCGCCAACCGCGAGTGGGCCCGTGGCATCGCCTCCCGTATGAGGGACTCCCGCCTGGGCGCCGACGCCGTCGACGCCTCCGCGGCCCGCCTCGCCACCACGACCGACGTCGACGAGCTCGTCCTCGACCTCGGCGACGCCGCCGCCTCCTGGCGCGAGCTGGGCGCCGAGGGACGCGCCGCGATCCTCCACCGCGTCGCCGACACGCTGAACGCCCGCCGCGGCGAGCTCATCGAGGTCGCCGGCTCCGAGGCCGGCAAGACCGTCACCCAGGCCGACCCCGAGGTCTCCGAGGCCATCGACTTCTGCCGCCACTACGCCGAGCGCTCGCTCCTCCTTGAGGACCCCGAGTACCTCGGCGGCGCCACCGTCTCCCCGGTCGAGGTCACCGTCGTGGCGAGCCCCTGGAACTTCCCGCTCGCCATCCCCACCGGCGGCGTCGCCGCGGCCCTGGCCACCGGCTCCACCGTCGTCCTCAAGCCCGCTCCGCCCGCCAAGCGCTGCGCCGCCGAGCTCGTCCGCGCCTTTCACGACGCCGGCGTCCCCGAGAACGTCCTCGTCCTCGCGGCCGTCGACGACGGCGAGGTCTCGAAGCACCTCGTCGAGCACGACGGCGTCGGCCGCGTCATCCTCACCGGCTCCTACGACACCGCGAAGCTCTTCCGCTCCTGGAAGCCCGGCATGCACCTGCTCGGCGAGACGAGCGGCAAGAACGCCATCATCGTCACCCCGTCGGCGGACCCGGACCTGGCCGTCAAGGACACGATCGCCTCCGCCTTCGGCCACGCCGGCCAGAAGTGCTCGGCCTCCTCGCTCCTCATCCTCGTCGGCTCGGCCGGCCGCTCCGAGCGCATCGCCCGCCAGCTCGTCGACGCCACCCAGTCGCTGCGCGTCAAGCTGCCGTGGAACCTCGACTCCGAGGTCGGCCCCGTCGTCCAGCCCGACGACGAGAAGGCCCTGCGCGGCCTCACCGAGCTCGGGGAGGGCGAGCACTGGGTCGTCAAGCCCGAGAGCCTCGGCGACGCCCTGTGGCGCCCCGGCATCCGCGCCGGCGTCACCCCCGGCAGCGAGTACCACCTCACCGAGTACTTCGCCCCCGTCCTCGGCGTCATGCGGGTGGAGACCCTCGAGGAGGCCATCGACGCCGTCAACGCCGTCGACTACGGCCTCACGACCGGCCTGCACACCCTGGACCCCGACGAGCTGGCCCTCTGGCTCGACCGCGTCGAGGCCGGCAACCTCTACGTCAACCGCGGCATCACCGGCGCCATCGTGCGCCGCCAGCCCTTCGGCGGCTGGAAGCGCTCCGCGATCGGATCGACAACCAAGGCCGGCGGCCCGAGCTACCTGCTCGGCCTCGTCGACGTCCTGCCCGGCGACGACGCAGCCCGCGACGCCGAGGAGGAGCGCGCCTCCGCCCAGGGCCGTCACGAGCTCAACACGCTGCTGAAGCCCGCGGTCAAGGCACTCTACGACGCCGTCGCCGGCGACCTCGACAAGCGCGACGTCGCCTTCCTTCGCCGCGCCCTCGTCGACGACGCGACCGCCTGGGCCGACGAGTACGGCGTCGGCCGCGACGTCTCGGCGCTCGCCTGCGAGCGCAACGTCCTGCGCTACCGGCCCGCCGACGTCGTCGTGCGCGCCGGCGCCGGCACCAACGTCGCGGACCTCGCCCGCGTCCTCGCGGCGGGCGTCCTCGCCGGCGGGAGGGTGAGCCTGTCGGCTGCCGAGGAGCCGCCGGCCCGCCTCGCCTCCGCGGCCCGCGCCGCCGGCGTCGAGGTCGCCGTCGAGGCCCCCGGCGTGTGGGAGTCCCGGCTCGCCGACCTCGCCTCCTCCGGGGCGCTCGGCGTCCGCGTCCGCCTGCTCGGGCAGCGGGGCGTCGATCCCGAGGCCCGCTGGAACGAGGCCAGCCGCGTGACGAAGGGCAGCCCCGACGTCGCCCTGTACGCCGGGGGAGTGACGGGCTCCGCGCACGTCGAGCTGCTGCCCTTCCTGCGCGAGCAGGCCGTCGCCGTGACGAAGCACCGCTTCGGCACCCCGCTCGACCTCGCCGCCGGGCTCCTCTGAGCGGAGACCCCGAACCGCGCGGCACCTCGCCCCCACCCCTGGTCGACCGTCAATGCACCGTTCGACCGTCTGATTTCCGGAAATCCGACGGTCGAACGGTGCATTGACGGTCGACCAGCGTCAGGGGAGGGGCGGGTGCGCGAGCGCTCAGGGTTACCGCCGGTGGCTCCGCGCTGTCCGGACTCCGGAGGCGTCTGACACCGTCCCGGTTTCGCGGTACGGTCGCCACGTGCGAGCGACCCCGAGCTTCGCGCGCGTCCGGGCCTCCGGATCGCGCCTCAGCCTCCTGCTTAGTCGCCGCGGCGGGGCCTGACCAGGCCGGCACCCCGACCGCGGCTCCCTTTGCGACGCCAGCCACCGGGGACCCCGGCGCCCCGCGCCCGCCACCGAGCAGGGCGCGCGGCAGCCGGACCCGTGTCCAGCCACCTGCACCAGGAGAAACCCATGCGCACCGCCCGTCCCGCCCCCCAGCAGCCCTCCGGGATGCCCTTCTCGAAGTACCTGCCCTTCCTCGACACCCTCGACACGGACCTGCCCGACCGCACCTGGCCCACCAAGCGCATCGAGAAGGCCCCCCGGTGGCTCACCACCGACCTGCGCGACGGCAACCAGAGCCTCATCGAGCCGATGAACGCCGAGGCCAAGCGCGCCATCTTCGACCTCCTCATCCGCATGGGCTTCAAGGAGATCGAGGTCGGCTTCCCGGCCGCCAGCCAGACCGACTACGACTTCGTCCGCTCCCTCGTCGACGACGACGCCATCCCCGAGGACGTCACCATCTCCGTCCTCACCCAGTCCCGCGGCGACCTCATCGACCGGACCCTGGACGCCTGCGTCGGCATGCCGCGGGCCACCGTCCACCTCTACAACGCCCTCTCGCCGCTCTTCCGCGACGTCGTCTTCCACATGGGCCGCGACGAGATCCGCGAGCTCGCGGTCGACGGCACCCGCCAGGTCATGGCCCGCGCCGACAAGGTCCTCACCGACGACACCATCTTCGGCTTCGAGTACTCCCCGGAGATCTTCGTCGACACCGAGCGCGACTACACCCTCGAGGTCTGCGAGGCCGTCATGGGCGTGTGGCAGCCCGAGGACGACCGCGAGATCATCCTCAACCTGCCCGCCACCGTCGAGCGCGCCACCCCCAACGTCTACGCCGACCAGATCGAGTGGATGAGCCGCAACCTCTCCCACCGCGACGCCGTCTGCCTGTCCCTGCACAACCACAACGACCGCGGCTCCGGCGTCGCCGCCGCCGAGCTCGGCCTCCTCGCCGGCGCCGACCGGGTCGAGGGCTGCCTCTTCGGGCACGGCGAGCGCACCGGCAACGTCGACCTCGTCACCCTCGCCCTCAACCTCTTCAGCCAGGGCGTCGACCCTATGCTCGACATCTCCGACATCGACGAGATCCGCCGCGTCGTCGAGCGCTCCACCCAGATGGACGTCCCGCCGCGCACCCCGTACGTCGGCGAGCTCGTCTACACCTCCTTCTCCGGCTCCCACCAGGACGCCATCAAGAAGGGCTTCACCGCCCGCGCCAAGGAGGTCCAGGCGAGGAAGGCCGAGGGGCTCGACGGCGAGGCTGCCGAGGTCGCCGTTCCCTGGCGGATGCCCTACCTGCCGATCGACCCGCACGACGTCGGCCGCTCCTACGAGGCCGTCGTACGAGTCAACAGCCAGTCCGGCAAGGGCGGCGTCTCCTACCTGCTCAAGACGACCCACAACCTCGACCTGCCGCGCCGCCTCCAGATCGAGTTCTCCCGGATCGTCCAGCGCCACACCGACACCTACGGCGGCGAGGTCAACGCCGAGAACCTCTGGGCGATCTTCGCCGACGAGTACCTGCCCGCAGCCTCCGCGCCCGACGCCGGCCTGGCCTCCTGGGGCCGCTTCCAGCTCAAGGGCGCCACCCTCACGCAGGCGGGCGAGGACGACTCCATCCTCACCGTCACCGTGCGCGAGGACGGAGAGCGCAAGCTCCTCACCGCCTCCGGCAACGGCCCGCTCGACGCCTTCGTCTCCGCCCTCGAGCAGACCGGCGTGAGGGTCCGCGTCCTCGACTACGCCGAGCACGCCCTGTCCGAGGGCCGCGACGCCCGCGCCGCCTGCTACGTCGAGTGCGAGGTCGACGGCCAGGTCCTGTGGGGCGTCGGCATCGACCCCTCCATCACGACCTCGTCCTTCAAGGCGATCATCTCCGCCGTCAACCGCGCCATGCGCTGACGCCTCCCGACGGCGCTGCGCCGTCGGCGATCATGCCCCGCCACCGCCCGGTGGCGGGGCGTCGTCGTGCAGCGCCCGTGGCACAGTGGCCCCGTGGACAGGCTCTTCCGGGACGAGGCGATCGTCCTGCGCACGTACAAGCTGGGCGAGGCGGACCGCATCATCGTCCTGCTCACGCGCTCCCACGGGCAGGTCCGCGCCGTCGCCAAGGGCGTGCGCCGCACGACCTCCCGCTTCGGCGCCCGCCTCGAGCCCTTCTCCATGATCGACGTCCAGCTCCACAAGGGCCGCAACCTCGACGTCGTCACCCAGGTCGAGACCATCGACCCCTTCGCCGGGATGATCACCTCCGACTACGCCGTCTTCACCTGCGCCTCCACCATGGTCGAGACCGCCGAGCGCCTCACCGAGGACTCCGGCGACGTCGACACCGCCGACTCCCCGCAGCAGTTCCTCCTCCTGTACGGCGCCCTCTCGGCGCTCGCCCGCCGCCGCCACGCGCCCGGCCTCGTCCTGGACTCCTACCTCCTGCGAGCCCTCGCCCTGGCCGGCTGGGCGCCGTCCTGCTTCGACTGCGCGCGCTGCGGCGCACCCGGTCCGCACACCGCCTTCCACGTCCAGGCCGGCGGCGCCGTCTGCGAGTCCTGCCGGCCGGCAGGCAGCGTCGACGTCGAGCCGGGCACGATGGCCCTCCTCGGCGCGCTGCTCTCCGGCGCGTGGGCGATCGCCGACGCCTCGGAACCTCGCGAGAGGGCCCAGGCGTCGGGGCTGGTCTCGGCATACTTGACCTGGCACCTCGAGCGCCGCCTGCGCTCCCTCTCCCTCGTCGAAAGGGCCTGACGTGACCGACTCCGCCCGCCCGTCCGCCCCGGCCGGGACCGGCTCCGCCCCCTCGCTGGTCCCGGCCCGCGTCCCGCTGCACCGCGAGGGCCTCACGCCGCCCGCCCTGCCGCGCGAGGCGCTCCCGCAGCACGTCGCCTGCGTCATGGACGGCAACGGACGCTGGGCCAACGCCCGCGGCCTGGCCCGCACCGAGGGGCACCGCGTGGGGGAGTCCACGATGATGGACGTCATCGCCGGCGCCGTCGAGCTCGGGGTCCCCGAGCTGTCCGTCTACGCCTTCTCCACGGAGAACTGGCGCCGCTCGCCCGCCGAGGTCCGCTTCCTCATGGGCTTCACCCGCACCGTCCTGCGCGCCCAGACCGACGACCTGCTCGCCTGGGGCGTGCGCGTCAACTGGGTCGGCCGCGAGCCGCGCCTGTGGAAGTCGGTCCTGTCCGAGGTGCGCCGCTCCGAGCGGATCACGGCCGGCAACGAGACCATGGTGCTCAACATGTGCCTCAACTACGGCGGCCGGGCGGAGATCGCCGACGCCGCCCGCGCCATGGCCCGCGACGTCGAGGCCGGCCGCCTCAAGGCCTCCTCGATCAGCGAGCGCACCATCCAGCGCTACCTGTACTCGCCCTCGATGCGGGACGTCGACCTCTTCATCCGCACCGGCGGGGAGCAGCGCACGAGCAACTTCCTCATGTGGGAGTCCGCCTACGCCGAGCTCTACCTCTCCGACCTGCCCTGGCCCGAGTTCGACCGGACCGCGCTGTGGCGGGCGGTCGAGTCCTACGTCGGGCGTGATCGGCGCTTCGGCGGCGCCGTCGACAAGGTCGCGCCGCAGGGCTGAGTCCGCCGCTACCATCAACCTCCCACCACGCCGAGAAGACCCCGCAAGGAGCAGCACATGAGGATCGTCGTCGCCCTCGGCGGGAACGCCATCTCGCGTCGGGGCGAGGAGATCTCCGTCGAGAACCAGCGGCGCAACATCCGCGAGGCCTGCGGTCCCCTCACCGCGATCGCCGAGCACCACGAGCTCGTCGTCACCCACGGCAACGGACCCCAGGTCGGGCTCCTCGCCCTCCAGAACGCCGCCTACACCGAGGGCAGCCTCTACCCCCTGGACACCCTGGGTGCCGAGTCGCAGGGCCTCATCGGCTACCTCATCGAGCTCGAGCTGCGCAACGCGCTCCTCGACCGCGCCCACCTCACGACCGTGCTCACTCTCGTCGAGGTCGACCCCTCCGACCCGGCCTTCTCCCGTCCCACGAAGTTCGTGGGGCCGGTGTACACGCCCCAGCAGGCGCGGTCGCTGGCCCGTGAGCGCGGATGGACCTTCGCCATGGACGGCAAGCTGCCGCGGCGCGTCGTCCCCTCGCCCGTTCCGGAGCGCATCATCCAGGTCGACGCCGTGCGCAGCCTCCTCGGCCCCGGGCAGGTGGTCGTGTGCACGGGCGGCGGCGGCATTCCCGTGGCCCGCGCCGAGGACGGCACGATCTCCGGCGTCGAGGCCGTCGTCGACAAGGACGCCTCCTCCGCGGTCCTCGCCCGGGAGATCGACGCCGACGCCCTCGTCCTCGCCACGGACACCGACGCCGTCCACGTGGACTGGGGCACCCCGAACGACAGGCGCATCGCCGTCATCGGCGCGGACACGCTGGACACGATGGAGTTCCCTGCGGGCTCGATGGGTCCCAAGGTCGAGGCGGCCACCGCCTTCGTGCGCCGCAGCGGGCACGCGGCCTACATCGGCCGCCTGCAGGACGTCTCCGCCATGCTCGAGGGCACGACGGGCACGCGCGTCGTCCCCGGGGACGCCCCCGCCGAGCTCGTCTGAGGTGCGGCCGGGCCCCGGCTCGGGCGCCGGTTCTCGCCGCAGAAGCAGACATCCTCGGCTAACTGTTGCGCCGTCGGCGTCGCAGTCCGCCGAGGATGTCGTCCTCTGCGGGGAGGGGACGTTCGCGGGGCGCTCCGGGCGTTGCCGCCGTCTGCCAGGATGAGCGCATGACGCCGGCCCCGATCGCTCCCGCCTGCCCTTTCTGCGAGACCCTCGCGGGCACCGACGCCGACGCCGTCGTGGTCGCAGATGCCGGCGACGCCGTGGCCGTCCTCGACCGCTGCCCGGTCGCGCCCGGGCACGTCCTCGTCATCCCTCGCCGTCACGCGGCGAGCCTCGAGGAGCTCACCGACGTCGAGTGCGGAGCCGTCATGTCGCTGGCCCGGGACGTCGCCGGCGCCGTGCGCGCCGGGCTCGCCCCCGCGGTCAACCTGCACCTGTCCGACGGGCACGAGGCGGAGCAGGACGTGCCGCACGTCCACCTCCACGTCATCCCGCGGCACGAGGGCGACGGCGTCGTCATCGACCTGCCCGGGGAGCGTCCCGGCCGCCACGAGTTCGAGCGCGTCGCCGACGGGCTCCGCGCGCAGATGGGGTGCTAGCCGCTCCGGCTACGGCTCGTCACCCCTGAGTGCGGAGCAGAAGCAGACATCCTCGGCGAACTGTTGCGCCGACGGCGTCGCAGTCTGCCGAGGATGTCGTCCTTTGCAGGTGCAGGTGCAGGTGCAGGCACCGGTGCAGGGGCGGCGGGTACGGCGGCTACGGCGGAGGGCACGCACCGGCCGGTCCGGGGCTCAGGCCCCCGTGGCGCCCTCGGCCTCCTCGGCGTCAGCCTTGGCGGAGCACTCGGCGCACAGCCCGAAGAACTCGGCCGTGTGCTCCATGCGCGTGAAGCCGGCCTCGGCCGAGACGCGGCCGATCCAGGACTCGAGCTCGCCACCGGCGACCTCGACGGTGTGCCCGCATTGGCGGCAGACGATGTGGTGGTGGTGCTCGGCGCGCTCGCACTCGCGGTAGAGGGTCTCGCCCTCCGTGCTGCGGACCTGGTCGACCTCGCCGGACTCGGCCATCGCCGTGAGGTTGCGGTAGACGGTCGCCAGCCCCACCTTGGTGCCCTCGGCCTCCAGGGCCGCGTGGATCTGCTGGGCCGAGCGGAACTCCTCGGTGCGCGCGAGGATGTCGGCGACGGCGGCCCGCTGCCAGGTGGCGCGCGGACGCGGGGAAGCGCTCCCGGCGGTGCTTCGCTGCGTGGTCATGAGCGGGTCACGGCTCCTTCCGGCTGTCCTGCGGCGGTGCGGGAGGCGTGGCCGCCCAGGTGCACCAGGCCCGTGATGACGGCGGTGAGAGCGTACAGCCCGACGAGCAGGACGACGATCATGGCGCCCGGGGAGGCGGCGACGACGTAGGTGATCGTGAGGCCGAGGACGCAGGTGACGACGCCGATGAGCATCGCCAGGCGCATCGTGCGCCCGAAGGAGTGGGACACGAGCTGGGCGACGGCCACGGACACGATCATGACGGCGGAGACGAGAAGGGCCCCGACGACCCGCATGGACACCGAGACGGTGAGCGCGGCGACCACGGCGATCGTCACGTTGAGCACGCCGGTGGGCAGCCCGATGGAGCGGGCGAACTCCTCGTCGTGGCACAGGGAGAACAGCGGGCCGCGCAGGCCGATGCCGATGATGAGCACGAGGACGGACAGGACGATCGTGAACCAGGCGTCGGAGACGGAGACGGTGGCGATCGAGCCGAAGAGGTAGCTCGTGAGGTTCGTCGTCGTGCCGCCGGCGATCTTGATAAGGATGACGCCGCCCGCGATGCCGCCGTAGAAGAGGATGGCCAGGGCGACGTCGCCTCGGGTGCGCCCCCTGGCGCGGATCACCTCGATGAGGACGGCGCCGGTCACCGAGGCGACGATCGCACCGGGCACGGCCCAGGCGTCCGATGGGGTGACGTTGGCGGTGGCCCCCGCGAGCCAGCCGAGGGCGACGCCGGTGAGGGCGATGTGACCGATGCCGTCGCCGAGCAGGGCGAGGCCGCGCTGGACCAGGTAGGTGCCGACGACGGGCGCGGACAGGCCCACGAGGATGGCGACGATGAGGGCCCGCTGCATGAGGGGGCTTGCGAGCATCTCGGAGAAGGTGGCGGTCATCGGGCTCCTCCGTGGGCGCTGCCGCCCTGGCCGGGCAGCGAGGTGGACAGGACGGGCGCGTGGTGGACGGCCGGGCCTGTGTCACCGTGGGGGTGCTCGTGCTCGCAGTCGTCGAGGTGGTCGTGCCCGAGGGAGTCGTGGCGCGAGTGGTCGTGGTGGGCGGGGGCGACGTCCGCGACCGGCCCGTCGGAGACGACGCGGCCCTCGTCGAGGACGACGGCCCGCTCGACGACCTCGGCCAACTCGCCCATCTCGTGCAGGACCGTCAGCAGCGTGAGGCCCCGCCCGCGCAGCTCTGTGAGGATGGCGGCGAGGGCCTCGCGGCTGGCGCGGTCGATGCCGGCCAGGGGCTCGTCGAGGACGAGGAGCTCGGGGTCGCGCACGAGGGCGCGGGCGATGAGGACGCGCTGGGACTGGCCCCCGGAGAAGACCTGGACGTGGTCGTCGGCGCGGTCGGCGAGGCCGACGGCGTCGAGAGCGGCCATGGCGCGGTCCCGGGCCCCGCGGCCGCGGTCGGCGAAGGGGCGTCCGGGGCTCAGCAGCCCGGAGCGGACCACTTCGAGGGCCGTCGCGGGCACGCCGGAGCCGGCGCCGACGCGCTGGGGGACGTAGCCGATCCTGCGCCAGGGGACTCTGCGTCGCTGCGTCGTCGGCTGCCCGAAGAGGCGCGCGGTCCCGGCCGCGGGCTCGATGAGCCCGAGGACGGTCTTGACGAGGGTCGACTTGCCCGAGCCGTTCGCGCCGAGGAGCGCGACGGACTCGCCTGCGTCGACCTCGAGGTCGACGCCGTGGAGGATGAGGCTCGATCCGAGGACGACGCTGACGTCGTCGACGCTGACGGGACGCGCGGACGACGCCGCCCGGTGGTCACCGGACGGCGTCGTCGGCTCACCCGCGGCGGCGGGGGAGGTGGTTGTCATGGAGGTGCTCCGTGTCCTTCCGGGGCGCTGGCGCCCGAGGATCGCTGTGCCGCGGGTGATCATCCCACGGCGCCGGCCGGTCGGTGGCGGAGGTCCGCCGCGAGGGCCGGGACGGTGCGCCCCGGCCCGCCGGTCTCACTTGCAGTCGAGCGCGGTGCGCAGCTCGTCGAGGTTGCTCGTCATGGCGCTCGCGTAGTCGCCCTCCTCGGGGGCGGACTCGATGGGCGAGAGGACGGCGGTCTTGGCGCCGGTCTCGCTGGCGACGGCCTCGGCGGTCTTGGGGGAGACGAGCTCCTCGGTGAAGATCGTCGTCGTGCCGGTGGACTGGACGACCTTCTTCACGGCGGCGAGGTCGGCCGGGCTCGGCTCGGACTCGGGGTCGACGCCGGAGATGGAGGTCTGGGTGAGGCCGTAGCGCTCCGTGAGGTAGCCGAAGGCGGCGTGGGAGGTGACGACGTCCTTGCGCTCGCACTGGGCGAGGCCGTCCTTGTAGGAGGCGTCGAGGTCGCCCAGGGTGCCCTCGAGGGTCTTGAGGTTGGCCTCGTAGTCGCTCGCGTGGGTCGGGTCGGCCTTGGCGAGGGCGGCCTCGACGGCGACGGCGGCGTCCTTCATGCGGACGGGGTCGAGCCAGAAGTGAGGGTCGGACTCGTCGGCCTCGGAGTTGTGGGCGTCGGTGAAGGAGGTGCTGGCCTCGGCGGTGGAGGCCGTGGTGGAGGCCTCGGCGGTCGCCTCCTCCTCGTGCTCCTCCTCGACGCCGTCGTGGTGCTCGAGGGCGACGTCGCTCGCGAGGTCGAGCACGGTGGGGCCGGAGACATGGGAGACGGCGTCGTCGAGGGAGGGCTGGAAGCCGGAGACGTAGGCGATGAGGGAGGTCTCGCTCAGGGCGGTGACGTCCTTGGGGGAGAGCTCGAAGTCGTGGGGCTCGACGTTGGTCGGGGTCACGGAGGTGACCGAGACGTGGTCGCCGCCGACGGCCTGGACGAGGTACTGGACGGGGTAGAAGGAGGCGGAGACCTTGAGGGCGCCGGACGAGGTGGTGGCCTTGGCGGCGCTGTCGGAGTCGGAGGAGAGCGCGGAGCAGGCGGAGAGCCCCAGCGCGAGTGAGAGCGCGGCGGCGCCGGCGAGAGCGCGACGCGAGGACGAGGGGATGTTCATGAGAACCATTCTTTACGTGAGGATGATTCTCGTCAACACGAGGAAGGGCGGATGTGGCGAGACCGACGTCCGCGGCGCAGGACCCGCCCCGAGGAGGTCGCACCCTCCCGAATAGACTGACGCCACTCGTTCCCACCATCCAGGTGCGGATCACGACTCACACCAGGAGACCCTCCGTGGCACAGAACGCCTCCACGCTCGACCGCGTCATCAACCTCGCCAAGCGGCGCGGCTTCGTCTTCCCCTGCGGGGAGATCTACGGCGGTACCCGCTCCGCCTGGGACTACGGTCCGCTCGGCGTCGAGCTCAAGGAGAACATCAAGCGCCAGTGGTGGCAGTACATGGTCCGCGGCCGCGAGGACGTCGTCGGCCTGGACTCCTCCGTCATCCTCCCGCCCGAGGTCTGGGCCGCCTCCGGCCACCTCAAGGCCTTCACCGACCCGCTCATCGAGTGCACCTCCTGCCACAAGCGCCTCCGCGAGGACGAGCTCCAGGAGGCCTACGCCGCCAAGCACGGCGTCGAGAACCCCGACGACGTCACCCTCGACCAGCTCGTCTGCCCCAACTGCGGCACCCGGGGCCAGTTCACCCAGCCCAAGCCCTTCTCCGGCCTGCTCAAGACCTACCTCGGCCCGGTCGACGACGAGTCCGGCCTGCACTACCTGCGCCCTGAGACCGCCCAGGGCATCTTCGTCAACTTCGCCAACGTCATGAGCGTCGCGCGCAAGAAGCCGCCCTTCGGCATCGGCCAGGTCGGCAAGTCCTTCCGCAACGAGATCACCCCCGGCAACTTCATCTTCCGCACCCGCGAGTTCGAGCAGATGGAGCTCGAGTTCTTCGTCGAGCCCGGCACGGACGAGGAGTGGCACCAGTACTGGATCGACTACCGCCAGGCCTGGTACACCGACCTGGGCATCTCCGAGGAGAACCTGCGCCAGTACGAGCACCCCAAGGAGAAGCTCTCCCACTACTCCAAGCGCACGGTCGACCTGGAGTACCGCTTCGGCTTCCAGGGCTCCGAGTGGGGCGAGCTCGAGGGCATCGCCAACCGCACCGACTTCGACCTGTCGACCCACGCCGAGCACTCCGGCAAGGACCTGTCCTACTTCGACCAGCAGAAGAACGAGCGCTGGACGCCCTACGTCATCGAGCCCTCCGCGGGCCTGACCCGCTCCCTCATGGCCTTCCTCGTGGAGGCCTACACCGAGGACGAGGCGCCCAACACCAAGGGTGGCGTCGACACCCGCGTCGTGCTCAAGCTCGACCCGCGCCTGGCCCCCGTCAAGGCCGCCGTCCTGCCGCTCTCACGCAAGGAGGAGCTCACCGGCCCCGCCAAGGAGCTGGCCGCCCGCCTGCGCAAGGCCTGGAACGTCGACTACGACGACGCCGGCGCCGTCGGCCGCCGCTACCGCCGCCAGGACGAGATCGGCACGCCGTTCTGCATCACCTACGACTTCGAGTCCCCCGAGGACGGCGCCGTCACGATCCGGGAGCGCGACACCATGGCTCAGACCCGCGTCCCGCTGGACGAGGTCGAGACCTACCTCGCGCAGCGCCTCATCGGCTGCTGACCCGGCGTCGGGACCTGTGACCGGTCCCGACGTCGCCGACGGTGCCCCGGCACCGGCCATCTCGCGGATGGCCGGTGCCGGGGCACCGTCGCGCTCGGGGTCCGTCATGCGTCCGGCTCGGTCCTGCGCCCGCTTCTGGTCCCGCTGGCTGGTTCGGCCCCGCCTCGCTCAGGTGCTCGAGGGTTCCGAGGGTCCTCGGCTCGACGACGGCCCGGCCGCGCTCTGGCACCATGTGCGCCGTGAGCACCCCCGCACCCCACGAGCACGCGCACTCCGGCCCCCTCGACCTGCCGCAGCGCGAGGCCCGCCGCGTACGGCGGGTCCTCACCGCGATCGTCGTTCCCCTCGTCCTCGCGACCCTCATCGGGATGGCCGTGCTGTGGCCCGGCCGCTCCTCGCTCATCGGCTCCCAGCCCTTCGCCGCCGAGGGCACCAGCCTCGCGACCGCGGAGGTGACGAGCCTCGACGTGAGCGCCTGCGCGGACGCGGCCTCGAGCCTCGCCGCCGGGACCGCCGACGCCTCGCTCCTCAAGGACGCCGTCTGCGCGCGCATCACCTCCGGGCAGGGCGAGGGTCTCGTCCTGCCGGTGCACGTGCCCTCCGAGTCCCTCCCGGCCGCCGACGTCGGCGACCGCCTCCGCGTCATGTACACCCCCGACGCCCTCGCCTCCGGCACGCCCTACGTCTTCGTCGACTACGACCGCCAGGTCCCCGTCCTTGCGCTCGCCCTGGTCTACCTGGTCCTCGTCGTCGCCGTCGCGGGGCGCCGCGGCCTGCGCGCCGTGCTCGGGCTGCTGCTCGCCACCGGCGTCCTGGTGGGCTTCGTCCTGCCGGCGCTCCTCGCCCTCGCCCCGCCGATGTGGGTGACGCTCGTCGGTGCGAGCGCCATGATGCTGCTCGCCGTCTACACGGCGCACGGTATCAGCGTGCGCACGACGACGGCGCTGCTCGGCACGCTCGTCGGCGTCGTCATCACCGTGCTCCTGGCCCTGTGGGGCGTGGGCGCCGCGAACCTCACCGGGGGAGTCGGGGAGGACGCCCTCACCCTCTCCTCACTCGTCAAGGGCCTCGACCTGCGGGCCCTGCTCACCTGCGGCATGGTCATCGCGGGCCTCGGCGTCCTCAACGACGTCACCATCACCCAGGCCTCGGCCGTGTGGGAGCTGCACGCCGCGAACCCCGGCCTCGGGCGGCGTCGCCTGCTCGCCGGCGGGATGCGGATCGGCCGCGACCACATCGCCTCGACGGTGTACACGCTGGCCTTCGCCTACGCGGGCACGGCGCTGCCGCTCATCCTGTCGGCCTCGCTCATCGACCGCCCCGTGGCGGACACCCTGCTGTCCGGCGAGATCGCGGACGAGCTCGTTCGGACGCTCGTCTCCTCGATCGGCCTCGTCCTCGCGGTGCCGGCGACGACGGCGATCGCGGTCCTCCTCGTCAGCGCGGCGTCGCGGGCGGGAGCGTCCCCGTCGTCGGCGAGCCGGTGACGATCCCGCATGTCTCGGTGACCGTGGCGCCGTTGGCGGCCGCGAAGTCCCACTGCTCCTGCGTGGGCACGCCGAGCAGGAAGCCCTGGTCCTCCGTCGCGGCGTAGGCGGAGGCGGCTGTGTAGCAGGCCTCCGTGAGGCCGCGGCTCAGCTCGTCCGCGTCGAACTCGCCGACGGCGAGGACGTCCTTGGAGGCGATGACCTGGAGCGTGTGGGGCTCGGAGCAGTCGACCTGCTGGGCGCGGCTCGAGTCCTCGGCGGTGACGTCGGACCAGCAGGAGCCGACGGGCGCCTCGCTGAGCGTCGCGCCGGGCGCTGAAGCGGTCCCGGCGCCGGTGGACGAGGCGGTCGCGCCCGTGCTCGTCGGGACGGTCGTCGCGGTGCTCACGGGGGTGGCGGACGCGGCGCTTGCTGCGGCGGGCGCGGTGGCGACCACGGAGGCGCTCGCCGAGGCTCCCGGGGCCGTCCCCGTGGCGTCGGGGGCGGACTGGGAGCAGGCGCCGAGGAGCAGCAGGAGGGCCGTCGGTGCGGCGAGCAGGGCGGGGGAGCGGTGCATGACGACTCCGATCAGGGGAGGGACCCCGTCAGCGTAGGCCCCTCACGGCCGGCTCACAGGGTTTCCGCGCGATCAGCCCCCGGAGACGTCGGACTCCGCGTCCTCGCTCAGCAGGAGGAGCTTCTGCTCCTCGGTGAGCGTCTCCGAGTCGAGCCAGCCGTCGGGCAGGTGCGGGCGCTTCGGGGTGCCGGCGCGGCCGCGCGGACCCTCGACGGTCTCACCCGGGTAGGGGACCTCCTCGGGAAGGCGCTCGCGCATGGCGGCGAGCGCGGCGTCGAGCTCGGCGAGGCTGGAGACCTTCATGAGGGATCCGCGTGCCGCTCCGCCGACCGGGTAGCCCTTGAGGTACCAACCGACGTGCTTGCGCAGGTCTCGTACTCCGCGCTGCTCGCCGAGCTCGCCGGCCAGGAGGCGCCCGTGCTCCTTGATGACGGCGATGACGGCGTCGAGGTCGGGGCGGGTGCGCTCGGCGGAGCCGTGGAAGGCGTGCACGATGTCGGCGAAGAGCCACGGGCGCCCCTGGCAGCCGCGCCCGATGACGACACCGTCGCAACCTGTCTCGCGCACCATCCGTAGCGCGTCGTCGCCGGTCCAGATGTCTCCGTTGCCGAGCACCGGCAGGTCGGTGGCGTCCTTGTGCCGCTCGATCGTCTCCCACCGGGCCTGGCCCGAGTAGTGCTGGCGGGTGGTGCGCCCGTGGAGGGCGAGGGCGGCGATACCGGCGTCCTTCGCCATGCGGGCGGCATCGAGGTAGGTCTCGTGCTCCTCGTCGATGCCGATGCGCATCTTGATCGTCACCGGGACCTCGCGGTCGCGGTGGGCGCGGCGCGCGCCCTCCTCGGCGGCGCGCACCGTCTCGCGCAGGATCCCCGCCATGAGGTCCTTCTTCCACGGCAGCGCGGAGCCGCCGCCCTTGCGCGTCACCTTGGGGACGGGGCAGCCGAAGTTGAGGTCGACGTGGTCGGCGAGGTCCTCCTCGACGAGGATCCGCACCGCCGTGCCCGCGATGACGGGGTCGACGCCGTAGAGCTGGATGGAGCGGACGCGCTCGGCCGGGTCGGAGCGGACCATGCCCATCGTCTTCTCGTTGCGCTCCACCAGGGCCCGGGTCGTCACCATCTCGGTCACCCACGTTCCCGCCGGGGCCGACAGGCCGCCGTCGGGTGTCGGAAGGGCGCCCTGGGCGACGGGGCGCAGCGCCTCGGGGAGGGCGGCCTCGCCCATCTGGCGGCACAGGCGGCGGAAGGAGGCGTTCGTGACTCCGGCCATCGGCGCGAGCTCGACCGGCGTGGCGACCTCGATCGGGCCGATCCGCAGGGGGCGCAGCCCCTCGACGAGTCCCGGGCCGGGCTCCTGCGCGGGTGCCGTGGCGGTCTCCCGGATGGCGGTCCGGGCGTCTGACGCGGGGGAGAGGGGCTGGCTCGTCACCCCGACACTCTGGCACAGGGCCGCGCGCAGCCGGGCGAGGCGTGCGCCACGTACCCTGCCGCCATGCCCAGCTCGACCCCCTCGCCCGCCCACGGCGCGGAGCGGCCCGGCGCGTCCGGCGCCGGCTCCCGGCGTGCCCGCTCCGTCCTCGTCACCGGCGCCTCGCGCGGCATCGGCGCCGGCGTCGCCGCCGCCCTGGCCGCCCAGGGGGACCGCGTCGCCGGCCTGTCGCGCTCGGGCACGGCTCCCGATGGAGTCCTGGCCCTAGCCGTCGACGTCACGGACCCGGGTGCCGTCGACGAGGCGGTCCGGCGCGTCGCCGAGGCGCACGGGGACGTCGAGGTCCTCGTCGCCGCGGCCGGCACGTCGCTGGACGCCCTCGCCGCCCGCACCCGCCCGGCCGACTGGGACCGCGTCCTCGCCACCAACCTCACCGGCTCGATGAACGCGGCCCGAGCCGTCCTGCCCGGCATGATGCGGGCCCGGAGCGGGCGCGTCGTGCTCGTGTCCTCGGTCATGGCGGCCCGCGGCGGGGCCGGTCTCGCCGCCTACGGCGCCTCCAAGGGAGGCGTCGAGGGACTCGCACGATCCCTTGCGCGCGAGGTGGCGCCACGGGGGATCACCGTCAACGCCGTCGCCCCGGGCTTCGTCGACACGGCCCTGACGGACTCCCTGAGCACCTCCGCCCGCGAGGAGTACCTCGCGGCGATCCCGCTGGGGCGCACGGCGACCCTCGAGGAGGTCGTCGCGCCCATCCTGTTCCTGGCCTCGCCCGGCTCCTCCTACGTGACCGGTGCCGTGCTCGGCGTCGACGGCGGCCTCGGCATGGGGCGCTGAGCCGCGCGGGACCCGTACCCCGCGTCCCGCCGGGTGAACAGCGCGGTGACGTAGGGTTGCCGTGTGACGACCCAGACGCCTGAGACGAAGACCCTCGTCCTCGTGAGGCACTCCAAGGCGGCCCATGACGCCCCGACCGACCTCGAGCGCCCGCTGACCTCCAAGGGGCGCGGCATGGCCGAGGAGCTCGCCCGCGAGCTCGCCTCCCGCCTGCCCAGCACGGGCCTGCTGCTCGTCTCGCCCGCCGAGCGGGCCCGCCAGACGGCGCGCCCGATGCGCTCCCACCTCGACCCGGACGAGGTGCGCGTCGAGCCGGAGATCTACCACGAGGGCCCGAACGGCATCCAGGGTCTCCTCGCCGAGCTCGACGAGTCCGTGAGCACGGTCGTCGTCGTCGGCCACGAGCCGACCGTCTCGATCCTCGCCCACACGCTCCACGACGCCGACGACGACCTCGCCAGCCAGGTCTCCTTCGGCGTCCCCACCGCGACGGCGCTCGTGCTGAGCGTCCCGGTCGCCTGGGACGCCCTGGGACCGCGCACCGCTCACCTCACGTACGTCCTCACCGCCACGCGCTGACGGTCCGAGGCGTCGCCGGACGGCGCGGTGACCCCTCCGCCCACGGATCCTGCTCACTCAGCGAGTCCCGGCTCCAGGCCGGGCGCGGCGGCGCGACCCCGCCGAGCCCGGAGCCGCCCTCAGAAGAGCTCGAGCACCGCGCGCAGGTCCCGCACGCGCACCGAGGCGGGAGCCTGCTCCACCACGACGGGCTTCGCGCAGAAGGCCACGCCGAGGCCCGCGCGCCCGATCATCCCGAGGTCGTTCGCGCCGTCGCCCACGGCGACCGTGCGCTCCATCGACACGCCGTCGGCGGCCGCCCAGGCCTCCAGGCAGCGGACCTTCTCCTCGCGGTCCACGATCCTGCCGAGCACCCGGCCGGTGAGGACGCCGTCGGCGACCTCCAGCTCGTTGGCGGCGTAGTGGTCGATGCCGAGTCGCTCGACGAGCGGGCCGACGACCTCGGTGAAGCCGCCGGAGACGACGCCGACCCTGCACCCGCGCACGTGGAGGGCATCGATGAGCCCGCTCGCCCCCGTCGTCGGGCGCACCTCGGCGAGGACCTCCGCGAAGACCGTCTCCGGGACGCCGGCCAGGGTGGCGACCCGCTCGCGCAGGGACTGGGCGAAGTCGAGCTCACCGCGCATCGCCCGGGCGGTGACCGCGGCGACCTGCTCGCGCGTGCCGGCGCGCTCGGCGATGAGCTCGATGACCTCCTGCTCGATGAGGGTCGAGTCCACGTCCATGACGAGCAGGCCGGGCCCCTCCTCGACGAGCGGTCCCGAGGTCAGGGCCCCCGTGACGCGGGGCTGCGCGGCCCCGTCGACGGCGGAGCCGTCGGCGGTCGGGGCGGAGGTGCTGGGACGCGGCTCGTCGGTCATGGCGCGATGCTAGCCAGGACGCACGACGGCGCCCCGGGACGTCTCAGTCCCGGGGCGCCGTCGAGGGTGTCGGCCGTCGAGGCGGTCAGCGCGTGACCGTCTGCCCCTTGGCGACGACGACGATGCCGGACTCCGTGACAGTGAATCCGCGCTCCCGGTCGTGCTCGTGGTCGATGCCGACCATGGCGTCCTCCTCGACGACGACGTACTTGTCGAGGATCGCCCGGTTGACGACCGTGTTCCTCCCGACGTTGACCCCGTCCATGAGGACGGACTCTCGCACGGAGGACCAGGAGTTGACGCGCACCATCGGGCTCAGCACCGAGGAGATGACCTCACCGCCGGAGACGATGACGCCCGGCGAGACGATCGAGTCGACCGCGTGGCCCAGGCGCTCGTGGTGGCCGTAGACGAACTTCGCCGGCGGCATCGCGTTGGTGTAGCCCGCGTACAGCGGCCAGCGGTCGTTGTACAGGTTGAACACCGGCGTGACGCTGATGAGGTCCTGGTGGGCGTCGTAGAAGGCGTCGACGGTACCCACGTCGCGCCAGTAGTCGCGGTCGCGCTCCGTGGCGCCCGGGACGTCGTTGTCCTTGAAGTCGTAGACCCCCGCCGCGCCCTGGTTGACGAACCACGGGACGATGTTGCCGCCCATGTCGTGCTTGGAGGACTCGTCCGCCGCGTCCACCGTGACCGCCTCGAGGAGGGCGTCGGCGTTCATGATGTAGTTGCCCATCGAGGCGAGGATCTCCTCGGGGGAGTCGGGCAGACCCGGCGTCTCCTTGGGCTTCTCCACGAAGGCCTTGATGCGACCGCGGTCCTCCGGGTCCGTCTCGATGACGCCGAACTGGTCCGCGAGCGAGCGGGGCTGGCGGATGCCCGCCACCGTGCACGGGAGGCCCGAGGCGATGTGGTGGTCGAGCATCTGGGAGAAGTCCATGCGGTAGATGTTGTCCGCGCCCGTGATGACCACGTAGTCCGGCCGCTCGTCGTCGAGCAGGTTGAGGGACTGGTAGATCGCGTCCGCGCTCCCGAGGAACCAGTGCTTGCCGACGCGCTGCTGGGCGGGCACGGGGGCGATGTAGTTGCCGAGCATGTCGCTCATGCGCCATGTCTTGGAGATGTGGCGGTCCAGCGAGTGCGACTTGTACTGGGTCAGCACGACGACCTTGAGGAAGCCGCTGTTGATCATGTTCGACAGGGAGAAGTCGATGAGGCGGTAGATGCCGCCGAAGGGCACGGCGGGCTTGGCGCGGTCGACCGTCAGGGGCATGAGGCGCTTGCCCTCGCCACCGGCGAGGACGATTGCGAGTACACGGGGGGAAGCCATGTGAGCACCATACGTGGCCGGGGCCACTTCCGGGGCCACTTCCGGGGGCCCAACGGGACGAGGCGACCGTGCCCGTTCCGAGGGCCCGTTCCGAGTGCGGGTCCTGCCGTCCGCACACCCTCCGCCGTTCCCGCGCACGAAGCCCTCACGGGACCGGAAAGCGCAGCGGCCAGGCCCTGATCCCGATACCGTCTGCGGTGGGAGGAGCCGAGTCCGACGCGGCCCGCCCCACCG
Source organism: Actinomyces radicidentis (assembly GCF_001553565.1). Lineage (NCBI taxonomy): Bacteria > Bacillati > Actinomycetota > Actinomycetes > Actinomycetales > Actinomycetaceae > Actinomyces > Actinomyces radicidentis. The sequence goes on along the minus strand of NZ_CP014228.1, from coordinate 2,759,034 downwards.
GTCCGACGACGCCACCGGCGCGGTCCCGCCCGCCGCCGTCCGCGGACCACCAGACCACCAGCCACCGAGCGTGCACGCGCACGAGCGAGGAGACGACCATGAGGGTCGACCTGCTGACCAAGGAGTACCCGCCCTACATCTACGGAGGCGCCGGAGTCCACGTCAACGAGCTCGCCAAGGTCCTCCGCCCCCTCGCCGACGTGCGCGTCCACGCCTTCGGCGGCCCCCGCGAGCCCGGAACCGAGGGCGCCGACCCCGGCGTCACCGGCTACGCCGACCTCCCCGAGCTCGACGGCGCCAACGGCGCCCTCAAGACCTTCGGCGTCGACCTCGAGATGGTCCCCGACGTCGCCGGTGCGGACATCGTCCACTCCCACACCTGGTACGCCAACCTCGCCGGCCATCTCGCCGGGCTGCTCCACGGCATCCCGCACGTCGTCTCGGCGCACTCCCTGGAGCCCATGCGCCCCTGGAAGGCCGAGCAGCTCGGCGGCGGCTACGCCCTGTCCTCCTGGGCTGAGAAGCAGGCCTACGAGGGCGCCTCCGCCGTCATCGCCGTCTCCCACGGCATGCGCGAGGACATCCTGCGCTCCTACCCCGACGTCGACCCCGAGCGCGTCAAGGTCGTCCACAACGGCATCGACCTCGACGCCTGGGCCCGTCCCACCGACCCCGAGTGGGAGGCGCTCGCGGAGGAGGTCGTCGCCCGCTACGGCATCGACCGCGACCGACCGACCGTCGTCTTCGTCGGCCGCATCACCCGTCAGAAGGGACTGCCCTACCTCCTGCGCGCGATCGCGCAGCTCCCCGAGCAGGTCCAGGTCGTCCTCTGCGCCGGAGCCCCGGACACCCCGGAGATCAAGGCCGAGGTCGACGGCCTCGTCTCCGACCTCCAGGCCCAGCGCACCGGCGTCATCCTCATCGAGAAGATGCTCCCGCACCGCGAGCTCCAGGCCGTCCTGGCCGCCTCCGACGTCTTCGTGTGCCCCTCGGTCTACGAGCCCCTCGGCATCGTCAACCTCGAGGCCATGGCCATGGGCCTGCCCGTCGTCGGCTCCGCCACCGGCGGCATCCCCGACGTCATCGTCGACGGCGAGACCGGGCTCCTCGTCCCCATCGAGCAGCTGCAGGACGGCACGGGGACGCCGATCGAGCCCGAGCGCTTCGTCACCGACCTCGCGGGGGCCCTCACGCGCCTCGTCACCGACGAGGAGGCCGCCGCCCGGATGGGCGTCGCCTCGCGCAAGCGCGTCGAGGAGCACTTCGCCTGGACCGCGATCGCCGAGCGGACCATGGAGGTCTACGAGTGGGCGCTCGCCAACCCGCGCTGAGAGCCCTGCGCTGAGCAGCACTGAGGGGCCCCGCACCGGACGACCGGTGCGGGGCCCCTCCGCGTCGATCCCCGACGGCGGGCGCGCCTCAGCGCCCCGTCACCGCCCAGGTCTCCGTCGCGGCGGCCACGCCCCGGCGAGCCACGGCGAGCAGCGGGCGCAGCACCTCGGCGCGACGACGGGCCTGGAGCGCGGTCGCCGCGGCGCCGTCGTCCTCCAGCGCCAGGTCGCAGATCGCCTCCAGCCGCAGGGAGCGCTCCAGCAGCTCGCGACGTCGACCGTCCAGCGAGGGCGGGACGAGCCCCGGGTCCAGGACGGCGGTCACGAGGTCGGTGAGCGTGTCCGCGAGCTCCGGGCGCTCGCGGGCCAGGTCGAGCGCGACGAGCGACTCGATCGCCTCCTCTGTCGCGCGGTGCACGTCGCGGCGCGCCTGGGAGGCGTCGAAGGGCGGGGGAGTGGCCCGCAGGTCGTGCGCCAGCCACAGGACCGAGGTGCCCGAGTCCTCGGGCACGAGCAGCACCCGGCGCGGGACCCCGCTTCCGTGTGCTCCGGCGTCGCCCCCGCTCTCCAGCAGGACTCCCTCGCCGGCGTCGAGGGCCAGGGCGAGCCCCGGCAGCGGGTCCGCGGCGCTCGGCAGGACCGCCGCGCAGCGCATGAGCGGCCCCAGCGCCGGCAGCCACTCCTCGAGCGGGACCGCGCCGCCCATGGCCCCGTCGCGGACCTCGTGCGCGCCGTCGGGGCCCTGGACGAGGGCGGGACCGCGCGAGGAGGGCAGCGGCGCCCACAGCGCGAGCACGACGGAGACGGGCAGCTCGAGAGGATCCACGGGCGTGGACTCTAGCGGGCGGGGCGACCGGGCCGGCCCCCGCCGGCCGCCCCGTGGCCCGGGCGCCCGGTCCGGGGCGCGGACCGCCCCGCGCGGCCGGACCCGACCGGGGAGCGCTCCCCGGCGCGTGCCTGGGACTCAGGTCACCCTCGGCCGTTAAGGTGGCCCCATGACGACTGTGCTGCACCTCGACGACGTCTCCCTGCACCGGGGCGACACCCAGATCCTCGACCACGTCACGTGGACCGTGGAGGAGGGGCAGCACTGGGTCCTCCTCGGCCCCAACGGCGCCGGCAAGACGACCATCTCCCGGATCGCCTCCGCCCGCCTCTTCCCCTCCAAGGGCACCGTCGACGTCCTCGACGAGCGCATGGGCCGGGTCGACATCTCCGAGCTCCACCCGCGCATCGGCCTGACCTCGTCGGCGCTCGCCCAGAACGTCCTCGGCGGCGAGACCGCCATGAGCGTCGTCCTGTCCGCCTCCTACGGCCGCATCGGCGTGTGGACGGAGCAGTACGACGACTTCGACGTCGAGCGCGCCCACGCTCTCCTCGACGCCCTCGGCGCCGGCTCGATCGCCGAGCGCACCTGGGCCAACCTCTCCTCCGGCGAGCGCAAGCGCGTCGAGATCGCCCGCGCCCTCATGCCCGACCCGGAGCTCCTCATCTTCGACGAGCCCGCCTCCGGCCTCGACGTCGCCGGCCGCGAGCAGCTCCTCGCCGCCCTCACCGAGATCATCTCGGCGCCGGGCTCGCCCTCGATGCTGCTCGTCACCCACCACCTCGAGGAGATCCCCGTCGGCTTCACCCACGCCCTCGCCCTGCGCGACGGCCGGGTCGTCGGCGAGGGCGCCCTCGACGACGTCCTCACGGACGCTACGATGTCCGAGACCTTCGGGATCCCGCTCGAGATCACCAAGGACCGCGGGCGCTACGCCGCGCGCGGCCGCGGCGCCCTCACCGGCAGCGGGCACGCCGCCTGAGCGGCCCGGACCCCGGCGCCCGCACGACCGACCCCACCCGACCGACGACCAGGAGGACACCCGCATGGCATGGCTCTGGTGGCTGGGGGCGGCTCTCGTCCTCGGCGTCATCGAGACCCTGACGGCCGACCTCACCTTCATCATGTTCGCCGGCGGCGCCCTCGGCGGCTCCGCCGCCGCCGCGCTCGGCGCCCCCTTCTGGGCGCAGGTCGTCGTCTTCGCCGTCGTCTCCACGCTGCTCCTCGGCACGGTCCGGCCCTGGATCAAGGGTCGGTGGGCGGCGAGCGCGCCGAACATGCGCACCAACGTCGACGCCCAGATCGGCCGTGAGGCCACGGCCCTCACCGCCCTCGACGCCCACGGCGGCCGCGTCCGCCTCGGCGGCGAGGAGTGGAGCGCCCGACTCGCCGAGTCGCCCGGCGGCTACGGCGCCCCCGCACGGCTCCAGCCGGGCGCCCGCGTGCGCGTCGTCAGCATCGACGGCGCCGTCGCCGTCGTCGAGCCGGCCTGACCGCACCCCGACCTCCGCACCCGATCACCCAAGAAAGGCACCGGCCATGGCATCAGCCTCGACCGTCTCCCTCGTCGTCCTCCTCCTCATCGCGCTCTTCGTCGTCGTCACCATCGCCAAGGCGATCCGGATCGTGCCGCAGTCCAACGCGATCATCGTGGAGCGCCTGGGCAAGTTCCAGGCGGAGTTCGGTGCCGGCCTCCACCTCCTCGTCCCCTTCATCGACAGGGTCCGCACCACCGTGGACCTGCGCGAGCAGGTCGTCTCCTTCCCGCCGCAGCCCGTCATCACCTCCGACAACCTCGTCGTCTCCATCGACTCCGTCATCTACTACCAGGTGACCGACCCCAAGCGCGCCACCTACGAGATCGCCAACTACCTCCAGGCCATCGAGCAGCTCACCGTCACGACGCTGCGCAACGTCATCGGATCCATGGACCTCGAGCAGACGCTCACGAGCCGTGACCAGATCAACGGCCAGCTCCGCGGCGTCCTCGACCAGGCCACGGGCCGCTGGGGCATCCGCGTGAGCAACGTCGAGCTCAAGTCCATCGACCCGCCCGCCTCCATCCAGGGCGCCATGGAGCAGCAGATGCGCGCCGAGCGCGACCGCCGCGCCGCCATCCTCACCGCCGAGGGCGTCAAGCAGTCCCAGATCCTCACCGCCGAGGGCGACAAGCAGTCCGCCATCCTCCGCGCCGAGGGCCAGGCGCAGTCCGCGATCCTCAAGGCTCAGGGCGAGTCCCGCGCCATCCTCCAGGTCTTCGACGCCATCCACCGCGGCAACGCCGACCCGAAGCTCCTCGCCTACCAGTACCTCCAGACCCTGCCCAAGATCGCCAACGGCAACAGCTCGAAGATGTGGATCGTCCCCACCGAGTTCACCGCGGCCCTCGACGGCATCGCCGGTGCGCTCGGCGGCAAGGACGGCTCCGGCGCGTCCGGCTCGGGCGCCTTCCGCGGCGACGACGGGGAGAGCGTCGGCGTCGACCTGTCCGGCATGGACTCCGGTCTCGACATCGCCTCCGACCTCGCGGCGACGAACCTTCAGACCCCCGAGGAGGCCCTGGCCCAGGCCCGCGGCGAGGCCGAGTCGGCCACCCGCGAGGCCTCCGACGAGTCCGCGACCGCCCGCGGCGGCCGCGGCGGCTCGCAGGCGCAGGAGCCCTCGGCACCGCCGTCGATCCCGCCGACGCGCCTCGCCGACGGAGGTCAGCAGGGCTGACGGGCACGCCGTGCGAGCACCGGCGGGCACCGCGCTCACCGGCCGCATCCACTCCCTCCACCGGCCCCGCCCGAGCATGCTCGGGCGGGGCCGGTGACTTCCACCGCAAACGGTCACGAATCGTGCACCCGGTGCAGACACCGGAGGCGGAGCGGGCATAACCTTCCCCGCGTGCTATCCAAGACCCTGCGTCACTATCTGAGCCCCTACTGGGGCTCTCTGCTCGCGGTCTTCGTCCTCAAGATCATCGAGACGACCGCGGCCCTGTCGCTGCCGACCCTCAACGCCGACATCATCAACGACGGCGTCATCCCCGGTGACACGGACAAGATCTGGCACCTGGGCGGCGAGATGCTCGCGCTCACCGCCGTCCAGGGCGTCGTCGCCGTCCTCGGCACCTACCTCGCCGCGAAGGCCTCCATGGCGCTCGGACGAGAGATGCGCCGGGACATCTTCAACCACGTGCAGCGCTTCAACCTCGAGGAGGTCTCGCGCTTCGGCGCCCCCTCGCTCATCACGCGCTCCACCAACGACATCCAGCAGATCCAGATGGTCGTCTTCATGATCTGCGCCATGATGCTCATGGCCCCGATCATGCTGGTCGGCGGCACCGTCATGGCACTGCGCGTCGACGTCCCGCTCTCGGGCCTCCTGCTCGTCCTCATCCCGCTGCTGCTGCTCGTCCTCGGCCTCATCATGAGCAGGCTCCTGCCCCACTTCAAGGTGATGCAGTCGCGCATCGACCGCGTCAACCTCGTCATGCGCGAGCAGATCCAGGGCGTGCGCGTCATCCGGGCCTTCGTCCGCCAGGACCAGCGCGACGAGGTCTTCCGCGTCGCCAACGACGAGCTCACCGGCACGTCCCTGCGCATCGGCTACCTCTTCGCCGTCCTCTTCCCGGGCGTCACGATCATCATGAACCTCGCGAGCGTCGGCGTCATGTGGTTCGGCGGCCACCGCATCGACTCCGGCGGCATGCAGGTCGGCGACCTCACGGCCTTCCTCAACTACATCATGCAGATCCTCTTCTCGGTCATGATCGCCGTCGTGCTCGTGACGATGCTGCCCCGCGCCCAGGTCGCCGCCGAGCGGTTCCAGGACGTCCTCGCCGTCGAGCCCTCCATCACCGCGCCGGCGTCGCCAGAGCACCTCCCCGCCGCCTCCGGCCTGGCCGCGGGCACCGGACGCGGCCGCGAGGTCCGCCTGGACCACGTCTCCTTCCGCTACCCGGGCGCGGACGCCCCCGTCCTGTCCGACGTCGACCTCATCGTCGAGGCCGGCCGCACGACGGCCTTCATCGGCTCCACCGGCTCAGGCAAGACGACCCTCATCAACCTCATCCCGCGTCTCCTCGACGTCTCCGAGGGCGCGGTCACGGTCGACGGCGTCGACGTGCGCGAGCTCGACCCCGTCGAGCTGCGAGCGTCCGTCGCCACCGTCCCCCAGAAGGCCTACCTGTTCTCGGGGACCATCCGCTCAACCCTTCAGCACGGCAAGAGCGGCGCGACGGACGCAGAGCTCTGGGCCGCGCTCGACGCCGCCCAGGCCTCCGACTTCGTCCAGCAGCTCGACGACGGCCTCGACCACGAGGTCGAGCAGGGCGGCGTCAACTTCTCCGGCGGCCAGCGCCAGCGCCTCGCCATCGCCCGGGCCCTCGTGCGAGAGGCCGGCGTCTACGTCTTCGACGACTCCTTCTCCGCGCTGGACTACGCGACCGACGCGCGTCTGCGCGCCGGCCTGCCGCGCGCGACCGGCGGGGCGACCGTCGTCGTCGTCGCCCAGCGCGTCGCGTCCATCCGCACCGCCGACCGCATCGTCGTCCTCGACGAGGGCCATGTCGTCGGCGTCGGCACCCACGAGGAGCTCATGGACACCTGTCCGACCTACTCGGAGATCGTCCTGTCCCAGATCAGCGCCGAGGAGGCCGCATGAGCCGCGGACCCGGGCCCAAGGCCCCCAACCAGAAGGCCAAGAACTTCGGCCCCACCATGCGCCGGCTCATCGGGACACTGCGCCCCGAGCGCGGCCTCATCTCCCTCGCGCTGCTGCTCACCACGGTCTCCGTGGTCCTCAACGTCATCGGCCCGAAGATCCTCGCCCGCGCGACCAACGTCATCTTCGGCGGGGTCATGGGCAAGCTCCTCGCCGCGAACGGCGTCCCCGCCGGGATGAGCGGTGAGCAGCTCGCCCAGGCCCTGCGCGCCGCCGGCCAGACCAAGTACGCGGACATGGTGACCCAGTACGACGTCGTCTCCGGCCAGGGCATGGACTTCGACAGGCTGGCGAGGATCCTGCTGGCGACCCTCGCCGTCTACGCCCTCTCCGCGGTCTTCCTGTGGATCCAGGGCCGGATCCTCGCCGGCGTCGTCCAGCGCACCGCCCGCACGCTGCGCGCCGACGTCGAGGAGAAGGTCAACCGCGTCCCGCTGTCCTACCTGGACCACGGCAGCCGCGGCGACACGCTCTCCCGCCTCACCAACGACGTCGACAACATCAGTCAGACCCTGCAGCAGACGATGTCGCAGGCCTTCAGCGCGATCCTCACGATCGTCGGCGTCGTCGTCATGATGCTGACGATCTCCCTGCAGCTCTCCCTCGTCGCCCTGTGCACGATCCCGCTCGCCGGGCTCCTCACCGTCCTCATCGCCAAGCGCGCCCAGCCGCACTTCACGGAGCAGTGGGACGCGACGGGCGACGTCTCGGGCATCGTCGAGGAGGCCTTCACCGGCCACGAGGCCGTCGCGCTGTTCAGCTCCGAGGCCGAGTTCAGCCGCATGTTCGACAAGGACAACACGCGCCTGTACGAGGGCTCCTACAAGGCGCAGTGGATCTCCGGCACCATCCAGCCGGTCATGCGCCTGGTGTCCAACCTCAACTTCGTCATCGTCGCGGTCATCGGCGGCGTGCGCGTCGCCAACGGCACCATGACCCTCGGCGACGTCCAGGCCTTCCTGCAGTACTCCCAGCAGTTCGGCCAGCCGATCACGCAGCTCGCCTCCATGGCGAACCTGCTCCAGTCCGGCGCCGCCTCCGCCGAGCGCGTCTTCGAGATCCTCGACGCCCCCGAGGAGAGGGACACGACCGCCCCGCAGGCGCTCGCCGAGCCCGTCCGCGGCCGGGTCGTCTTCGACCACGTCCGCTTCTCCTACAGCCCCGACACCGAGCTCATCACCGACCTCAACCTTACCGTCGAGCCCGGCCAGACCGTCGCGATCGTCGGGCCCACGGGCGCCGGCAAGACGACGCTCGTCAACCTCCTCCTGCGCTTCTACGACCCGCAGGCGGGCGCCATCACCCTCGACGGCGTCGACACGAAGGACCTCACCCGCGACGCCCTGCGCGAGCAGATCGGCATGGTCCTCCAGGACACCTGGCTCTTCGAGGGCACGATCGGCGAGAACATCGCCTTCGGTTCCGCCGGCGCCACCCAGGAGCAGGTCGTGGCGGCCGCCCGCGCCGCCAGCGTCGACCACATCGTCTCCGCCCTGCCCAAGGGCTACGACACCGTCATCGACGACTCCGGCTCGGGCGTCTCCGCCGGTGAGAAGCAGCTCATCACCATCGCGCGGGCCTTCCTCGCCGACCGGCAGATCCTCGTCCTCGACGAGGCGACGAGCTCGGTCGACACCCGCACCGAGCTGCTCGTGCAGAAGGCGATGGTCGAGCTGCGCGAGGGCCGCACGGCCTTCGTGATCGCCCACCGCCTGTCCACGATCCGCGACGCGGACGTCATCCTCGTCATGCAGCACGGCGACATCGTCGAGCAGGGCAGCCACGACGAGCTCATCGCCGCCGGCGGCGCCTACTACGAGCTCTACCAGAGCCAGTTCGTCGGTCCCCAGGGCGAGGAGGAGCCCGCCGAGGAGCGCGACCCGCTGCTCAACGACGTCGGGTACAAGCCGAGGCACCGCAAGTGATCCTTTGCATCAAGAGCCTCGAGGGCCTGGACGACGCCGCCGTCCGGGCACTCCTTGCCGACTACACGAGCCTCACCGACGTCGCCCTGCGCCGCCGCCTCGAGACCGAGCGCGGGCTCTACATGGCCGAGTCCTCCAAGGTCATCGTCCGCGCCGTCCAGGCCGGTCACGCGCCCCGCTCCCTGCTCATGGCTGAGCGCTGGTACGACGAGCTCCGGCCCGTCATCGCCGCCGCGAACGGCACGGACGGCCGCGAGGACGGCGGTGGCGTCCCCGTCATCATCGCCCCGGAGGAGGTTCTCGAGACCATCACCGGCTTCCACCTCCACCGCGGGGCGCTGGCCGCGATGAACCGCCCCGTCCTGCCGGGCGTCGGCGAGCTCCTCGCCTCCGCCCGCGGCGGGCTGGGGGCCCGGCGCGTCGCCGTGCTCGAGGACCTCGTCGACCACACGAACGTCGGCGCGGCCTTCCGCTCCGCCGCCGCGCTCGGCATCGACGCCGTCCTCGTCACCCCGCGGTGCGCGGACCCGCTCTACCGCCGCAGCGTGCGCGTCTCCATGGGGACCGTCTTCCAGGTCCCGTGGACCCGGATCGAGCGGTGGCCCGCCCTCGACGAGCTCCACGAGGCCGGCTTCACGGTGGCCGCCATGACGCTCTCCGACGGCTCGGTGAGCCTCGACGAGTTCTCCGCCTCCCCGGCCTGCTCCGGGCCCGACTCACGCGTCGCGATCGTCCTGGGCACGGAGGGCGACGGCCTGGCCCGCCGGACGATCACGGCCGCCGACGCCGTCGTCCGCATCCCGATGGCCGGGGGAGTGGACTCCCTCAACGTGGCCGCGGCGGCCGCCGTCGCCTACTGGGAGCTGCGCGCCCGGGACTGAGCGATCACCCTCACGGTCCGTCCGCCGTGCGTCGAACGGAGCCGTGAGCACGACAACGGCTGAGGGCCGGCTCCCCGAGCGGGGAACCGGCCCTCAGCCGTTGTGCGGAGCGTCCGTCAGGCGGTGACGCGAATGAGCGGGGCGCCCGGGGCGACCTCGCCCTCGGCGACGACCTCGACGGAGGCGAACTTCGCGGTGTTGGTGATGAGCACCGGGGTGGTCAGCTGGTAGCCGGCCTCCTCGACGACGGAGCGGTCGACGCGGACGAGCTCCTGGCCCGCCTCGACGCGGTCGCCCTGCTTGACCTTGACGTCGAAGCCCTTGCCCTCGAGGTTGACCGTGTCGATGCCGACGTGGATGAGGATCTCGACGCCGGAGTCCAGCGTGATGCCGTAGGCGTGGCCCGAGGCGGGGGCCACGACGACGGTGCCGGCCGCCGGGGCGGTGACGACGACGTCGCCGACCGGGTTGAGACCGGCGCCCTGGCCGACCGCGCCGGAGGCGAAGACCGGGTCGTCGACCTGGTCGAGCGGCATGACGACGCCGGTGAGCGGGGAGGCGACGTCGGTGACGGTGCCCGGCTCGAGCGCCGGCTTGCCGGCGGGCGCGGCGGACTCGACGGCGCCGGTGCCGGCACCGGCGGCGGGGGCGGCCGCAGAGACCGCGGTGGAGCCGGCGGCGAGCTGGTGCTCGGAGGCGCTCGTGGCGGACACGCCGGCGAGCTCGGCCTCACGGGCCTCGTCGGCGGCGTTCTGAGCGGCGATCTCGCGCTGCTCGGCGCGGTCCTCGGGGGTGCGGTAGTCGGAGATGATGACGAGCACCATGGCGGTGAAGAAGGAGGCCAGGACGGAGATCGCGTAGAGCGGGATGTTCGAGAACGCCGGGATCGTCAGGAGCGAGGTGAAGACGAAGGCGCTCGTGGTGACGCCCCCGAAGATGCCCTGGATGAGGCCGCCGACGACGCAGCCGACGAGCATGCGCGGGTAGATGCGCTTGTAGCGCAGGTGGATGCCGTAGAGGCTCGGCTCGGAGATGCCGCCGACGAGGCCCGCGAAGAGCGCGCCGGTCGCCGTCTGACGCATGTCCGTCTCCTTGTTGCGGACGGCGAGGACGAGCACGCCGGCAGTGGCGCCGAAGGCCGCGAAGTTCCAGCAGCCCATGGGACCCTGGATGAAGTCCTTGCCGTACTCCTGAATGTTGAGCAGCATGATCGCGTTGATGGGCCAGTGGAGGCCCAGCGGCACCATGAAGGGGTACGCCAGCGGGATGATGATGCAGAAGATGAAGGGCGAGACGCTGTTGATGGCGTTGAGCAGGTGGGCGAGCCAGGCGCCGACGTAGACGCCGATCGGGCCGAGGATGAAGCTCGTGAGCGGGAACATGACGAGCATCGCGAAGAAGGGCACGAAGATGAGCTGGACGCCCTCGGGGATGATCCGCTTGAGCCACTTGGTGAGCGGGCCGAGGACGGCGGCCATGAGCAGCGGCGGGAACACCTGCGAGCCGTAGTCGAAGATCGTCAGCGGGATGCCGCCGAAGAGCTTGATGGTGGTGATCTCGGAGCCCATGAAGGTGAGGCTCGTGGCCTGGTCGAGGGTGCCGAGGGCCGCGAAGCCGGGCAGCATCGTCATCGCCATGACGGCGAAGCCGACCCATGGGTCCGCGCCAAGCTTCCTGGAGGCGTTGTAGGCCACCATGAGCGGCAGGAAGTAGAAGACCGAGCGCCAGGTCAGGTTGAGGTAGGCCCAGGTCGGCTCGAGGGTGACGCGGGAGTCGGCCCAGTTGCCGATGACGCCCAGGGTGCCCATGAGAGCCATGAAGGTGATGAAGATCGAGGCGCCGAGGAGCGCGCCGATGATCGGGCGGAAGGAGTCCGAGAGGAACTCGAAGAAGTTGTCCACCCAGGAGAACTTCCCGCGGACGCCGCCGGCGCGGGCCGCGGCCTTGACGTCGGCGTCGGACTGGCGCTTGGCGCCGCCGCCCTGGCCGAGGTCCTGCATCTCGGGCAGGGCCATGATCTTCTCGTACATCGACTGGACGGTGCCGCCGATGATGACCTGGTAGCGGTCGCCGGACTGGGGGACCGCGCCCATGACGCCGGGGATCTTCTCGACGGTGGGGGTGTCGACGACGGACGCGTCGTTGAGCTGGAAGCGCAGGCGCGTCGCGCAGTGGGTGAGGTGGGCGATGTTCTCGGGGCCTCCGACGGCCTCGATGATCGCCTCAGGTGCTGAGGTCTGTGTTGCCACTCCAATGGCCTTTCTGTGCAGCGGGCACCACGGGTTCGGGGACGACCGCGGTGTCGGTGCGGGTGTGGGGATGCCCTCGCACGGGCTGTGGCCGAGCGTAACGCCGCAGGTCCCCGCGGCGCTCGTACACGCTGTGACCTCCGCCATTCCCGCGGGGACCGTGCGGGTCCACGGGGCCGGACGGCGTCACCGCCGGGGGCCCCGACGCGGTGGGCCCGCCGCCGTGAACGACCCGCTCGCGACCGGGGCCGGGCTCCCCAGGGGCGCGGCTGCAGGGCTGAAGCACTTGCGCTCACAGGCGCCCAGCGGCGGGGGAGGGGCAGGCGCGAGGCTCGTCGCGCACGGCGCCGACGTCCGAGGCGGGGACCACCGCCCGTCGCCGCCGAGGAGGAGAGCACCATGAGCGCGTCCGCCACGACCCGTCCACGCCCTGCGGCCACCGGCACCGGGAACCCGGCCGCCCCGGGCGGCACCGACGCCGTCCCCGTTGCGGAGCCCGGTCCCGCACGCGAGGCCAGGGGCCTCTACGGCCCGCGCGGCTGGACGGTGAGCGCCGGCGTCTGGGAGGTGCTCGGCCGCTGCCGTGACCACCTCAGGTCGACGGCGATCCCCGCCGCACACGGCATCGCGCCCCAGGGCCTCATCGGGGACGACGGCGTCCCCCTCGACGACTACACCCCGTTCCACGCCATGGGGCCCGACGGCGCCCGCCGGCTCCTCGAGGTCCTCCCGGCGCAGGCACTCGAGGACCGCCAGAACCTCGCCCCGAGCCTCGGTCCCCTCCTGCGGGCCTGCGTCGGCGCTGAGGGGCGCGTGCTCCTGTCCGGCTACGGCATCGGCCCCCAGCGGGACGACGAGCGCGTCACCGTCGAGGCCCTCTGGGTCGCCGACCCCGACCTCCAGGACATGGAGGTCACCGAGGAGCACGGCCCGGCCTGCCGCTGCCGCGAGCTCTGGGGCGCCGTCCGCAGGCGCTACGAGCTCGACGCGGAGGCCGTGCCCGACGAGATCCGCCGTGTCGGCGCGGCCTGGACCGGCGGGGCCACCGGGTGGTGGCTCTGGTGGGACTGAGCGGCCCGGTGCCCGTCGGGGCCGGCGCGGTGTGACCGATCCCCGGCCGCTCCGAACCGGTGCGGCCGGGGGGAGGCGCCACGGCGGCCCGTAGCATGGCCGCCGTGATCAACGTCCAGGACCTCACCATGCGCATCGGCGCCCGCCAGCTCGTCGCGGGCGCGAACTACCGGGTGGACAAGGGCATGCGGATCGGGCTCGTCGGACGCAACGGCGCCGGCAAGACCACCATGACCAAGCTGCTCGCCGCGCAGTCCGTGGCCCAGGGCACCAGCCAGTCCGTCGCCGACGCCGACGAGTCCCACGGCCTCGAGGCCGTCCAGTACGAGGGCACGATCGCCTGCAACGGCTCGGTCGGCTACCTGCCCCAGGACACCAAGGTCGGCGACCTCACCGAGATCGCCCGCGACCGCATCCTCTCTGCCCGGGGCATCGACGCCCTCCTCAAGCGCATCCACAAGGCCGAGGAGAGGATCGCCCAGTCCGCCGAGGGCGACGCCATGGCCAAGGCCCTGGACCGCTACACCCGCCTCGACCACGAGTTCACCATGGCCGGCGGCTACGCGGCCGCCGGCGAGGCCGCCCGCATCTCCGCCGCGCTCGGCCTGCCCGACCGCGTCCTCGACCAGCCCATCGGCACCCTCTCCGGAGGCCAGCGCCGCCGCGTCGAGCTCGCCCGCGTCCTCTTCCAGAAGCCGGACACGCTGCTCCTGGACGAGCCCACCAACCACCTCGACCACGACTCGATCCTCTGGCTGCGAGACCACCTGCGCACCTACGCCGGCGGCTTCATCGTCATCTCCCACGACGTCGAGCTCCTGCGGGACACCGTCAACCAGGTCATGTACCTCGACGCCAACCGCGGCGTCCTCGACGTCTACCACCTCGGCTGGGACGCCTACCTCCACCAGCGCGCCGAGGACGAGACGCGCCGCCGCAAGGAGCGCGCGAACGCCGAGAAGAAGGCCGCCGCGCTCCGCGCCCAGGGCGAGAAGATGCGCGCCAAGGCCACCAAGGCCGTCGCCGCCCAGCAGATGCTCAAGCGCGCCGACCGCCTCCTCCAGGGCCTCGAGGCCGAGCAGGAGGCCGAGAAGGTCGCCCACCTGCGCTTCCCGGACCCCGCTCCGTGCGGCAAGACCCCGCTGCGCGCCGCGGGCCTGTCCAAGGCCTACGGCTCGCTCGAGGTCTTCGCCGGCGTGGACCTCGCCATCGACCGCGGCAGCCGCGTCGTCGTCCTCGGCCTCAACGGCGCCGGCAAGACGACCCTCCTCCGGCTCCTCGGGGGCGTCGAGACCCCCGACTCCGGCGAGGTCATCGACGGCCACGGCCTCAAGATCGGCTACTACGCCCAGGAGCACGAGACGATCGACAACGGCGCCACCGTCGTCGAGAACCTGCGGCGCTCCGCCCCCGGCATGAACGACACCGAGGTGCGCAGCGTCCTCGGCTCCTTCCTCTTCTCGGGCGCCGACGCCGACAAGCCCGCCCGCGTGCTCTCCGGAGGCGAGAAGACGCGCCTCGCCCTCGCCATGCTCGTCGTCTCCAGCGCCAACGTCCTGCTCCTGGACGAGCCGACGAACAACCTCGACCCCGCCAGCCGCGAGGAGATCCTCGGGGCGCTGTCCACCTTCGAGGGCGCCGTCGTCCTCGTCACCCACGACGAGGGCGCCGTCGAGGCCCTCGAGCCCGACCGCGTCCTCCTCCTGCCCGACGGCGACGAGGACCTGTGGAACGACTCCTACCTCGAGCTCGTCACCCTCGCCTGATATGTAGGGGTTTCCTGTCAAGTGGCAGGGTGAAGAGGGGGCATCCACTGGCCGGTGGGTGCCCCCTCTTCGGCGTTGGCCGGTGGGGTGGGGGTGGCGTGTCTGGTGTCGACGCGTGGTCAGTCTGATATGCGCGGGTCTGTGTGCCGCATGACGCTGGTTTCGGTGGGAGGAGCTGGCTTGTCTGAGGTCGAGCGTGCCCTTGGGGGTGCTCACAGTCGAATCGCCGGTGTCCTCCTCACGCTGCTTCCCCTCTGGGCCCTGGTGGTGCCGGTCAGCGCGGTCTGCGGGGGTTCTAGTGGTCCATGACGGCCAGGGACCAGCACCAGCCTGCGAGCTCCCGGGCGATGGCGGTGTTGGCGATCGTGTGACGTTTGTGGTGGCTGGCCAGGGTCTGCCAGCGCCTGTTCAGGCGCCTGTTGCCGGTGTCGGCCCGGGTGGCGACGTCCCCGGGGACCTTGGCCCATGCGGCTCGCAGGGCGGGGCCGGGGCGGTAGGGGCTCTTGTGCTGCCAGGCGGCTTCGGTCAGGAGACGTCGGGCGTGGGTGTTGCCGGTCTTGGTGATGCCGCCCTGGGTGCGGGTCTGGCCCGAGGAGTGCTCGCAGGGGACCAGTCCGAGGTAGGAGGCGATGGTCGCGCCGGTGAAGCGGTGCCAGTCGCCGATCTCGACGGCGAGGGCGAAGCCGGTCAGTGTGGAGATGCCTCTCAGGCAGGACAGGCGGGCGGTGACGGGGGTGAACTCACTGTCGGCGGCCAGGGCGGCGATGGCGGTATCGAGGCGGTCGCGTCGTGCCAGGGTGTGGGTGACGGTGTCGTAGGCGTCGTCGAAGGCCGCGGTGGCGCCGGCGCCCAGGGCGGGGACGTCCTCGCGGCGCAGTGCGCGCAGCCAAGCGTCGTGGGCGGGTCCCCAGGTGGTCTTGCCGGGGTAGACCCATCCGCGGCGCAGCAGCATCTTGGACAGGCGGTGGCGGGCGGCCATGAGGTCGGTGCGGGCGTCGTCGCGGGATCGCACCAGGTCGCGGGCGCCCTCCTGGGCCAGGGTAGGGATGCGCACGGGCGTGATCGTGCCGTTCAGGGCGCACTCGGCCAGGAACATCGCGTCGGTGCGGTCGGTCTTGACCCGCTGTCCGGCGGGGCGGGCCAGCTTCGAGGGTGCGGCGACCTGCACCCGGTGGCCCGCGGCGGTCAGCTCGCGGGCCAGTCCGAAGCCGGTGGGGCCTGCCTCGTAGGTGATCAGCAGTGGTCCGTGCTCGGCGGCCAGGCGTGAGGCCAGGTCGATGGTGTGGCTGTACTCGCCGTCCAGGCGGCGTTGGATCACCTCGCCGGTGAGGGTATCGATGGCGGCGGCACTCACGCTGCGGGCGTGAACGTCCAGCCCCAGGCTTGTACGCTCAGTAATCACCAGGGTCTCCTATGCATGTCGGCACCCCGCAGCGGTCCCCTAACGACCGCCTCGGTGGTGATCCACGAAGGTTGCATACGCGAGGCCCTGGCCCACAAGACCACGACGGCCTCGCGCACCCCCATAGCGTCTGAGCCCGCGCCGCTCCCGGTGAGCGCCGTCACTTCGGGCCCCAGCACGGGAGGACGTAGGGTGGGCGGGAACAAGCCGGGGCGCCGGGGCGTTGCCCCGATGGCATCCGACCCATCCTGACCAGGAGAGACACATGGCAGAGACCACCCTCACCGACGCCACCACCGAGGTCCCCGAGCACGAGGTCCTCCTCACCGAGACCGCGGCCGCGAAGGTCGCCAGCCTCCTCGTCCAGGAGGGCCGCGACGACCTGCGCCTGCGCGTCGCCGTCCAGCCCGGCGGCTGCTCCGGCCTCGTCTACCAGCTCTACTTCGACGAGCGCCTCCTCGACGGCGACGCCGTCCGCGCCTTCCCGACCGGGGGCGGCGAGCTCGAGTCGGTCGAGGTCGTCGTGGACCGCATGAGCGTCCCCTACCTCTCCGGCGCCACCATCGACTTCGCCGACTCGATCGAGAAGCAGGGCTTCACCATCGACAACCCGAACGCCACGGGCACCTGCGCCTGCGGCGAGTCCTTTAACTGAGCCGTCCCACGGACGTGACCTCGCCCCTGTCCACGAGCGGACCGGAGCACTGAGCCGACCGTCGGAGCCCACCCGGGCCCGGCGGTCGCGCCGCGTCCAGGGGACCCTCACAGGCGGCCCGCAGGCCGCGTCCCGATCCCGCACCACCCACACACCGCCCTCACCCAAGGAGAACCACGTGCGCCGCACGCCCCTCGCCCTGTCATCCCTGGCCCTCGCGGCCACGCTCGCCCTCGCGGGCTGCTCGGGCTCCTCCTCCAGCTCGGCCTCCGCCTCGGCCTCCGCCTCCGGGAACGCCACCGCCGCAGCCACGGTCGCCCAGAACGTCCAGTGCTCCGACCTCGCCATCGACTCGGACTCCGACGCGCTGCCGGCCGCCTCCGGCGACGCCGGCAGCGAGCCGACGCTCAAGTGGAGCAGTGACTCCGCTCCGACGAACCTCACGGTCAAGACCCTGGAGAAGGGCTCCGGCGCCGAGGTGACCGAGACCGACTTCGTCAAGGCCGCCTACGCCGGCTGGCAGTGGGGCTCCGACACCGTCTTCGACTCGTCCTACCAGCGCGGCTCCGCCACCACCTTCTCCCTCGGTTCCGTCATCTCCGGGTGGCGCTGCGGCCTCTCGGGCCACCACGTCGGCGACCGCGTCGAGATGTCCATCCCCGCCAGCCTCGCCTACGGCGACTCCGCCTCCTCCTCGGGCGCCCCGACCGGCCCCCTCGTCTTCGTCGTCGAGATCACCGGCTCGCACAGCACCAAGGACCTCGCGTCCGGCACGAAGGACGCCGCGCTCGTCGGCGAGGACGAGCTGAGCAAGCGCGGCATCACCGTCAGCGGCGACCTCGGCGCCGCCGCCACGATCAAGGTGAACGACGGGGCCGCCCAGCCGACCCAGACCGAGG
Organism: Actinomyces radicidentis; assembly: GCF_001553565.1. NCBI lineage: Bacteria > Bacillati > Actinomycetota > Actinomycetes > Actinomycetales > Actinomycetaceae > Actinomyces > Actinomyces radicidentis. The sequence goes on along the minus strand of NZ_CP014228.1, from coordinate 2,741,319 downwards.
TCATCGTGCTCGCCAGGGGCACCGGTCCGGCCATCACCGCCAAGGACTCGCTCCTGGTCAACATGGCGTACACCGACTGGAGCAACTCCGGCACCCAGTCCTCCTGGGACGCCGACCAGGCGCAGCCGATCGACATGGCCACGGCGACGGGGCTGACCGACCTCGTCGGGGTCCCCGTGGGCTCCCGCGTCGTCGTCCTGCTGCCCGGCTCGACGTCGACGGCGGACACCTCCGGCACCTCCACCTCGGCCTACGCCTACGTCATGGACATCGAGGCCGCCATGTGACCTGAGCCCACCGGCTCACGGGAGGGGCGGCGGACCGACGGGTCCGCCGCCCCTCCCGTCCTTCGCCGTCCCTCCCGGCCCGCCCCTGCGGGCCGAGGGGCCGCCCGGCACCGAGCACCCGAGCAACGAGCGGTCCAGCACCGGGTGGTGGACCCCGGGGCGTGGACGCGCTGGGCACGACGAAGGGCCCCGGCACCACGTGGGTGCCGGGGTCCTTCCGGCTGGGCGCGGCGGCCGCTGCGGGCGGACGCCGGTCGGCTCAACGGACGATGAGGCCCTGGGCCTGGGAGGTCGCCGCGGCGAGGCGCTCGGAGACGTCCTGCCAGTTGGCGATGTTCCAGATGGCCTTGACGTAGTCGGCCTTGACGTTGAGGTAGTCGAGGTAGAAGGCGTGCTCCCACATGTCGACCTGGAACAGCGGGATGGTGCCGACCGGCACGTTGCCCTGCTGGTCGAAGAGCTGGAAGGTCACGAGCTTGCCGGAGACGGAGTCGTAGGCGAGCACGGACCAGCCGGAGCCCTGGATGCCCAGCGCGTTGGCGGTGAACTGGGCCTTGAACTTGTCGAAGGAGCCGAAGGAGTCCTTGATGGCCTCCGCCAGCTCGCCCTCGGGCTCGCCGCCGCCGTTGGGGGAGAGGTTCTTCCAGAAGATGGAGTGGTTGATGTGGCCACCGAGGTTGAAGGCCAGGTTCTTCTCGAGGAGGTTGATGGCGGCGTGGTCCTCGGCCTCGCGGGCGGCCTCGAGCTTCTCCAGGGCCGCGTTGGCGCCGGCCACGTAGGTGGCATGGTGCTTGTCGTGGTGGAGCTCCATGATCTTGCCGGAGATGTGGGGCTCGAGGGCGGCGTAGTCGTAGGGGAGCTCAGGAAGCGTGTAGACGGCCATGAGGTCTGCCTTTCGTCTGATTCGATGTGACGCCGGACGCCATCGTCATAAGGGCGAACCGACGTTCCGAACATGATTGATCGTAGACTCCGATCGTCGGAACCGCCAGTGGCGGGGTGTGATTACACTGATCGCAGAACCGGGGCCGGTCCGCGCGTCGCGCGTGCGGTCCGCGTACCGTCCCGGGCAGTCGCACCCTTCCCATGGAGGTTCGTATGGCCGAGCAGGCCGCCCAGCAGCGCCTCGCGCTCCTCGTCTTCTCCGATGACGCCTCCGTGCGCCGTGAGGTCATCGACGGCGTCGGCCGCCGTCCGGGCAAGGGCCTCCCGCTCGTCACCTGGACGGAGACCGCGACCGCCGAGGGCGTGCGCATGGCCATCAAGGACCGCGAGGAGGCCGGCGAGGCCCCCTTCGACTGCCTCGTCCTGGACGGCGAGACCAAGAAGCTCGGCGGCATGGGCCTGGCCCACGAGCTCTTCACCGAGCTCGACCGCCGTCCCCCGGTCGTCCTCCTCACCGCCCGCCCGCAGGACTCCTGGCTCGCCGCCTGGTCCCGCGCCGAGGTCGTCGTCCCCCGCCCGCTGGACCCGATGGCCCTCCAGGAGGGCGTCACCGCCGCCCTGCAGGCGCGCCCCGGCGCCGTCGTCGCCGCCGGCTGACGCTCCGGCCCCCCCCCGCGCACCACGCGCCCGTCGCCCCGAAAGGGGCGACGGGCGCGTCACGTCACGGCGTCGACCACGCGTTGGTGCCGCGCCGCCGCACCGATCGGCCACGTGAGGCCCGACAGGACCTCCTCGAGGCGCGTCGAGGTCGGGCCGTCATCCTGCGGGCCGAGCCCGACCTCGACGATCCTCGCCCCGGCGTCGAGGCACCAGTCGGCGAGCAGCTGCGTCTCCTCGACACTCGCCCCCGCTCCGACGCGCTCCGGCCGCGCGACGACCTGCGCGGACGCCCGCAGCGCCGTCACCGCCGGCCTGGGGTCTGCCCCCGGGGGCGTGACGGCGCTCCCGGCGAGGGCGCCCCAGCGCACGCACACGAGCTCCCAGCCACCGCCGTCGCGGCGCCGGGCGGCGATGAGGTGCGGGCAGCCCAGGAGCGGCCGGACCGTCTCGGCCCTGCGGGCCCCCAGCACGAGGGCCCGGAGCCGGTGAGTCCAGGTCCCCGCCTCCTCGTAGCGCTCCTCGGCGGACAGACGCGCCACCCGCTCCAGCAGCGGCACGGCGACGACGTCGATCTCCCCGGCGAGCGCCCGGCGGGCAGGGGACGCGTCGGCCGGCTCGTCGTCGACGGCCACGGCGCGCCGGTCACCGCCGTCCCAGGCCCTCAGACGCAGGACCGACTCCGCCGCCCGCTGCGCCTCCTGGGCGCTGGACCGGTTCCGGAAGGGGCCGACGGCGGCCCCGACCTCCTCGGTCGTGAGGACGGTCGTCGTCGCCAGGTGAGGGCCCTCGCCCCGGCGCCCCTCGACGAGGTGCAGCCAGGGCTGGCGCCGCGGCTGCCGCGAGCGGCGGTTGACGGGAGGGTCGAGCTCGGCGATGAGCCGGAGCTCGCGCACCCGGGCCTCGATCTCCGTCGGCGTCGGGATGCTGCGCACCTCGACCGTCGTGTCGAGCATCTGCGCCACCCGGGAGCGCTTCTCGGCGGCCGTGAAGTAGGAGCGGACGCGGCGCCGCAGGTTGACCGCCGAGCCGACGTAGAGGACCTGGCCCGCTTTCGAGACGAACTCGTAGACGCCGGGTGAGGTCGGCAGGTCGTCGGCGAGGCGCGTCTTGGCGCGGCGCCTCGCGGGCACCGGGTCCGTCGCCGTGGCGAGGTCCTCGAGGTGGGTGACCCCCAGCGGGGCGAGGGCCTCGAGGGCGGCGTGGAGCACGTCGACGGTGGCACGGGCGTCGTCGAGGGCGCGGTGGGTCGGCGTCGTGGAGGAGCCGACGAAGCTCGCGAGGGTCCCGAGCCGGTGATTCGGGACGTCGCTGCGGCTCCAGGCCCGTCGGGCCAGCGCGAGGGTGTCGAGCACCCGGGGCTCGGTCCACTCCAGGTCGAGGGCGCGCGCCGCGCCGCGGAGGTGGCCGACGTCGAAGCGTGCGTTGTGGGCGACGAGCACCGTCGTCCCGTCGTCCGTCCCGGAGCCGAGGCGCGCCCACTCGAGGAAGGAGATGAGCGCCTCGCCCACGGGCGGGGCGTCGACCACCATCGCGTTCGTGATGCCGGTGAGCACCGTGATCTGCGCGGGGATCGCTCGGCCCGGGTTGACCAGCGTGCCGAACTCGGCCTCGTTGACGCCGCCGCGCACGCGCACCGCCCCGATCTCGGTGATGGCGTCGGCACCCGGCGCCCCGCCGGTCGTCTCGAGGTCGACGACGACGAAGGCGACGTCAGACAGGGCGGTGCCCATGTCCGTGAAGCTCGCCTGGAGGCCGGGCCCCGCGCCCGCTGCCCCGCCCGCGCGGACGGCCCCTCCGACGGACGCCGGGGAAGCGCTACCCGTGCGCGAGGTGTGCGAAGCGTCAGGCGGAACCACGTGGCGAGGCTAGACTCCGTCCAGCAGCCGTTCCACCTGCCCCGCGCTGCGCGCCCTCCCGCCCCGACACCGTCGTGAGGCACGGTCGGCGGACCGCCGGGGCGGTGGACCCGTCCAGCACCCGGAGGAGGACCCGCGTGGGGTACCGAGGCATCAAGACCGTCACCGGTCCGGCCCTGGAGATGCTCTACCAGCCCTGGATCCGGGGTGAGGAGAACATCCCCGCCGAGGGGCCCGCGATCCTCGCCTCGAACCACCTGGCCGTCATCGACTCCTTCTTCCTCCCGCTCCTCATCGAGCGCGAGGTCGCCTTCATCGGCAAGTCTGACTACTTCACCGGCAAGGGCGTCAAGGGCTGGGCAGTCAAGAACTTCATGACCGCCGTCGGGACCATCCCCGTGGACCGCTCCGGTGGCAAGGCCTCCATGGCGGCGCTCCAGGCCGGCATCGACCGCCTGCGCTCCGGCGAGCTCTTCGGCATCTACCCGGAGGGCACGCGCAGCCCCGACGGCCGTCTCTACCGCGGCAAGACCGGCGTCGCCCGCGTCGCCCTCGCCACGGGGGCCCCCGTCATCCCCGTCGCCATGATCGGGTCGAACCTCGCCCAGCCCATCGGCCAGGTCATCCCCTCGACCCGCCACCGGGTCGGCATCGTCATCGGAGAGCCCCTCGACTTCTCCCGCTACCAGGGCCTGGACAACGACCGCTTCGTCCTGCGCTCCATCACCGACGAGATCATGTACTCCCTCATGAGCCTGTCCGGCCAGGAGTACGTCGACCTCTACGCCGCCGACGTCAAGAAGGCCATGGACGCGGAGAAGAGGTCCGCCGACGAGGTCGTCGGCGAGATGCGCGCCGCCCTGGCCGAGCGTCGGCCCGCCGCCGCCCCCGTCAACGCGCCCGGCGGCCGCCCGGCGCCTGAGGTCGCCGTGCCCGAGCCCCCCGCCGAGCCCGAAGCCGGGGACGCCGAGAACCCCTCCGCCCCCGAGGACGGGCAGCCGGGGACCGACGGCGCGACCGCCTGAGAGGGCGCGAGGCCGGGGCGGGGGACCGCCGTCCCTCCCGTCGGCACCGAGCGGCCTTGTAGAGTGGGCGCAGCGCGGCCAGCACCGCGCGCACCTGCCACCGACCTGAAAGGTTCTCGATGTCGATCCGCCGCGTCGCCCTGCTCACCGCGGGCGGCTTCGCCCCCTGCCTGTCCGCCGCCGTCGGCGACCTCATCGAGCGCTACACCGAGGTCGCCCCCGAGGTGGAGATCATCGCCTACCAGTACGGCTACCACGGCCTGCTCACCGGCAACTACGTCGTCATCGACGAGGAGGCCCGCAAGAACGCCGGCACCCTGCGCGAGTTCGGCGGCTCCCCGATCGGCAACTCCCGCGTCAAGCTCACCAACGCGAAGAACCTCGTCGAGCGCGGCCTCGTCGAGCAGGGCGTCAACCCCCTCGAGTTCGCGGCCGAGCAGCTCCGCAAGGACGGCGTCGACGTCCTCCACACCATCGGCGGCGACGACACCAACACGACCGCCGCGGACCTCGCCGCGTATCTCAAGGAGCACGACTACGACCTCACCGTCGTCGGCCTGCCCAAGACCATCGACAACGACGTCGTTCCGATCCGTCAGTCCCTCGGCGCCTGGACCGCCGCCGAGCAGGGCGCTGGCTTCGCCTTCAACGTCATCGGCGAGCACCGCTCCAACCCGCGCATGCTCATCGTCCACGAGTGCATGGGCCGCAACTGCGGCTACCTCACCGCGGAGACCGCCCGCCGCTACCACGAGTCCCTCGACTCCAAGAGCTGGGCCCCGTCCCTCGGCCTCACCAAGGAGCGCTGGGACGTCCATGCCGTCTTCCTCCCGGAGATGAAGCTCGACCTCAAGGCCGAGGCGGAGCGCCTCAAGGCCCTCATGGACGAGCAGGGCAACGTCAACATCTTCCTGTCCGAGGGTGCCGGCGTCCCCGAGATCATCGCGGAGAAGGAGGCCGCCGGCGAGGAGGTCGCCCGCGACCCCTTCGGCCACGTCAAGCTCGACACCATCAACCCCGGCCAGTGGTTCGCGAAGCAGTTCGCCGGCCTCATCGGCGCCGAGAAGGTCATGGTCCAGAAGTCCGGCTACTACTCGCGCGCCGCCGCCGCCAACGACGAGGACCTCGCCCTCATCAAGACGATGTGCGACCTCGCCGTGGACTCCGCCCTCAAGGGAGTCTCCGGCGTCATCGGCCAGGACGAGGAGAACGGCGACGAGCTCGCCGCGATCGACTTCCAGCGCATCGCCGGAGGCAAGCCCTTCGACATCACCCAGCCCTGGTTCACCGAGCTCATGGCCGACCTGGGTCAGAGCGTCGAACCGGCGGAGACCGCCCCCGAGCACTGATCCCGAGCCTGGACGACGGCCCCGCGCCGCCGCCCGGAGACCCGGTCACGACGCCGCCCCCCGCGTCCCGCCCACCGACGGGAGGCGGGGGCGGCGTCGTCGCGCCCCTATGATGCGGGCGTGATGTACGAGACCGACGCAGCCACGCCCACCCCGAGCTGGAGGGAGCGCCCAGCCTCCCAGCAGCCGAGCTATCCGGACCGGGGGGCGCTCGAGGCCGTCACGAGCGACCTGCGTAGCCGCCCGCCCCTCGTCTTCGCCGGCGAGGTCGACTCCCTGCGCCGGGCCATGGCCGCCGCGAGCGAGGGACGCGCCTTCGTCCTCATGGGCGGCGACTGCGCCGAGTCCTTCCAGGACAACACGGCCGACAACATCCGCCTCAAGCTCCAGACCATCCTCCAGATGGCCGCCGTCCTCACCTACGGTGCCTCCACCCCGGTCATCAAGATCGGGCGCATGGCCGGCCAGTACGCCAAGCCCCGCTCCACGGACACCGAGACCCGCGAGGGGGTCACCCTGCCCTCCTACCGCGGCGACTCCGTCAACGACCACGCCTTCACCGCCGAGGCGCGCGTGCCCGACCCGCAGCGCATGCTCGACGCGTACCTCCGGGCCGGCACCACCCTCAACCTCATCCGCTCCTTCACGATGGGCGGCTACGCGGACCTGCGCGAGGTCCACTCGTGGAACCGCGGCTTCACCGACAACCCGGCCTACTCGCGCTTCGAGTCCTTCGCCGGGGAGATCGATCGCGCCATGCGATTCATGGAGGCGGCCGGCGTCGACTTCGACGCGCTGCGCCAGGTCGACTTCTACGCCGCCCACGAGGCGCTGCTCCTCGAGTACGAGGACGCCATGATCCGCCAGGACTCCCGCTCCGGGCGCCTCTACGACACCTCCGCCCACCTCCTGTGGATCGGCGAGCGGACCCGCGGGCCGCGCGACGCGCACGTGGCCCTCCTCGCCGGCGTGCACAACCCGGTCGGCGTCAAGATCGGCCCGTCGACCACCGGTGACGACGTCCGCGCCCTTATGGACGAGCTCAACCCCGACGGCGACCCCGGCCGCCTCACCCTCATCACGCGCATGGGGTCGGGCCGCATCCGCGAGGCGCTCCCGCCGATCGTCGAGGCCGTCAAGGCGGACGGCCGCCCGGTCACGTGGGTGACCGACCCGATGCACGGCAACACCATCACCTCGGAGAACGGCTACAAGACCCGTCGCTTCGACACGATCCTCGACGAGGTCCGCGGCTTCTTCGAGGTGCACCGCGCCGCGGGCACCGTCCCGGGCGGTATCCACGTCGAGCTGACCGGTGACGACGTCACCGAGGTCCTCGGCGGCGGAGAGCACATCGACGAGGCGGCCCTCGAGGAGCGCTACGAGACCCTCGTCGACCCGCGACTCAACCACCAGCAGTCCCTCGAGACGGCCTTCGAGGTCGCGGAGATGCTGCGGCGCTGAGCTGCGCGGTCGCGGCTCGCGACAGGCCCAGCACGATGCGTCGGCAGTGGGCCGGCGGGGCGCTCGGTCCCGCGGCCCGTCCGCGCCCGGGCGAGGGCGGCGCAGCGCGGAGGCGCGGGCGGGCGCCTCAGACGATGTAGAGCGTGACCTCGGAGCCGGCGCGGACCTTCTTGCCCGCCGCCGGGTCCGTGGAGTGCGCCGTCCCGAAGAGCCCGCCCATGACGTCGGAGACGGTGACGGTGAGCCCGAGGTCCTCGAGGGTCCTCCGGGCCTCGGACTCCTGCTTGCCGGTTACGTCGGGGACGGTCACCATCTCCGGCCCCTTGGAGACGACGAGCGCCATCGAGTCGCCGACGTGGACGCCGTCGGCGCCGGAGGCAGGGTCGGAGGAGATGACGGAGCCGCGGGCGACGTCGTCGCTGAACTCCTGCGTCACGTCGCCGAGGGCGAGCCCGGCCGCGGCGACGGCGCTCTCCGCCTCGTCCTGGGTCATCCCGACGACGTCGGGGACCGTGGCGGGCTCCCGTCCCTTGGAGACCTCGAGGGCGACCGCGCTGCCGTGGTCCAGGGCGGTGCCGGAGACCGGGTCGGAGGAGATGACCTCGCCCTCCGGGACTTTCGAGGACCAGGCGCTGGTGACGGCGCCGAGCGCGAGACCGGCGCCTTCCAGCGCGCTCGTCGCGGCCTCCTGGGTCATCCCGACGACGTCGGGGACCGTCTTCTGCTCGACGCCGAGGGAGACGACGGCGGTGACGGTGCCGGTGACCCGGAGCCGGTCGGAGGCGGAGGGCTCGGTCGAGATGACGGTGTCGGCCGGGACCGTGTCGGAGTAGCTCTGGCTGGGCGAGCCCCAGGTGAGACCGGCCGCCTCGACGGCGGTGCGGGCCTCGTCCTCACTCCGACCGGCGACGTCGGGCACGGCGACCCGACGACCGGGTCCCTCGGTGAGGTACCAGGCGGAGGCCCCTCCGGCCCCGAGGAGGGCGATCGCCCCGGCCGCGATGACCGCGCGCCGGCGGGGGTGGCGCCCGGCGCCGTGGCGGCGGGTCGGGACGGCGGTGGTGGCCTGCGGATCGGTGGTGCGCACCGGGGAGGCGGCCCCTCGCTGGGCCCCCGGCACTCGCGTCGTGGCGTTCGGGCCCGCGCCCCCGCTCGACGCGGCGCTGCTGGAGCCGGTGGGCGTGGAGAAGGTGCCCACGGGGAGGGAGACGGTGCGCGTCCCCGCGGCGGGCGTCGCGTCCGGATCCTCGCCGGCGGCGTCGTCGCGCAGGGCCGCCCGGGCCGACGCGGCGTTGGCGATGAGCGCCTCCTGCGTGCGGGCGTTGCCCGTGCCGCCACCGCGGCGCACGTGCATCTCGGCGGGGGTGAGCACGGCGACGGTCGAGCGGAGCCAGGCAAGCGCCGCGTCGGCGTCGGCGAGGCGGTGGTCGGGGTCCCGCTCCGTCATCGCGCGGACGAGCTCGTCGACCTGCGGCGCGAGCTCGGGGACGAGGGCGGAGGGGGGCGGCACGTCGTCGTGGACGTTGCGAAAGGCGATCTGGATCGGCGCTTCCGCGCTGAAGGGCTGCTCCCCGGTGAGGAGCTCGTAGAGGATGACGCCGACGCTGAAGACGTCGGCACGAGGTCCGGAGGCGCCGTGCGTGATGAGCTCGGGCGCGAGGTAGGCGACCGTGCCGAGCACGTTGCCGGTGCTCGTCTGCGTCGCCTCGGTGACAGCCCGCGCGAGGCCGAAGTCGGCCACCTTGGCCACCGAGCCGTCCGCCGGGAGCAGGACGTTCTCCGGCTTGACGTCGCGGTGGACGAGGTCGGCGCGGTGGGCCGCGCCGAGCGGGCCGAGCACCTGCGCGGTCAGGCCGAGCGACTCGCGCACGCTGAGGGGGCCGGTGGCGATGAGGTCGCGCAGGGTGGGCCCCTCGACGAGCTCCATGACGAGGTAGGCGATCCCGTCGAGGCTGCCCTGGTCGTACACGGCGACGACGCCGGGGCTCGACAGGCGCGCGGCGGCCCGCGCCTCTCGGCGGAAGCGGGCGACGAAGTCGGGGGAGTCCGCCAGGTGCGGGTGCATGAGCTTGAGCGCGACGACGCGGTCGAGCCGGCGGTCGTGGGCGCGGTACACGGTCGCCATGCCGCCGCGTGCGACCCGGTCGACGATCTCGTAGCGAGAGTCGACCAGGCGTCCGAGGTTCGGATCGGTGACCACGTCCGGAGTCTACGGGGACGCCGCGCCGATCAGGCGGAGCGGGCGGTGAGCGCCTCGGCGAGGTCGCCCAGGAGGCCGAGCGTCGCGCGCGAGGGGCGCAGGGCGACGGCGCCTGGGGCGGCGCCGCGCGAGGCGAGGCGCTCGAGCTCGTCGAGCGCGGCGCGGGCCCCGGCGACGTGCGAGGCGATCTCGCGCTCGTGCTCCTCGAGAGCGCCGCAGGCGCGCACGAGCCCGACCGCCTCGGCGACGCGCTCGGGGGAGGCGTCGCGGTGCGCGAGGACCTCGCGCAGGAGCGCACGCCCCGCCTCGTCCGTACGCCCCCAGACGACCGCGAGCAGGACCGTGCGCTTGCCCTCGCGCAGGTCGTCGCCCACCGGCTTGCCGGTCTCCGCGGGGTCGCCGACGACGCCGAGGACGTCGTCGCGCAGCTGGAAGGCTGCCCCCGTCTCCTCCCCGAAGCGCGCGAGGGTGGCGTGCTCGGCGGAGTCGGGGGCGAGGCCGGCGAGGGCGGCGCCGAGGAGGAGCGGACGGGCCACCGAGTAGCGCGCGGACTTCCGCAGGACGACGGCGAGGGCCTGCTCGCGCATGAGCGCCGCGGCGGCGGCGGCGTCCTCGCCGGGCGCCGACAGCGGGAGGGCCTCGCCGCGCAGGTCGAGGAACTGGCCGACGGCGACCTCCTCGGTCATGGCGTCGAAGGCGTCCCGGGCGGCGAGACGGGCACCGGGCCCGGCATCGCTGGCGGCGACGGCTGCCCCGGCCTCGCCGCCGGCGGCGGACAGCAGCAGGTCGCCCAGGAGGATCGCGGCGGAGGCGCCGAAGTCGTGCGGGGAGCCGCGCCAGGAGCGCTCGGCGTGGAGGGCCGCCAGAGCCCGGTGGGCGGCGGGGAGCCCTCGGCGCGTCTCGGCGGCGTCGATGACGTCGTCGTGGGCGAGGGCGCTCGCCTGGTACAGCTCGAGCGCGGCGCCCAGGCGCGCGGCGGCGGGGCTCATGAGGACCGTCTCGCGCTCAGCGGGATCCTCGACCCCGAGCGCGAGGCCGGCGGCGGCGAGGACCGCGCGCATGCGCTTGCCGCCGGCGAGGAGCGCGGTGGCGGCGTCCAGGAGGTCGGCGGCGCCGTCGACCCCGGCCAGGGCGGTGCGTCGCTCGGCGAGGACCTCCTCGAGGCGGGCCGAGACCGCGGTGCGCACGAGCGTCATCGTCCGGGGCAGGTCACTCATGCCGCCAGGCTACCGGGACCCGCGGCGCGAGGGGACGAGCGCCCGGCGGGACGGCCCGGCCAGCGAGGTGCGCGCGGGCGGCCGGAGCCTCGGCAGGAGAGCGCGGGAATAAACGGTACACTTGCACGGTTGCCTGCAGCGTCGGTGGTGACCTGTGCCCGGAGGCGCCGGTCCGCCGCCTGAACCGTCCTCCCACGTGAAAGGAACTCCGTGGCCACCAGCACCACTTCGCGGAAGCGCGCCCAGCGCACCGACGACGTCGACGACACCGCCGAGGAGGTCGACGACGTCGACCTCGACGAGGAGGAGGACGACGAGGTCGACCTGAACGACGACTCCGACGACGAGGACGACGCCGCCGATGACGACGACTCGGACGAGGACTCCGAGGAGGACGACGAGGACCACGAGGACTCGGCCGCCGGGTCCGAGGACGCCGCGGAGGACGAGGGACCGGCCCCCGAGCTGCGCGACTACTACCTCGACGTGACCCTCGAGGAGAACGGCGACGGCTCCAAGCGCTCGCCCTTCAACACCCCGGCCTCCTTCAAGGACGTCAAGCTGGCCCCGGGTGCCACGCTGTACGTGCGCTCCCGCACCACGATCGAGAACCTCCCGATCGCCGGCAACGGCACCCTGGAGGACCCGATCACCCTGGCCCCCTACGGCCACGGCCCGGTCCCGCGCTTCGTCGTCGGCGACTCCGCCCCGATGGTCGCCCGTGACTTCCTCACCCAGAACGGCTACATCTTCCGCGGCTGGGTCATCAAGGGCATCAAGATGCAGCCCTCGATCGCCGCCCTCACCGGCGAGCTGGACCGCATGCGCCGCGAGGAGGCCGAGAAGGCCGCCGGCAAGAAGTCCAAGCGCTCGAAGAACGGGGAGAAGTCCAAGGACGGCTCCTACACGGTCTCCGACTCCGACGAGGGCGACGAGCCCGCGCAGAAGGTCGTCACCGCCGGCGCCACCGCGGACCCGGTCAAGGACTACCTCAAGCAGATCGGAAAGGTCGCGCTCCTCAACGCGGCCCAGGAGGTCGAGCTCGCCAAGCGCATCGAGGCCGGCCTCTACGCGGAGCACCTCCTGGCCACCGAGGGCAACGACCTCGACGCCAAGTACCGCCGCGAGCTGCACTGGATCGCCAACGACGGCCAGCGCGCCAAGAACCACCTGCTCGAGGCCAACCTGCGCCTCGTCGTCTCCCTCGCCAAGCGCTACACCGGCCGCGGCATGCTCTTCCTGGACCTCATCCAGGAGGGCAACCTCGGCCTCATCCGCGCCGTCGAGAAGTTCGACTACACCAAGGGCTACAAGTTCTCGACCTACGCGACGTGGTGGATCCGCCAGGCCATCACCCGCGCCATGGCGGACCAGGCGCGCACCATCCGCATCCCCGTCCACATGGTCGAGGTCATCAACAAGCTGGCCCGCGTCCAGCGCCAGATGCTCCAGGACCTGGGTCGCGAGCCCACGCCCGAGGAGCTGGCGGTCGAGCTGGACATGACACCCGAGAAGGTCGTCGAGGTCCAGAAGTACGGCCGCGAGCCCATCAGCCTGCACACGCCGCTCGGCGAGGACGGCGACTCCGAGTTCGGCGACCTCATCGAGGACTCCGAGGCCGTCGTCCCCGCGGACGCCGTGAGCTTCACGCTCCTGCAGGAGCAGCTCCACGCCGTCCTCGACACGCTCTCCGAGCGCGAGGCGGGCGTCGTCTCCATGCGCTTCGGCCTCACCGACGGGCAGCCCAAGACCCTCGACGAGATCGGCAAGGTCTACGGTGTGACGCGCGAGCGCATCCGCCAGATCGAGTCCAAGACCATGTCGAAGCTGCGCCACCCCTCGCGCAGCCAGGTCCTGCGCGACTACCTCGACTGAGCCGAACGCGCACGAGGCCCCGCCGACCCCCGCGGTCGGCGGGGCCTCGTGCGCGTTCGGCCCCGCGGCGGGCGCGCCCGGGGTAGCGTGGACCCTGACACGGGGTGCCGCGAGGCTGAGAGAACACCCGTCGAACCTGTTCAGGTCATGCTGACGAAGGGAATGTCATGGCTGCGCCGTACGCCGTCCGCACCGAGGTCCTCGAGGCGCTGAGAGCCGCACCGCCACTGGTCCAGTGCCTCACCAACTCGGTCGTCACCAACGTCACCGCGAACGTCCTGCTCGCCGCGGGCGCCGCACCCGCCATGGTCGACATCACCGGCGAGGCCGGGCCCTTCGCCGCCGTCGCCTCCGCGGTGCTCGTCAACCTCGGCACGCCCCAGCCCGAGCAGCGGCTCGCCGCCGTCGAGGCCGTGGCCGCCGCGCGCGAGGCGGGCACGCCCTGGGTGCTCGACCCCGTCGCCATCGGCGCGCTCACGCACCGCACCGGGCTCGCACGCCGCCTCGTGCGCGAGGCCCCCACGGTCGTGCGCGGGAACGCCTCGGAGATCATCGCCCTGGCGGGCCTGGGCGAGGGCGGCCGCGGCCCCGAGACCTCCGACGACGTCGAGGGCGCCCGGGAGGCGGCGTTGGCCGTCGCACGGACGACGCGCGGCGTCGTCGCCGTCTCCGGGCCCGTCGACCTCATCACCGACGGCACCACGACGATCCGGGTCGGGGGCGGCTCGCCGCTCCTCACGAGGATGACCGGCGGGGGCTGCGCCCTCGGCGCCCTCATCGGCGCCTTCGTCGCCGCCTCGCGCACCGGGGGAGCCCCGACCGTCACTGACCTGGACGCCGTCGTCGCCTGCCACGCCTTCTACTCCGCCGCGGCGGAGCGCGCCGCCGCCCTCAGCGACGGGCCCGGCTCCTTCCAGCCGGCCCTCCTCGACGCCCTGTACGCCCTCGGTCCCGAGGCGCTAGCCCTCATCCCCGTGTCCGAGGAGGAGCAGTGAGCGCCCGGCCCGCACCCGACCTGCGCCTCTACCTCGTCACCGACGCGGCCCAGTGCGCCTCGCGCGGCCGCACCGTCCTCGAGACGGTCACGGCGGCCGTCGACGCCGGCGTCACCTTCGTGCAGCTGCGCGCCAAGGACGCCGAGGGCGGGGCCTTCCTCCAGGAGGTCCTCGACGTCTGCGCCGCCGTGGGGGACCGGGTGCCCGTCATCGTCAACGACCGCGTCGACGTGTTCCTCGCCGCCCGCGACCTCGGGGCGCACGTGGCCGGGGTCCACGTCGGTCAGCGCGACCTCCCCGCCTCGGTCGTCCGCCGCCTCATCGGGGACGACGCCTTCCTCGGTCTGTCCGCCTCGACGCCCGAGGAGATCGCCGCAGCCGAGGCCGAGGGCGCCTGCGACCACCTCGGCATCGGCACCGTCCGCGCCACCGCCACGAAGACGGACGCGCCCACCGGCCTCGGCACCGACGGCGTCGCCGCCCTCGCCGCCCGCACAGACCTGCCCGCCGTCGCCATCGGCGGCATCACGGCCCACGACCTTCCCGCCCTCGCCGCGGGCGGCCTCGCGGGCGCCGCCGTCGTCTCGGCGATCTGCCTCGCCGAGGACCCGGCGGCCGCGACGCGCACCCTGCGCGCCGCCTGGAACGAAGGAGCACGAGCATGATCCCCCGCGTCCTCACCATCGCCGGCTCGGACCCCTCAGGAGGCGCCGGCCTCCAGGCCGACCTCAAGGCCATGAGCGCCCTCGGCGCCTACGGGATGAGCGTCGTCACCGCCCTCACCGCCCAGTCCACGACGGGCGTCACCGACGTGCACAACGTCCCGGAGGACTTCGTCCGCGCTCAGCTCGACACCCTCCTCGACGACATCACACCCGACGCGACCAAGATCGGCATGCTCTCCACGACCGGCCTCATCGCCGTCGTCGCCGACTACCTGCCCCGCCTCGGCGTCACGGTGCTCGACCCGGTCATGGTCGCCACCTCCGGGGACCGCCTCCTCGAGGCCGACGCCGTCGACGCCCTGTGCGACCTGTGCACGCGGGCGGACCTCATCACGCCGAACGTGCCCGAGGCGGCCGTCCTCCTCGACCGCGAGGAGGCCACCGACGTCGACGGGATGGTCGCGCAGGCCGGTGAGCTCCTCGACCTCGGCGTCCACCGGGTCCTCCTCAAGGGCGGCCACCTCGCCGGCGAGGCGACCGACGTCTACGCCGACGCCGACGGCGTCGAGCTCCTCACGGCGCCGCGCACCCCCACGCGCAACACCCACGGCACGGGCTGCACCCTCTCCTCGGCCATCGCCGCGCTCCGTCCCCGACGGAGCGGCTGGCTCGAGACCGTGCGTGACGCCAAGGCGTACCTCGCCGGAGCGATCGCGCACGCGGACGAGCTCGGCGTCGGGCACGGTCACGGTCCGGTGCACCACTTCCACGCCCTGTGGGAGCGGGACACGGAGACGCCGGGAGCGGAGGTCCGGGCATGAGCGCGCCACTGTCTCCGTCAGCGCGGGAGCCGCTGTTCTCCCAGGAGGTGTGGTGCAGGGCCGAGCCCGTCCTCGAGGCCGTCCACGCGCACCCCTTCCTGCGTTCCCTCCTCGACGGCACCCTGCCGCGCGAGCGCTTCGACGCCTACATGGCGCAGGACGCGGTCTACCTGGGCCGGTACGGGCGGGCCCTCGCACGGCTGGCCTCGATGACCCACGACCCCGACGAGCTCGTCCTCTGGGACGACGCCGCCAGGACCGCGATTGTCACCGAACGCCTCCTCCACGCCGACCACGTCGACGTCGCGGCCGCCGTCGAGCCCTCGCCCACCTGCCTGGCCTACACCGATTTCATCGACGCGTCGGCGCTCTCGGGCTCCTACGGAGTGGCGGTCGCCGCGGTCCTGCCGTGCTTCCTCGTCTACGAGGCCGTCGGGCTCAGGCTCCTCGACGAGGCCTGCGGCCTCGCGGGGCACCCCTACGGGGACTGGATCGCAACCTACGGCGACGAGGCCTTCTCCGAGTCCTGCTCACGGGCCCGGGCCGTCATGGACGCGGCGGCCGCTCGGGCCGGGGCGGCCGAGAGGGAGGCGATGAGCGAGACCTTCCTGCGGGCGTGCCGCTACGAGTGGATGTTCTGGGACGCCGCCTGGCGCGGGGAGGACTGGCCCGTCTGACGCAGCCGCCCCGCACGGCTGAGCGACGACGAAGGGCGCCGCAGCGGGCTCATGTCCCGGTGCGGCGCTCTTCGTGCGTGGTCCTGAGCGCGGGGGAGGGTCTCAGTGCTCCGAGGCGAGTCGCCCCGACTCGTCCTGGATGAAGAGGGCCTGCTTCTCCAGCGCGGCCATGTTCTGGTGACCGTGGTGGGCGCAGAAGAGGAGCTCGCCGGAGGCGAGGACGACGCGGACGTAGGCCTGGGCGCCACAGGCGTCGCAGCGGTCGGCCGTGGTGAGCGGGCGCTTGGAGGAGGAGCCCGCAGCGGGAACGGCCTGCTCGGCCGGGGCGGTCGCGGTACCGGCGACGGCGGGGATGCTTGTCTGGCTCATGGCGCTACTCCACCACGCCCGACGACACGAGACGATCACATTCGGCCCGTTTCAGCCTGAGGCGCAGCGCGCTCCGCCTCGGGCGGAACCGGGAAGCGGACGGCGGGCCCGATGAAGGCCACACCCGGCCCGCGGCGCGGCAGGATCGGCGGCGCGCCGCCGATCCGCTAGGTTGCCGCCGTGCCAGATTCCTCGAGCTCCTACAACGCCCGACACCTCTCCGTCCTGGAGGGGCTCGAGGCGGTCCGCAAGCGCCCCGGCATGTACATCGGCTCCACCGACCAGCGGGGCCTCATGCACTGCGTCTGGGAGATCATCGACAACGGCGTCGACGAGGCCCTCGAGGGCTACGGCGACTCCATCACGGTGACCGTGCATGAGGACGGCTCCGTCGAGGTCCGCGACACCGGCCGCGGCGTCCCCGTCGACATCGAGCCCGGCTCCGGCCTCACCGGCGTCGAGCTCGTCTACACCAAGCTCCACGCCGGCGGGAAGTTCGGCGGCGGCTCCTACGGCGCCGCCGGCGGCCTCCACGGCGTCGGCGCCAGCGTCGTCAACGCCCTGTCCGCCCGCATGGACGTCGAGGTCGACCGCGGCGGCAAGACCTACGCCATGAGCTTCCGCCGCGGCGTCCCCGGCGTCTTCACCGACCCGAAGGCCGGCCCGAGCCCCGACTCCCCCTTCAAGGAGTTCACCGAGGCCTCCGAGCTGCGCGTCATCGGCAAGGTCAAGCGCGGCGTCACCGGCACCCGCGTGCGCTACTGGGCCGACCCCCAGATCTTCCCCAAGCCCGCCGAGTACGACGCCGCCGCCCTCCGCGCCCGCCTGCGCCAGACGAGCTTCCTCGTCCCCGGCCTCACCCTCACGCTCACCGACGAGCGCCCCGACGACGTCGCCGCCCGCGCCGAGGCGACCCCCGCCACGGACTCCACCGCCCCCACCGACGACCCGGCCCTGCGCGCCAGCGCCAAGAACGCCACCGAGGGCGCCGGAGACCTCCTCGACACCGGCGACGCCGACGGCACCGAGGAGTTCCGCGCCGACGGCGGCACCGCCGATTTCGTCGACTTCCTCGCCACCGACGGCTCCGTCACCGACACCTTCCGCCTCACCGGCGAGGGCACCTACACCGAGACCGTCCAGCAGCTCGACCGCAAGTCCGGGCACCTGCGCCCCGTCGAGGTCGAGCGCACCTGCACCGTCGACGTCGCCCTGCGCTGGGGCATCGGCTACGAGACGACCGAGCGATCCTTCGTCAACATCATCGCCACCCCCATGGGAGGCACTCACCTCACCGGCTTCGAGCAGGCCGTCACCAAGGTGCTGCGCAAGCAGATCGACTCCAACGCCCGCGCACTCAAGGTGACCAGCCGCGACGGGCGCATCGAGAAGGACGACATCCTCGCCGGCCTCACCGCCGTCGTGACGGTGCGCGTCCCCGAGCCGCAGTTCGAGGGGCAGACCAAGGAGGTGCTCGGCACGGCGCCGGTGCGCCAGATCGTCTCCAAGGTCGTCGAGAAGGGGCTCACCGCACTGCTCACCTCCTCCAAGCGGGACCTCAAGACCCAGTCACGGGCCCTGCAGGAGAAGATCGTCGGCGAGATGCGCGCCCGGGTCTCGGCCCGCATGCACAAGGAGATCTCGCGGCGCAAGACCGCCCTGGAGACCTCGACGCTGCCCGCCAAGCTCGCCGACTGCCGCTCCGACGACGTCGCCTCCTCCGAGCTCTTCATCGTCGAGGGCGACTCCGCGCTCGGCACCGCGAAGAACGCCCGCAACTCCGAGTTCCAGGCGCTCCTGCCGATCCGCGGCAAGATCCTCAACGTCCAGAAGGCGTCGCTCGCGGACATGCTCGGCAACGCCGAGTGCTCCGCGATCATCCAGGTGGTCGGCGCCGGCTCCGGACGCACCTTCGACCTCGACGCGGCCCGCTACGGGAAGATCATCCTCATGACGGACGCCGACGTCGACGGCGCCCACATCCGCACCCTGCTGCTCACCCTCTTCTTCCGCTACATGCGGCCCATGATCGAGGCCGGGCGCGTCTTCGCCGCCGTCCCCCCGCTGCACCGCATCGAGGTCAACGGGCAGGGGCGGAAGAAGCGCGAGGTCATCTACACGTACTCCGACGACGAGCTCGTCACCACCCTCAGGAGGCTCGAGAAGCAGGGACGGAACTTCAAGGAGCCGCAGCGCTACAAGGGCCTGGGGGAGATGGACGCCCACCAGCTCGCCGAGACGACCATGGAGCCCGAGCACCGCACCCTGCGGCGCATCACCCTGGGCGACGAGGCCGAGCTCGCTGAGGCGGAGAACGTCTTCGAGCTCCTCATGGGCTCGAGCGTGGAGCCCCGCCGCGACTTCATCGTCGAGGGCGCCCGCGACATCGACCGGGAGCGCATCGACGCCTGAAACGCCTCGGGGCGAGCGCACGGCCCGGGCGGTGCGCCGGGGGCGGCACGTGCGCGTCACACGCGTCGGGTAGCCTCGGGAGCGACCCCGCGGGTCCGCGCTGAGACGGCGCGGTCCCCTCCCGACGGACGAGAGTGGTGCACGTGGCTCCTGCCTACGGTTCCTCCCACCGGCTCGGCGCCTCGAGCCCCTGGTCGATGCTGCGGCCCGGGCCGCGCTCCGCCCTGCCGACGCTCCTGAGCTGGCTCCCGCTCGGCCCGGCGGACAACCCCGAGCTGGCCGCCCTCGTCGCACGCGCCGAGGCGGTCGACAACCCGCCCTACCGCACGAGCGAGGTCGAGACCGCGGAGTACTTCGCCGACCCCGTCTACTCCGGCGTGGCCGGGCGCGACGCCGAGGGCGTCATGCGCGCCTTCGCGATCGTCCGACTGCGCCCCTCGACGGAGATCTACGCCTCCATGAGCGGGATCGTCGACCCCGGTTACCGCGGGCGCGGTATCGGCCAGGCGATCATCCACTGGCAGACCGAGTGCGCCCAGCACCTCATCGGAGTCGAGCGCGTCGGCCGGGCCCAGGTCTCCGGCGGCTCCTTCGAGCCGGCCCACATCGTCACCGGCGTCCTCGACGACGACACCACCTGGCGCGGCATCCTCGAGGGCATCGGCTTCACCCCGCGGCGCTGGTACCGCGAGGTCCGCCGCCCCCTCGACATCGACATCCCCGAGATCGAGACCGACCGCTTCCTCACCGTCGAGCCCTGGACGCCGCAGATCGACGACGACGTCCGCCGCGCGCACAACGCGGCCTTCGCGGACGCGTGGGGCTCGCAGCAGGTCTCCATGGCCGAGTGGACGCAGCGCCGCCCGTACTTCGAGCCGTCGTGGAGCTTCGTGGCGCTGGACCGCTCGGGGGACCGCTCCCGCGTGGCCGGGTACCTCATCTCCAGTCGTTACGAGCAGGACTGGGAGGCCCTCGGCTGGACCGAGGGCTACACGGACATCCTCGGGGTGGGGGCCGAGTACCGCCACCGTCGGGTGGCGACCGCCCTCCTGACGGCGGCGATGCGCGCCTACCGGGACTCCGGCATGCAGTACGCGGGCGCCGGCGTCGACTCCGAGAACCCGACGGGTGCGGTCGGCCTCTACGAGGCCCTCGGCTACGAGCCGACGCGGGGCACCGTGCTCTACGGCCTCGACGTCTGAGCCCCACGCTCGGCCACCGGCGCGGGCCGGGAGGGGGAGGATGGGACCATGAGGATCATCATCGCTCCCGACTCCTTCAAGGAGGCCATGACGGCGGCGGAGGCCGCCGCCGCCATGGCCCGGGGCGTGCGCGCCGTCGTCCCGAGCGCCGACGTCGTCGAGCTGCCCATGTCCGACGGCGGCGAGGGCTTCACCGAGGCCGTCGCCGCCTCGCTGGGGGCCGAGGTCCGGGACGTCGACGCCGTCGACGCCCTCGGCCGGCCGGTCACCGCGAGGATCGCCCTCGCCGACGGCACCGCCGTCGCCGAGATGGCGAGCGCCTCCGGTCTGGAGATCATCGCCTCCGAGGACCGGGACGTGCGCGTCTCCGACACCCGCGGAGTCGGCCGCCTCGTCAAGGCTGCCCTCGACGCGGGGGCCACGCGCCTCCTGCTCGGGATCGGCGGCTCCGCCACGAACGACGGCGGCGCCGGCATGCTCGTCGAGCTCGGGGCTCGCATCCTCGACGCCGACGGCTCCGAGATCGGCTCCACGCCCGCCGAGCTCGAGCGCGTCGCCTCCGTCGACCTGTCCGGCCTCGACGATCGCCTCGACGACCTCGAGGTCGACGTCGCCTGCGACGTGGACAACCCGCTCCTCGGCGAGCGGGGCGCCAGCGCCGTCTTCGGCCCTCAGAAGGGGGCGAGTGAGGAGGACGTGGCCTTCCTGGACGAGGTGCTCGGCCGCTGGGCCGCCGCCTCCGGTCACGAGGACGAGGCCGACCGCCCGGGAGCGGGCGCCGCCGGCGGCCTGGGCTTCGCGCTCCTGGCCTTCCTCGGCGCCGAGCTCCAGCCCGGCATCGAGCTCGTCTCCGGGGCCGTCGGCCTGGCCGACGCCGTCGAGGGCGCCGAGCTCGTCATCACGGGCGAGGGCTCCGTCGACGCTCAGACACTCGGGGGCAAGACGCCGGCGGGCGTCGCCGCCGTGGCGAAGGAGGCGGGCGTCCCGACGCTCATCGTCGCCGGCCGCGTCAAGGTCGACGCGGACGTCCTCCTCGACGCGGGCGTCGTCGCCGTCATCTCCAACTCGCAGGGCGAGTCCCAGGACCTCGCCACCGAGCTGGCCAACGCCGCCTCCAACACGGAGCGCTCGACGGCCACGGCCCTGCGGCTGTGGACCCACTCGACCGGCCGGGAGGCCTGAGCAGCACCACGGGGTGGTGCGGGCCGGGAACGATCCCGACCGCCGACGACGACGGCGCCGCGGAGCCCCGGAGAGGGGCGCCCACGGCGCCGTGCGCGATCGCGCCGGGATCAGCCGATCGCCGCGATCGGGCCGGGCAGCGGCGAGCCGGAGGCGTCGCGCCGCTCGTCGACCTCGGGCAGCTCGACGGCCTGACCGCCCGAGCCGACGGCCCGCGGTCCAACGCCGACCCAGGCCAGCACGAGCTCGTCCTCGCCGCGCACGAAGCGGTGCGCGCGCACGCCGCCCGTCGCGCGGCCCTTGGCCGGATAGCGGTCCAGCGGGGAGACCTTGACGGATCCCGCCGTGCCCGGGAGGGCCCCCTGGGCGCCGGCGACGGTGACGACCTCGGCCTCGGCGAGGAGGTCCTCGGCCACGACGGAGGCTGCGATGACCCGGGCCCCGTCGTGCAGGGCGATGCCCGCCATCCCCGCGGCGCCGCGGCCCTGGGGCCGCACCTTGGAGGCGGGGAAGCGCAGGAGCTGGGCGTCGGAGGCGACGAGGACGAGCATGTCCGCGTCGGAGGCGGTGCCCGCCATGACGACGCGGTCGCCGTCGGACAGCGCGATGACCTCCCACGCGTCGCCCGAGCGCGGCTCGTCACCGGGCTTGACGCGCTTGACGACGCCCTGGGCGGTGGCGAGCACGATCGGCTCAGCCGAGGCCGGGTCCTCCGGGGAGATCGGCACGAGACCGACGACCTTCTCCTCGGGCTCGATGTCGACGAGCAGGCGCGCCGGAGTCCCTCCCGCCAGGGAGGGCGAGCCCTCGAGGCGCGGCACCTCCGGGGCGGCGACGACGTCGAGGCGCACGAGCCGCCCGGTGTCCGTCACGGCACCCACGGCACCGCGCACCGTCGTCGCGACCTGGCTCGTCAGGGCGTCGTGCGCCTGGCGCCCGCCCGTGCGCGGCACCGGGGCGGCGCCCTGCGTGCGCGCCACGAGACCGGTCGCCGAGAGCATGACGCGGCAGGGGTCGTCCGGGACCGTGAGAGGGACGTCCTTGGCGCCCGCGAGCATCATCGCCTCGCTCGCGGCGCGAGCCGCCGCGGAGGCCCCGGCGCCGGCACCGGCCTGGGAGCCAACGCCTCCCGTGAGCGCGCCCGCGCCCTTGCCGGCCGCCTCGAGGAGGACCGTGCGGCGCGGCGTACCGAACTCCTCGGCCACGGAGGCCAGCTCGCGGGAGACGACGCCGCGCAGGAGCTTCTCGTCGGCGAGGATCGCCTCGAGCTGCTCGATCTCGGCGGCCAGCTCGTCGCGCTCCTTCTCCAGCTCGATGACGGAGAACTTCGTGAGGCGGCGCAGCTGCAGCTCGAGGATGTACGAGGCCTGCGGCTCGGAGAGGTCGAAGACCTGCATGAGGCGCGTGCGCGCGGTGGCGGCGTCGTCGGAGGAGCGGACCACCTGGATGACCTCGTCGATGTCGAGGATCGCGACGAGGAGGCCCTCGACGAGGTGCTGGCGCTCGCGCCGCTTGCCCAGGCGGAACCGGGTGCGGCGCTCGACGACGGTGAGGCGGTGGCGGACGAAGACGTCGAGGAGCTCGCGCAGGCCCAGCGTGCGCGGCTGGCCGTCGACGAGGCAGACGTTGTTGATGCCGAAGGAGTCCTCCAGCGGCGTGTGCTTGTAGAGCTGCGCGAGGACGGCCTCCGGGTTGTAGCCGTTCTTCACGCTGATGACCAGACGGGTGCCGTTCTTGCGGTCGGTGAGGTCCTGGACGTCGGTGATGCCCTGGAGCTTCTTGGAGCCGACGGCGTCCTTGATCCGGGCGATGATCTTCTCAGGGCCGATCATGTACGGCAGCTCGGTGACGACGATGCCCTTCTTGCGGGCGGTGACGTTCTCGATGCGCGCCGTGGCGCGCGTGACGAACTTGCCGCGCCCCGTGCGGTAGGCCTCGCGCACGCCGTCGAGGCCGACGATCATGCCGCCGGCCGGCAGGTCCGGGCCGGGCACGAAGGCCATGAGGTCCTCGAGGGTCGCGTCCGGGTGCTCGATGAGGTGGCGGGCCGCGCCGACGACCTCGACGAGGTTGTGCGGCGGCATGTTCGTCGCCATGCCCACCGCGATGCCCGTCGTGCCGTTGACGAGGAGGTTCGGGAAGGCGGCCGGCAGGACGTCCGGCTCGGTGAGCGTGTAGTCGTAGTTGGGGGAGAAGTCGACGGTGTCCTCGTCGATGTCCGCGGTCAGGGCGAGAGCCGGGGCGGCGAGCCTGGCCTCGGTATAGCGGGGGGCGGCGGGCCCGTCGTCGAGGGAGCCGAAGTTGCCGTGCCCGTCGACGAGGGGCAGGCGCATCGTGAAGGGCTGCGCGAGGCGGACGAGGGCCTCGTAGATGGCGACGTCGCCATGCGGGTGGAGGCGGCCCATGACGTCGCCGACGACGCGGGAGGACTTCACGTGCGGACGGTCCGGGCGCAGCCCCATCCGGTCCATCTGGAACAGGATGCGGCGCTGGACCGGCTTGAGGCCGTCGCGGGCGTCCGGGAGCGCCCGGGCGTAGATGACCGAGTAGGCGTACTCCAGGAAGGAGGAGCGCATCTCCGTCGAGAGGTCCTGCTCGACGATCTCGCCGTCGGTCGGGGGAGGAGTCACGGTGGGGGACTTCGGCATGCGGGCATTCTCGCGGGATGACGCCGCTGCGCCCGGAGCGACACCCGGGCGTGACGGGCGTGACGGCCGTCCGCGATGGCATGATCGCGCCCATGACGCCGACGACACCGACCACCGGGATCCCCGAGGCACTCCGGGACGAGGTGACGCGGGCCGGCTACTACCCCGAGCTCGTGCTCGGCACGCTCGACGTGTCCCTGGCGGGCGAGGCCGTCGACTGCGACCTCGTCCAGGCCGAGACCACCTTCGACGACACCGACGTCCACCGCCACCTCACGGTCCTCGCCCTGACCCGCACGCGGCTCCTCATCGTCCACGTCGACGACGCCGTGCGAGAGGACGGCGCCCCGGCCGCCGTCGCCACCTCCGAGGCCGTCCCGGTCAGCCGCATCCGCTCGGTCGCCCTCACCCGCGGCGTCGCCGCGCCGGCGGTCCACGGCGGACGCCTGACCGAGATGACGATCGCGATCTCCTGGGGCGCCGTGCGGCGCCTCGACCTCGAGCCCGCCGCCTGCGGGGACCCGTCCTGCCAGGCCGACCACGGTCTCACCGGCGTTTCCATGCCCGACGACATCGCCGTGCGCGTCGCCGCCGGCGTCGAGGGCGACGAGGCCCTCCAGCACGCCGAGGCCTTCGCCCGCGCCCTGTCCGCCGCCATCGCCCGCGCCGCGGGGGCCGAGCTGTGAGCGCCACGGGTACGAACACCCCCACCATCGAGCCCGCGGACGCCCCGAGCCTCCGGAAGGTCCTCGGCGCCGCCGCCGTGAGCGCCGGCCTGCGCCTGGGCGAGCCCGACCGTCCCGGCGTCCTCACCGACGCGGAGGCCCGCACCGCCGCCGGGGCCTGGGGGATCCTCGACCGAGCTCGTGCCGAGCGCGGCGCGGCGAGGGGCGGCGGCACCGTCGTCGTCCTCGTCGACGGCCTCGGCCTGGAGCTCCTCCGCGAGCGGCGCGGCCACGCCCCGACCCTGCGCTCCTGGCTCACCGACGCCGAGCCCTTCGGCTCGGGCCTGCTCGGGGCTCCGTCCGGCCCCGGCCCGGCCGCTCGCACCTGCGTCCCCTCGACGACGGCGGCCGCCCTCACCACGCTGGGCACCGGCGCCCTGCCCGGCGTCACCGGCATGGTCGGCTACTCCGTGCGCAACCCGCTTCTCCCGTCCCCGGCGGCCGGCGACGTCCCGCGGGCCGAGGACAACCTCTGCCTCATCACCTGGGAGGGCCGCGCACCCGAGCCGCGCGCCTGGCAGGACGTCCCCACCGTCTTCCAACGCCTCGAGCCCGACCCCGCCCTCACCCGCGACGCCACCGGCCAGTCCGCGCCCCTCGCCCTGTCGATCGGGCCTGCGCGCTTCTCCGGCTCCGGCCTCACCGAGGCCGGCCTGCGCGGCACGCAGCACCTCGGCGCCGACCGCCTCGAGGACCGCCCGGGCCTCGCGGTCTCCGCGCTGCGACGCGGCACCCCGCTCGTCTACCTCTACGTCGGCGAGCTCGACCACGCGGGCCACGGGCATGGCTGGACCTCCCAGGAGTGGCTCCGCGAGTTCGAGCGCCTCGACGCCGCCATGGCCGAGCTCGTCCGCCGCGTCCCGCGCGGCACGCGGATCGTCCTCACCGCCGACCACGGCATGGTCGACACCGACGCCGAGCACCGCGTCACCGTCACAGACCACCCCGACCTCATGGCCCACGTCGCCGGGATCGCGGGGGAGCCGCGCATGAGCCAGCTCTACGTCCCGGGTGGCGACGCCGACCTCGCGCAGCAGGTCGCCGAGCGCTGGCGCGAGCATCTTGGCGAGAAGGCCGCCTGGGTCGGCACCCGCACCGAGGCCGAGACCCTGCTCGGCCCCGTGTCGCCACGTGCCGCCACGGTCCTCGGGGACGTGCTCGTTGCCATGGCGGGCACGTGGGTCGTCGTCGACCCGCGCGTCCACTCCGAGTCCGCCATCGCCATGCCCGGCGTCCACGGGTCGATCACGCCCGCGGAGACAACCGTCCCGCTGCTCCTCGCCTCGGCCTGAGCCGCGCTCGGAGCGGGCGGCGGCGCAACGCGCTCCGGCGCCGACGGCGTCCTGGGGCGGGTGGCCGAGGCTGCCGGGAAGGGCTGAGGCCGCCCCGAACGGGACGGCCTCAGGTCATCGCAGGCGCGTGCGGTGCGCCCCCGGTGTCACTCCGGCTTCGCACCGAAGACGATCTCGTCCCAGGAGGGCACCGAGCGGCGCGGGCGGCGCTTCGGCTTGGGCTTCGGAGCCGGGGGCATCTCCGGCAGGGCGTCCTGGGTCCCGCGCTCGGTGACCTCGGCGACCTCCGCCGTCGGGGCGTCCATCCCCGCCTGGGACGCGACGGCCCGGGAGGGCCCTGCCGGGGAGGGCTGCTCGACGGGCGCCTCCTCGCCCTGGTGGAGCTTCGTGCCCGCGGGGTGGTTCCCGGCGAAGGCGCGGCGGCGGTCCTGCATGGAGAAGACGCGGGCCTGGCCGTGCGGGCTGGTCTCGTCGTCGGCCGCGGCGCCAGCGCCCTGCGAGCCGGGCTCGTCCTCGTCGTCCTCGGGGATCTCGACCTCGACGCGTCGGCCTCGGTTCGAGGCGAGGTCCGCGAGGAGCGCGTCGGTGTCCGAGTCGACCCGGTCGGACGAGCCGGTGGTGTCGCCCGACGCCGCATCACGCCGGGCGGCGTCGTCGTGCTCGAGGTCGGCGGCCTCGGGGGCGGGGGCCGGGGGCTCCTCGGCCGGGACCGGGCCGAGGGAGGCCCGCTCCTGGGCGGAGGCGCCGGGGGCCTCGGAGTCCTGGTCGAAGACCGCGGGGCGACGACCGGCCGCACCGGACTCGGTGAGCCAGCGCGCCTCGTCGTCGGTCGCGGCGACCGTGCGGGCGGGGAGGTCGAGCGTCCAGGTGGCCCTGCGCTCGACGTCGCCCTCGAAGAAGGTGACGAGGATCTGCCACGGCTCGCGGCCCTCGCGCAGGGCGTCCCACTCGAGCGACTCGGGGTCCACACCGCGGGTGGCGAGGCGGTCGACGACGAGCTCACCGAGGAGCGGCGAGTCCTTCTCCCAGCCGATGCGGCTCAGGCGGGCCTGCTCGACGGCCCACCCGCGCTCGGCGAGGACCGGGCCCTCGAAGCGGCGGACGTGCTCGACGTCCTGCCCGGTGGCGTCCGCGACCTCCTCGGCGGAGGCGCCGGCGCGCATGAGGGCCTGGAGGTCCTTGGGACGGGCCGGCACCGTCGGAGCGGCCTCGGGCTCGGGGGACTGGGACGGGCGGGGGAGCGAGGCGGGGCGGTCGCGGCGCACGGCGGCGCGCAGGGCGTCGTCGATGACGAGGCTGTACCGCTCGCCGGCCTGGTCGGTCATGACGACGGAGCCGCCGTTGGCACCCAGGAGCTCGAGCTCGATCATCGGGGTGTTCCTCCTCTTGTCGCACCTACGGGGCACAGCCTACGTGGCCCGGAGGTCCCGCTCGGCCACCGGCGCGGGGGCGCGTCGCCGAGGTGTTCGCCCACAGCCGTCCCGGGGCTTTTCACCAGGAGTTTCCGCCCGCTCCCCCCGGTGCTATGGTGCGCGTGCCCTGCTCGGAGGGGCGGCTCCTCCGCGTGCGCGCATCCCGCGCGCGCGTCGCCGTTCCCGGCGGTCCTCCCCACCGCCTGAGAGCCACCGAGAGCCGTCGATGAGAGAGAGTGACCAGGCCATGGCGACTGACTACGACGCACCGCGCAAGAACGACGACGAGCCCGAGTCAGACTCCATCGAGGAGCTCACCGCCCGTCAGAAGGACCAGTCCTCCGAGGCCATCGAGGAGGACGAGAACGAGGTCGCCGAGGGCTTCGAGCTGCCCGGCGCGGACCTCTCCCGCGAGGAGCTCAGCGTCCACGTCGTCCCGCAGCTCGAGGACGAGTTCACCTGCTCGGAGTGCTTCCTCGTCCACCACCGCAGCCAGCTCGCCTACGTCGACGACGCCACCGGCCTCCCGGTGTGCACCGACTGCGCCGGCTGAGGCGAGCCCGAACCAGCACCGACCCGCGCCAGGCGCACCGCACCGGCGCGGGTCTCGCGTACCCACCGTCCGGCCCCGCGCCGGCAAGCCCGTCCACGGACCAGGAGCCCACATGGGTCTGTTCTCCCGCCGCAAGAAGGCAGAAGCCACCGACGACGCCACCACGACCGAGGCGATCGAGGCGGAGACCACCACGGCCTCCGACGACGCAGCGACCTCCGACGCGGTCGAGGAGGGCGGCGCCGAGCCGCCCACGGAGCCGACCGGCCCCTGGGACCTCGCCGAGGCCCCCGCCCCCGACTCCAAGCGCCTCATCGACCTCGGCTCGGTCCGCGTCCCCGGCGTCGACGGCATGCAGCTGCGCCTCGAGAACGCCCGCCCCGGTGTCGAGGTCGGCGCCGTCGTCCTCGTCCTCGAGGGCTCCACCCTCGAGCTCCGCGCCTTCGCCGCCCCGCGCACCGCCGGCGTCTGGGAGGAGCTGCGCGCCGACATCGTCGCCGAGCTCAAGCGCGCCAAGGCCGAGCCCAGCGTCGTCGAGGGCGAGCACGGCCCCGAGGTCGCCGCCCGCGTCCCCGTCCAGACCCCCGACGGCCAGCAGCAGCGCGTCCCCGTCCGCTTCCTCGGTGTCGACGGCCCCCGCTGGTTCCTCCGCGGCGTCCTCCAGGGCCCCGCCGCCGTGGACGACGAGGCCTCGCGCACCCCGCGCGACGTCTTCAACGGCGTCGTCGTCGTCCGCGACGGTCAGGCCCGGCCGCCCCGCGAGATCCTCCCGCTGCACGCCCCCGGCTCCGTCACGGGCCCCGACGCCGAGGACCTCCGGGGCCTCGAGCCCCTCGAGCCCGGCCCCACCATCGCCGAGGTCCGCTGACCATGCTCGAGCGCCTCCGCCAGCGGCTCGGCGGGCTCCGCGCCAGCCGCGAGGACCTCGCCGCCCAGGACGAGGAGGTCTCGGCGATCCGCCGTGGCACCGTCCCCATCGGCGAGCTCCAGCCGCGGCGCCGCGCCCGCGTCTCCGGGGTCCTGCGCGCCGTCACCTACCGGCCCGCCTCCGACAAGCCCGTCCTCGTCGGCCAGCTCTTCGACGGCACCGGCTCCGTCGACCTCGTCTGGATCGGCCGACGCCAGATCGCCGGCGTCCGCCCCGGGATCCACCTCGCCGCCGAGGGCATGGTCGCCGCCGGGCGCACCCGCCCCAACATGTACGACCCCAGCTACGAGATCCTGGGGCCCGACGCGTGAGCCGCGTCGAGCGGCCCGCCGGCACCGGCCTGTCCTCCGTCGGCGCCGATCGCTTCGACGCCTCCGCCGCCGTCGGAGGATGGCGCGGCGTCGTCGAGTCCGCCGTGCCGACGCTCGTCTTCGTCGTCATCATGGCGGTGCGCCCGACGGCGCTCGTCCCCGCCCTCGTCGCCTCGCTGGCAGTGAGCGCCGTCGCTCTCGTGGCGCGCCTCGCCCAGCGCCAGGGGCTCACGCAGGTCCTCGGCGGCGCCGTCCTCGCGGTCCTGTCCGCCGCCTGGGCCTGGCGGTCGGGGCGCGCCTCGAACTTCTACGCGACCGGCCTCGTCATCAACGCCGTGTGGCTCGTCGCCTGCCTCGGCTCGGTGGCCGCGCGGTGGCCGCTCGTCGGGGTCCTCATGGGCCTGTGGGAGGCGAGCACGGGGGAGACCGGGCAGTCGGACGGAGGGGATGACGCGTCGTCCGCACCGACCGGGCCCCCGTCGTGGACCGCCTGGCGCACCGACCCCGCGCAGGCGCGACGACGCCGGCGCTACGTCCTGGGCACGCTCGTCCTGGCGGCCATGTTCGCGCTCCGTCTCGTCGTCGAGCTCCCGCTCTACCTGGGCGGCGACGCGACGGTCTCCGCCCTCGGCGTCGCCCGCCTCGCCCTGGGGCTGCCGCTGTTCGCCCTCACCTGCTGGTTCGTGTGGCTCCTCGTGAGACGAGGGAGCGCCGACGCCGTCTGACCGATGACGCCGGCGCCCGGCTCCTCGCCCGCTACCCGCAGCGACGGGCGCCGCTCAGCCCAGGTCGCCCGAGGGCTCCTGGGCCGGCGGGGCCTCCTCCTCGTCCGGGGCGAAGATCTCCGGGATCTCCGCGAGGGTCGACTCGCCCTCGCGGGCGGTGAGGAAGATGAGCTCGTCGCCGCGCTCGAAGCGCTCGTCCCGGTCCGGGTTGATCGGGCGGTAGTCGCGCAGGATCGCAGCCAGCACCGTGTGCGGCGGCAGCTCGACCTCGCTGACCAGCTCGCCGATGGCGGGCGAGTCGTCCGGGATCGTCAGCTCGTGCATGTGCGCGCCGGACTGGTGGAAGGTGAAGACCGAGACGAGGGAGCCGACGCTCACCGCCTCCTCGACGAGAGCGGTCATGATGCGCGGCGTCGACACGGAGACGTCCACGCCCCAGGTCTCGTCGAAGAGCCACTCGTTCTTCGGGTTGTTGACGCGCGCCACCGTGCGGGGCACCGCGAACTCCGTCTTGCACAGCAGCGAGATGACGAGGTTGGCCTTGTCGTCACCGGTGGCGGAGACGACGACGTCGGCGTCGCCCGCGCCGGAGGCGGCGAGGGCGTCGACGTCGCAGGCGTCCGCGAGCTGCCAGTCGGCGTCGGGGACGGAGGCGATGCGCATCGCCTCGGGGGAGCGGTCCACGACAGTGACCTCGTGGCCGTGGCTGATGAGCTCGCGCGCGATGGAGCGGCCGACGGAGCCGGCGCCCGCGATGAGGATCTTCATGGCTCAGGCCTCCTGGGCGGGCGGGCGGGACAGGGTGCGCTGGACGGCGGTGAGACGGTCCGAGCGGACGGCGAGGTGGAGCAGATCGTGCTCCTGGATGACCGTCCCGGAGCGGGGCACGACGGCGCCGGAGCCGCGGGAGAGCCAGGCGACGCGCACGTCGAGGCGCTCCTCGAGGGCGCCCACGGTCATGCCGACCCAGGCGGTCGACACGTCGGGCTGGACGAGCGCGACCTCGCCGGAGGGGTCCTCGATCTCGCGCTGGGTGCCGCCGGGGAGGACGCGGCGCATCATCTGCTCGGCCGTCCAGCGGACGGTCGCGACCGTGGGGATGCCGAGGCGCTCGTAGACCTCCGCGCGCCGCGCGTCGTAGATGCGGGCGACGACGTGGTCGACGCCGAAGGTCTCGCGGGCCACGCGCGCGGCGACGATGTTGGAGTTGTCACCGTTCGAGACGGCGGCGAAGGCGTAGGCCTCGTCGATCCCGGCCTGCTCCAGGGCGTCGCGGTCGAAGCCCACGCCCTTGATCTTGCGGCCGGAGAACTCGGCGGGAAGACGACGGAAGGCCTCGGCGTTCTGGTCGATGACGGCCACCGAGTGGCCCATGCGGTCGAGCTGGGCGGCCATCGAGGCCCCGACGCGACCGCACCCCATGATGACGAAGTGCACGGCAGAACCGTACTCCGCGTCTTGGACCTGCGAGAACGCGGACGTAGCATTCCTGGTCGTGCGTGACTTCGCCGACCGCGTCAAGCGGATCCTCGTCGGCCGCCCGGTTCCCAGCCAGGCCCTCGGCGAGACACTCCTCCCCAAGAGGATCGCCCTCCCCATCTTCGCGTCCGACGCCCTCTCGAGCGTCGGCTACGCGCCGGACGAGGTGCTCGTCACCCTCGCGGTCGCGGGCTTCGCCGCGACGGCGCTGTCGCCCTGGATCGCGCTGGCGGTCATCGGCGTCCTCGTCGTCGTCGTGGCCTCCTACCGCCAGACGGTCCACGCCTACCCCTCCGGCGGCGGCGACTACGAGGTCGTCTCCACGAACCTGGGGCCGCACGCCGGTCTCCTCGTGGCCTCGGCGCTCCTGTGCGACTACGTCCTCACCGTCGCCGTGTCCGTCTCCTCCGGCACGGGCTACCTCGCCGCGGCCGTGCCCGCGACCGCCCCCTACAAGGTCCCGATCGCTGCGGCCATCGTCACGGTCCTCGCCCTCATGAACCTGCGCGGCTCGCGCGAGTCCGGCGGCGCCTTCGCCGTGCCGACCTACATCTACATGTTCTCCATCGCGGTCATGGTGGTCGTGGGCCTCGCCGAGGAGCTCACCGGCCACCTCGGTCAGGCCTCCTCGGCCTCCCTCACGGTCGTGCCCGAGGCGGGCTGGGAGACGGGCCTGTCAGGCCTGGCCGGCGCCTTCCTCATCCTGCGCGCCTTCTCCTCCGGCTGCGCGGCCCTCACCGGCGTCGAGGCGATCTCCAACGGCGTGCCCAGCTTCAAGAAGCCGAAGTCGAAGAACGCCGCGACGACGCTCCTCATGCTCGGCACGATCGCCGCGCTCATGCTCATGAGCATCATCCACCTGGCGGGCGCCACCGGCGTCAAGCTGGTCGAGGACCCGTCCACCGAGCTGCTCAGCAACGGGCACCCCCTCTCGGCGAGCTACCACCAGGACCCCGTCATCGGCCAGGTCGCGGAGACCGTCTTCGCGCGCTTCACGCCGATGTTCTACCTCGTCACCGTCGTCACCGGCCTCATCCTCGTCCTCGCCGCCAACACCGCCTTCAACGGCTTCCCCGTGCTCGCCAGCGTGCTCGGCCGCGACGAGTTCCTCCCGCGCCAGCTCGCCCAGCGCGGCGACCGCCTCGGCTACTCCAACGGCATCATCGTGCTGTGGCTCGGTGCGATGGCCTTCATCATCGGCTTCCAGGCGAACACGAACCGCCTCATCCAGCTCTACATCGTCGGCGTCTTCATCTCCTTCACCCTCTCCCAGATCGGCATGGTCCGGCACTGGACCCGCGAGCTCAAGGGCGCCACCGACGCCAAGGCCCGCCAGCGCATGCAGCGCTCCCGCGTCATCAACGGCATCGGCGTGGCCGGCACCGGTCTCGTCCTCATCATCGTCCTGCTCACCAAGCTCACGCGCGGCGCGTGGATCACCCTGACGATGATGGCGATCATCTACGTCCTCATGAACGGGATCCGCAAGCACTACCGCGGCGTCGCCGAGGAGGTCGCCGTCGACGACCTGCACGACGCGCGCGTCCTGCCCGCCCACGTCCACGCCGTCGTCCTCGCCTCCCGGCTCCACCAGCCGACCCTGCGCGCCCTCACCTACGCCCAGTCGACCCACCCGACCTCCATCGAGGCCGTCACTGTCGACACCGGCGACGGCAGCGCCGAGCAGCTCCTCGAGGACTGGGAGGAGGCCGACCTCCCCGTCCCCCTCACCGTCCTCGACTCGCCCTTCCGCGACATCATCCGGCCGCTGACGAGCTACGTCCGCTCCGTGCGACGCGAGTCCCCCCGCGACCTCGTCGTGGTCTTCCTCCCCGAGTACCTCGTGCGGCACTGGTGGGAGCAGGCCCTCCACAACCAGACGGCCCTGCGCCTCAAGACCGCGCTGCTGTTCACCCCGGGCGTCGTCGTCGCCTCCGTGCCCTGGCAGCTCGGGCTGCCCGGCGAGACCCACATCCACCGCGGCGTGCGCGCCCACACGCCCACCGGCATCACGGACCCGGCCGCCGCCTCCCGCGCCGTCTCCGAGGCCCGCCAGAGCCCCGTCGAGGATCGCGCATGAGCCCCGCCGCCCCCGAGGAGCTCGTCCTCGCCGTCGGCGCCCCCGCGCACGGCGGCCACTGCGTCGCTCGCCCCGTGGACGACCCGAACGGCCGCGTCGTCTTCGTCCGCCACGCCCTGCCCGGTGAGACGGTCCGCGCCCGCCTCAGCCAGAAGACCTCGAAGATGTGGCGCGCCGACGCCGTCGAGGTCCTCACCGCCTCGCCCGACCGCGTCGACCCCGTGTGGCCCGAGGCAGGACCCGGGGGAGTCGGCGGGGGAGAGCTCTCCCACGTCGCCCTGCCCGCCCAGCGCACCTGGAAGCGATGGGTCCTGGCCGACTGCCTGCGCCGCCTCGGCGGCGAGCAGGTCGCCGAGGCCGTCCTCGCCCTGCCCGAGTCCAGCGCTCCCGGTGGCGTCCCCGTCGAGCCCATGCCCTCCGAGACGCGCGCCGCGCGCAGCGGCGACCCGCGCGTGCGAGCCCTCGCCGGCACCGGCACGCGCACCCGCGTCGAGCTGACCGCGACGCCGGACGGCCGGGCCGGGATGAACGCCTTCCGCTCCGGCACCGTCCTGCCCGTGAGCTCCCTGCCGCTGGCCGTCCCCGCCCTCCAGGAGCTGGGCCTCACCGAGCGCAGCCGCTGGCGCAAGCAGCTGCGCCCCGGCACCCGCGTCCACGCCGTCGCGCCCTCGGGCGGCGACCCCGTCGTCGTCCTCACCGACGGCCGCGGCGAGACGGTGCTGACGGGAGCCGCCCACGCCACCGGCCGCCGACGCGTCGACGAGCTCGTCGACGCCGACGGACTCGGCCTGGGGGAGCTGCGCTACTCCGTCCACGCCGACGGCTTCTGGCAGGTCCACCGCGACGCCCCCGCCGTCCTCGTCGACCGGGTCGTGCGCGCCGCCCTCGGGGCCCGCCCCAGCGCCGCCGGCACCCGCAAGGGCGACGCCCCGCTCGACCGCGACACCGTCGCCGGCACACGCGTCCTCGAGCTCTACTCGGGAGCGGGGCTCTTCACGCTGCCCCTGGCGCTGCTCGGCTGCGAGGTCCTCAGCCTCGAGGGCAGCGAGCAGGCCGTCCGCGACGCCCGACGCACCCTCCACGACCTCCCCGGGACCCGGCTCCACGCCGGGCGCGTCACCGCCGCCTCCGTCGCCGAGCTCGGCGTCTCCTTCGGGCCGGGCCGGGACGAGCGCGCCGACGTCGTCGTCCTCGACCCGCCCCGGGCCGGAGCGGGCCGCGAGGTCGCTCAGGCCGTGGCGGTGCTCGGGCCCCGGCGGATCGTCCTCGTCGCCTGCGACCCGGCCGCCCTGGCCCGGGACCTCGGGACGCTCCTGGCCGCGGGCTACGCGCCGGCGTCCCTCGCCGCGCTCGACATGTTCCCGCACACGCACCACTTCGAGACCGTCGCGATCCTCGAGCGCGCCTGAGGCGGGACGGGCAGCGCCGCCACGTTTTTCGGCACCGGTTCCTGACGAAACCGAGACCTCCGTCACGCGGTGTTCCCGCGTGCTGTCGCCCCGTCGTCTAACGTGAGCACCGACTCACCCCGGGGATCCGTACGACCGGATCCGCGGGCCTGCCGACCGAGAACAGGAGCGATAACGGTGACGAGCCTCGACACCTTCCACTCCCGGTCCACGCTCGACGTGGACGGGATCCCCTACGAGATCTACCGGCTCGACGCCGTCGAGGGGCTCGAGCGGCTGCCCTACTCGCTCAAGGTCCTCGCCGAGAACATGCTCCGCACCGAGGACGGCGCCAACGTCACCGCCGAGCACGTCCGCGCCCTGGCCGAGTGGGACCCGAGCGCCGAGCCCGACACCGAGATCCAGTTCTCGCCGGCCCGCGTCGTCATGCAGGACTTCACCGGAGTCCCCTGCATCGTCGACCTCGCCACCATGCGCGAGGCGGTCGCCGAGCTCGGCGGGAACCCCGAGGTCATCAACCCCCTCGCCCCCGCCGAGATGGTCATCGACCACTCCGTCCAGATCGACTCCTTCGGCCTGGCCAGCTCGCTCGAGCGCAACAAGGAGCGCGAGTACGAGCGCAACGCCGAGCGTTACCAGTTCCTCCGCTGGGGCCAGGGGGCCCTCGCCAACTTCCGGGTCGTCCCGCCGGGCACCGGCATCGTCCACCAGGTCAACATCGAGTACCTGGCCCGCACCGTCTTCACGCGCGACGCCATCGGCGCCAACGGCGAGCCCGTCACCCAGGCCTACCCCGACACCTGCGTCGGCACCGACTCCCACACGACCATGGTCAACGGCCTGGGTGTGCTGGGCTGGGGTGTCGGCGGCATCGAGGCCGAGGCCGCCATGCTCGGCCAGCCCGTCTCGATGCTCATCCCGCGCGTCGTCGGCTTCAAGCTGACCGGCTCCATCCCGGCCGGCGCCACCGCCACCGACGTCGTCCTCACCATCACGCAGATGCTGCGCGCCCACGGCGTCGTCGGGAAGTTCGTCGAGTTCTACGGCGAGGGCGTCGGCGAGGTCCCGCTCGCCAACCGCGCCACCATCGGCAACATGAGCCCCGAGTTCGGCTCCACCGCCGCGATCTTCCCCATCGACGACGTCACCCTCGACTACCTGCGCCTCACCGGCCGCGACGACGCCCGCGTGCGCCTCGTCGAGGAGTACGCCAAGGCCCAGGGCATGTGGCACGACCCCTCGCGCGAGCCCGTCTACTCCGAGTACCTCGAGCTGGACCTGTCCACCGTGGTCCCCTCGATCGCCGGTCCGAAGCGCCCCCAGGACCGCATCGTCCTGTCCGAGGCCAAGGAGTCCTTCCGCGAGGTCCTCCCGACCTACGCCGGCTCCGAGGGGGGCACCGAGTCGGAGGAGCGCGCCGCGGTCGAGGAGAGCTTCCCCGCCTCCGACCCCGTCAGCCCCGCCTCCCTCGGCGACGAGCCCGCGGCCCCCGCGGCGCCCGGCGACTCCGACGGCCGACCCCACCGCCGCACCCCCGTCACGCTGGCGGACGGCACGCGGACCGAGCTCGACCACGGCTCCGTCGCCATCGCCTCGATCACCTCGTGCACCAACACCTCCAACCCCTCCGTCATGGTCGCGGCCGGCATCCTGGCCCGCAACGCCGTCGCCAAGGGCCTGCGCTCCAAGCCCTGGGTCAAGACCTCGACGGCGCCCGGCAGCCAGGTCGTCACCGAGTACTACGAGAAGGCGGGCCTGTGGCCGGCCCTCAACGAGCTGGGCTTCAACGTCGTCGGCTACGGCTGCACCACCTGCATCGGGAACTCCGGCCCGTTGCCGGAGGAGGTCTCCGCAGCGGTCAACGACGCGGACCTCGCCGTCGTCTCCGTGCTCTCGGGCAACAGGAACTTCGAGGGCCGCATCAACCCCGACGTCAAGATGAACTACCTGGCGTCCCCGCCGCTCGTCATCGCCTACGCGCTCGCCGGCACGATGGACTTCGACTTCGAGTCCGAGCCCCTCGGCCAGGACGCCGACGGCAAGGACGTCTTCCTCGCCGACATCTGGCCCGACCCGACCGAGGTCCAGGCGACGATCGACGCCACCATCGACCGCGACATGTACGCACAGGGCTACGCCGACGTCTTCACCGGCGACGAGCGCTGGCAGGGCCTCGACACCCCCGACGGCGAGACCTTCGCCTGGGACGACGCCTCCACCTACGTGCGCAAGGCTCCCTTCTTCGAGGGCCTCACCATGGAGCTCACGCCCGTCGAGGACGTCGCCGGCGCCCGCGTGCTCGCCAAGCTCGGCGACTCCGTGACGACGGACCACATCTCGCCCGCCGGCGCCATCAAGGGCGACTCCCCGGCCGGCAAGTACCTCGCCGAGCACGGCGTCGCCCGCAAGGACTTCAACTCCTACGGCTCGCGCCGAGGCAACCACGAGGTCATGATCCGCGGCACCTTCGCCAACATCCGTCTGCGCAACCAGCTCCTCGACGGTGTCGAGGGCGGCTACACGCGCAACTTCCTCACCGGCGAGCAGGACTCGATCTTCGACGCCTCGCAGGCCTACCAGGCCGCCGGCATCCCGCTCGTCGTCCTGGGCGGCAAGGAGTACGGCTCCGGCTCCTCGCGAGACTGGGCCGCCAAGGGCACCGCGCTCCTGGGCGTCAAGGCCGTCATCGCCGAGTCCTTCGAGCGGATCCACCGCTCGAACCTCATCGGCATGGGCGTCGTCCCGCTGCAGTTCCCGGCCGGCGAGTCCGCCGACTCGCTCGGCCTGGACGGCACCGAGACCTTCTCCATCACCGGCCTCACCGCCCTCAACGAGGGCACGACGCCGCGCACCGTCCACGTGACCGCGACCAAGGAGGACGGTGCGGCTGTCGAGTTCGAGGCTACGGTCCGCATCGACACCCCCGGTGAGGCGGACTACTTCCGCAACGGCGGCATCCTCCAGTACGTCCTGCGCAACCTCGCCCGCGGCGAGGTGTGAGGAGCGGAGGTCCTGGGCGGGTCACCCCGCTGAGAACGGCGTCGGCCGGTCACCCCACCCGGGTCGACCGGCCGACGCCGTTCGTGCTGTCTGCTGCACGGCGGCCCTGCCTGTGGGCCGGCGGGGCGGGCGGACCGGGCGGCCTCAGGCGGGGCGGACGCCCAGGCCCTCGACGACCTCCGCCGTCGGGAGCGCTGCCAGGAGCGCGCCCGGCACGAGGAGCTTCGAGGGACGCACTCCCGAGCCGATGAGCACCGTGTCCCTCGCGGCGACGGCGGCGTCGATGAGGAGGCGCCACTGGTCGGGCAGGCCGACGGGCGTGATGCCGCCGTACTCCATACCGGACATCTCGACGGCGCGGTCCTGGGGGAGGAAGGAGGCCTTGCGGACGTCGATCATCTTCTTGACGACGTGGTTGACGTCCGCGAAGTCGGTCGCCCGCACGACGCAGGCGGCGATGCGCTCCTCGCCGGAGCGCTTGCCGGCGACGAGCACGCAGTTGCCCGTGGCGTCGGGGTCGAGGGAGAACTCCGTGTTGAGGGCGTCGGTGTCGGAGAAGGCCGGGTCGATCTCGCAGACGAGGGCGCGGTCGGCGAGGGCAGCGCCCTCCTCGCCGGAGGCCGCCAGGGCCTGCAGCGCGGCGGCGACCGGCGCAGCAAGGAGCTCCGGGTGCTCGAGGGCCCTGTGCCAGCCGACGGCCTCGCCGAAGGCCTCCTCGGGATCGCGCAGCTCGTTCGTCGTCTCGCTCATCGTGAGTCAGTCCTTCCGTCGGTCGCGTGCGCGCGGCGGGCGGATCGAGCGCCCGTGCGCCGTGTCGCGGGCGAGTCTAGGTCGGCGCCGGGTCACGGCTCCGACACGACCAGCACCCGGCCGGAATGCATCGGTGTCTCGGATCGTTAGGACCAACGGACCAGGTGAGCACCTGGGCGGCGAGCCCCTCGCGGGC
The DNA here is from genome assembly GCF_001553565.1 of Actinomyces radicidentis. Taxonomy (NCBI): domain Bacteria; kingdom Bacillati; phylum Actinomycetota; class Actinomycetes; order Actinomycetales; family Actinomycetaceae; genus Actinomyces; species Actinomyces radicidentis. The sequence continues at coordinate 2,702,670 of NZ_CP014228.1, read as the reverse complement.
GCGTCGCGAAGCAGCAGACCAGCATCACCCCGAACGAAGGAGACAGCGCCCATGAGCGCACAGAGCAGCACCACCGCCATCCCTGAGGTCGAGGACGTCGACCTCCTCGTCGTCGGCGGCGGCAAGGCCGGCAAGTCCCTCGCCATGACCCGCGCGAAGGTCGGCGACAAGGTCGTCATGGTCGAGCGCGACAAGATCGGCGGCACCTGCATCAACGTCGCCTGCATCCCCACCAAGACCCTCATCTCCGCCGCCCGCGTGCTGCGCGAGGTCCAGGGTTCCGCCGCCTACGGCGTCAGCCTCCCCGAGTCCGACGGCGGCCGCGACGCCCTCGCCCAGGCCCGCGTCGACCTCGCCGGCCTGCGCGGCCGCAAGGAGAAGGTCGTCGGCGGCATGGTCGCCGCCCACCGCGACAAGCTCTTCCCCGGCTCCGGCATGGACTTCGTCCTCGGCACGGCCCGCTTCGTCGCCGAGCGCACCGTCGAGATCCAGGTCTCCGACGGCAGCCTCCGCCGCGTCCGCGGCGCCAAGGTCCTCATCAACACCGGCACCACGCCCGCCGTCCCCGCCATCGAGGGCCTCGCCCAGGCCCCGTACTGGACCAGCGAGGACCTCCTCACCCTGCCCGAGCTCCCCAGCCACCTCGTCGTCCTCGGCGGCGGCGTCATCGGCGTCGAGATGGCCTCCCTCATGGGCCAGCTCGGCGTCCCGGTGACCCTCCTCCACGCCGGCGAGCACATCCTGGACCGTGAGGACGCCGACGTCGCCGAGCAGATCACCGTCGACCTCGAGGCCCTCGGCGTCCAGGTCCTCACCGGAGCCCACGTCGACCGCGTCCGCTCCACCGAGGGCTCCAGCCCCGTCGTCGTCCACACCGAGGACGGCCGTGAGGCCACCGGCTCCCACCTCCTCGTCGCGCTCGGCCGCAAGCCGGTCACCGAGGGCCTCGGCCTCGACGCCGCCGGCGTCGAGTTCACCGACCGCGGCTTCGTCAAGGTGGACGAGCACCTGCGCACCTCCGCCGAGGGGGTCTACGCCGCGGGGGACGTCGCCGGCACGCCGCAGTTCACGCACGCCTCCTGGAGCGACTTCCGCGTCCTGCGCGACCTCTTCAACGGCAAGGAGGCCTCCACCGAGGGCCGCCTCATCCCGTGGGCCGTCTTCACCACTCCCGAGCTCGGGCACGTCGGCATGACCGAGGCCGAGGCCGCCGACGCGGGCCGCAAGGTCCGCGTCGCGAAGACGCCGACCGCCTCCGTTCCTCGCGCCAAGACGCTGGGCCGCACGGAGGGCTTCTACAAGGTGATCGTCGACGCCGACTCCGACGAGATCCTCGGCGCCGCCATCATCGGCGCCGAGGCCTCCGAGGTCGCCACGAGCGTCCAGATGGCCATGCTCGGCCACATGACCTGGCAGCAGCTGCGCGACGCCGTCATCGCCCACCCGACCATGAGCGAGGGCCTCAATATCGTCCTCGACACCCTGGGCTGATCCCGGACCGGGCGGCGCCCTCCGGGCGGCCGTCCGCCGGTGCCCCCCTGCCGGCCCGGGCCGTGAGCGCGCCCTCAGCGCGAGCGCGGCCCGGGCCGGAGCACGCGGGCCGGCCCGCCGCCGTGAGGTGGCAGGATGGCCCGCGTGCTTCACGTCATCTTCTTCGAGCCCCGCATCCCGGGGAACTCCGGCGCCGCGATCCGTCTGAGCGCCAACACCCGCTCGACGCTCCACCTGGTGGACCCTCTCTTTGACATGGATGACGCCAAGCTCCGCCGCGCCGGGCTCGACTACCACGACCTCGCCCTCACCCGCGTCCACAAGACCTGGGAGGAGTGCCTCGAGGAGGTCCCGGGGCGGATCTTCGCCTTCACCGCCCACACCGAGCGCTGGTACACGGACGTCGACTGGCAGGGCGACGACGCTCTCCTCTTCGGCCCCGAGCCGACCGGCCTGCCCGAGGAGATCATGGCGCACCCGCGCGTCACCGACCGGGTGCGCATCCCCATGGCCGAGGGCAACCGCTCCCTCAACCTCGCCAACTCCGCCGCCGTCGGCCTCTACGAGGCGTGGCGGTCCCTGGGCTTCCCCGGCGGCAACTGACCGGGGTCGGCCCGGGGCCCCAGGGCTATCGCGGCCGGAACGCGACGACGTCGGGTGCCGGCCGCCCGGCTGCTCCGACGGACGACCGGGCGCCCCTGATGACGCGGCGGGCGGCTCAGAGCATCCCGGCGGGCCGGATCGAGACGTCCTCGACGACGGCGTCGAGCGGTGTGTCCACGGCCAGGCGCACCCCGGCCGCGATCGACGACGTCGCCACGTGGTCCTCGGAGCGGTAGGCGGCGCCGCGCCCGGCCTGGATCCGCTCCTGCATGGGCGTGTCGACGCGCCCCGGGTAGACGGTGGTGACGCGGACGCGGCCGCGCTCGTCCTCGCGCAGGCAGTCCGCCAGGGCCCGCAGGCCCGCCTTGGCGGCGCAGTAGAGCGCCTGTCCGGGGGAGGCGTGCAGCCCCGCCCCGGAGTTGATCATGACGACGAGGCCCCGGCGCGCCCGCAGCGCCGGCAGCAGCAGGGTGGTGAGGGTCGCGACGGCGACGAGGTCGAGGTCGAGCACCTCGCGCCAGCGTGCGGCCGAGAGCTCCTCGAGCGTCCCGGTCGCCTCGATCCCGGCGGAGTGGACGAGGACGTCGAGCCCGTCGAGCGCGAGATCGGCGACGGCGGCGGCCAGTGCGGCGTCATCGGTGAGGTCGACGGCGACGGTCCGCACGGCGGCGCCGGAGGTGCCGGGGCCCGCGGCGAGCTCGCCCGCGAGGGAGACCAGGTCCGCCTCCGTGCGCGCGAGCAGGACGAGGTCGTGGTCCCGTGCGAGGTCCGCGGTCACGGAGCGGCCGATCCCGGAGGTCGCACCGGTGACGAGCGCGAGCGGACGGCCTCCCGCGCTCACCGGGCCTCCCGGATGAAGGGGGCGGCGCCGGGCTCGCCCGGCACGGAGTAGGTGGCCGTGAGGGTGGCGCGGGCGAGGGCGTGCTGGGCGACGTTGAAGGCGACCGCCGTCGGCGTGGCGTCGTCCTCGAGGCCGAGGGTGTCGACGTCGAGGGCGTGGACGGCGAAGACGTAGCGGTGGTCCCCGTCCCCGGCGGGCGGGTACGGACCGGTCCAGGCGTGCGTGCCGGAGTCGTTGGCGACGTGGAAGGCGGCGCCGTCGAGCATGAGGTCGGACTCGCCGAGGCCCTGGGCGAGGGAGGTGACCGAGGCGTCGAGGTCGACGACCGTCCAGTGCCAGAAGCCGGCAGGGGTCGGGGCGTCGGGGTCGAAGCAGGACACGACGAAGGAGCGCGTCCCCTCCGGGAAGCCGGACCAGTGGAGCTCGGGGGAGACGTTCTCCCCGAGGCCGGTGAATCGGTCCTCGACGCGCTCGCCCTCGGCGACGTCCTCGCTGGCGAGCTCGAAGGAGGGCAGGGCGGGGAGGTGGTCGTAGGGGGACTGGGCGCGGGGGCGGGTGAGATCGGCGGGCATGGGGTGACTCCTTGCTGGTGCGGGTGGTCGACGGGTCGCGGGATCCGGTGTGCTCGTGCTCACCCTAGCGGGAGGCTCCGACGGGAATCGCGGGTACTGGCACGGGACGGGGGTGAGGGACGGGGCGGGTCGGCGGCCGGGACGTCCGGCGTGCGGTTAAGAGCCCCTTCCGCGTGTCCGGGGTCGGCGCTACTCTTCCTCCGCCACGTCGAACACGTGTTCGAACGGTCGGGTCGTGGGGCCCGGTGACGGAAGGAGGAGACGTGGGACCAGCACCGACGAAGGAGCGCGACGGCGCCTCGCGCCTGGCCGCGGCGCGCGCCGCCCTGGCCCTCGCCGAGCAGCGCGCCGGCCTGCACGACTCCACCGCCCGGGACGTCCAGCGCGCCATGACCCGCGCCCTCGACGCCGTCGAGGGGGCGCCCGCCGGGAGCGCCCTCGCCAGTGCGACCGGAGCCCCCGCCTCCCGGGGCGCCACGGCCCTCGACCTCCTCACCCCGGAGGTCCCCGGTCAGGCCGGTGCCGCGGGGTCGGACCCCTGGCTCGGGCTCTCCCCGGACTCCGCCGGGGCCCTCGCCGTCACCGGCTCGCGCACCGTCCTCCTGGCCGCCGCCGCCCAGCGCCAGGGGCGGCACGGCTGGTGCGCCGTCGTCGGAGGGGAGGACCTGGGGTGGAACGCCGCCGCGGAGGCCGGGCTCGACCTCGAGCGCGTTCTCGTCGTCCCCGCGGCCGGGCTGGAGCCGTCCCTCCTCCTCGCCGCCACGAGCGCCCTGCTCGACGGCGTCGACGTCCTCCTCGTCGACGCCGCAACCGCCTCCCGCCTGCGACCGCGGGACCGCCGCACCCTCCACGCGCGCGCCCGTGAGCGCGGCGCCCTCATCCTGAGCGACCTGCCCTGGGAGGGGGCGCGCGGCCTCGTCGCTGCCCCGGAGGGGACGGACACCGGCGAGCCCGGAGCGGCCCCGCAGCCGGCAGGGGAGAGGGCGCTCCCGGCGTCCCCGGCGGAGGAGAGTCGCCCGGAAGGCCCGGAGGAGGGGCGCCCGGAGCCGCGCGGGCGCCTCGCCCTCGTCGCCGGGATCGGCGCAGGGGCCGGCAAGGCGCCCGCCCGCCCGCTGGAGAACACCTCGATCGCGGCCCCGGAGCCGGCCCCGGCGCTCCCCGCCCGGGAGATGCCCGCCGGCTACCTGCGCGGCCTGCGCTGGTCGCTGCGCGACCCCGCCCGCCCCGGCGCCGGCTCGCGCCTCGAGCTCGCACCCTCCGGGGTGAGCGCCTCCCTCGCCACCTCCGCGGCTGCCCCTGCACCCGTCCCCGCCCCTGCGCCCACCACGGCGGGCACGGGCGCCGTGCCCGCCGGTGCGGGCCTCGCCGAGGTCGTGCCCCTGACGAGGAGCCGACGGTGAGCGCCCCCTCCGCGTCCTCCGGCCCCTCCGTCGGAGCCGCGGCGGCGAGCGCGTCCCCCGGCAGAGGTGTCGGGGCGCCGCGACTCGTCGCTGTCTGGGTGCCCGACTGGCCCGTCGTCGCCCTCACCCTCGAGGCCCGTGAGCAGCGCCGCCTCCTCGCCGGGCGCCCGCTCCCCGGCGGCGAGCGGCTCCTGCCGGACCCCGCCGTCACCCCGGTCGCCGTCGTCGGCGGCCGCGGCGTCCAGGCCGCCTCCGCCCCCGCCCGCGCCGCCGGCGTCGCCGTCGGCTCCCGTCTGCGCACCGCCCGCTCCCTGTGCCCCGGGCTCGTCGTCCTGCCCCCGCAGCCCGAGCGCGAGGCCCGCGCCTTCGAGTCCGTCATGGACGCCCTCGGGACCGTCCTCGCCGACCCCGTCGTCGCCCGCCCCGGCCTGGCCCTGTCCGGCGCCCGCGGCCCCGCCCGCTGGCTCGGCGGCGAGGGGGCTCTCGCCGCCGGGCTCGTCGAGGCCGTCGCCGAGGGGCCCGGAGTCGAGTGCCAGGTCGGCGTCGCCGACTCCCTCCTCGGCGCCGTCCTCGCCGCTCGCCACGGCGTCCTCGTCCCCGAGGGCGGGGCCCCCGCCTTCCTCGCCCCCTGGCCGCTCGACTCCCTCCTCGCCGCCCTGCCCACCCGCCGGGCCCGGGAGGAGAGCCGGGACCTGCTCGAGACCCTCGGACGCCTCGGCCTGCGCACCCTCGGGGACCTCGCGGCCCTGCCCCTGCCGGACGTCTCCGCCCGCTTCGGGCCCGTGGGGGAGAGGGCCCACCTCCTCGCCTCGGGACGCTCCCGCCAGGTGCCGCGCAGCGACCGGCCGGCCTCCGACGCCGTCGTGGAGACCGCGCTCGACCCGCCCGTCGAGCGGGTCGACGCCGCCGCCTTCGCCGCCCGGCAGATCGCCGAGCGCCTCTCCGCCCTCCTCGTCGGCCGCGGGCTCGCCGCGGGGCGCCTCCTCGTCGAGGCCGCCTGCGAGAACGGCGCCGAGCTCTCACGCTCCTGGATGCTCGAGACGACACCGAGCGCCGCCGAGCTCACCGACCGCGTCCGCTGGCAGCTCGAGGGCTGGCTCTCGGGCCGTTCCGGGAGACCGCCCGCCTCCGCCCTCACCCGGCTGCGCCTCACCGCCCTCGAGCTCGTCCCTGCGGGCGCCTCCCAGGCCGGTCTGTGGGCCGCGCCCGGAGAGCAGGGGCGGCGACGCGCGCGGCGGGCCGCCGAGCGCGTCGAGTCCCTCCTCGGGGCCGGCGGCGTCCAGGTGCCCCTCCTGGTCGAGGGACGCGATCCCCGCTCCCGGAGCCGCCTCGTCGCCTGGGGCGAGAGGCCCGCCGACACCGGGGCGCCGGAGAGGGCCTCCGCGCGGCCGCGGCGACGCCCCGCTCGGGCTTCGGGGAACGCGCCCTCCTCAGGTGCCGGACCGGCTGCCGGCACGGGCCCCGCGGGCTCGTCCACCGGTGCGGGAGTGGACGAGCGCTCCGGTCGGGGCGCTCCGACGGGCGCCGGTGCTGGGGGCTCGGCGCCCTGGTCCGGGGCCCTGCCCCTGCCCTCGCCCTCGGTCGTCCCCCTCGGTGCCGTGCCCGTGCACCTCGCCGACGACGAGGGCCGGGAGGTCCTCGTCAGCGCCCAGGGGCAGCTCGAGGGCGTCCCCGCCGTCCTCGACCTCGCCCGGGGAGGGGTGGTCGTCGGGCTCGTCGGGAGCGGGGAGCGGCGCGTCCTGTCCTGGGCCGGTCCCTGGCCCGTCGACGAAGGCTGGTGGCGGCCCGAGGGCGCCTCACGACGCGCCTACCTCCAGGTCGTCACGGACACGGGGCCGCCGCTCCTGCTCGTGCGCTCGGGGAGGTGGTGGCTCGACGCCGTCTACTCCTGAGCACTCGCGTCCCGGCGCCGTCTGGCGGCGACGAGCAGCGCCAGCAGGCAGCTCGCGCACAGCCAGGCGACGCCGAGCATCCACCCGCCCAGCACGTCCGTCATCCAGTGGTACGCCAGGTAGACGCGGGACAGCCCCACGAGCACCGTGACGGCACCGCCACGAGCACGGCCGCCGTCTTGCGGCCCCGCGTGGTCCCGGAGAGCACGACGAAGCCCGCCAGCGTGCCCATGAACACCGCCGTGTTGAAGGAGTGCCCCGAGGGGAAGGAGTACGTCGCCGACGGTGCCCCCAGCAGCAGGTCCGTCGAGGGGCGCTGCCGCCCGAAGGCCAGCTTGAGCAGCACCGTCGTCACCGAGGAGCCCGCCATCGTCAGCAGCAGCGTCACCGCGTGCACCCTCCGGTGCCCGATCGTCAGTCCCGCCGCGGCCACCAGAGTGAGGACGATGAGCCCCACCGTGCCGCCCAGGTCCGTGAAGAACCAGGCCCCCGAGGTCAGGACGGTCTCGCGGCTGCGCACCGCCCAGCCCGTCACCGCCGGGTCAAGCGCGGAGAGATCGTCGTTCTCGATGGCCCCGTCGGCGATCGACACGAACAGCGCGAGGGCCGCCGCGCCGACCACGGCGAGGACCAGGGCGGCACGCGTCCGCCAGGCCCCCGGGAGCCGGTCGAGCGCCGGGGCCAGGACGCGCTCGGCGCGCTCGATCCTGGACCGGAGGGTTCCACGGCGGTCACTGCTGCGCTGAGACATGCCCGCGAGCCTATCGGTGCGACCGGGATGCCGCCCGGGGGGGGGACGCCGTCCGCCGCGGGTAGCATCGGGCAGCGCCCGATTCCGCACCCGCGCCGGCGGCGCGCACAGACTCCCTCCCGATCCCCGCCCGTCCTCGAGGAGAACGATGGCCAAGCTCTACTTCCGCTACGGCGCCATGAACTCCGGCAAGACCACCGGCCTCCTCCAGACCGCCTACAACTACGAGGAGCGCGGCCAGCGGGTGCTGCTCGTCAAGGCCGACGTCGACACCAAGGGCGAGTCGACCGTCGTCTCGCGCCTCGGCTTCTCCCGCGAGGTCGACCTCCTCGTCACCCCCGAGGACGACGTCCGCGCCCTCGTGCGCGAGCGCGCTCTCGGCGACGCGGCCTCGACGGCGCCCCTGCTCGACGGCGTCGACTGCGTCCTCGTCGACGAGGCCCAGTTCCTCGCCCCGCGCCAGGTCGACCAGCTCATGGAGCTCGTCCTCATCGACGACGTCCCCGTCCTCGCCTACGGCATCCGCTCCGACTTCCGGACCGTCTCCTTCCCGGGTTCGCGCCGTCTGCTGGAGATCGCCCACTCCCTGGAGGAGCTCAAGACGATCTGCAGATGCGGGCGCAAGGCGATCTTCAACGCGCGCAAGGTGGGGGACCGCTTCGTCTTCGACGGCGACCAGGTGGCCATCGACGGCGTCGACGTCACCTACGAGTCCCTGTGCGGTAAGTGCTACCTCGATGCCGGCGGCACCCTGCTCAGCGAGTGACCTCGATTCCGCTTGTACTCCCACTGATACAAGCCTGATCGAGTTGGCCGGGCGCCCCTGCAGACCCTCCTCGATCATGCTTGTAAGACATTGAGTACAAGCAATATCGTGAACCCGTGACCCCCGCACCCTCCCGATCCGGCAGTCCCGGACCGTCGCCCGCCGGCACCGCTCCGGTGTGCGCCCTCATCGCCGACATCGTGGGCTCGCGCCGCCTCGAGGACCGCGCCGGCGCCCAGCGCACCTTCCTCGAGGTCCTCGAGGCCGCCGGAGAGGGCCTCGCCCTCCTCGAACCCGCCCGCGCCACCGTCGGCGACGAGTTCCAGGCGGTCGCAGCCGGCCTCGCCCCGGCCCTCGAGTTCACGCTGCGCGCCTGCCTCCTCCTGCCCGAGGGGCTGAGGCTGCGCTTCGGCCTCGGGATCGGCGAGGTCCGCGAGGTCGACCCGTCCGCCGCCGACGTCGTCCAGGACGGCTCCGCCTGGTGGGCCGCGAGAGAGGCCATCGACGCCGCGCACGAGCTCCAGGACTCCGGACGCGAGTTCGCCCTGACCCGGATCCGCGTCGCCCCCGAGCGCGCCGCGGCGCTCGACGGCACCGAGCCCGGGATCCAGCCCGGGGTCGAGGCACTCACCAACGCGATGCTCCTCCTGCGCGACCAGGCCGTCTGCCGTCTCCAGGCGCGCCAGCGCCGCGTCATCGGGGCGCTCCTGCTCGGACGCACCCAGGTCGACGTCGCCCGCGAGGAGAGGCTGAGCCAGCAGGCCGTCTCCGCTCTCGCACGCGGTGCGGGCGCTGGGATCCTCGCCGCCCAGGAGCACCTCCGCGCCGTCCACGACGCCGCCGCTGCTGAGCGCCGCGACGCTCCGACTGGTGGGGGCTCCGCCGTGAAGCGATCGACCGCCGACCAGGAAGAAGCCTGATGACCGCCCTCCTCATCCTCCTCCTCGGCGCCGTCTCCCTCGCGCTCCAGGCGACCGCGGGTCGTCCCGAGGGCTCGCGCCGCACCGTCCTCCTGCTTACCGGCGGCGGGCTCGTCGTCGTGGCCGTCCTCGCCGGGCTCTTCCTGCTCGGCGCCGGGCTCGTCGGCACCGCGGTGGCCCTCGCCGGTGCCGCGGCGTGGGCCTTCGCGAACCTGCGGCCCGCCGACGAGCGGACCGTCGTCGTCCGCTGGGGCGCCATGATCCTCGTCGTCGTGCTGTGCGCCGTCATCGACGCCTTCTCCGGCGGGCACGGCCTCGGGCCGGCCGGCACCATCGACCGTGTCACCGCCGGGGCCGGTGCCCTCATGCTCCTGACGACGCCCGCGAACGAGCCCGTCGCCGCCGTCCTCGCCCTCGCACGGGGTGCCGACGTCGCCGGGCGCGTCCGAGGCGACGGCTCGCGGAAGGAGGCGACCGAGTCGGAGGCCGACGGCGCGTCGACGGCACCGGAGTCGCCCTCGGTCGCCCATCAGGTCGAGCGCGAGACATCGAGCGCAACAGCCGACGCGAGTGGGGGCGCGGAGGCCGACGGGCAGGACGACGGCGTCCCCTCGCTGCACGGAGGCCGCTGGATCGGCCCCCTCGAGCGGGTCCTCCTCATCCTTCTGGCCGGGGCCGGCGCGAACGCCGCCCTCGCCGCGATCATCGCCGCCAAGGGCGTCATCCGCTTCCCCGAGATCTCCAAGGACGCAAGCGGCCTCAAGGCCGAGGAGTTCCTCATCGGCTCGCTCACGTCCTGGACGCTCGCCGTCCTCGGGGCGCTCCTCGTCGTCGCCTGACGGGGGCCGGGGCGGGCTCTCAAACGGCGGGGCGCCCGGACGGTCGGGGTGGCTCGACCGTCGTGGCGGGCCGCTTCCGCTCGGTCGCTGCTGGGGCGCCGGCCATCCAGTCGCGGCTGGACCGCTGGCCGCCCAGTCGTGGCCGGACCGCTTGCGCTCAGTCGCGGCCCAGGTCCACCGTCGCGAGGTCCACGGCCGGGGCGCGGGTGACGAGCTTGTGCCCCCACCACAGCCCGAAGAAGACCGGGACGCCGATGAAGGGCAGGAGCACCTCGCCCACGGAGGCGCCCTCGCTCAGGGGCTCGTAGGCCTGGCCGATGATGATCGCCACGCAGGCCACGAGCGCCACGATCGCCCCTGCCGGGAAGAAGCGCGCCCGGTACGGCAGCTCGTCCAGGCTGCGCCCCTGCGCCTTGAAGACCGCGCGGAAGCGCCAGTGGCACCACGAGATCCCCGCCCAGGTGATGAAGCCCGCGAGCGCGGAGATCGTCAGCAGGAACTGGTAGGCGGCGCCGTCGCCCACGAGCGAGGTGATGAAGCCCGCGATGCCCACGAGCGTCGTCGCGATGAGCGCGTTCATCGGCACCTGGTGGCGCGAGAGGCGCATGAGGAAGGCCGGGGCGTGCCCGCGCTCGGCGAGGGCGAAGAGCATGCGGGTGGAGGAGTACAGGCCCGAGGTGCCCGCGGAGAGCACGGAGGTGAGGATGACGGCGTTCATGACGCTCGCCGCACCCAGGACGCCCGCCTTGTCGAAGACGAGGGTGAAGGGGCTGACCGCGATGTCCGTCTCCGAGCTGGAGAGCAGGTTCGGGTTCGTGTACGGGATGAGGAAGCCGATGACGGCGATCGCGCCGACGTAGAAGAGCAGGATGCGCCAGAAGATCGTCCGGATCGCGCGCGGGATGGTGCGGCCGGGGTCCTCGGCCTCGCCGGCTGCCGTGCCGATGAGCTCGGTGCCCTGAAAGGAGTAGCCGGCTACGAGCAGGACGAGGAGGACGCCCTTGGGGCCGTCGACGAAGGGGGCGTCGCCGGTGGTCCAGCTCGCGGTGCCCGGCGAGGTCCCGATGATCCCGGCGATCATCGCGACGCCCAGGACGAGGAACACGACGACGGCGACGACCTTGATCGTCGCGAACCAGAACTCGCTCTCGCCGTAGGCGCGGGCGGACAGGGCGTTGATGACGAAGAGCACGAGCAGGAACAGCGCCGACCACACGATCGACGGCGTGTCCGGGAACCAGTACTTCATGACCAGGGCGGCGGCGACGAGCTCGGCGGCGACGGTGATCGCCCAGTTGAACCAGTAGTTCCAGCCGATGGCGAATCCGAAGGACGGGGAGACGAAGCGGCTGCCGTACTCGCCGAAGGAGCCGGCCACCGGCAGGTAGGCGGCCATCTCGCCGAGGGACTGCATGATGAGCCAGACCATGACGCCGACGAGGGCGTAGGCCAGCAGGGCGCCGCCCGGGCCGGCCTGGGAGATGGTCGCGCCCGAGGCGACGAAGAGGCCGGTGCCGATCGCCCCGCCGATGGCGATCATCGTGAGGTGGCGGCTCGCCAGGGATCGGCGCAGGCCCTCGCCGCTCGTGGCGGCGTCGGGTGCGGTGGGGGCGCCGGGCTGGGTGCTGGACATGCTTGCCTTCCGCGGTGTGCGCGGGTCGCGGGGACCCGGCGTCGGTCGTTCGTGTGGCCGGGCGACACCGTAGTCCGTCCCGCTCCTCGGACCTGGACGGGCCCACTGTCCGGGCGCCCGGGTCGTGGGTCGGGGCCGTCCCAGGGGGATGTGTCGGTGGAGCGGTGTCGTCCCGGCCATGCTCCGCCGGTCCCGCTCTGCCGGTGCGGCGCAACGGGGCCGGATGCGCGTCCGAGCCCCGCGCTACTCTGTACACGTGTTCGAAGAAGTGTCGCTGAGCAGCGGGAGGGCGGGCGGAGTCGGCCGTCCCGCGCACCGCTACGCGGAGCTCCACGCCCACTCCGCCTACTCCTTCCTCGACGGCGCCAACGAGCCCGAGGACCTCGCCGCCGCCGCGGCCGAGCTCGGCCTCGAGGCCCTCGCCCTCACCGACCACGACGGCCTGCCCGGCATCGTCAAGCACGCCGAGGCCGGCCGCGCCCACGGCGTCCCCACCGTCCACGGCGCCGAGCTCACCCTGGCAGACGGCTCCCACCTGCCCGTCCTCGCCCGCAGCCCGCTCGGCTACCGGCGCCTGTCCGCCGCGATCTCGCACCACAACCTCGACGCCGGGCGCCGCACCGACCCCGCCCACCGACTCCCCGAACTCGCCGCGGCCCTGCGCCCGCCGGGGGAGCCCGACGCCGCACCCGCCTGCCTCGTCCTCACCGGCACCGCCAACGGCCCCCTGCGCCGCGCCCTGGGGGACCCCCACCGCCCCGACACCTGGGACCTGCCCGCCGCCTCACGGGTCCTGGGGGAGATGAAGGACCTCCTCGTCACCGCCTCCAGCCCCACCCTCGCCGTCGAGATCGCCCTCGACGGCGGACCCGCCGACGCCGCCCTCACGCAGGCCCTGACCTCCCTCGCCCACGAGCACCGCCTCCCGCTGCTCGCCACCGGCGCCGTGCGCTGCGCCCGCCCCGGCGACTCCCGCCTGGCCGACGTCCTCACCGCCACCCGCCTCGTCACCGACCTCGACGGCGCCCGCGGCCACCTGCCCGCCGTCGGCCGCTGGCTGCGCGGCGCGGAGGACATGGCCCGCCTGCACCGCCGCGCCCCATGGGCCGTCAGCGCCGCCGCGGAGGTCGCGGCCGACCTCGCCTTCGACCTCTCCCTCGTCGTCCCGGACCTGCCGGCCCCCGACGTCCCCGAGGGGCACACGCCCGCCTCCTGGCTGCGCGAGCTCACCCGCCGCGGCGCCCTGGAGCGCTACGGCACCCCCGAGCAGGACCCGGAGTCGTGGGAGGTCCTCACCCACGAGCTCGACGTCATCGAGGCCCTCGACTTCCCCGGCTACTTCCTCATCGTGCGCTCCATCGTCGACTTCTGCGAGAGCGCCGGGATCCTGTGCCAGGGCCGTGGCTCCGCCGCCAACTCCGCGGTCTGCTACGCCCTCGGCATCACCGCCGTGGACGCCGTGCGCCACAAGATGCTCTTCGAGCGCTTCCTGTCCCCGGGCCGCTCCGGCTACCCGGACATCGACCTCGACATCGAGGCCTGCCGCCGCGAGGAGGTCATCCAGGACGTCTACGCCCGCTACGGACGCGACTACGCCGCTCAGGTCGCCAACGTCATCTCCTACCGGCCCCGCTCCGCCGTGCGCGACGCCGCGCGCGCCCTCGGCCACCCCGTCGGCCTCCAGGACCGCTGGGCCTCCGGCATCGATCACGGCTGGTCCCGCGGGCGCAAGCGTGGCACGCCCGGCAAGTGGGCCGACGAGCCCACCCCGCCCGAGCACGCCGTGGACGAGCAGGACGCCGCACCGGCCGGGCCGGTGCCCGGTGCCGCGGGACCGGGAACCGGAGCCGCCGGTGAGCGCCCCGGAGCCGGGTCCCCGACGAGCGCGGGGGAGCCGGGCGCTGCGCCGGACGCCTCGCCCGCCGACCCCGACGCGATCCCGCGGCAGGTCCTCGAGGTTGCCGACCGGCTCCTCCTGCTGCCCCGCCACCTCGGCATCCACTCCGGCGGCATGGTCCTGTGCGCGCAGCCCGTCACCGAGGTCTGCCCCGTGCGCTGGGCCGCCATGGAGGGGCGCACCGTCCTGCAGTGGGACAAGGACGACTGCGCCGCCGCCGGCCTGGTCAAGTTCGACCTCCTGGGGCTCGGCATGCTCACCGCCCTGCGCCTGGCCTTCACCACCCTCGCCGAGCGCGGGGAGACCGTCCCGGACCTCGAGGTCGGGCGACTGCCGGACGGCACCCGCGTCCCGGGCGACGACGCGCTCCTGCGCCCCGCCCAGGTCGGCCGCCCCTGGGGTCTGCACACGCTCCCCGAGGACGACCCGGCCGTCTACCGGCTCCTCACGGCCGCGGACACGGTCGGCGTCTTCCAGGTCGAGTCCCGCGCCCAGATGGCGACCCTGCCGCGCCTGCGCCCCGAGGTCTTCTACGACATCGTCGTCGAGGTGGCCCTCATCCGCCCCGGCCCCATCCAGGGCGACGCCGTCAACCCCTACATCCGGCGCCGCCTCGGCAGGGAGGAGGTCACCTACCTGCACGACTCCTTGCGACCCGCCCTGGAGAAGACCCTCGGCGTCCCGCTCTTCCAGGAGCAGCTCATGCAGATCGCCATCGACGCCGCCGGCTTCAGTCCCGCTGAGGCCGACGCGCTGCGTCAGGCCATGGGCTCCAAGCGCTCGGTGGAGCGCATGGAGGCCCTCCACGCCCGCCTCGTCGAGGGCATGACGGGGCGCGGCATCGACGCGCCCACCGCGGAGGCCGTCTTCGACAAGCTGCGCGCCTTCGCCGACTTCGGGTTCCCGGAGTCCCACGCCTTCTCCTTCGCCTACCTCGTCTACGCCTCCGCCTGGCTCAAGGCCCGCAAGCCGGAGGACTTCTACGCCGGCGTCCTCGCCGCCCAGCCCATGGGCTTCTGGTCCCCGCAGACGCTCGTCGCCGACGCCCGCCGCCACGGGGTGCGCGTCCTGTCTGCAGACGTCAACGCCTCCCGGGAGGAGGCGACCGTCGAGCGCCGTCCCGCGGGGAGCCCGGGCCCGGCCGGTGAGGCCTCCGACGCCCCGGCATCCGGCGACGGATGCTCGGAGGACCCCGCCTGGGCGCCGCTGAGCCCCGCGCCGGACGCCCTCACCGGCCTCGACGTCCACCCCGACCTCGCGGTCCGCCTCGGCCTGGCCCGCGTCAAGGGCCTCGGCGACGAGGTCGCCGAGAGGATCGTCGCCGAACGGGACGCCCACGGGCCCTACGCGGACGTCGCCGACCTCGCCCGCCGCGTTCGCCTCTCGCGCGCCCGCCTCGAGACCCTCGCCGCCTGCGGGGCCCTGGCCTCGCTCGGCGTCGAGCGACGCGAGGCCCTGTGGGCCGCCGGCGTCCTCGCAGGGGAGTACGGGCAGCGTCACCTCCTGACCGGACCGTCATCGCAGAGGGAGGGCCGTGCGCAGCACTCCGTGCGCACGAGTCGACGCAGACGGGGGAGCGCCCGTCCGGTCCTCACCGCTCCGAGCGGAGGGCGCGGTCCGGGCACGGGCTCCGGCGCGGCGCCCCTCCAGGGCTCCCACCCCAACGACCCCGCCCGGGCCGCCCTCTCCGCAGAGTCCACCGAACCCGTCCAGGCTGCTCAGCCCGCCGAACCCGTCCAGGCCTGGTACCAGCCGCCCCTGCCAGGCACCGCCGTCGGCGCCCACGCCCCGGCTCTGCGGGAGATGACCGCCCACGAGCGCCAGGTCGCCGACCTGCGCCTCACCGGAGTCTCCGCCGAGTCCTACCCGACCGTCTTCCTGCGCGAGGGCCTCACGGACTCCGGCGTCATCCCGGTCAGCGAGGTCGCCCGCCGCGAGGACGGGCAGCGGGTCCGCGTCGCCGGAGTCGTCACCCACCGGCAGCGCCCCCACACGGCCGCCGGCACCGTCTTCCTCAACATCGAGGACGAGACCGGCCTGCTCAACGTCGTCTGCTCGGCCGGCATGTGGAAGCGTTACCGCAATGTCGGGCGCCGTGCGCCCGCCGTCATCGTGCGCGGCACCGTCGAGGGCGGCGACGGCGTCACCGCCCTCCTCGCCGAGCACCTCGAGGTCCTCCCGGGCGTCGTCTCCGCCGGAAGCCGCGACTGGGCGTGACGGGACCGCGTCCCCGTGCACACCTCAGGCGTTGCGGTCCGCGTTGTAGGCAGGGAGCTCGCCCACCACCGGGGCGTCCTTGACGTGCAGCTCGGAGTACACCGACCATGCGACGCTGACGAGCGGCACCGCGATCACCGCGCCCAGCAGCCCCATGGAGAAGGTGCCCACCGCCACCGCGATGATGACGACCACCGGGTGCAGCGAGACCTGACGGCCCATGATGAGCGGCTGGAGGATGTGCCCCTCGATCTGGCCGATGCCCGCCACTCCCAGCCCCACGACCACCATCGCGACGAAGCCCTTGGCGGCGAGCGCCACGATCATCGCGACGATCATCGCTGTGGGCGCCCCGATGATCGGGATGAAGGCGCCGATGAAGACGAGCACCGCCAGCGGCGCGGCGAGCGGCACCCCCACGATCTGCAGGAAGATCCCCGCCATGACCGCGTCGGTCCCGGCCAGGATGACCGTGCCGCGCGCGTAGCCGGCGAAGGTGTACCAGCCGGCGCCGGCGGCGCGGTGGACGCGCTCGCGCATCGTCGCCGGCAGCTCGTTGAGGAACCAGCGCCACATCCGTCCGCCCGAGGCGAGGAAGAAGATCGTCGTGAACAGCGCCAGCGCCAGGACCACGAAGACGTCCGCGACCGTGCCCGCGTTGGCGAGCACCTCGCTCGCCAGCGAGGGCGCGTTGGTCTGCACGTAGGTCTGCGCCTCCTCGACCGCCTTCTGCACCTGAGCCACCAGCTCCTGCTGGCTCAGGTGGACCGGCAGCGGGCCGTGCTCGATGAAGTCGAGGATCGTGTTGATGCCGTCGGAGAACTGCAGCGCGAGCGTGCTCCACTGGTTCGCCACCGAGGTGACGACGTAGGTGATGAGGCCGGCGACGACCGCCAGAGCCATGAGCAGCCCGATGAAGGTCGCCGGGTACCGCGGCATGACGCGGGCGAGGAGCTCGACCATCGGGTGGAGGATCGCGGTGACGACGAGCGCCAGGAAGACGCCGATGAAGACGGGGACGACCTTCGCGGTGGCCAGGAAGACCAGTGCCACCACGACGATGATGCCGAGCAGCAGCCACGCCCCCAGGCCCCCGCGCACGAGCCACCGCGGCAGGGACTGCAGGGCCGCGTCCCGCACCGTGATGCCCTCGGGGGCGGTCACGCGCGTCGACGTCTCCTGCGGCGGCGCCGCCACCGGGGCCGGCGCGGGCCCGGCATCGTCGTAGCGCAGCGTCGAGACACGCTCCGCCTCCCGGCGCTCGTCGGCCCGCTCGATCTGCGTGCTGAGCGCGCTGCGCAGGCGCCCGATGAGCCGCGCGCCGCCGCCGAGAGCGCCCGCGGCCCGGTGGGACTCCTCGCGCGCGGGGGAGGCGGCGCCGCCCGCCGACGCCGCCGGGGCGTGCGCGGCGCCGTGCCCGTCGCGGGGCCCGGGGGACAGGTCGCTGTCGCGGTCGGCCTCGGGCTGACGGGCGAGGTCCCGCGCGGCCGTGACCTCGACGGCGGCGACGTCGCCCTCCCACTGGAAGCGGGAGGCGGCGGCCTCGTCCTCGGCCGTGCCGGGGGGAGCGTCGTGGGCGTCGACCAGGGCCGTGCCGCCCCCCTCGCTCAGCCGCGTGGGCTCATCGGGCGTCGCAGCGCCCCTGGCGGTCGGTGACGGGTCCCCGGCGGGCGCGCCGCCCGAGGGGCGGCGCGCGTCGAGGGTGCGCTCGTCGTCGGTGCTGCTCACTCGGTCTCACCCCCGAGGAGGGACGCCAGCTCGGAGGCGTCGTGGGCGAGGTGCTCGGCGCCGGCGAGCTCGGCCTCGTCCCCGTAGCCCCACAGGGCCGCGACGCACTC
Source organism: Actinomyces radicidentis (assembly GCF_001553565.1). Taxonomy (NCBI): domain Bacteria; kingdom Bacillati; phylum Actinomycetota; class Actinomycetes; order Actinomycetales; family Actinomycetaceae; genus Actinomyces; species Actinomyces radicidentis. Next base: position 2,685,010 of record NZ_CP014228.1, on the reverse strand, counting down.
GACCCCGGCCTCGTGGGCGCCGTCGACGTCGTGGGCGCGGTCCCCGACGTGGACGACGCGGCCCGTGGGGGCCCCGGCGGCGCGGAGACGCTCGAGCGCGGTGCGGATCACGTCCGCCTTGGCGCCGTGCTGGTCTGCGTCGTCGGCGCCCGCGGTGACGGTGAAGAGGGGCAGGAGGCCCGCGTGCTCGAGGATCTGCACGGCCATCGACTCGCGCTTGGAGGTGGCCAGGCCGATCGGGACGCCCTGGGCGTGGAGGGAGCGCAGGATCGTGGGGACGCCGTCGTAGACGGGGGAGCCGAGCATGAGCTCGCGGTAGTGGCGCCGGTAGACGGCGACGGCGTTCGCGTTGGCCTCACCGGTCAGGCCCGCGAAGAGCCGGAAGCCCTCGGACAGCGGTGGACCGACGAGACGCATGAGCTCGTCGCGCGAGCCGTAGGGGATGCCGAGCTCGGTGAGGGCCGCCTCGAAGGAGGACAGGATGGCGGGCGCCGAGTCCGTGATCGTCCCGTCGAGGTCGACGAGCACCGCGTCGAAGGGACCGGCGCTGCCGGAGGTGGGTCGGTGGACCGACGAAGTCATGGATGGCGCCTTGCTCTCGCTGACGGGACGCTCGCCAGCATACTAGCGTGCCCTCATGAGCCTTCTGCGCAGCGCAGCCTCCCTCGCGTCCACCGTGTCCGCCGCCGTCGGTCCCGCCCTCCGTCCGGTGACGCCCGACGGCGTGCGCCTCCCGCGCACCGTTGCCCTGTCGGCCGGGCGCGGCGGGCAGGACCGTCTCCTCGTCGACGCCCCGGCCGCGCACGGCGAGCTCTACCTCCACGGCGCGCACCTGACCTCCTGGGCCCCGCGCGGCGAGAAGGAGGTCGTCTTCACCTCCCGCGAGGCCGTCTTCGACGGGGCCACCGCGATCCGGGGCGGCGTCCCCCTGTGCCTGCCCTGGTTCGGCTCGGGCCCCGACGGCGACCAGCGGCCCTCGCACGGCTGGGGACGGATCAGCCCCTGGACCCTGCGCTCGGCGCAGGCGGAGCCCGACGGTGCGGTCTCGCTCGTCCTCGCCGCCCAGCAGGACGGCGTCGCCGCCCTCTACGAGGTCCGCCTCGGCGAGGAGCTCGCCCTCACGCTCTCGCTGCGTGCGACCGGCTCCCTTCCCAAGCGGGTCGAGGCGGCCCTGCACACCTACCTGGCCGTCGGCGACGTGACCGCCGCGACCGTGACCGGTCTCGAGGGTGCCCAGTACGTCGACAAGACCGACGGCAGAGCCCTCCGCACCCAGGACGGCGTCCTGCGCGTCGCCGGTCCCGTCGACCGCATCTACCCGGCGCGCGGCGGGGTCACCGTGACCGACCCCGCCGCATCGCGACGCATCCGTGTCGAGCCTGTCGAGGCGACCGACGTCGTCGTGTGGAACCCATGGCGCCAGGGTGCCGCCGCCTTCCATGACATGGCGGACGACGAGTTCGCCTCGATGCTGTGCGTCGAGTGCGCCCGGGTCGGCGGGAACGCGGTCGTCCTGCAGCCCGGGGAGACCGTCTCCGTGGGCACGAGGATCGCCGTCGAGGCGCTGTGACGGACGGCACTCGGAACCGATTTGGTGAGTGGGGCGGGGGCCGTGCTAACTTTCTCTGCGTCGCCGCGAGGGGCTGGACCCAAGAGGTGATGACAACAAAGTCCGAGTGGCGGAATAGGTAGACGCGCTAGCTTGAGGTGCTAGTGCCTCATTAAACGGGCGTGGGGGTTCAAGTCCCCCCTCGGACACCCGTTGCGAAGGCCCCGATCCAGTGGATCGGGGCCTTCGCCGTGCCCGGGGCGCGTGACCGTGACAGTCCCCGACCGGCCCGCGCCGCGCGGGCGCTCGGACACCAGGCGCCCCCTGATGCCACTCGCTCCACGGCTGCGCCGGGTGACCGCAGGTCGGGCGAAGCGACGAGGTGCGCGCGTCCCGCCCGGTGCTCAGCGACGCAGGAGAGGGTCCGGCGGCGCCTCGCCCTCGACGTCGGACCAACCGCTCGAGGCTGGCTCGGCTCCCGCCGCACACCACAGAGCCCGCCGCAGCGCCTCCCACTGGGCCTCCGCGTACCAGTCGGGTGTCCGGTCCACCCACGCACGGCGCAGCGGGACGAGAAGGAGCAGCAGACCCGATCCGAGCAGCACGACAAAGGTCACGAGGACGAGCAGGTACGAGCTCCTGGGAGCGAAAGGGTTCGGGTGGAGCACGGGCGAGCCGCCGAACAGCCGGGTCGGAACGACCATGAGGCCGACGACGATGGCGCACCACGCGAGCCCGACGGCGGCGACGATGAGACGCATCGCGAGGACTGTCCCGGCGGACTCGGGCTCACGCCCTCCCGGTGCAGCCTCTTGGGACGGCCTGGGTACGCCGCCGCGTCTCGGCACGCGCTCGGCGTGCTCGGGTCCCGCTAGGACGCCGTCGACGACCCGCCGAGCTGCCTCGAGGGAGCCCACCGACGCCAGCGGCACGCTCAGCCGCTTCTCGACCATCCGGGTGCGGGAGCGGCGCCGACCGAGTCCCGAGGCGTAGTACGGGAGGTCGTAGGTGATGGCCGTGCCGATATCGTCGTCGTAGAGACGGCTGGTGCCCGCGAGCACGCCGGGAACGCGCTGCGTGACGAGCACCTGGCCGTCCCGGCTCGTGACCCGGACGTGCGGACGGCGCCACCGCGGTACGTGTGCGCGGGTCGCTCGCGTCAAGGGCTCCTCGGGCATCGGCCTCACGGCTCCTTCAAGGGTGCGCTGCCCGGCCACGTCCACGTGGCGGGGCGCCGGGCACTTCGATGCTACGGGGACGGGCGCGTACCCGGGGTGAAGGGACGGTCCCCCTGCTCCGAGGCGGCGCTCCGCTGGACGCCCGCCAGGACCGGTCGCGGCAGCCATCCCACCGCCGCGCGCTCGCCGTCGGGAGGGAGCCTTCTGCACGGGCCGACCGTCGGGTAGTTTGCGGGTGAGCGACTTCCCCTCGCTCCACCACCCTCCCCGTCAGCAAGGACGCTCCTCCGTGACCACGCCCTCCGCACCCGGCCAGCGCCGCCGCGACCGCCGTCCCGCCGCGCTCGTCAAGGCCAGGATCGCCGTCTACCTCACCTTCTTCGCCAACGGGATCGGATTCTCCAACCTGGTCCCGCGCTACCCGGAGGTCCTCGCCCACCTCGGCATCACGAAGGCGGCCTTCGGCCAGGCCCTCATGGGCGTCTCGGTGGGCGCGCTCATCGCCGGCCTGGCGGCCTCGTGGCTCATCAACCGCCTCACCTCCGCCAAGGTGGCGAGCCTCGGCATGGTGGTCCTCGGCCTCGGGCTGCTCGGCGCGGGCCTGGCCGACTCCTGGCCCGTCTTCACGCTGTGCATGGCGTGGGTCGGCGGCATGGACGCCATCGTGGACGTCGCCCAGAACGCGCACGGCCTGCGCGTCGAGCGCCGTTGGGGCGGCTCCATCATCACGAGCTTCCACGCGGCCTGGTCCCTCGGCGCCGTCGTCGGCGCCGCGATGGGGCAGGCGATCGCGGGCGCCGGCGTCCCGATCGGCTGGCACATGGCGGGCGTCCTCGTCCTGCTCACCGTCGTCTCCTGGTCCGCGGTCCCCTGGACGATCAAGGGCCCCGACTCCGATGACCGTCGCCTTCCCGGCTTCGCCGAGGACCCGGCCGTCACGGGCGGTCCGGCCCAGCCCCTCGAGGGCGCCCTCGCCGACGCGGCCGCCGACGCCGGTCCGGTCTCCTCACCCGTCGACGTCGACGCCTCCCGGGCCGCGGCCGCCGGCGCGGGGGCCCCTGTGCCGAAGGCCCTCACCGTCGTGCTCGTCCTCGTCCTGGGCCTCATGTGCGCGGCAGCGATGTTCCCCGAGGACGTCACAGGCAACTGGTCCTCGCTCCTCCTGACCGAGCAGGGGGCGGGCGCCTCGACGGCCGGCATGGGCATGGTCGCCCTCCAGGGCGTCATGATCGTCGGGCGCCTCCTCGGGGACGCCGTCATCGACCGCCTCGGGGCGCGCGCCGTCATCGCCGGTGGGGGAGTCCTCGTCATGTCCGGCATGGGGATCGCCCTCGCCATGGGCAGTGTCAACGGCACGATCCTCGGCCTCATGGTCTCCGGCGCCGGCTGCGCGGTGGCCGTGCCGGTCGCCTACGCCGCCGCCGACGACGTCCCGGGCCTCCGCCCGGGCCTCGGCCTCACCCTCGTGTCCTGGCTCGCGCGCGTCATCATGCTCGTCGCGCCCCCGATCGTCGGATGGTTCGCCGACGCGCACGGCACCTGGGTCGCGCTCGTCTACGGCGTCCTCGGCGGACTCGTCCTGCTGCTGTCCTGGCCGGCGCTGTCCAAGGGGCCTCGGCCCAACGCGACGGCGGGTGCGGCGTCCGCCTGAGCCTGTTGCGGCCGGTGCGGGTGACGGCGTCGGCCCCGACCGTCGGGCGCCGACCACCGTCCGGGCCCGTCGTGGGCCCTCGCTAGGCTGGCGGCATGCAGCCCTTCGAGATCCGCGTCCCCGCCGCCGAGCACGACGGCCGCGCCCTGCCCGAGCTCCTCCTGTCCGTCCCGACGGCAGACGACGTCGATCGCATCGCGGAGATCTGCCAGGACCCGGACATCCAGCGGTGGACGAGCGTGCCCTCGCCCTACGCGCGTGAGGACGCGGTCTCCTTCGTCGAGAACGTCGTTGCACAGGGTTGGGCGGACGGGGCAGACCTCACCTGGGCAATCCGGGAGATCGCACCGGATGGCGCGTCGACCTACGCGGGAACGGTTGACCTCCGACTGACAGACGTGCGGCGCGGCGAGCTCGGCTTCGCCATTGCGCCTGACTGTCGCGGACGCGGCACCCTCCACCGTGCCGTGAACGCCCTGCTCGACGTCGCCTTCGATCCTTCGGGCCCCCTGGCGCTCCCCGCCGTCGGCTGGGCGTGCCTCATCGAGGACGGCGTCCCGAACTGGGCCTCGTGGCGCGTCGCCTGGCGCCTCGGGTTCGTCAAGGAGGGACTGCGGCGATGCGCCTTCGTCCAGAAGGGGCGCGTCTACGACGAGTGGACCGCGTCGATCCTGCGCGGCGAGCCCCGCGAGCCCCGCGCCCCCTGGGACGGCCCGTCGCCCGCCTCCGCCGACCCGACCGGCCGCGGCAACGGCTCCGCCCACACGGCGGGCGCGGACACCCCGCTCGTCGCGCACGACGGCGTCGGCCAGCGCGAGGGCGACGACCCCGAGGCCCTCGTCCGCCGCTTCCACCACGTCTACGGCCTGCCCGTCCAGACCGACGGCCCGAGCCTGGACCGCACCAGCCTCGGCATGCGCATGAGCCTCATTGCCGAGGAGTTCGGCGAGCTCGTCGGCTCCGTCTACGGCGCTGCCGCCCGAGCCGAGGTCGAGGGCGCCTTCCAGCGGGCCGTGGCCGCCGACGACGGCGCGCGCGACGTCGTCGAGACCGCCGACGCCCTGGCGGACCTCGTCTACGTCATCTACGGCATGGCCCTGGAGACCGGCATCGACCTGGCGGCGGTCCTCACCGAGGTGCAGCGCTCGAACATGTCGAAGCTGGGGGAGGACGGGAAGCCGATCTACCGCGAGGACGGCAAGGTCCTCAAGGGCCCCGGCTACTTCCGCCCCGACGTCGTCGGCGTCCTCGGCCTCGCAGACTGACCCGCGGACGACCGGCCCCCATCCCCCCCCCCCCCGGAGAACCGCGCGCCCCGCGAGATCGGGACATCCTGACGTCGAGATCGGGACATCCTGTGATGTATCGGCGCTTCTGAGACAGGTTTCGTGTCGTAGAAGCGCCGACGGGGCACAAGCTCAGGGCGCGCAGCGGGCGAGCCAAGGCAGTCGGGCGGCAGCAGCACGACGGCGGGGCGCCCTCCCGAAGGAGGACGCCCCGCCGTCGTCTGCCCGGGCCGGCCGCTCCCGGCCGCCCGGCTGCCCGCGTCAGAAGCGCGGGATGTTGCGCATGTTCGAGGTGGCCATGGAGACCGCCTCGCCGGCGCCGCGGTTGAGCACGATCTTGCTCATGGCCGTGGCAAAGCCGAGCATCTGCTCACCGGTGATCTCCGGCGGCAGGGACAGGGCGTTCGGGTCGGTGATGATCTCGACGAGCGCCGGGCCGTCGAAGGCGAGGGCCTTCTCGAGGGCCTTCTTGAGCTTCTTCGGGTCGTCGACGCGCTCGGCGTGGAAGCCGATGGCCTCCGCGACGCCCGCGTAGTTGACGTCGTGGACGTTCGTGCCGAAGTCCGGCAGGCCGTCGACCAGCATCTCGAGCTTGACCATGCCGAGCGTCGAGTTGTTGAAGGTGATGACCTTGAGCGGCAGGTTGTGCATGCGGGCCGTGACGAGCTCGCCGAGGAGCATCGACAGACCGCCGTCGCCGGACACGGAGATGACCTGGCGGTTCGGGTACGCGACCTGCGCGCCGATCGCGTGCGGGAGGGCGTTCGCCATCGTGCCGTGCAGGAAGGAGCCGATGAGGCGGCGCGAGCCCAGCGGGTCGATGTAGCGGGCGGTCCACACGTTGCACATGCCGGTGTCCGCGGTGAAGATCGCGTCCTTGTCGGCCAGCTCGTTGAGCAGGTGCGCGGCGTACTCGGGGTGGATCGGTTTGAACTTCTCCGCGTTGCGCGTGTAGGAGCCGACCGGCGCCTTCATGATCTTGGCGTGGCGCTTGATCGTGTCCTTGAGGAACTTGTCCGAGCGGCGGCCCTTGAGACGCGGCAGGACGGCCTCGATGAACGGGATGACGTCCGCGTGGATCGCGTAGGAGACGTCCGTGCGGCGGCCCAGCTTCTCGGCGCGGTTGTCCACCTGGATGGTCGTCGTGTCCGGGAGGAACTGGTCGTAGGGGAAGTCCGTGCCGAGCAGGATGAGGATGTCGGCGTCCTTCATGCCCTCGGCGGCGGCGCCGTAGCCGAGCAGGCCCGTCATGCCGACGTCGAAGGGGTTGTCGTACTGGATGAAGTCCTTGCCGCGCAGGGAGTGGCCGATGGGGGCCTTGAGCGCGTCGGCGAAGGCGATGACCTCGTCGTGGGCGCCCTTGACGCCGGCGCCGGCGAAGATCGCGACCTTCTTGGCGGCGTTGAGGACGTTCACGACCTCCTCGACGTCCGCCGGGTTGGGCGTGAGGTTGGCGCGGCGCGCGGGGGAGTACTCCGGCGTCGGCGCGGTGGCCTTCTCGTGGGAGACATCGCCGGGCAGGGTGACGACGGACACGCCCTCGAGGGCGACGGCGTGGCGGATCGCGGAGTTGACGACGCGAGGGGCCTGGTCCGGGGTGGAGATGAGCTCGGAGTACACGGAGCACTCGTTGAAGAGGCGGTCCGGGTGGGTCTCCTGGAAGTAGGACTCACCGATCTGGACGCTCGGGATGTGCGAGGCGATCGCGAGGACGGGGGCGCCGGAGCGCTGGGCGTCGTAGAGACCGTTGATGAGGTGGAGGTTGCCCGGGCCGCAGGAGCCGGCGCAGACGGCGAGCTCGCCGGTCAGCTGGGCCTCGGCGGCGGCGGCGAGGGCCGCGCCCTCCTCGTGGCGCACATGGACCCAGTCGATGCCCCCCTTCGCGCTGCCTCCGGTCTTGCGGACGGCGTCGACGATCGGGTTGAGCGAGTCGCCGACGATGCCGTAGATCCGGTGGACCCCGGCGTCGACGAGCTGGGCGACGAGCTGTTCGGCTACGTTCATGCGCTTCTTCCTTGGTGGGTGGGGGAGCGGCGCCGGGCGGGCCCGTGTGCGCCTCGATGGTCATAAGGCTACGAGCATCTAGGACCGAGGACCTATAGGAGGAGCCCTGATGTGAAGGATGGAACGTCCCACGTGGCACGATGTGGCCCATGAGCGTTACCCCCGACACGTCCGCCACCGCCGGCGGCGCCCCGGCCCCTGAGTCCCTGCCCGACTCGAACAGCCTCGCCCGCCCCTGGTCCCTCGACCTCGGTCTGCCCGACTTCACCGCCGTCCGCCACGAGGACATCGAGCCCGCCGTCCGCGCCGGCATGGCCGAGCAGCGCGCCCAGTGGGAGGCCGTCGCCACCAGCGCCGAGCGCCCGACCATCGCGAACACGATCGAGCCTGTCCAGCGCGCCGGCGAGCTGCTCGAGCGCGCCCTCACGGTCCTGTACTCCTTGACCTCGACGACGGACTGCCCCGACCTCGACGAGCTCGAGGAGCGCCTCGGCCCGGACCTGTCCGCCCACTACGACGCCTACCGCCTCGACCCGCGGGTCTACCGCCGTTTCAAGGAGCTCGACGACCTCGTCTCCGCCGCGCGTGACGCCGGCACGGACCCCGTCGACGCCGACGGCGCCGTCGTCGACTCCGAGACCGCCCGCCTCATCCGGCTCGCCGTCGAGGACTTCGAGCGCCAGGGCGTCGCCCTCACCGGCGCGGACGCCGACCGCCTCCGGGAGATCAACGCCCGCCTCACGACGCTCTCCACGAAGGTCGGCACGCGCATCGCCGACGCCATGCACGAGGCCGACGTCGCCAACTTCACCCAGACGCCGGACCTCGCCACCACCGTCCCGCACGAGGCCCGCGTCGCCCTCCTGGACCGCGCCAAGGGCCGCAACCTCTCCGGCGAGCACGACACCCGCGCGCTCATTCTGGAGGAGGTCGCCCTGCGCGCCGAGCGCGCCCGCCTCCTCGGCTACGAGCACCACGCCGCCCTCGTCGCCTCCGAGTCCGCCGCGCGGACCACCCCGGCGGTCACCGCCATGCTCGGCCAGCTCACCGCGCCCGCCATGGCCAACGCCCGCCGCGACGCCCGGGTCTACGCCGCCCGCATGGCCGCCGATCCGGCGACCCTCCCCGGTGAGGAGTTCGGCGCCGCCGACTGGAGCCGCTACGAGGAGGCGGAGCGCAAGGAGCGCTTCGGCGTCGACGACGCGGTCCTCGCGCCCTACCTCGAGCTCTCCCGGGTCGTCGAGGACGGCGTCTTCATGGCGGCGAACCGCCTCTACGGCCTCACCTTCCATGAGCGCCCCGACCTCGCCAAGCACATGTACGACCCCGACATGCGCGTCTGGGAGGTCCGTGACGGCGGCTCGGAGGAGACCGGCGCCGACGCGCCCCTGCTCGGCCTCTTCGTCGGCGACTACTACGCGCGCAAGGGCAAGGAGGGCGGCGCCTGGATGAACAACCTCGTCGACCAGTCCCACCTGCTCGGCCGCCGCCCCGTCATCATCAACTGCCTCAACATCATCAAGCCGGAGTCCGGCCCGACGCTGCTGACCTGGGACAACGTCATCACCGCCTTCCACGAGTTCGGGCACGCCCTTCACGGGCTGTTCGCCGACACCCGCTGGCCGAGCGAGTCCGGCACCTCCGTGCCGCGCGACGTCGTCGAGTTCCCCTCGCAGTTCAACGAGCAGTGGGCCCTGCACCCGGAGGTCCTCGCCTCCTACGCCAAGCACGTCGACACCGGCGAGCCGCTCCCGGCGGAGATCGCCGAGCAGCTCCGCAGCCAGGGCGCCTTCGGGCAGGGCTACGCCACCACCGAGTACCTCGGCGCCACCCTCATCGACCAGCACTGGCACACCCTCGCGCCCGAGGACGTCCCCACCGACCCGGAGCAGGTCGAGGCCTTCGAGCACGCCGCACTCGCCGAGGAGGGCATCGACGACGCCCTCGTCCCGCCGCGCTACCGCACGACCTACTTCCAGCACGCCTTCGCCGGCGGCTACTCCGCGGCCTACTACGCCTACATCTGGTCCGAGGTCATGGACGCCGACGCCACCGAGTGGTTCCGCACCGACGGCGAGGGCGCGAAGGACGGGGACCTGGGCCTCAACCGCGAGGCCGGCGAGCGCTTCCGCCGCGAGTTCCTCTCCCGCGGCGACTCCCGCGACCCCGCCGAGTCCTACCGCGCCTTCACCGGGCGCGACCCCGAGATCGGCCCGCTCCTGCGCCGCCGCGGCCTGGCGTGAGCCCCGCGCAGCGCCGGAGACCCCCTAGACTCACCACCAGCGGGCGCCGCCGCACGCGCGGCGACGCCTACCCAGCACCGGAAGGAAGGATACCCATGGCTCGCGTCACCATCGTCGGAGGCGGGTACGGCGGCATCACGGTCGCCAAGGCCCTCGACGACGTCGCCGAGGTCACCCTCGTCGAGCAGAAGGACACCTTCGTCAACCACGCCGCGGCCCTGCGCGCCACGGTCGACCGCGAGTGGGCGGAGAGGATCTTCCTGCCCTACGACAACCTCCTCGCCAACGGGCGCGTCGTGCACGGCACCGCCCTCGCCGTGGACGGCACCACCGTCCACGTCGCGGGTGAGGGCGCGATCGAGGCCGACTACCTCGTCCTCGCCACGGGCACCGCCTACCCGTTCCCCGCCAAGCACCTCGAGTCCTCCTCGGTGATCGCCAAGGCCCGTATCGAGCGCGCCCACGCGAACCTCGAGCAGGCCAAGCGCGTCCTGGTCACCGGCGCCGGCGACGTCGGCATCGAGATGGTCGGCGAGATCACCTCCGCCTTCCCCGGCATCGAGGTCATCCTGCTCGAGCGCGAGGACGAGATCCTCCCGCGCAAGGGCAACAAGCCCGAGCTCCGCGAGGCCATCGCCTTCCAGCTCCAGCAGCGGGGCGTCGAGATCATCACCGGCGACCGCCTCACCTCCCTGCCCCCGGTGGACCCGGGCGTGCTCTCGCCCTTCCACGTCGGCACCAAGCACGGCCGCACCATCGAGGCCGACATGTGGTTCCGCGCCTACGGAGCCGCCGCCGCGACCGGCTTCCTCGGCGACGACTACGACGACATCCGCCACTACGACGGCACGATCCGCGTCGACGACCAGCTCCGCGTCGTCGACCACCCGAGGGTGTGGGCCATCGGCGACATCACCGACGTGCGCGAGACCAAGCGCGCGGACGCCGCCCGCGCCCACGCGGCGGTCGTCGCGGAGAACATCCGCTCGCTCATCGAGGGCAAGCCCTCCGAGGCGACCTACGCCCCGCGGCCCGAGCAGGTCGTCCTGCCGCTCGGCCCCGACGGCGGCGCCGCCCAGCTGCTGCGCGACGGCGTCCGCGTCGTCGTCGGCCCGGAGGAGGCCACCCGTATCAAGGGCGCGGACATCTTCGACACGCGCATGCGCCAGACCCTCGGCGTCACCGACTGATCCTGCGTCCAACGCTCCGACGGCGGTCGTCCACCTCCGGTGGGCGGCCGCCGTCGCCGTTCCGGGGCGGATCGGGCGTGCTCGGCGTTCGGGCGGCCGGCCGGGACCATGGGTGGGGTGTGACGGGCCCCGGAGGCCCGGTAGGCTGAGGACATGACGAACGACCCGCGGTCCGCGCTCAACCGACTCATCGCCGCCTTCGAGGCGCACCTCGACGCGGCCGCCACCGGGGACGAGCTGTCCCCGGCCGTCGTCGCCGCCGAGAACGCCCTTCAGGACGCCTTCTTCACCTACGACGACGCCCTCTTCACCGCCCACGGCATCGAGCTGCCCTTCGACATCGTCGACACCGACGACTCGGACGACGATGACGACGACTACGACGATGACGACTATGACGACGACGATGACGAGGACTACGACGAGGACGACGATGACGACTACGAGGACGACGACGAGAACTGAGTCCTCCGTCGGGCGCTGAGGCGCTCGGCTCCCTCTTCAGCACGCGGCGTGGCCCGGCACCACCAAGGTGCCGGGCCACGCCGCGTCGTGCGGGAGGTCGTGCCGGTGCGAGCCTCACCCGCCGGCGAGCGCCGTCGCCGGAGCGCGCCCGCCGGAGTGACAGCGCTCAGAAGCGCTCGGGGTAGCCGAAGGACGGGTTCGTCACCTCGGACAGGGCGCGACGGATCTGAGCCGGCAGGACGAGCTCCTCCGCGGCGAGCGCCCCCTGGAGCTGCGCGGGCGTGCGCGCGCCGACCACGGTCGAGGCGATCCCCGGAGCGTCGCGCGCCCAGGCGAGGGCGACCTCGACGGGCTTGCGGTCCAGACCGGCGGCAGCCGTGGCGACGGCCTCGACGACCCCCTCGTGGGACTGGCCGAGGTAGGGGGCGACGTAGGAGCGCAGGTGCGGGGAGGCGCCGCGCGAGTCCGGGGGAGTCGTCGAGCGGTACTTGCCGGTGAGGACTCCGCGGCCGAGCGGCGCGTAGCCGATGACGCCGAAGCCCAGGGCCCCGGCGGCGGGGACGACCTCGCGCTCGGCACCGCGGGCGAGCAGGGAGTGCTCGACCTCGACGGCGGCCATCCCGGGGCCCCGGTCCTCGGCGAGGAGGTCTGCGGCGCGCACGGAGGCCCAGGCGGGGTGGTTGGAGACGCCGACGTAGCGGGTGCGGCCCGAGGCGACGGCGGTGCGCAGCGCGTCGACCGTCTCCTCCAGGGGCGTGCGCGGGTCGGGCACCTGGACGAGCCAGAGGTCGAGGTGGTCGGTACCCAGGCGGGCGAGGGAGTCGTCGAGGATGTCGAGGAGGGTGCCGCGGGAGGCGTCGGCGGTCGTCGGGCGGGAGGTGGTGCGCCAGGTGCGCACGCCGGCCTTGGAGACGAGGACGACGTCGCGGCGGTCGACGTGCTCGGCGAGCAGACCGCCGATGACCTCCTCGGAGGCGCCCTCGCAGTAGGAGGCGGCGGTGTCGAGGAGGGTGCCGCCGGCGTCGAGGAAGACGTCGAGCTGGTCGCGGGCCTCGAGCTCGTCGGTGTCGCGGCCCCAGGTCATCGTGCCGAGTCCCACCGAAGACACCGTGAGTCCCGTACGACCCAGTCTGCGCTGCTCCATGCGGCCAACCGTAGACGGGCCCGGCCCCGGGACGCGGACGGCGCCCCGGGGCCGGGCCGGGCGGTGGTGTGACCTGGGTCGGTCGGTCCAGAATCGGTGCGGGTCCGCGCCGTCGGCGGTCGACGCAGGGCGGTGCTCAGCACCGGTGCCGACCGAGGGCGGTCGGCGCGGTCACTTGCGGACGGTGATGGACCAGGAGGCCTCTCCGGTCTTGGTGAACTCGGTGACCTCGTAGCCGTTGTCGGCGGCCCAGGCGGGCAGGGACTGGGTGCCCTGGGTGCAGTCGAAGCCGATGACGAGCTCGTCACCGGGTTCGAGGTCGGCCATGGCGTCCTCGGCCTCGACGACGGGGAAGGGGCAGACGAGACCCTCGGTCTCCAGGACGGTGCGCATGTGGTTCTCCTTGTACAGATCGGTGGGTGGTGAGCTGTGGGGCGGCGGGGACGAGGCCCGCTCGGTCGCCGGCGACGGCGTCCCGCCGTCGCGCGGCACCGTTGCGCGGCGCCTCAGCGGGCGGCCGCGGGGCTGGACGCGGACAGCGCCTGGTCGGGGGAGACCGGTGCCGGGGCGGCGAGGGCCTGCGCGCGGGCGGCCGCACGCTCCCGACGACGCTGCTCGCGCGGCCGGATGATGGTGACGTAGGCCGCCGCGCCGGCGCCGACGATCTGGAAGACGAGGGCGAGCCAGCCCTGCCAGGACAGCAGCGAGGTCTGGACCAGGCCGTTGCCGATGGAGCAGCCGCCCGCCCAGGCGGCCCCGACTCCCATGAGGACGCCTCCCGCGATGGAGCGCTGGATGACGGTGGCGGAGGGGACTCGGACGCGGAACTCGCCCGAGGCCTTCGCGGACACGAAGGAGCCGAGGAGGATGCCGAGGACGAGGAGGACACCCCAGTCGACCTTCGTGGAGTCCCCGGTGACGACGTAACCGACGAGGTTGGAGGACGGGGTCGTGATGCCGAGGCCGTCGTGGCGTCCGGAGGCCCAGGAGGTCGGCCAGGCGATGATCGCGACGACGCCGACGATGACGCCGGTGACGAGCGGGTTCCAGGCCTTCTCGAAGAGGAGGTGGTTGAGACCGGTGCGCTCGGCGGGGAGCTGGAGGCTCACGGGGCGGGCCTCGGCCAGGCGGCGCTGCCAGCGGACGAGCGCCGCCACGATGACGGCGAGGAGGGCCACGCCGGTCCAGTCGGGCAGGCCGACCGTGGCCGGGATCGTGGTGAGGCTGGTGCTCCAGACGGACTTCGCCCAGTCGGTGAGCGGTGCGAGGACGCCGGTCTTGGAGGCGGCGGCCGCTCCGGCGTAGGCGATGAGCGCGAACCAGGACCCGACGAGCCCCTCTCCGGCGCGGTAGTAGGTGCCGGTGGCGCAGCCGCCGGCCAGGACGATCCCGACTCCGAAGAGGAAGGACCCGACGACGACCGCGAAGACGTTGAGCGTCGGGATCTCGGGTGTGATGACCCCGGTCGCCGTGAGGAGGGCGACGCCGACGGCCTGGACCGCGATCGCGAGGAGGAAGGCGGTGAACCAGCGCCAGGAGTGCGAGACCCACAGGTCCCGGTAGGCGCCGGTGATGCAGAAGCGGCCGCGCTGGAGCACGAGTCCGAGGACGGCTCCGACGAGGAGTCCGGTGATGATCATGGGTGTCCTGGTCCGGCCCTCTGCCGCAGGATGCGGTGGGGCCTTGCTCGGGACGCGGGGGAGACGGCGTTCGCTGGGGGCGCGCTCCGCCCCGCACCCGCGTGGAACGGGGTGGTGGGGTGGGGGTTCGCCTGGCCGGGCGTGGTCGTGCGGCGTCGTCGACCCGTGCGGGTCGACGCCGACGGCCGGGAGGGAGGAGCTGCTCTGTCTGCTCCGCCTCAGATCGCCCGAGCCAGGCGGCGCATACAGCGACACGCTCCGCGCGATGCGCGCTGCGTGGCGGTGCCGGCCTGGAACGGGGTCATGAGGTGTTCTCCGTGGTGTCGGGACGACGGCGGTGCGGCCGTCCGTGGGGCGGCCCGTGGGCCGCTCGGTGCTCGTAACCTAAACGTGATCCGGAAGGTCTGGCGAGAACCGGCCGTCCTCTGAGACGGGGATCATGCCGCCGGGGCCCGGCGGGCCGTGAGCAGCTGCTCGAGGCCGTCGGCCGGGAGCTCCGGGGGCTCGCCCCCGAAGAGCGGGCACTGGGCCTGGAAGGCGCACCAGTCGCACAGACGGGTGCGGTGCGGCGCGAACTCACCCGAGGCCGCGCAGTCCTCGACGTCGTCCCAGATCCGCTCGACCTTGTTCTCCACGGCCTCGAGCTCCGGCAGGCGCGGGTCGTGCGTCAGCGTGCGGCCGTCCTTGAGGTAGACGAGCTGGAGGCGGCGCGGGGCCTCGCCGCGAAGGCGCCACAGGACCAGCCCGTAGAAGCGCATCTGGAACAGAGCCTCCTCGACGAAGCGCGGGCTCGGCGAGCGGCCCGTCTTGTAGTCGACGACGCGCATCGCGCCGTCGGGGGCGACGTCGAGACGGTCGACGAAGCCGCGCAGGAGCAGCCCGCCGGCCGTCTCCGTCTGCACGAAGAGCTCGCGCTCGGCGGGCTCGAGGCGGGCGGGATTCTCCATCCGGAAGTACGCCTTGATGAGCTCGCGGGCCTCGTCGAGCCAGGGATCGATCCGCGACTCGTCCTCGAAGAGGGTGAGCACCTCCGGGCTCTTGGCCTTGTGCGCCTCCCACTGCGCGGGGAGCATCGCGACGGCGGCGTCACGGGTGCGATCACGCGCCGGCAGGTCGTAGAGGCGCTCGAGGACCCCGTGGACGATCGTGCCCTTGTGCGTGGCGAGCGAACCGGGCTCGGGGAGGTGGTCGACGGTCCGCAGGCGGAACATGAGGGGGCACTGCTGGAAGTCCTTCGCGCGCGACGGCGACAGCGCCGCCCGCTTGCGCGAGCCCTTGCGCCGGGGCGCGCTCGCGCCGGGACCGGTCGGCCGGATCTGCTCGTTCTCACTCACGTCCCGGAACCTACCGCGGGGGTACGACACCGTGCCGAAGGTCTCCACAGGGTGCGCGCCCCGCCACAGGGGACGGACAGCAGCGCCCGATAGGCTCCCCGCATGCCATCGACGAACGCGCAGCAGGGCTGGGTCCTGGGGAGGATCGGCGGCGCGCCCGTCGTCGTCGCCCCGACCTCCGCGATCCTGGGCCTCATCATCGCCGCGAGCTGGTTCCCGCTCGTCCAGTCCAGCCTCATCGGCGCCGGCCTGGCCACCGTCCTCCTCGTCGTGCTCGGCACCGTCCTCGGCGTCGCGGTGAGCGTCATGCTCCACGAGCTCGCCCACGGGCTCACGGGCACCGCCCTGGGACGGCGCCCCGTCCGCTACGAGCTCTACCTTTGGGGCGGTCAGACCACCTTCGGGCCCGCCCGCGGGTGGCGACCCTGGAAGGACGTCCTCACGTCGCTGGCCGGCCCCGCCACGAACCTCCTGCTCTGGTTCCTCCTCCGCCGCCTCGTCGACGCGTCCGCCTCGCTGCCCTACGAGGCGGCCTTCACGATCTGGGCGGTCGGCTGGGTCAACCTCGCGCTCGCCGTCTTCAACGCCCTGCCCGGACTGCCCCTCGACGGCGGCCACGCCCTCGCGGCGCTCGTCGAGCAGGTGACCGGGAGCGCCACCTGGGGGCTGCGCACCGCCGCGGTCGGCGGGCTGCTCGTCGTCGTCGGTGTCGCCTGGCACTGGGTGCTCGAGCCCCTCGTCCTGGCCGGGCAGCGGCCCGACGGCTTCGGACTCATCCTCGCCGTCATGGTCGCCTGGCCCATCGCCCAGACCTCCTGGCGGGTCCTCGGCCTGGGCCGCGGCGGCTCGCGCGCCGCACGGCGCCTCGACCTCACGACCCTCATGCAGCCCGTCGCGGTCCTCCCCGCGGCCGTCCCGCTCACCGCGGTCCGGGAGCGTCTCGACGCCGGGGCGGGCCTCGTCCTCGTCGTCGACGGCGAGCGCCTCCTCGGCACCGTCGACGACGTCGGACTCGCGGCGCTCGGGTCCCTGGACGAGTCCGCCGTCGCCGCGGGCGCCGTCTGCACGGTCCTGCCGCAGGCCGCCGTCAGCTCGGCGACGCAGGGGGAGGCCGCCGCCGAGGCGATGCGGCGCGCCCGGGCCGTCTCCCGCTGGCTCGTCGTCACCCAGGGCGGCAGCGCCGTCGGTGCCGTCCCCACCGGGGCCCGCTGAGCCCCGACGGCGTTCGGCCCACCCGTTGCCGACGCCGTCGCCCGTACGCCCACCGGCGGCCGCGCCATCTCCTCCCGCCCCGTCCCGTCCCGAACAGGAGCACCGTGGGCCTCCTCCGCCGCAACCCCGAGCCCGTCGTCACTGCCGGGCTCATCGTCGCCCTCGCGGTCCAGAACGCCGTCCCGCCCTTCGCGACCGACATGTACTCCCCGGCCTTCCCTGAGGTCACGGCGGACCTGGGCGCCTCGGCGAGCGCGGTCGGCCTCACCCTCACCGCCTTCTTCATCGGCATGGCCCTCGGCCAGCTCGTCGGCGGCGCCGTCTCCGACCAGCGCGGGCGCCGCGGCCCGATGATCCTCGGCGGCCTCGTGTGCACCCTCGGCGCACTCGTCTGCGCCTTCGCGCCCACCATCGGGGTGCTCATGCTCGGCCGCGTCCTCCAGGGCTTCGGCGGCGGCGCGGCCTCCGTCGTCGGCCGGGCCGTCCTCGTCGACCTGGCGCGTGGCAGCGCCCTGGCCTCGACGATGTCCATTCTCATGGCGGTCCAGGCCCTCGCCCCGATGATCGCCCCCGTCATCGGCGGTGCCGTCCTCACGGTGTCGACCTGGCGGGTCGTCTTCTGGTGCCTCGTCGCCTTCGGTCTGTTCATGACGGCGATGGCCTGGATCTTCGTGCCCGAGTCCCTGCCGCGCGAGGCCCGGCACGACGGCGGCCTGCGCCGCTTCGTCGACGGCTTCCGCGAGCTCACCGGCGAGCGAGCCTACCTGGGCTACATGCTCACGAGCGTCTTCTCCGGTTTCGGGATGTTCGCCTACATCTCCTCGTCGTCCTTCGTCCTCCAGGAGATCAAGGGGCTGAGCCCGCTCACGTACTCGATCTTCTTCGGCGCGACGGCCGGCTGCCAGATGCTGCTCAGCGTCCTCAACGCGCGCCTCGTGCGCGGTCGCAGCCCGCGCAGTCTCATGGCCGTGGGCCTGACGGGCTCGGCGGTCGGCGTCGCCGTCGTCACCGTGAGCGTCCTGGTCCTGGACGTGGCGCTCGTGCCGCTGTGCTGCGGTTTCGTCCTCCTCATGGGCTCCCAGGCCTTCGTCTTCGGCAACTCCTCGGCCATGGCCCTGTCCGAGGTCGCCCACGTCGCCGGCGTGGCGAGCGCCTTCCTCGGCGTCGCCCAGGCCGTCGCCAACGGGACCTCGGCGCCGCTCGCCTCCGCCGGCGGCTCGAGCACGGCCGTGCCCATGGTCGCCGTCATGCTCGTGGGAGTGGTCGGCGCGTGGGCCAGCCACCTGCTCGTCGGGCGGGTGCACGAGGAGCGACACCTCCCGGAGGCGTAGGAGGTCCGCGAGCGGGCTCAGTCTCGGGGAGGATCCCGCGGAACCGTGGGCTTCCTAGCCTGACGGCGTGCACGAGTCCCAGCGTTCCGACCTCTCCGCCGTCCCCGCCGCCGGGGGCTTCCACGACGACCCGGACCCGCTTCCCGCCGGCCGGCCCGCGCCCGGTGGGACGACGCCGGAGCCGGGGCTCACCGGCCGGCGCAGCCTGCTGCGCCACGGACTCGCCGGCGCCGCCCTCACCGCCGCCGGTCTCGCCGTCGGCGGGGGAGCGGGCGCCGAGGCGGTCCACCACCTCGACACCCACCTGTCCCCGACGGCGCGAGTCGCTCCGCAGCCGTCCCGATCCGGACGCCTCGCGGCGCGCGTCCTCTTCCAGACGGACCCGGCCACCGGCCTCGCCGCGATCACCTTCGACGACGGCCCCGACCGTCACTGGACGCCCATGGCGCTGCGCATGCTCGACGCCGTCGGCGTCCCGGCAACCTTCTTCGTTCTCGGCTCGGCCGTGGCCGACAACCCCGGGCTCGTGCGCAGCGAGACCGCGGCGGGCCACGAGGTCGGCGTCCACAACTGGGTTCACACGGACGTCTACGGCGTCGACGCCGACGAGCTGCGCGGCTCGCTGTCCCGGACGATCACCGCGATCGAGCAGGCCGGGGCGCCGACGCCGAGGGTCTGGCGGCCGCCCTACGGGCGCGTGGACGCCCCCGCGCTCATGGTGGCCGCCGAGCTCGACCTCGACGTGCTCCTGTGGAGCCGTCACGCACCGAGCGCCGCCGACGCCGCCGACCTCGCCACGACCGTCCACGCGGGCGCCGTCGTCCTGTGCCATGACGGGCGCAGCCAGCCCAACGCGGCCATCTTCGCGGCGCTCGGCCGGTCCATCACCGCCCTCAAGGCCGAGGGACTTCGCTTCGTCACCGGCTCCCAGATGCTCGCCGCCGACGCCGCGAGAGCGAGCGGGACCGGATCCGCCGTTGCAGGTGCTTGACCTGCTACGGTGTGACGCGCCGCACCTCCCCGGTGCGCGCACATGGATCCCGAAGGAGCACCCGGACATGGCCCTCGCCTGACCTGCAGCGCGCGATCGGCCTCGACCACGACGCCACGTACCCGCACTGAGCCCGCGACCACGTGGCGTCAGGGCGGGCACAGCCTCTGCACCAGTCGAGTCCTGCTGTCCCTTCCACCAGCGCCGGGCGTGCTGCGCCGCGGCCGGAGATCCCTTTCATGAATGTCCTTCGCACCTCGTGGTGGTCGTTGCGCCTGGCCTGGCGCGCGGCACCCGCACTCGTGCTCGCCCAGCTCGCCGCCGTGGTCCTCGACGCCGCCGGCCCCGCCCTCCAGGTCGTGCTCATCGACCGCCTGGTCGACGCCGGCCTGCGCTCGGGCGGCCGCCTCACCGGCTCGGTCGTCGCCGTGCTCGCAGCGGCGGCCCTCGTCTTCGGCCTGAACCGGGCCGTCAACCAGGTCGCCATGACCACGAGCCAGGTCCTCACGCGGCGCGTGAGGCAGGCGTGCGAGACCGACCTCGCTCACGCCATGGCCCGTGCCACCCCGGCCGAGCTCATGGACGCCGAGCTCGCCTCCCGGGCGCGCACCGCCGCGGAGTCCATCCGCGCGTACGTCTCCCTCCAGGCGCCCTACGTCATCAACTCGTTGCGTGCGGTGCTCTCCGCGGTGTTCCTGCTCATCGCCCTCGCCCCGTACTCCGTGCCGGCCGCCCTGCTTATCGCGCTCGCCTCCCTGCCCGTGCTAGCCGCGTACACGAAGGTCGCGAGCATCGAGGAGAAGGGCTTCCCGGCGTCGTCCGAGCACAACCGCTACGCCGCGTACTACCTCGAGCAGCTCACCTACGAGCGGCCCGCCTCGGAGCTCGCGGCGCTGGGCACGGGCTGGAAGATGGCCGACCTCGCCGTAGGGCGGATCAAGGGTGCCGCGGACGCCTTCGTCCGTGTCATGGTGGACGGCGCGTGGTGGATCACCGGCGCCGGCGTCGTCTCCGCGCTCATGCTCGCCGGTGCCTTGGAGCTGCTGGTGACGACCCCGGCTGCCTCGGCCGGCACGCTGGCAGCCGGTGCCGTCGCGATCCTGTCCGGCATGGCCGCGACCTCGGACGCCGCCTACACGACGGGCGTCGTCATCTCCTCGACCCCGGCGATCGCGGCGTACCGGGACTTCGTCGAGACCCGGCTGGACCGCGGCGGGCGTGGCCGGAGCGACGCCGTCGTCGAGTCGGCTCGACCCGGACGCGTCGACGTCCTGTCCGGCACCGGGCTCACCGTGACCTACCCGCACGGGGCCCGCCCCGCCGTCGACGGCGTGAGCGTCACCGTGCGGCGCGGCGAGATGGTCGGCGTCGTCGGAGCCAACGGAGCCGGCAAGACCACGCTCGTCCGCCTCCTCATGGGTGTGCTCACGCCCGACGGCGGGGCGGTCGCCGTCGACGACCGGCCGCTCACCGACCTGCCCGAGGCCGAGCGACTCGCGCTCTTCGGCGCGCTCTCGCAGGAGTTCGGCCGCTACGAGCTCACCGTCCGCCAGGCCGTCGAGCTCGGCACGACCGAGACCGACGTCCCCGACGAGCGGATCTGGGCCGCGCTCGACGCCGCCCGCCTGCGCGAGGCCGTCGAGGCCATGCCGGAAGGGCTGGACACCCAGCTCGGCGCCCAGTTCGACGGCGTCGGCCTGTCCGGCGGCCAGTGGCAGCGCCTCGCCCTGGCCCGCATCGCCCTGCGCGACGCGCCCATCTGGGTGCTCGACGAACCCACGAGCGCCGTCGACGCCGAGACCGAGCGCGAGATCCTCGACGACCTCGGACGGGACCGCGCCGGGCGGATCACCCTCGTCGTCTCCCACCGGGCCTCCAGCCTGCGCGCGATGGACCGCATCGTCGTCCTCGACGGCGGGCGCCTGGTCGAGGAGGGCACCTACGCCGAGCTCCTCGCGGCTCCGGGGCGCTTCCGCGAGATCTTCGCCGAGGACGCCGCCGAGGCCGAGACGGGTATGAGCGAATGACGCGCGATACAGTGCAGGCATCGCACTGAGCTGACGCAACGAGGAGGGTCGTGGCACACGCCTTCGTCCCGCGCAACTGACAGGGACACGCAGACACCGTGACACCCCGGACGGCATGAGAGCCGCCGGGGCCCGTCGTCTGTACCTCGCCACCACCCGGAGCCCCCGCTCCATCCCACCGTCAGAAACGCGAGTACCACCGTGCCCCGACAGCACCACCCCTGCCCGACAACAACCACCCAGATCACCGCCCCAGGTCCACCGCACTGCCCCGACTCCTGACCTCCAACGGCCTCGACGCCGCCTCCGGCACGATGCTCGACACCGTCCTCGACGTCGTCACCGTCACCGTCCTGGGCATGAGCACCACCCAGCTCGGCCTCCTCAACGCCCTCGGCACCATCTCCTTCCTCCTCCTCGCCGTTCCCCTCGGCAGCGTCGTCGACGCCCACGGCGCCACGCGCGTCCTCCCGGTCGTCCTGACGGGCAAGGTCGCGATCCTCGCCGCCACCACCGCACTGCTCACGACCGGCACCCTGCAACCTGCCGCGCTCATGGTGCTCGTCACCGCGCTGGGAGTCCTCACGGCCGCTGCTGAGAACGCGCAGGTCTCCGCCGTCCCGCTCATCGAGCCAGACCACGGGCGCATCGCCACCGCCGTCGCCTCCCTGAGCGCCGCCGACCGCGTCGCCGGCGTCGTCATCCCCGGCGCCACCGGGCTCCTGCTCGCCGCCGTCGGGGCGAACCGGATGCTCAGCGTCGCCACCGTCCTCGCCGTCCTGGCACTCGTGGCGGCGCTCGGGCTGCGCCGCTCGCAGCAGCGTCAGCCCGAGGACTCCGAGAAGCACGTGCCTGACGATGATGAGGCCGACGCCCCGGCGACGCGTTCCTCGATGTTCTCGGGGTTCCACGAGCTCACCTCGGACCGGCTGCTTCTCGCCTCGGTCATCCTCACGACCGCGGGAAACATGGGGCTGGCCATCGGCGACTCCGTCGAGGCCGTTCTGGTCCTTCGGCGACTCGAGCTCGGCGCGGCCTACTGGGGTGGACTCGGCACCGTCGGCGCCGTCTCCGGCCTCGTTGCGGCGGCGGTCGCACCACGGATCGTCCGCGCTGTGGAGGCGCGGCGCATCTTCGCCGTCGGAGCGATGGTCCAGGCGTTCGTCGCCGCGCTGCCGCTCGCCTCCCTCCTGCTTCCCGGTGCGGGTGCGGTGCTCATGATCGTCTTCTCGGCGCTGTGGTCCGTGACGCTGACCGTCACGAACATCGCTGCGGGCTCCTACCTCGCGACCGCCGTCGATCCCGCGGTCCTCGGCAGGACCGCCGCGGCCAGCCGGACACTCACCATGGGCTCCGTGCCGGTCGCGGCGTTCCTCGGCGGATGGCTCGGCGACGTCGTCGGCTTGGCCGCGCCGCTCATCGTCTGGCCCGGGCTCACGCTCGCGGCCGCCATCGGCTTCGTCGCCCTCACCGGCCGGAGGCCGGCGTAGTCCCGAGCGCATGGTGGGCGTGGTCCCGCGCCTCGACGACGCGCCCGTCCAGCTCGGCCTGAGTGAACAGCGGGACGAACCCGAGCCTCTCGTTGAGTCGGCGCATCGGCGAGTTCGTGTCCGAGGTGCGAGTGCGGATGCTGCGCTGGGGCAGGTCCATGGCCAGGAGTGCGCGCTCGCCCGCCACCTTGACGGCCAGGCCGAGCCGACGGACGCGATGTCCCCGCTCGACGAGCGTGTCGCGGACGAGGAGGCGGTCGTCCGCGTCCGCGGGGACCTCCAGGGCGTTGAAGGCGACGACACGCTCCTCGTCCAGAGCGAGGGTCTCGACGCGGTGCCCGCCCAGGGCGACGCATCGGGCGACGTCGGACCGGTAGGCCTCCGGGCTGACCGGGTGCGGTTCGATGACTCGGTCGCCGGTGGGCGCCTCAGTGTCGACCATGCCCATGAGGACACCGAGCCCGGCAGCGAGCTCGTCGGGTACGCCGTCGACGTACGTCCGGATGACGTACTGGCCGAGCCCTCGGCTGCCGTCCGGGCCAGGAGCGGTCGGGTCGAGCCTGTCGAGCAGGTCGGGGTCCTGGGGCCAGGCGTGGACGTAGTGCTGGGAGACGTCCGAGCAGCGCAGTCCCATCACCTCTGCGAAGGCCATGCCCGTCGGCCTGACGCCGTCGGGCGCCGGGACGAAGCGAGCCTCGCTGACGCCGGGGCCGCACGAGTCCGGCACGGTCTCGAGCGCGGCGCGCATCAGAGCGGCGCCGATGTGCCGCCGTCGCCAGGAGGGTTGGACGTGGACCGTGAGGCTGCACGTCGCTCCCACCGGTGTGTTTGCCGGCCACATGGCCAGTGAGTAGCCGACCGGCTCACCGCCGTCGTCGACTGCCACGAAGGCGCTGACGGCGAGTCCATCGGGCACGGCGGCCCAGCCGCGCGCCGCCTGGTCCAGGTTGAACGCCGGCAGGCGACCGTCCGTGCCCTCGGTCTCCTCGATGAGGGCTCGATCCGCTCGAGCCAGCCTCTCCGCGTCCCTTGGCCGAGTGAGATCGAGCTGAACGAGCCTGGTGGTTTCGCCGTAGCGCTTCATTGGTTCCTCCATGCTCAGTAGGTGAGGCGCCCGTCGGCGCTCATGGTGATCCGGCGCTCGATGCCCATGCGGCTGAGGACCTCCTCGTCGTGGCTGACGACGATGAGCGCGCCCCGGTAGGCGGCCAGCGCCGCGACGAGCTGGTCGACGGAGTCGAGGTCGAGGTTGTTCGTCGGCTCGTCCAGGACGAGCACCTCCGGCGGCGGGTCGGCGAGCAGCAGCCGGGCCAGGACAACGCGGAAGCGCTCTCCCCCGGAGAGCGTGGACACGTCGCGGTGCACCGCGTCCCCGGTCAGGAGGAACGAGGCGAGCAGCCCGTACAGGTCGTGTGCGGGCCGCTCCGGGGCGACGGTGCGCACGACGTCGTGGACGGTTCCGGTGGGGAGCTCGAGGCGCTGGTCGAGGTAGCCGACCCGCGTCGTCGTCGCCTGCTCGATGGCACGGCGCAGCATCGTGGTCTTGCCGCAGCCGTTCGGGCCGGTGAGCGCCCACCGGTCCCCGCCGGCCACTCCGACGGTCTGCTCACCGCTGGTCAGGGTGAGGAGGAGCCGCCCGTGCGCGACGTGCGGGTCGATCTCGGGAATGCGGATGACGTCGTCGTCGCGCAGGCGGCGCTGGGCGGCGTCCAGCTCGACGACGGCCTCGGCGCGGTCCGCGAACGCCTGCTTCATGCGGCCCGCGCGGCGGGCCTCGGCCGCCCGCTTCGCCGTCGGATCGCTCATCCGTGGCCCCTTGGGAAGCGTGCGGTAGTGGCGACGGTCCTTCGCAGCCTGCCGGCTGGTGAGCTCCTGCATGCGGCTGAGCTCAGCGCGCTGGCTCCTCAGGCGTCGGCGGGCGTCGTCGACGTCGCGGCGCGCCGCCTCGGCCCGGAGCCGGCGGTGCTCGACGAACTCGTCCCAGCCGCCCCCGAAGAGCTCGGCCGTGCCGTCATGGACCTCGAGGATCTCGTCCATGGTGCGCAGGAGCCCGACGTCGTGGCTGACGACGAGAAGCTGCCTCGGCCACGCCGCTATCTGCTCGGCCAGGGCGGCCCGTGCGTCGCGGTCGAGGTTGTTGGTCGGCTCGTCGAGGAGCCCCACACGGGCGTTGGTGAGCTCGAGGGCGCCCATGGCGAGGCGGACGAGCTCCCCGCCGGACAGCGTCGCCGTGGGCCGGGTCAGGGCGCCGTCGAGGTCGAGGGACGGGGCGGCCCGGGTGATGAGCGCCTCGGCTCGCGCCTCGACATCCCAGTCCTCGCCGACGGCGTCGTAGTCGGCCTGTTCCGTGGAGCCGGCCTCGATCCGGCGCAGGGCGTCGAGCCTGCGCGTGATGCCGAGGAGGTCCGCGACGGTGGCGGTGGTGTCCTGGAGGAGGTCCTGGCGGAGCCGGGCCACGGTGCCGTCGACCGTGATGGCACCGGACAGCGGAGCCCACTCGCCGGCGATGGCGGCGAGCAGCGTGGACTTGCCCGAGCCGTTGCGGCCGACGACGCCAGTGCTGCGCGCGGTGAGTGAGGCGGTGACGTGGGCGAGCAGCGGCGGCTCGTCGGGGTCGAAGCCGAGGGCGACGTCGGTCAGGGAGACGGAGGGACGGGTGGGTGCGGACATGGGTGTGCTCCTGTAGCGTGAGTGGGTGCCGGAGCGCGGGGCTCTCGGCGAGTTCAGGCGCGAGGAGCGAAGCCCATGATGACGTGACCTCCGTGGGTGGGACGACGGCGCCAGGATAGGCCCGTGGGGGAGGAGGCGGTGCGGGTCTCAGATGAGGTCCGCCCCGCGGCGAGAGCCTCATGAACGAGGACGGGCCCTCGGGCCGGTTGTCTCTCCCGGCCCAAGGGCCTTCGTCGTCGAGGCGATTCGCGTTCCCCGGGCTCCCATAAGACCCGGCGGGTGCCTGCCTCCTTCGTCGGAGCGAACAGTTCGGGCTCCCTAAGACCCGAGCGGCTCTCGGAGACCGGCAGGTCATCGGGTTCCCCAACCCTCGCTGCCCGTTCCGTCCGGCGGCAAGAACTATGTAACCGGCTGAGCCTGGGAGGGCACCCGGACGCAACCTGTGAAGCACGTGAGAACGGGCGCCGGCCGCTTCCGTGCGATGTCGCGGTCGCCGAGGGCCGCCGCTGCGGCCGCCCCAGATTTTCGTTTACGATATTCGCATGACTGAGGACGAGGTGACCGAGGCGCAGATTGAGGCTTGGGTCGATGAGGCTGAGGCCGGCTACGACGTCGAGGCGCTCAAGCACCGAGGCCGGGGACGGCCTGGGCGGGGTGCCGAACCGATGCAAGTCGTCGCTGTGCGGCTTAGCGCTGACGAGGTCGCTGCGCTCGACGCAGTGGCTGAACGCGACCACGTGAGCCGTTCCGAGGCGATCCGCCGCGTCTTGGCCGACTTCGCCGCGTGACAGTGAAGATCCACTCGAGCGCCCGGAGGCACGGAGTCTCGGACGAGGACATCGTCCAGGCGGCCGAATGGCCGCAGTGGATCGAGCCCCTCGACGACGCTGATGACTGGCCGCACAGGGAGCTGCGTCTGGGCTTCGATACCCGAGGCCGGTTGCTCGAGATAGTGGTGCTCGTCTTCGAGAGCGGGAACGAGCTCGTCATCCATGCGATGCCTGCCCGCAAGCAGTTCTGGGAGCTCCTGCCGTAACGGGTCTGGCTCCATGACGAGGACGGGCCCTCGGGCCGGGTTGTCTCTCCCGGCCCGAGGGCCTTCGTCGTCGAGGCGATTCGCGTTCCCCGGGCTCCCATAAGACCCGGGAGGAACCTGCCTCCTTCGTCGGACCGAACCAGGGGGGCTCCCTAAGACCCTCCCGACTCTCGGAACCCGGCAGGTCGTTGGGTTCCCCAACCCTCGCTGCCCGTTCCGTCCGGCGGCAGGAACTATGTAACCCACCCACCCTGGACGCACACCGGCATAGACCCTGCGAACTACCTAGGAACGGCGGCCGGCGGGGCCAGCGCGACCGAGCTCAGCGCGCCGTACGACCGACCTCAACGCAGGGGCAGCGAGCACGATGTCCCGATCTCGAGGTCAGGATGTCCCGATCTCGCGATGGGGGGAGAGGAGGACCTTCGCCGTTCATGCCGGAGGGGCGTCGTCACTAGGATCAGAACCGCCCGTGGCTCCCCACCTCGGGCGCGATCCCGGGAGGCCCGCACATGGAGGACGACGCCGCGCGCACGCTCGTCCCGCGCGCCCCGGCGCGCCGCGCGCGAGCCGCCTCGGCGGCCCTCGCGGCCCTGGCCACCGGCACGCCCCTCGTCCTCGCGGGCGTCTCCGACCACCTCGTCGCCGTCGCGCAGGACCACGACAGCGCCGGCTCCTTGGCGCTCCTGGCGGCCACCCTCGTGCTCGTCGTCGCCAGCCTCGTGCTCAGCGTCCTCGCCCAGGCCCGCGCCGAGCGGCTGCGCCAGGACGTGCTCGTCGACGCCCAGACCACCGCCGCCGAGCGGATGCTGGGCCTGGCCCGCACCGCACCCGCCGGTACGGTCAAGGAGCGCCTCGTCGACGACCTCGCCGACGTCGTCACCCTGCGCGTCCAGACCCTCCCGCAGCTCGCCGTCACCGCCGTCGCCGCCCTCATCTCCCTGGTCTGGGTGGCGCGGATCAGCCCCTACGCGCTGGCCTGGGCCGTCGTCGGCTCGCTCGCCACGACCCTGCCCGCCTGGGCCGTCAAACGGTGGGCCGAACGCGCCTACGAGGACACGACCGACGTCGAGGCCGCCATCGACTCCGAGTACTTCCAGGCCCGCGAGAGCCTCGCCCTCATCCGCACCGAGCGCCTCCAGGACTACCTGCGCGCCCGCGTGCGCCGCCTGGACGACCAGCACCTGCGCATCGGCACCCTCGCCGAGGCCAGCGGCGCCGCCCAGTCGGGCCTGTCCAACCTCGTCCAGGCCACCGCCCTGTACGGCTCCCTCCTCCTCGTCCTCTGGCTCGTCTCGACCGGCCGCGTGGCGCTCACCGAGGCGGCCGGCGCCGTCATCGTCCTGCGCTCCTTCTTCAGCCTCGTCGCCTCCGGCACCGACTCGCTCACCGACGTGTGGGTCAACCGCCGCAAGGAGTCCCGCCTCACCGGCTTCCTCCGCCCCGCACCCGAGAGGACCATCCAGCCCTCCGACGACCTCCTCGCCCTCCGCGACCTCACCGTCCGCGCCGGCGGTGCCGTCCGCTCCCGCGTCCCGTCGCTGCGGCTGGGAACGGGGGAGTCCCTCCACGTCGTCGGACCCAACGGGGCGGGAAAGTCCCTCATGCTGCGCGGCGTCGTCGGCCTCGAGGAGACCCACGGCGAGGTCGCCTCCGCCCTGCCGGCCGCCGACCTGCGCGCCGGCTACCTCGGGCAGCACGACCCGCCCCTCACGCTCACCCCCACCGAGCTGCTCGACGACGTCGCCGCCACCGGCGGCGACGCCGAGCGCGCCCAGGCCGCCCTCGCCGAGGTCCTCGGCACCGAGGAGGCGGACCGGATCGCCGCCGTGCCCATCGCCGACCTGTCAGGCGGACAGCGCAAGGCCGTCCTCATCGCCGAGGCCATCGGCTCCTCCCGCGGCCTCCTGCTCCTCGACGAACCCGACGCCCACCTGTCCGCCGACGCCGCCGCCCGCCTCGCCGGGTGGCTCACCGCCTCCGACGACGCCGTGCTCGCCGTCGCGCACACCCCGCACTTCGCCGCCGCCTGGGACGCTCCCCGGCTCCGCGTCGAGCCACCGGAGGAGGACGCGTGAGCAGCACCGACCCCACCAGCCAGGCTCCGGTCACCGAGCTCGCCGAGGACAGCCCGCTCCTGCCCACCGCACGCCGCGTCCTGCGCCGCGACTACTGGCGCACCATGTGGCGCTCCTCCGTCCTCCAGGGCGTCTACCAGATGCTCTCCCGCGGCATCCAGGTCGTCCTCGCGACCACCACCGCCGGTCTCATCGAGCACGCGCTCGGCCGCACGCTCACCGCCGGCCAGATCCTTCCGGCCGTCCTCGTCATCCTCGCCTCCGCGCTCCTCGAGCCCGCCGCCCTCCTGGGCCGCAACCGGGTCCTGCTCGCGGACACCTACGACCACGAGCTCGCCCTCCTGGACCGCTACCTGCGCCTGCGCCCCGCCCGCGCCGCGCTCCTGCGCACCGGGCAGGTCCCCGACCGCCTCATGATCGACCTCGTCCGCTACCGCCTCGACACCCTCGACGTCGTCGGCGCCCCCGTCGCCGTCCTCATCGGGATCTGGGCCGCAGCCGTCGCCGGAGCCTGGAGCCCCTGGTCGCTGCTGCTGGTCGCCATCGCGGTCGCCCTACCCATCGCGCTCACCGCCGCCGTCAACAAGCGCGGCTCGGCCGCCGACGACGCCATGCGCCGCCAGACGATGGCCCGCACCGCCATGATCCAGGAGGTCGCCGACGCCCACGACCTGTACTGGGCCCGAGGCCGCGCCCACCGCGGCGCCGCCCGCGTGCGCACCGACTGGGACGCCTTCACCGCCGGCCCCGCGGGACGCACGCTGCGGGACTGGGCCACCAAGCAGCAGGTCGTCACCACCGGACCGCTGCTCGGCTCGACGATCGTCCTGGCCGGCGGGGTGGTCCTCGCGGCGCACGGGCTCATGGACGCCGGCAGCGTCGTCGGCGCCGCCGTCCTCGTCGCACCCGTCCAGGCCGCGCTCGTGTCCGTCACCTCCGCCCTCGGCTCCTGGAAGGCCCGCGAGATCGTCTCCCGGCGGCTGGGCTGGCTCGTCGTCGACGACGACGGCACCCCCGCTGGCGGCACCACCGTTGCAGCCTCACCCAGGGAGGACGACGGCGCGAGCATCCGGTCGCTCGAGCTTCGGGGTGTCTCCATCCTCCTGCCCAACGGACGGCGGACGACGCCGGTCACCGCCGGCCTCGCCCGCGGCGACGTGCTGTGGCTGCGCGGCGGCGTCGGCACCGGCAAGACCAGCCTCGTGCGCGCCCTCATCGGGCTCGGCGCGGACCTCGACGGTGAGCTCCTCATCGACGGGCTCCCGGGCGGGCTCACGCCCGGGCAGGTGCTCCTCATACCGCAGGCCCCGTCCTTCCTCTCCGGCACCGTCACCGAGAACATCGCCCTCGACCGGGCCGAACTCGCGGCCACTGCGCGCGAGGGCCTCGAGGCCGCCAGCATGGGGCGCCTGGCCGCGCAGGTGCTCGAGCCGGGCGGACCGAGTCTGTCCGGAGGGGAGCGCCACGTCGTCGCCTGGCTGCGTCACCTGCGCCGTGCCGGGGGAGTGCGCGTCCTCGACGAGCCCTTCAACGGGCTCTCACCCGAGGCCGCCGCCCGCGTCCTCGCCGAGATCGAGGCCAGCCGGGCCGACTGGATCACCGTCCTCATCTCCCACGACGACCGGCCGAGCCGTCTGCCCGGGCTGACCGAGCGGAGCCTCTGAAGGGCACCGTCCGCCGTCGTCAGTGGCTCAGACGGCCGAGCCCCGGATCCTCGATGGGCTCGTGCAGGCACGTGCAGGACAGCGCGAGCACCACCACCTCGAGCGATGAGGCTCGTCCTCACACCGTACGGCTGGGCCGACTCCACCTACTGGCTCACCGCGGATCGGCAGACGCTCATACGCAACGACCGACTCATCGAGGACGCACTGCCGGATCCGACCTCGGGGATCGGCAAGCCGGAGCGAGTGGGGCACGTTCTCGCGGGCACGTGGTCCCGCTGCATCACCGAGGAGCACCGCCTCGTTCACCTCGTCGCCGGCGATGACCTCGTCATCCTGCAGGCGCACTTCCACTACCCGTGAGTTCGCATCGCGCCGGCCGAACTCAGCGTGCGGATGTCCCGATCTCGCGGTCAGGATGTCCCTATCTCGGCGGGGTGGGCTTGGTGGCGTGGAGCGCTCAGGCGTTGCTCGACGGCGCGTGCTCCATACGCACGTAGACGCCCCCGGCCTGGAGCTCCTCGGGCACCTGCTCGATGGTGCGCTCCAGAGCCACGGTCAGTCCCGCTCGACCGCGCGCAGCGGGCGGCGCTGGACGTCGTCGTCGTCGAAGTTCTCCGGTGCGAGCCACGACTCGAGCCGCTCCCGGAGCGCCGGCCACTCGGCGTCGGTGATGGAGAGCCAGTCCGTGTCCCGGGTGCGGCCCTTGTAGATGGTGACGTTCCGGAAGGTGCCCTCGAAGGTGTAGCCGAGGCGCTCCGCGGCCGCGCGGGACGGCGCGTTGAGGTGGTCGCAGCGCCAGGCCAGGCGCCGGTAGCCGAGGTCGTCCATCGCGTGACGCATGAGCAGGTAGTGGGCCTCGGTCGAGGCCGTCGTGCGCTGGAGGGGGGGGGAGAAGCACACCCAGCCGATCTCGATGCCGCCCACCGCGGGGTTGATGTCCATGAGGGACAGTGAGCCGGCGGCGCCGCGCCCGGGGACGACGGCGGCGTGGTGGAGGTACTCCGCCGACACCGCGTTCTCGGCGAGCAGGGCCAGGTGCTCCTCGCGCGTCGGGAAGGGACCGACGGGCAGGTACGTCCACAGCGTCGCGGGCGCGTCCGCGAAGGCGCGCAGCAGGTCCTCGCCGTGACGGTCGGCGTCGAGGCGCTCGAGGCAGCAGGTGCGGCCCTCGAAGGTGCGCTGCTCGGGGACCGGCCGCGGCGTCCAGCCGGGAAGGGCCTCGCCGATGGGCTGGCCGTACTCGTTGACGCGCTGCGGGGTGCTCATGGCGGCATCCTCGCGCAGCCATTGTGGGCGCCGTCTGCGAGGATCAACCCATGAGCACCGAGATCGGGCAGGATGCCCGCTGGTTCGACGACAACCGCGCCAACTGGGACGACCGCGCCGCCCTCCACGAGGCCAGCGGCTACGGCATCGACCGCCTCCTCACCGCGCCCGACGCGATCTCCGACGAAGTCGCCGCCGACGTCCCCTACCTCGGCGACCTCACGGGCCTCGACGTCATCCACCTCCAGTGCCACCTCGGTACGGACACCGTGTCGCTGACCCGCCTGGGTGCCAGACGGGTCGTCGGCGTCGACCTCTCGGGCGAGTCCCTGCGCCGGGCGCGGTCCCTCGCTGAGCGCGCCGGCGCGCGCCTCGAGCTCGTCGAGTCCAACGTCTACGACGCCCGCGGGGCCGTCACCGGCGACTTCGACCTCGTCTACACGACCGTCGGCGTCCTGTGCTGGCTGCCGGATATCGAGGCCTGGGCACAGGTCGTCGCCTCGATGCTCCGCCCGGGCGGGCGCCTCCACCTGCGCGACGACCACCCCGTGTTCATGGCGGTCGGCGACGACGTCTCGGGCGGCCTCACGCTCCACGAGCCCTACTTCCAGCAGGCCGAGCCGATGACCTGGGACGACGAGGGCTCCTACGTCGCGACCCCCGACGGCGCGGAGCCGGTCCGGCACACGCGCAACCACCAGTGGAACCATGGCGTCGGCGAGATCCTTACCGCGCTCATCAAGGCTGGCCTCGTCATCGACGAGGTCGCCGAGCCGCGCACCTCCGCCTGGTGCCGCTGGAGCGAGCTCATGGAGCCGACCGACGACGGCGCGTGGCGTTTCTCGGACCCGGCGCAGCGCGAGCAGCTCCCGCTCCAGCTCCTCGTGAGGGCCCACCGGTCGGAGTGAGCGGGGCGCTTCCGGGCTCCGACCCGCTGAACTGTCCAGAACTCGTCACTTCTGGCCGCCAGGCGCAGTGGGCGCCGATGGGATCCGCGTGATGAGGCCGTTGGCAGATCCGAAGTGCACGGGCTCAGTCTTGAAGTGACGAGTCCTGGTCAGTTCTCGCACATTCTGGCGCGAGTGCCGCGGATTCAGAACGCGCAGCTGCGGGATCTCAACCATCTCGTCCCCGCACGCGGCGGGCTGCACCCAGAAGTGGCCAGAACTGACCATTCCCACCACTCGGGACGTCGCCGCTAGAACCGCCAGCGCGCCACCCTGGCGTCGTACGGTTCGGCCTTCGAACTCGGGTCGTCCTCGGGCAGCATGCCCAGCGCGGACTCCGGGACGACGTTGCGCATGACCATCGACGCCTCCGCCTCGCCGAGCGCGACGTCCACCTGCCAGCCCCACTCCTCGAGGTAGGTCGCCTCGAGCCTCGCCCCGCCGTCCGGGGTGCGCTCGCCGGTGAGCGTCATGACGCCGGGGTGCTGGTGCCAGGTGTCGAAGAGCGTCGCCGTGACCGGCCCGTCCTCGGGCTTCCCGGAGACGAGCAGTACGCCCTCCTGCTCGCCGTCGACGGGGTGGACCCACGTGTAGCTCATGAGCAGGGCCTCCCTGATGACGGAGACGGCGGCGGACGACGGTGCTTCGGCGAGGTCGTCGGCGGGCATGAGGCGGAACCCGCAGGTCCCGGTGGCGCGGCGCGCGCCGAGCTCGGTGATCATGGGCAGACCGTAGCGGCGCACACCGGCACCCGGACGCCGCCGGGCCCGCCGGCGCGCCCTCACTACACTCGTCACTGATGACTGAGCACAGCCCCGCGCGCCCCGAGGACGGGACCACCCCCATCCCCTCCGGCCCCTCCCATCCCGATGGAGACAGCCGAGACGTCCTCGTCCCCAAGCAGGCCATGCCCAGGCTCCCGCCGCGCATGGTCACCCAGGAGGTCCTCGGCCAGGCGGGTCGCCGTGGCCTTTTCCGCTACGGCGAGCGCGTCCAGGTCACCGACGTCAAGGGCGCCAAGCACACCTTCCAGCTCGACCCCAAGGGCTACTTCCAGTCCCAGCGCGGCAGCTTCCACCACCGCGACGTCGTCGGCCTCGACGAAGGCACCGTCCTCCAGACCGAGTCCGGCCACGAGCTTCTCCTTCTGCGGCCGCTGCTCGCCGACTACGTCCTGTCCATGCCCCGCGGCGCCCAGGTCGTCTACGCCAAGGACTCCGGCCAGGTCATCTCGATGGGGGACATCTTCCCCGGCGCCCGCGTCCTCGAGGCCGGTGTCGGCTCCGGCGCCCTCACCATGAACCTCCTCTCCGCCATCGGGGAGACCGGGCACCTGCTCTCCATCGAGCGCCGCACCGACTTCGCCCAGATCGCCGCCTCCAACGTCGACTCCTGGTTCGGCCGCCACCACCCCGCCTGGGACCTGCGCACCGGCGACTTCGCCGAGGTCACGGCGAACCACGTCGAGGACGCCTCCGTGGACCGCATCGTCCTGGACATGCTCGCCCCCTGGGAGAACGTCGAGGAGGGCGCCCGCGTCCTCGTCCCCGGTGGCCTCTTCCTCGCCTACGTCGCCACCACCACGCAGCTCTCGCGCACCGTCGAGGCGCTGCGCCACTCGGGCCTGTTCACCGAGCCGGAGTCCTGGGAGTCGATGGTCCGCACCTGGAACGTCGACGGCCTCTCCGTGCGACCCGATCACACGATGGTCGCGCACACCGGCTTCCTGCTCGCCGCCCGTCGTCTTGCCGCCGGCTCACGACCTCTCACGCGCAAGCGCCCGCCAGCGCGCGGCGCCTACGACGACGGCGGCTACTGGACTCCCGAGGACGTCAAGGAGCGCACGAGCACGGATCGCAAGGTCAAGCGCGTCCTGCGCGACTCCCTCGCCAAGCAGCCCGAGGACCGCACCCCGGTCCTGCCCGGCACACCCCGGAAGGAGGCCGAGCGCGATGCCTGAGTCCCTCGGAGTCCCCGCCCGCAGCTTCCACGACAACCAGCTGCGCGAGGCGCGCGCGGAGGCCATGAGCCTCGCCTCGAAGAACGAGCGCCTCGTCAAGGCCCTCACCGTCGCCCGCGAGCGCATCGCTGAGCTCGGCGAGCAGCTCGACGCCGTCACCCTCCCGCCCGTCTCCTTTGCCGTCCTCACCGGGATCCCGGACGCCCCGATCCGCCCCGACGCCGACGCCGAGGACGGGCGCTCCATCCACGCCGGGGCGATCCGCCTGGGCGGGCCCGACGACGCCGACGCCGGAGAAGCCCGACAGCGCGGGCACGAGGCCCACGAGCACGCCGCCTCGCACGCCCGCGCGCAGGTCGACGTCGAGCCGGTGGCGCGCCCGCGCGAGGTCGACGTGCTCCTCGGCGGCCGCCCCATGCGCCTCGGTCTGCACCCCGCCGTCGACGCGGAGGCTCTGAGCGTCGGCCAGCTCCTCGCCGTCAACGACCAGATGCTCGTCGTCGACGCACTCCCTCCCTCGGACACGGGCGAGGCCGTCACCCTCGACGAGATCCTCCCCGACAGCGCCGAGGCAGCATCCGACGAGCCCGCACCTGCCGCCGCCATCGACCCGCTCACCCGCCAGCGCCCCGTGCGCGCCCTCGTCACCACCGGCGCCGGCGCGACCCGTGTCGTCACCCTGGCCGGCACGATCGGCGTCGACGCCCTCCAGCCGGGCGACACCCTCACCGCGGACCTGCGCGCCAACGTCGCCACCGCGCTCGTCGAGCGCACGAGCGTCGAGCAGCTCGTCGTCACCGAGACCCCGGACGTGTCCTGGGAGGACATCGGCGGCCTCGGCCCGCAGATCGAGGAGATCCGCGACGCCCTCGAGCTGCCCTTCACCCACCCCGAGCTCTACCGCTCCTACGGCCTGCGCGCCCCCAAGGGCATGCTCCTGTACGGCCCGCCCGGCTGCGGCAAGACCCTCATCGCCAAGGCGGTCGCCTCCTCGCTGGCCGCCTCGGCGACCGGGGACGGCGCCCAGCCCCGCTCCGCCGCCTTCCTCAACATCAAGGGCCCGGAGCTCCTCAGCAAGTTCGTCGGCGAGACCGAGCGCCAGATCCGCGCCATCTTCGAGCAGGCCCGCAAGGTCGCCGCCGAGGACCGCCCCGTCGTCATCTTCTTCGACGAGATGGAGGCGCTCTTCCGCACTCGCGGCACCGGCGTGTCCTCCGACGTCGAGACGATGATCGTCCCGCAGGTCCTCGCCGAGATCGATGGCGTCGAATCCCTGCGCAACGTCGTCATCATCGGCGCCTCGAACCGCGAGGACATGATCGACCCCGCGATCCTGCGGCCCGGGCGCCTCGACGCGAAGATCCGCGTCGACCGCCCCGACGCCGACGGCGCCCTGGAGATCCTCGCCAAGCACCTCACGGCGGACCTCCCGCTCGACCCGGCCGAGCTCGCCGCCCACGACGGCGACCGCGAGGCGGCGGCCGAGGCGATGCGCCGCGCCGCCGTGGCGTCCCTCTACGCCCGCAGCCCGGAGCGCGCCGTCCTGGAGATCACCTACGTCACCGCGGCGCACGAGACGCTGCACCTCGCGGACCTCGTCTCGGGCGCCATGCTCGCCGCGATCGTCTCGCGCGCGAAGACGGCCGCCATCAAGGACGAGCTCTTGGGTGGCCCTGGGGGCCTGTCGACGGCGCGCCTGCTGGCGGCGGTCGACGTCGAGGCCCGCCAGAACGAGGAGATCACCGGCGCCGCGAACCCCGACGGCTGGTCGCGGGTCATCGGGCACCGGGGCGAGGCGATCCGATCCGTCCGGCGCCTCATCGCCGGCACGGGGACCGGGCCGACGGCGGGCGCGAGGCCCACGACTGAGGAGGAGCGCGCATGAGCACGACGCGTCCGGCAGAAGCACCGACGACGGCGGGGGAGCAGCCCGCCACGACGCCGGGCGCCGCCTTCGGCCCGGTCACCCGGCCCGTCGGCCTCGAGACCGAGTTCGGCGTCCTCCAGCCCGGCAACCCCTACGCCAACCCGGTCGCCATGGCGAGCCGCGTCGTCCAGGCCTACGGGGCCGTCTCGCGCGGCGGCCTCGTCGGCGCCGAGGGAGCGTCCGCGCCCGCCGTGCGCTGGGACTACGAGGGGGAGGACCCGCTGGCGGACCTGCGCGGCGGGCGCCTCGACCGCGCGGCCGCGCACCCGAGCCAGCTCACCGACGACCCGACGCGTCCGGCGCCCTCCGGCGACGCGCCCGCCGCCGCCCCCGCGCTCGATACCCCCGCCGACACGGCCTCAGGCGTCCCCGCCGACGGCAGCCCGGCGGGCTCGGCCCGCCCAGTGGCCGACAGCGGCGCCGCCCTGCCGCCCGCGCCCTGGGGCACCCGCCCCCGCCCCAGCGAGGCCGAGGCAGCCCTCCCGCGAGCCACCACCGCCGTCCTGCCCAACGGCGCCCGCCTCTACGTCGACCACGCCCACCCCGAGTACTCCAGCCCCGAGGTCCTCACCCCGCGCGACGCCGTCACCTGGGACCGCGCCGGCGAGGTCGTCGCCCGCCGCGCCATGCGGGCGCTCGCCGCCGGGGAGGGCGGAACCGTCGCCGACGAGGTCGTCCTCTACAAGAACAACGTCGACGGCAAGGGCGCCGCCTACGGCTCCCACGAGAACCTCCTCGTGCGCCGCGACCTCGACTTCGACGTCCTCGCCGCCGCCCTCATCCCCTTCCTCGTCACCCGCCCGGTCCTCGTGGGCGCGGGACGCGTCGGCATTGGTCAGCGCAGCGAGCAGGCCGGCTTCCAGGTCGCCCAGCGCTCCGACTACGTCGAGAACGACATCGGCCTCCAGACCACATTCAACCGGCCCATCGTCAACACCCGCGACGAGCCGCACGCCGACGCCGAGCGCTACCGCCGGCTCCACGTCATCAACGGCGACGCCAACCGCTTCGAGGTCCCCATCTACCTCAAGGTCGCCACGGCCGACCTCCTGCTGTGGTTCCTGGAGCGCGCCCACGACCGCGGCGAGGGCCTCGGCGCGCTCGCCGGACTGCGCCTCTCGAAGGACCCGGTCGAGGAGCTCTGGGCGCTCTCCCACGACACGACGCTCTCCTACGAGCTGGCCACCGAGTCCGGTCCCATGACCGCCCTCGCGATCCAGCGCGCCCACCTCAGCACGATCACGGGGGCGCTCGCCGACGAGCTCGGCGGCGCCGACGCCGACCACGCCGGGTCGGAGACCGCCGAGGCGCTCGCCCTGTGGGGCGAGGTCCTCACCGAGCTCGAGGCCTACGCGGCCGCGGCCGCCTCCGATGACGCTGCCGCTCTCGCCGAGGCCACCACGACCGCCGCCCGCGACGTCGAGTGGCTCGCCAAGCTGCAGCTCTGCGAGGGCCTGCGGGCCCGCGGGAACCTGGCCTGGGACGACCCCCGGCTGGCCGCCCTCGACATCCAGTGGGCCGACCTGCGCCCCGGTCAGGGACTGGCCGAGAAGGTCATCGCCGCCGGCCGCACCCGCCGACTCACCACCGACGCCGCCATCGAGGCCGCCGCCGACGCCGCCCCGCACGGCACCCGCGCGCGCCTGCGCGGCGAGGCGGTCGCCACCGTCCCGCAGGTCGTCGGCGCCTCCTGGACGAGCCTCGTCCTCGACGTCCCCACCCGGCCCGGTCTGCTGCGACTCGCCCTGCCCGAGGACGTCCTCCTCGACGACGACGGCGCCCGCGCCCTCCTCACCGCGATCCGGGACGCCGTCACGACCACCACCCACCCTGAGAGAGACTGAGACCATGAGCGTGAACTCCCAGATCCAGCCCACCGGCGGCCCGTCGGAGGGCGAGGACTCCCTCGCCACCAGCACCGCGGGACAGACCCAGGTCTCCGGCGTCGACGACATCCTCGACGAGATCGACTCCGTCCTGGAGACCAACGCCGCGGCCTTCGTCCAGGGCTTCGTCCAGAAGGGCGGCGAGTGAGGTGACCGACGCGCAGGGGAGGACGCCCGCCCGCCGCATCTTCGGCGTCGAGACCGAGTACGGCCTCACCTGCGCCTCCACCACCGGCGGCGTGCCCCCGCTCGACGCCGACCACGCCGCCCGCGAGCTCTTCGCCCCCGTCGTCGAGCGCGGCCGCACCTCCAACGTCTTCACCCGCGCAGGCGCCCGCCTCTACCTCGACGTCGGCTCCCACCCCGAGTTCGCCACCGCCGAGTGCGACCGCCTCGAGGACCTCCTCGCCCAGGACCGCGCCGGCGAGCTCACCATGGCCGACCTCGCCGTCACCGCCAACGAGCGCCTCGCCGCCAAGGACGTCCCCGGCCGCATCCACCTCCTCAAGAACAACCTCGACGCCGAGGGCACCGGCTTCGGCTGCCACGAGAACTACCTCGTGCGCCGCCGCGGCGACTTCTGGAACGACGCCCGCACCCTCGTGCCGCACCTGGTGACCCGGCAGGTCCTCGTCGGCGCCGGGCACGTCCTCCCGCCCGAGCCCGGCGCCCCGGCCGGCAGCCCCGCCCGCTTCGTCTTCTCCCAGCGCGCCGACCAGATGGAGGACGCCGTCTCCTCGGCGACCACCCGCTCCCGCCCGCTCATCAACACGCGCGACGAGCCCCACGCCGACGCCGAGCTCTACCGCCGCATGCACGTCATCGTCGGAGACTCCAACATCGCCCAGGGATCCACGCTCCTCAAGGTCGGCGTCATGGACCTGCTCCTGGACTACCTCGAGGAGGGCGGCTCCCTGGCCGACCTCACGCTCGCCAACCCGATGCGGGCCATCCGGGACACCTGCCACGACCTCACCGGCACCGTGCCGCTCGAGCTCGCCGACGGCCGCACCATCACCCCGCTCGACCTGCAGACCGAGCACCTCGCGCGCGTCCGCGCCCACACCGCCGCCATGGACCTCACCGCGCTCCAGCGCCAGGCCCTCGACCTGTGGGAGCGGGGTCTCGACGCCGTGCGCGCCGGTCGCCCGCAGGACGTCGCCACCGAGCTCGACTGGGCCGCGAAGCACCAGCTCCTCACCCGCTACGCCGAGCGCGCCGGTGTCGGCCTGGACGACCCGCGCATCGCCCGCCTGGCCCTCGCCTACCACGACGTCAGCCCGACCGACGGTCTGCGCCTCAAGCTCGAGGGAGCGGGCCTCCTGCGCCGCTTCGTCGACGACGACGCCGCCCGCGCGGCGATCACGACGCCGCCGGCCACGACCCGCGCCCACCTGCGCGGCACCGTCATCGCCCGCGCCGAGGACCTGCGCCGCGACCTCACCGCCGACTGGGTCAACCTCAAGCTCGACGACGGCCGCACCCCGGCCATCGCCCTGCGCAACCCCTTCGCCACCCAGGACGAGCGCGTCGACGAGCTCCTCGCCCACATGGAGGAGCCCCTCGAGGGCTTCAGCAGCGAGCTTCCCACCGGCGTCTGAGCACGGCCGGGCCGCCTCCCTCCCCAGGGGGGGACGCGGGAACGCGCCCGCGGCCCCGTACCCCTCTGCGATACTCCACCCACCCATGAGCACTCCCGACACCCCGCCCGAGGCGCACGACGACGCGCACCCCGCCGACGCGGACGCCGGCACCCCGACGGCCGCGCGGCAGGTCGGCACGCCCGGTCCGCAGCCGACGGAGCCCGCCCCGGTCACCGGCGCCCAGCGCGCCCTCGGCCGCGCCCTCGGCCGTCCCCGCCCGCACGGCCGCATCGCCGTCGGGCTCGCCGTCCTGGCCGCCGTCGCCATCGTCCTCGTGCCCGTCGGCCTCGCCGGCCTCCACGGGGGATCGGCCGCCGACGGAGCCGGCGCCACGGCGACGGCGAGCGCCACGCCCACCCCGGTGTCCGCGGACGGACCTCTCGAGGACGTGCTGACCGTCGTCGGCCGCGTCGGCGCCGTGCCCGTCGTCGCCCTGCACGGCCCTCTCACCGCCGCGACGGCGGTTCGCAGCGACGTCCTCACCGAGGGCTCGGGCCGGAGGATCGCCACGGGCGACGCCGTCCTGCTCTCGGTGGCCACTTTCTCGGGGCTCACCGGCGAGAACACGACCGGCACCGAGGCCGGTACGCGCCTGTACCGGGGCCTCCTCGAGGAGAAGGGCCTCGGGACGGACCTCGCCCAGGCGCTCGACGGCACCACCGAGGGCTCCCGCGTCGTCCTGCGCGCCCCCGCCGTCTCCACCGACGGCTCCGCCTCCACGGAGATCACCGTCGTCGACGTGCTCCCCGCGCTCTCCCAGGGCGAGGAGCGCGACGCTCCCGCGGGCGCCCCGAAGGTCTCCGTCGACGCCGGCGGCGTCATGAGCATCGACGTCTCCGGCACGAAGGCGCCGAGCTCCTCGACCGCCTCCACCCTCATCGAGGGCACCGGCCGGCAGGTCACCGCCAGGGACCGCGTCATCGCGCGCTACGCCTCGATCGGCTGGGACGGGCGCCTGCGCTCCTCGACATACGGCGACACGGTCGTCCCCGGCGTCATCGACATGCGCAGCACGCTGGCCGGAGTCGCCCGCTCCCTCGTCGACGTCCCCGTCGGCTCGCGCGTCCTCCTGCGCCTCACGGCGGACCAGGCCCGTGGCGACGTGCCCGTCACCGTCGTCATCGACGTCCTCGGGGTCGCCGACGACGACCAGCTGCCCGCGGCGACAGCCACACCGAGCGGCCAGGTGACGAGCGCACCGACGGCGGACTCGGTCGTCGTCGTGACGCCCCGGCCGGTCGCCGGCACGAGCGCCGGGCCGTCCGCTCCCCGGAGCAGGACCGCGAGCACGTCACCGAGCCCCACGGGTCGCTGAGCGGGGCTCCGCTCAGCCCTCGCGCACGACGACGTCCGGCGCCCAGCCCGGGCGCCTCCCGTTCGCCGCCGCACGCCACGTCCGCGACGCCTCGCGCTCCTGGGCCTGCCAGGCCTCGACGTCCCAGTCGTAGTCGTCGCGAGCGGCGATGCGGGCCAGGCGCAGGGCAGTGGGAGCGGTGACGAGCACCCGGAGGACCTCGAGGTGCGGGATGGGGCGGGCTGCGGCGGCGAGGGCCCCGCAGCCCTCGAGCACGAGGCAGCCGCCCGCGAGGGGCCCGACCTCGCGCGGGGCTCCGGGCGCGCCGGCCTCCCAGTCCCAGGTGACCAGGCACCGCGGCCGGCCGGCGTCGAGCTCGGTGAGAGCGTCTCCGCAGCGTCGGACGCCCTCGGCCAGGCCGTCCCACCCGGGCACGTGCTCCTCGACGGCGAGGAGACGGGCACCCGGCGCACGGCGCAGGACCTCGGCGGCGAGCGAGGACTTCCCCGAGCCCGTGAGCCCGTCGAG
The DNA here is from genome assembly GCF_001553565.1 of Actinomyces radicidentis. Classification (NCBI taxonomy): domain Bacteria; kingdom Bacillati; phylum Actinomycetota; class Actinomycetes; order Actinomycetales; family Actinomycetaceae; genus Actinomyces; species Actinomyces radicidentis. Next base: position 2,643,373 of record NZ_CP014228.1, on the reverse strand, counting down.
CACGAGGACCCGGCCGCGCGAGCCCCTCGGCGACGGCGCCTCCGCCCATCCGGCGAGGCGGCGCGGCGCGAGGGCGGGGGACAGGACGATCACTCCCGCAGGCTACCGGCGCACGCGGACGACACGGCGCCGTCACGGGCACCCGCGCTACTCTCCCCGTGCAGCCGCACCCTCCCGACACCAGGAGCCCCCATGAGCGTCGCCGTCCGCGTCATCCCCTGTCTCGACGTCAAGGACGGGCGCGTCGTCAAGGGTGTCAACTTCCAGGGCCTGCGCGACGCCGGCGACCCCGTCGAGCTCGCCAAGCGCTACGACGCCGAGGGCGCTGACGAGATCACCTTCCTCGACGTCTCCGCCTCCTCCGAGGGCCGCGCCACCATGCTCGACGTCGTCGCCTCGACCGCCGAGCAGGTCTTCGTCCCCCTCACCGTCGGCGGCGGCGTCCGCAGCGTCGACGACGTCGACGCCCTCCTGCGCGCCGGCGCTGACAAGGTCGGCATCAACACCGCCGCCATCGCCCGCCCCGAGCTCCTCACCGAGGTCGCCACCCGCTTCGGCAACCAGGTCATCGTCCTGTCCGTCGACGCCCGGCGCTGCCCGGAGGGCGTCACCACCCCCTCCGGCTACGAGGTCACCACCCACGGCGGCTCGCGCTCCACCGGCATCGACGCCGTCGAGTGGGCGGTCCGCGCCGCGGGCCTCGGCGCCGGCGAGATCCTCCTCAACTCCATGGACGCCGACGGCGTCACCGGCGGCTTCGACCTCGAGATGATCGACGACGTCCGTTCCCGCGTCGACGTCCCCCTCATCGCCTCCGGCGGCGCCGGCAGGCCCGCCGACTTCGCCGCCGCCGCCGGCCACGGCGCGGACGCCGTCCTCGCCGCGAGCGTCTTCCACTACGGGACCCTCACCATCGGGGAGGCCAAGGAAGCCCTGCGCGCCGCCGGCCATCCCGTCCGCTGAGCCCCCGGCCTCGTCACCTGGGTCTTCCCGCCGACCGTCGCCGGCGTCTCCTCGGACCCGTCCGGCCCCGGCTGACGGGCCGTGGCACAATCCCCGCCCGTGACCACCACTGAGACCACTCCCGCCGACTCCCCGCTGCCCGCAGAGCTCGCCGTCCGGCTCAAGCGCGACCCCAGGGGGCTCGTCGCCGCCGTCGTCCAGCAGCACGACAGCCGCGAGGTCCTCATGGTCGGCTGGATGAACGACGAGGCCCTGCGCCGCACCCTCACCGAGGGTCGCGTCACCTTCTGGTCCCGCTCGCGCCAGGAGTACTGGCGCAAGGGCGACACCTCCGGTCACTACCAGTTCGTCAAGGCCGTCTCCCTCGACTGCGACGGCGACGCCCTCCTCATCGAGGTCGACCAGGTCGGCGCAGCGTGCCACACCGGCGCCCGCTCCTGCTTCGAGGCCGGCGGCGACCTCGGGGCCACCGTCGGCGAGCGCCCCGAGGAGCTGCGCGCCCGGGCCTGAGGCGGTCCGCGACGTCGTGCCCGCGGCGGTCGGCGACGACGTCGTCCCAGGCGGTGGACGCGGACGTCCCGACCGCTGGTGCTACGGTGCGATCTGCTTGCCCGGGTCCCACGAGTATCCGGACGCGTCACTCCACCCACTACCTGAGAGCGCACCATGTCCTCATCAGCCACCCCGGCGGGCCCCGGCACCACCGGACCCGCGGCCGCGGCCCCCGCCGCCGGCCGCGGCGCCGTCAAGGAGCTCACTCTCCGCGGCGTCCTCATCGGCGGCGTCATCACGATCGTCTTCACGGCCGCGAACGTCTACCTCGGCCTCAAGGTCGGCCTCACCTTCGCCACGTCGATCCCCGCCGCCGTCATCTCCATGGCGGTCCTGCGCCGCTTCAAGGACCACACGGTCCAGGAGAACAACATCGTCCAGACGATCGCCTCGGCGGCCGGGACGCTCTCCGCCATCATCTTCATCCTGCCCGGCCTCATCATCGTCGGCTGGTGGAACGGCTTCCCGTACTGGACGACCGTCGCCGTCATCGCCCTGGGCGGCGTCCTCGGCGTCATGTACTCCATCCCGCTGCGCCGCGCCCTCGTCACCCACTCCGACCTCCCGTACCCCGAGGGCGTCGCCGGGGCCGAGGTCCTCAAGGTCGGCGACACCCACGAGGGCGCCGAGGAGTCCGCCCGCGGCCTGCGCGTCATCATCTGGGGCGGCCTCTGCTCGGCCGGCTACGTCGTGCTCAACGCCCTCAAGGCCATCGGCACCGAGGTCTCGTCCACCTTCCGCCTCGGCGCGGGCGCCACCACGCTGGGCACCTCGCTGTCGCTCGCCCTCATCGGCGTCGGCCACCTCGTCGGCCTCGGCGTCGGCGTCGCCATGCTCGTGGGCCTCGGCATCTCCTACGGGATCCTCCTGCCGCTGCGCACCTCCGGCCACGCCGCGGGCCTGAGCGGCACCGACCTCTCCGACCTCGTCTCGACGACCTTCGCCTCGGACGTCCGCTTCGTCGGCGCCGGCACCATCGCCATCGCCGCCGTGTGGACCTTCATCAAGATCCTCGGGCCCATCGTCTCCGGCATCCGCGAGTCCCTCGCCGCCTCCGCCCGCCGCGGCAAGGGCGAGGAGCTGCCCGTCACCGAGCAGGACCTGTCCATGCGCGTGGTCGTCATCACGACGCTCGCCTGCATGCTCCCGATCGGGGCCCTCCTGTGGCTGTTCGTCCACGGCACCGCGATCGCCTCCTCCGCGCTCGGCCTCGTCCTCGTCTCGATCGCGTTCATCCTCCTCACCGGCCTCGCCGTCGCCTCGGTGTGCGGCTACATGGCCGGTCTCATCGGCGCGTCCAACTCGCCGATCTCCGGCGTCGGCATCCTGGTCGCGATCCTCGCCGCGCTCGTCGTCAAGCTCGTCTTCGGCGCCTCCAGCGACTCCCAGACGACCTCGCTCGTCGCCTACACGCTGTTCACCGCGGCCGTCGTCTTCGGCATCGCGACGATCTCCAACGACAACCTCCAGGACCTCAAGACGGGCCAGCTCGTCGACTCCACCCCCTGGAAGCAGCAGGTCGCTCTCCTCATCGGCGTCCTCTTCGGCGCGATCGTCATCCCGCCCGTCCTCGACCTCATGCAGACCGCCTTCGGCTTCGCTGGCGCCCCCGGCGCGGGGGAGAACGCGCTCGCCGCCCCGCAGGCGAGCCTCATCTCCTCCCTCGTCACCGGCGTCTTCGGCGGCTCGATCAACTGGGGCCTGCTGGGGCTCGGCGCCCTCATCGGCGTCGTCGTCATCATCATCGACGAGGTCCTCACCAGGACGACCCAGCGCATGTCGCTCCCGGCCATCGCCGTCGGCATGGGCATGTACCTGCCCAGCGCGGTCACGGTCCTCATCCCGCTCGGCGCCATCCTCGGCGTCATCCACAACCGTGCAGCCGAGCGCTCCGCACACCCCGAGCGCGTCATGCGCATGGGCACCCTCATGGCGACCGGACTCATCGTCGGCGAGTCCCTGTGGGGCGTCGTCTTCGCCGCGATCGTCGGCGCCACGGGGAACGAGGCGCCACTCGTCGTCATGCCGGACTGGTGGTCCGGCCCCGGGACCGGCCTCGGCGTCCTCGTCTTCGTGGTCATGCTCGTCGCCCTCTACCGGCTCGCGCGCCGCGAGGGCGAGCGCGACTGACCCGCCTCCTCGCACCCGCCACCGGCCCGGGTACCGGACCCCGTGGAGGGGTCCGGCGCCCGGGCGGATTTGCCCCGTAACACGGCGGCGTAGACCATGAGACCCGCACGACCGCCCGCGCGAGGCAGCACGGGACCGTGCCGGCGCCCGCACACGGCGGGCCGCCGACCGATGACCGACCGGCTCGCCTCGGAAAGGTGGTGGCGCGTGATCCGCTTCGACGAGCTCGCCGACGCCTCGCGCGCCGAGGTCGCCCTCCGGCAGGAGCGCGTCCCCCTCGAGGACCTCCGCGAGGCCGTCCGTCTCGCCCCCGGAGCCGTCGACGCCGCCGCCGTCCTGCGCCAGCCGGGCCGTGCCGTCTCCGTCATCGCCGAGGTCAAGCGCGCCACCGCCACCTTCGCCGACCTCTCCGGCGTCGGCGACCCCGCCGTCCTCGCCCGCTTCTACGAGGCCGGGGGAGCGGCGAGCGTCTCCGTCGTCACCGAGCCCACCCGCTCCCACGGCGCCCTCGCGGACCTCGACGCCGTGCGGACCGCCGTCGAGGTCCCCGTCCTCGTCAACGACGTTGTCGTCACCCCCTACCAGGTGCACGAGGCCCGCGCCCACGGCGCCGACATGCTCACCCTCGACGCCCGCCTCGAGGCGCTCGTCCTGGAGTCCCTCATCGAGCGCACCCACTCCCTCGGCATGCTCGCCGTCGTCGAGGCCCACTCCCGCCGCGAGGCGCTCTCGGCCGTCGAGGCCGGGGCCCGCTGCGTCGCCGTCGACGCCCGCGACCCCGACACCCTCGAGGTCGACCGCTCCCTCTTCGAGCAGGTCGCCGAGGTGCTGCCCACCGCCACCATCCGCGTCGCCGAGGGCGGGGTCGCCGGCCCCCACGACGTCATGGCCTACGCCCGCGCCGGCGCCGACGTCGTCCTCGTGGGGGAGGCCGTCATCCGCTCCGCCGACCCCCAGCAGATGGTCGCCGAGCTCGTCGCCGCCGGCTCGCACCCCGCCCTGCTCAACTCCACCCACCGAGAGGCCCTCTGAGTGCACGCCGCCACCACCGTTCTGGAGGGGCTGGCGAGCCTGCCGGCCGCGATCCCGAGCCCGTCCCGGGGCGTCTGGTACGTCGGGCCGATCCCGATCCGCGCCTACGCCCTGTGCATCCTCACCGGCGTCTTCATCGCCGTGTGGCTCACCGACCGCCGCTACCGGGCCCGCGGCGGCGACCAGGACGTCGCCCTCGACATCGCCATCCTCGCCGTGCCCGTCGGGATCGTCGGCGCCCGTCTCTACCACGTCATCACCTCCCCGGACGCCTACTTCGGCCCCGACGGCGACCTCGCCCTCATCCCGCAGGTCTGGCACGGCGGACTGGGCATCTGGGGAGGCGTGGCCTTCGGCGTCGCCTCCGGCGCCTGGCTCCTGCACCACCGCGGGCTCAGGCTCGCCCCCATGGCCGACGCCGTCGCCCCGGCCCTCCTCATCGCGCAGGCCGTGGGCCGGCTCGGCAACTACTTCAACCAGGAGCTCTTCGGACGTCCCACCACCCTTCCCTGGGGCCTCGAGATCGACACCGCGCACCTGCCGGACGGCTACGCGGCCGGGACGCTCTTCCACCCGACCTTCCTCTACGAGCTCCTCTGGAACCTCGCGGGGGCGGCCTTCCTCCTGTGGCTCGACCGCCGTCTGCGACGGCGCGACGGCGCCACCGGCGGCCGCCTCATCTGGGCGTACCTCATGGTCTACACGCTCGGCCGCGGCTGGATCGAGGCCCTCCGGATCGACGACGCGCAGCGGATCCTCGGACTGCGTCTCAACGACTGGACCTCGCTCATCGTCTTCCTGACGGGTCTGGCGGGCTACCTGGTGGCCACACACCGACACGCACCTGACACGATCAGGCGGGATAATGGCGATGGCACCGATGCACCCGCGGATTCGCAACGCGCCGATCATGAAATAGAGGCGTAACCCGTCGCTGGGAGCGTCGGCTCTGACGAGACACGGTTGTCCCGCATCTCGGTCACGAGCGCGGGCGCCGACCCACCGAGAGAGGACGCGCTCCATGCAGCAGACCGCTCAGTCCGCCGCCGGCACGGCGGCACCCCAGAGGCAGGGCCTCTACGACCCCGTCCATGAGCACGACGCCTGCGGCATGGGCTTCGTGGCGCGCCTCGACGGCGCCCCCGCCCACTCCGTCGTCTCCGACGCCCTCCACGTCCTCGCCCGCCTCGACCACCGCGGCGCCGTCGGCGCCGAGGAGAACACCGGCGACGGCGCCGGCATCCTCATGGCCGTGCCGGACGCCTTCTTCCGCGAGGAGGTCGCCTCCCTGCCCAAGGCCGGCGCCTACGCCGTCGGTCTCGTCTTCCTCCCCGGCCCGCACGAGGGCGCCCAGGCCCGCTCCCAGGCCGTCGCCGCCATCGAGCGCCTCGCGCGCGAGGAGGGCCTGCGCGTCGTCGGCTGGCGCGACGTCCCCACCGACGACTCCATGATCGGCCCCACCGCCCGCGGCGCCATGCCGGAGTTCCGCCACCTCGTCGTCACCGACCGGGCCGGACGCGCCAGCGGCGTCGCCCTCGACCGCCTCGCCTACCGCCTGCGCCGCCGCGCTCAGAAGGAGGCCGGCGTCTACATGGCCTCCCTGTCCTCCAGGACGCTCGTCTACAAGGGCATGCTCACCACCGAGCAGCTCGCCCCTTTCTTCCCGGACCTCACCGACGAGCGCGTCGCCACCCGCGTGGCGCTCGTCCACTCGCGCTTCTCCACGAACACCTTCCCGTCGTGGCCCCTCGCCCAGCCCTTCCGCATGATCGCCCACAACGGCGAGATCAACACGGTGCGCGGCAACCGCAACTGGATGGCCGCCCGCGAGGGCCTCATGAGCTCCGAGCTCCTCGGCGACCTCGAGCCCCTCCTGCCGGTGTGCACCCAGGGCGGCTCCGACTCCGCCTCCTTCGACGAGGTCTTCGAGCTCCTCACCCTCGCCGGCCGCTCCATGCCCCACGCCATGGCCATGCTCGTGCCCGAGGCCTGGGAGAAGAACACGACGATGGACCCCAGGGTCCGCGCCTTCTACGAGTACAGCGCCAACATCGTCGAGCCATGGGACGGGCCAGCCGCCATGGTCTTCACCGACGGCCGCCAGGTCGGCGCCGTCATGGACCGCAACGGCCTGCGCCCCGGCCGCTGGACCGCCACGAAGGACGGCACCGTGGTCCTCGCCTCCGAGACCGGTGTCCTGCCCATCGATGAGTCCAACATCGCCGCCCGCGGGCGCCTCGAGCCGGGGACCATGTTCCTCGTCGACCTCGACTCGGGCCGCATCGTCCCCGACGCCGAGATCAAGTCCGGTCTCGCCGCCGAGGCCCCCTACGACGAGTGGCTCGCCGAGAACATGGTCCGCCTCGAGGACCTCCCGGCCCGCGAGCACGTCGGCCACTCCGCCTCCTCCGTCCTGCGCCGCCAGCAGACCTTCGGCTACACCCACGAGGAGCTCTCCACGCTCCTGACCCCGATGGCCGTGGGCGGCGCCGAGGCGATCGGATCCATGGGAACCGACACCCCCATCGCGGTGCTCTCCAGCCGCCCGCGCCTCGTCTTCGACTACTTCACACAGCTCTTCGCCCAGGTGACGAACCCGCCGCTGGACTCCTACCGCGAGGAGCTCGTCACCTCGATGTCCGCCGCGATCGGCCCCGAGCCGAACTTCCTCGCGGACGTCCCGGAGCACGCGCGCAAGCTCGTCATCCCCTTCCCGGTCCTCACCTCGGACCAGCTCGCCCAGCTCACCCACATCGGGCGCGCCAAGGCCGCCAAGGGCTTCACCGCCACGAAGATCAAGGGCCTGTTCCGCGTCAGCGGGGGAGAGGCCGCCCTGCGCGAGCGCCTCGAGGAGATCTTCGCCGAGGTCGACGCCGCCGCCGAGGCCGGTACGAGCTTCGTCATCCTGTCGGACCGCGAGTCGACGGCGGAGATGGCCCCCATCCCCTCGCTGCTCCTCACGAGCGCCGTCCACCACCACCTCCTGCGCAAGCACACGCGCACCCAGGTCGGGCTCGTCGTCGAGGCCGGCGACGTCCGCGAGGTCCACCACGTCGCCCTCCTCATCGGCTACGGCGCCGCCGCCGTGTGCCCGTACCTCGCCATGGAGTCCGTCGAGGACCTCGCCCGCTCGGGCGCCATCAAGGTCGAGCCGGACAAGGCCGTCGAGAACCTCGTCCACGCCCTCGGCCACGGCGTCCTCAAGGTCATGTCCAAGATGGGGATCTCCACCGTCGCCTCCTACCGCGGTGCCCAGGTCTTCCAGGCCGTGGGCCTGTCCCAGGAGCTCGTCGACGAGTACTTCACGGGCACGCCCACGCCGCTGGGCGGCATCGGCCTCGACGTCATCGCCGAGGAGGTCCTGGCCCGTCATCTCCAGGCCTACCCGCCGTCGGGCATCTCCCCGGCCCACCGCACGCTGCAGACGGGCGGCGACTACCAGTGGCGCCGCGAGGGCGAGGACCACCTCTTCAACCCCGCGACGATCTCCCGCCTCCAGTACGCGACGCGCACCGAGCAGCGCGAGGTCTTCCGCCGCTACACCGACGAGATCAACGACCAGTCCGAGCAGCTCATGACGCTGCGCGGCCTCATGCGCATGCGCACCGAGGACGTCGAGCCCGTGCCGCTGGAGGAGGTCGAGAGCGTCGAGGAGATCGTCAAGCGCTTCGCGACCGGCGCCATGAGCTACGGCTCCATCTCCCGCGAGGCCCACGAGACCCTCGCCATCGCGATGAACCGCCTCGGCGGGAAGTCCAACACCGGTGAGGGCGGCGAGTCGCGCGAGCGACTCCACGACCCCGAGCGCTGCTCCAAGATCAAGCAGGTCGCCTCCGGCCGCTTCGGCGTCACCGCCGAGTACCTCACCTTCGCCGAGGACATCCAGATCAAGATGGCCCAGGGCGCCAAGCCGGGCGAGGGCGGTCAGCTCCCGGCCCACAAGGTCTACCCGTGGGTCGCCGAGGTCCGCCGGTCCACCCCGGGCGTCGGCCTCGTCTCCCCGCCGCCCCACCACGACATCTACTCCATCGAGGACCTCGCCCAGCTCATCAGCGACCTCAAGAACGCCAACGAGGAGGCCCGCGTCCACGTCAAGCTCGTCTCCGAGATCGGCGTCGGCACGGTCGCCGCGGGCGTGTCCAAGGCCAAGGCGGACGTCGTGCTCATCTCGGGCTTCGACGGCGGCACCGGCGCGGCCCCGCTCACGAGCGTCAAGCACGCGGGCGCCCCGTGGGAGATCGGACTCGCCGAGGCCCAGCAGACGCTCGTCCTCAACGACCTGCGCGACCGCATCGTCGTCCAGTGCGACGGCCAGCTCAAGACCGGCCGCGACGTCGTCATCGCGGCACTGCTCGGCGCCGAGGAGTTCGGCTTCGCGACGACGGCGCTCGTGGTCTCCGGCTGCATCATGATGCGCAAGTGCCACCTCGACACCTGCCCGGTCGGCGTCGCCACGCAGAACCCGGTCCTGCGTCAGCGCTTCTCGGGCCGCCCCGAGTTCATCGTGACCTTCTTCCGGTACATCGCCGAGGAGGTCCGCGAGATCCTCGCCAGCCTGGGCCTGCGCTCCATCGAGGAGGCAGTGGGCCGCGCCGACCTGCTCGACACCGAGAAGGCCGTCTCCCACTGGAAGTCCGAGGGCCTCGACCTCAGCCCCGTCCTCACGATGGCGCAGCCGAGCCCCGGCTCCTCGCTCCACCACGTCAAGGGCCAGGAGCACGGCCTCGAGTCCGTCCTCGACCGCACGCTCATCAAGCTGGCGGCCCCGGCCCTGTCCAAGGGCGAGCACGTCTCCATCACGCAGCCGATCCAGAACACGGACCGCACGGTGGGCACGATGCTCGGTCACGAGATCGCCAAGAAGTACGGCGACGAGGGCCTCGCGGACGGCACCGTCGAGATCAACCTCTCCGGCTCCGCCGGCCAGTCCCTCGGCGCCTTCCTGCCGCACGGCGTGACGATCCGCCTCACCGGCGACGCCAACGACTACGTCGGAAAGTCCCTGTGCGGCGGACGCGTCGCCGTCCACCCCTCCAAGGACGCGTCCTTCGTCGCCGAGGAGCAGGTCATCGCCGGCAACGTCATCGGCTACGGCGCCATCGCGGGCGAGCTCTTCATCCGCGGCCGCGTCGGCGAGCGCTTCGCCGTCCGCAACTCCGGCGCCACGCTGGTGGCCGAGGGCGCGGGCGACCACGCCCTGGAGTACATGACCGGAGGCACCGCCGTCATCCTCGGCGCCACCGGCCGCAACGTCGCCGCGGGCATGTCCGGTGGCACCGGCTACGTCCTCGACCTCGACCGCGCCAAGATGAACGCCGAGGTCCTGTCCTCCGGCGCCATCGAGCTCTCCGAGCTCGACGACTCCGACGTCGACGTCCTCACGACCGTCCTGCGCGAGCACGTCGAGGAGACCGGCTCCGCCGTCGCGCAGCGCCTGCTGGACGACCCCGATCAGCTCCGGTCGCGCTTCACGCGCGTCCTCCCGCGCCAGTACGCGGCCGTCCGCCGCATCCTCGCCGACGCCGCGGCGTCCGGCCTGACCCCGTCCGACCCCACCGTGTGGGACAGCATCCTGGAGGTGTCCCGTGGCTGACCCCCGCGGCTTCCTGAAGATCACCGAGCGCGAGCTGCCGAAGTACCGTGCCGTCGACGTCCGCATCCTCGACTTCAAGGAGGTCGAGGACCGCAGGACGCAGGACGAGGCCCAGCTGCGCCGCCAGGCCTCGCGCTGCATGAACTGCGGCATCCCCTTCTGCCACCAGGGCTGCCCGCTCGGGAACCTCATCCCCGAGTGGAACGACCTCACCTGGAAGGGCGACACCGCCGGCGCCGTCGAGCGCCTCCACGCCACGAACAACTTCCCGGACTTCACCGGGCGGCTGTGCCCGGCGCCCTGCGAGTACGCGTGCACGCTCGGCATCAACCAGCCGGCCATCACCATCAAGAACATCGAGCACTCGATCGCCGACGCCGGCTTCGACGAGGACCTCATCAGGCCGCAGGTCCCCGCCTTCCTCACCGGCTCGACCGTCGCCGTCATCGGCTCCGGCCCCGCGGGTCTCGCCGCCGCCCAGCAGCTGACCCGCGCCGGGCACACCGTCGCCGTCTTCGAGAAGGACGACAAGCCCGGCGGCCTCCTGCGCTACGGCATCCCCGAGTTCAAGCTCGAGAAGTCCGTCCTCGACCGCCGCCTCGCCCAGATGGAGGCCGAGGGAACCCGCTTCCGCAGCTCGGTGGTCGTCGGCGGCGAGCTGAGCGGCCAGGAGCTGCTCGAGTCCTTCGACGCCGTCGTGCTCGCCATGGGCACCCCCAAGCGCCGCGACCTGCGCGTGCCGGGCCGCGACCTGGAGGGCACCTACCAGGCGCTCGACTACCTCACCGCCGCGACCCGCGAGGTCCACGGCGAGGGCCCGACGCCCATCTCCGCCGAGGGCAAGGACGTCATCATCATCGGCGGCGGCGACACCGGCGCCGACTGCCTCGGCACCGCCATCCGCCAGGGCGCCAGGTCCGTGACCTCCATCGAGATCATGCCCGCCCCGCCGGCTGAGCGCCCCGCCAACCAGCCGTGGCCGACCTACCCGCGCCTGTTCAAGGTCGCCTCGGCTCACGAGGAGGGCGGCGAGCGCGTCTGGGCCACCTCGACCGTGGAGATGCTCGACGACGGAGAGGGCCGCGTCGGCTCGCTGCGCATCACCGAGGTCGCCTTCGAGGGCGGCCGCCCCGTCCCCGTCGAGGGCACCGAGCGGGTCATCCCGGCTCAGCTCGTCCTCCTGGCCATGGGCTTCACCGGCGTCCCCGAGACCGGCCTCGTCGAGCAGCTCGGCCTCACCCTGGACGCCCGCGGCCGCATCGAGCGCGATGAGGACTGGAACGCGGGCGTGCCCGGCGTCTTCGTCGCCGGCGACTCCGGCCGCGGCCAGAGCCTCATCGTGTGGGCCATCGCGGAGGGCCGCTCGGCAGCCGCGAGCGTCGACCGCTACCTGCGGGGGACCACCGAGCTGCCGAGCCCGATCACCCCGACCGAGGTCTCCTACCAGCCGTGATGCCGCCGGGTCGGGAGGCGTCCCCTCCCGACCCGCGCCACCGCCGCGCCGTGCGCACGGCGCGTTCCCGGGGCAACTCGCGCGGCGCCGATGGATCCGTGGGGGAGCGGCGCCCGGTCGGCGGGAGGGAGGACGATGCCGACGGTGAACACCGCGTGACCCTCCTCCCAACAGGGCGTGAGACCACTGTGGGGACTCGTTCGCAGACGGACCATCCCGTAGGATCTGGCCCATGCGAAGAGCGAAGATCGTCTGCACACTGGGACCCGCGACCGAATCCCCCGAGCAGGTTCAGGCGCTGGTCGACGCGGGCATGAACGTGGCCCGTATCAACCGTTCCCACGGGCGCGCCGAGGACCAGGAGGTCGTCATCGACCGCATCCGCGAGGCCTCCGCCGCCTCCGGCCGCCCGGTCGCCATCCTCGTCGACCTCCAGGGCCCGAAGATCCGCCTCGGCAACTTCGTCAACGACCAGAAGGTCATGCTCAACAAGGGCGACGAGTTCACCATCACCACCGAGGACGTCCTCGGCACGGTCAAGCGCGTCGGCACCACCTTCAAGGGCCTGCCGGGCGACTGCCGCCCCGGCGACCGCCTCCTCATCGACGACGGCAACGTGGCCGTGCGCGTCACGGCCGTCACCGACACCGACGTCATCACCAAGGTCGAGGTGCCGGGCTACGTCTCCAACCACAAGGGCCTCAACCTCCCCGGCGTCGCCGTCTCCGTCCCCGCGCTGTCGGAGAAGGACCGCGAGGACCTGCGCTGGGCCTGCCGCATCGGCGCCGACCTCATCGCCCTGTCCTTCGTCCGCGACTCCAAGGACATCGAGGACGTCCACCAGATCATGGACGAGGAGGGCGTGCGCATCCCGGTCATCGCGAAGATCGAGAAGCCGCAGGCCGTCGACAACCTCTTCGACATCGTCTCCGCCTTCGACGGCATCATGGTCGCCCGCGGCGACCTCGGCGTCGAGATGCCCCTTGAGTCCGTGCCGCTCGTTCAGAAGCGCGCCATCGAGCTCGCCCGCCGCCAGGCCAAGCCGGTCATCGTCGCCACCCAGGTGCTCGAGTCGATGATCCAGAACCCGCGCCCGACGCGCGCCGAGGCCTCCGACTGCGCCAACGCCATCCTCGACGGCGCGGACGCGGTCATGCTCTCCGGCGAGACCTCCGTCGGCGCCTACCCGATCGAGTGCGTGCGCACCATGGCCCGCATCATCGAGAACGTCGAGGAGAACGGCGGAGAGCGCATCGCCGAGCTCGGCTCCTACCCGCAGACCCGCGGCGGCGCCCTGACCCGCGCCGCGGCCGAGATGGGCGAGCAGCTCGACGCGACCTACCTCGTCACCTTCACGCAGTCCGGTGACACGGCCCGCCGCCTGTCCCGCCTGCGCTCGCCCATCCCGCTGCTGGCCTTCACCCCGCTCGAGTCGACCCGCCGTCAGCTCGCCGTCTCCTGGGGCGTGAGCACCTACACCGTGCCGGAGGTCCGTCACACGGACGAGATGGTCGCCCAGGTGGACGAGATCCTCCAGGCCAAGCAGCTCGCGCAGCCCGGCGACTCGGTCATCATCGTCGCCGGCATGCCGCCGGGCACGCCGGGCTCGACCAACTCGATCCGCGTCCACACCGTCGGCGAGGAGGTCGACTACCGGGCCACCAGGGCCTGAGTCGGCACCCGTCCAGCCTCGGGACGCGACGAAGGGGCTCCGCACCATCCGGTGCGGAGCCCCTTCCGCGTCGTCGTGCCTCCGGTGGGACTCGAACCCACAACACTCCGATTTTGAGTCGGATGCCTCTGCCAGTTGGGCTACGGGGGCGTGCATCGCGCGGTCCCCGGGCGTGAGTCTCGCGACGCCGCCCCGGTCCTCGCGACCGCGCCGAGCATACTAGGATCGGGTCGTGAGCAACGAGTCTTCCACCTCCTCCCGCCGGGTCCTCGTCGCCGAGGACGAGACCCTCATCCGCCTCGACATCGTCGAGACCCTCACCGACGCCGGCTTCGAGGTCGTCGCCGAGGCCGCCGACGGCGAGGAGGCCGTGCGCCTCGCCGAGGAGCATGAGCCGGACCTGTGCGTCATGGACGTCAAGATGCCCGTCATGGACGGCATCACCGCCGCCGAGCAGATCGTCGACAAGGTCGGCGCCGCCGTCGTCATGCTCACGGCCTTCTCCCAGACGGAGCTCGTCGAGCGCGCGAGCGCCGCCGGCGCCATGGCCTACGTCGTCAAGCCCTTCACCCCGGCGGACCTCATCCCCGCCGTCGAGATCGCCCTGTCCCGCCACGAGGAGATCCAGTCCCTCGAGAACGACATCAGCGACCTCCAGGAGCGCTTCGAGACCCGCAAGCGCGTGGACCGCGCCAAGGGCCTCCTCATGGAGAAGATGGGCCTGAGCGAGCCGCAGGCGTTCCGCTGGCTCCAGAAGACCTCCATGAACCGCCGCCTCACCATGCGCGAGGTCGCCGACGCCGTCATCGAGCAGGTCGGCACCTCCACGAAGGAGGACTGACGCTCCGGTCGGGCGCCGCGCTTCCGGTCGGGCGGTCCGCCTCAGTGCTGAGGCGGACGATCCCGGCGGCTCAGCCCCGGTCCGTGAACAGGCTGCGCAGCGTCCCGCGCGCGACCCGACGGCCGTCCTCGTCGAGGACCGACACCTCGTAGACGGCGGTGCGCCGCCCCCGGTGGACGGGGGTGGCCACCGCCGTCACCCGTCCCGCCGTCGCCGGCCGCAGGTGGCTCACCTGGAGCTCCGCGCCGACGGACACCGTCCCTGCGGGTGCCGCCTGCCGCGCCGCCACGGAGGCGGCCGTCTCGATGAGCGCCGCGGAGGCGCCGCCGTGGAGGATCCCGATGACCTGGCGGGCGCCCTCGACGGGCATCGTCACGACGGTGCGGTCCGCGGAGCGCTCGAGGACCTCCATGCCGAGGGTCGCCATGAGGGTGCCCTGCTCCCAGTCCTCGAGCCCGCCGGGCACCGGGGGAGCAGCGGGCGCGGAGACCGCCGAGCCGGCCGGGTGCGTGTCCGGGAAGGGACGCGCGCCGCGCGCCGGGAAGCCGACGGGCGCGTCCGCGGTGCGCGCGGTCGGCCCGGGAACGGGGGAGCCGTCGGGGGTGGCGGGGAGGTGCTGCTCGCTCATGCCCGTAGGCTGGCACGGTGAGCACCACGGATTCCAGCACCCCCGCCAGCACCACCCCGTCCGCCAGCGCCTCCGGCGCCGCGGCCGCCGACGGCCCGCGGCTCCTGCTCATCGACGGCCACTCCATGGCCTTCCGCGCCTTCTTCGCGCTCCCCGTGGACTCGTTCACGACGTCGACCGGGCAGGCCACGAACGCAGTCCACGGCTTCACCTCCATGTTCTTCTCGTTGCTCGAGCAGGAGGAGCCCACTCACGTGGCCGTCGCCTTCGACCTGCCCGGCGGCACCTTCCGCACTGAGGAGTACGCCGAGTACAAGGGCACCCGCGACGAGACCCCGCGGCCCTTCATCGGGCAGGTCGAGCTCATCGAGGAGCTCCTCGCCGCCATGGGCGTGCGCACCCTCACCGCCCCCGGCTACGAGGCCGACGACATCCTCGCCACCCTCGCCCGCCGCGGCCAGGACGCCGGCATGGAGGTCCTCGTGTGCTCCGGGGACCGCGACTCCTTCCAGACCGTCACCGAGCACTGCACGGTGCTCTACCCGATCAAGGGCGTGTCCACGCTGCGCCGCATGACACCCGCGGAGGTCCAGGAGCGCTACGGGATCCCACCGGAGCGCTACCCGCACCTGGCCGCCCTCGTCGGCGAGACGAGCGACAACCTTCCCGGCGTGCCCGGAGTCGGACCCAAGACCGCCGCCAAGTGGATCAACCTCTACGACGGCCTCGAGGGCGTCATCGCCCACGCCGACGAGATCAAGGGCAAGGCCGGCCAGTCCCTGCGCGACCACCTCGACGACGTCATCCGCAACCGGCGACTCAACCGCCTCCTCACCGACCTCGACCTCGGGGTCGACCCCGCCAGGGACCTGCGCCTCGTCGGCGCGGACCGCCGCGAGCTGGCCCGCGTCATGGAGGCCCTCGAGTTCCGAACCCTCCACCAGCGGGCCCTGCGCACGCTCACCTTCGCCGACACCTCCGAGGGCGCCGAGGCCCGCGCGGACTCCGAGCTCGGCGACGACTCGCCCCTGGCCCGCCTCGAGGCCCTCGACGTCGCCGTACTCGGCGGCTCCGGCGAGCTGGGCCTCGCACCCGGTGGCCTCGCCCGCTGGCTCGAGGAGCACCTGCCCGCACCGGCCGAGGGCGAGGACGCCGTCCTCCTCGGGCTCGACGTCGCCGGGGACCTGCGCCCCGGCCGCGGCTCCGCCGAGCTCGTGTCCCTGTCCGACGGCGAGCACGCCGTCGCCGTCGACACGGCCCTCGTCTCCCCGGAGGACGAGGCCGCACTCGCCGCCCTCCTCGCCGACCCGGCCCGTCCCATGGTCGTCGCCGACGCCAAGGGCGCCTGGCACGCCCTCGCCGGACGCGGCCTCGACCTCGACGGCGTCGTCGCCGACCCCTCGCTCGCCGGCTACCTGTGCCGCCCCGAGCAGCGCGACTACTCCACCGACGCCCTCGCGGACCGCTGGCTGGGCCTCGACCTCGCCTCCCTCACGGTCACCGACGAGCCCTCCGAGGCGCAGTCCGCCTTCGATCTCGACGCCCTCGGCGGGGGAGAGGCGGCCGTCCCGACGGCGGCCCTCGCCTCCGCACGCCGCGCCGCCGCGCTCCTCCCGCTCCAGGAGGCGCTTGACGCCCAGATGGACCAGCGCGGCGCCACCGAGCTCTTCACCGACCTCGAGATGCCCGTCGCCGCGACCCTCGCCGAGATGGAGCACGCCGGCATCGCCGTCGACGAGGACGTCCTGCGCGAGCGCGAGACCGAGCTCGACGCCCGCGTCACCCACGCCGCCGAGGGCGCCTACGCCGCCGCCGGCCACGAGCTCAACCTCTCCAGCCCCAAGCAGCTCCAGACCGTCCTCTTCGACGAGCTCGGCATGCCGCGCACCCGCAAGACGAAGACCGGGTACACGACCGACGCCGGGGCGCTCGCCGACCTCTACGCCAAGACCGGGCACCCCTTCCTCGAGAACCTCCTCGAGCACCGCGACGCCATCAAGCTGCGCCAGACGGTCGAGGGGCTGCGCAAGTCCGTCCAGCCCGACGGGCGCATCCGCACGACCTTCCAGCAGACCGTCGCCGCCACCGGCCGCCTGTCCTCCATCGACCCCAACCTCCAGAACATCCCCGCCCGCACCGAGGAGGGCCGACGCATCCGCGAGGCCTTCACCGTGGGCGAGGGCTACGAGTGCCTCGTCACCGCCGACTACTCCCAGATCGAGATGCGCATCATGGCGCACCTGTCCGGCGACGAGGCCCTCATCGAGGCCTTCCGCTCCGGCGAGGACCTCCACCGCTACGTCGCGGCCCTGGTCCACGGCATCGACGTCGAGGACGTCACCGCCGAGCAGCGCAGCCACGTCAAGGCCATGAGCTACGGGCTCGCCTACGGGCTGTCCACCTTCGGCCTGGCCAAGCAGCTCGGCATCGACAACGCCGAGGCCGCCGCCCTGCGCGACGCCTACTTCTCGCGCTTCGGCCGTGTCCACGACTACCTCGAGGCCGTCGTCGAGCAGGCCCGCCGCGACGGCTACACCGAGACCATGTTCGGGCGCCGCCGCTACCTCCCCGACCTCACGAGCGACAACCGCCAGCGCCGCGAGACGGCCGAGCGCGCCGCCCTCAACGCCCCCATCCAGGGCAGCGCCGCCGACATCGTCAAGAAGGCCATGATCGACGTCGCCGAGGGCCTCGCGGAGACCGGCCTGGCGTCGCGCGTCCTCCTCCAGATCCACGACGAGCTCCTCGTCGAGGTCGCACCCGGCGAGGCCGGCACCGTGGAGGACCTCCTGCGGGAGCGCATGGGCGCCGCCGCCGAGCTCTCCGTCCCCCTCGACGTGTCCGTCGGCCGCGGCGCCACCTGGCGCGACGCCGCGCACTGAGCGGGAGGCCCCGGGGGAAGCGCTGCGGGCGTCGCCGGGAGCGCCGGCCTGGGACGGGCGCCGGTTCGCGCCGGAGGCCGACGTGAGCGATTCCACGGCTCCGTCCCGGGATCTCCGTGACCTCCCACAGGTCACGAACTGGGCACGTCCTGGTAGAGTCCGAGGCGTGCGCCTCTGGGTACCGACGCCGCACCGCCTTCCGGTGGAACCGGTCGTCGAACCCGCCGCGCCGGGGACCAGTCCGGGCTGGTCGTCGGGGCGTGGGACGCACGGACTCTATCCGCCCGACCCACCTGTCCACTTTCGGAGCAACCACTCAATGACCACCACCACGCCCAGCCCCGCCCCGGTCGCCGTCAACGACATCGGCTCGACCGAGGAGATCCTCGCCGCCGTCGACGAGACCATCAAGTACTTCGACGACGGCGACATCGTCGAGGGCACCGTCGTCAAGGTGGACCGCGACGAGGTCCTTCTCGACATCGGCTACAAGACCGAGGGCGTCATCCTCGCTCGCGAGCTGTCCATCAAGCACGACGTCGACCCCGACGAGATCGTCTCCGTCGGCGACGAGATCGAGGCCCTGGTCCTCCAGAAGGAGGACAAGGAGGGTCGTCTGCTCCTGAGCAAGAAGCGCGCCCAGTACGAGCGCGCGTGGGGCACCATCGAGCGCGTCAAGGAGGAGGACGGCGTCGTCACGGGCACCGTCATCGAGGTCGTCAAGGGCGGCCTCATCCTCGACATCGGCCTGCGCGGCTTCCTCCCCGCCTCCCTCGTCGAGATGCGTCGCGTCCGCGACCTCCAGCCCTACGTGGGCCGCGAGCTCGAGGCCAAGATCATCGAGCTGGACAAGAACCGCAACAACGTGGTCCTCTCCCGCCGCGCCTGGCTCGAGCAGACCCAGTCCGAGGTCCGCACCAACTTCCTGCAGACCCTGCAGAAGGGCCAGGTCCGCACCGGCGTCGTCTCCTCGATCGTCAACTTCGGCGCCTTCGTGGACCTCGGCGGCGTCGACGGCCTCGTCCACGTCTCCGAGCTGTCCTGGAAGCACATCGACCACCCGTCCGAGGTCGTCGAGGTCGGTCAGGAGGTCACCGTCGAGGTCCTCGACGTCGACTTCGACCGTGAGCGCGTCTCCCTGTCGCTCAAGGCGACGCAGGAGGACCCGTGGCAGGCCTTCGCCCGCACGCACGCCATCGGCCAGGTCGTCCCCGGCAAGGTCACCAAGCTCGTCCCCTTCGGCGCCTTCGTCCGCGTCGAGGACGGCATCGAGGGCCTCGTCCACATCTCCGAGCTGGCCCAGCGCCACGTCGAGGTTCCCGAGCAGGTCGTCAAGGTCGGCGAGGAGGTCTTCGTCAAGGTCATCGACATCGACCTCGAGCGTCGCCGCATCTCGCTCTCCCTCAAGCAGGCCAACGAGGGCGTCGACCCGGCCTCCGAGGACTTCGACCCGTCGCTCTACGGCATGGCCGCGGAGTACGACGAGAACGGCAACTACAAGTACCCCGAGGGCTTCGACCCGGAGACCAACGAGTGGCTCGAGGGCTACGACGCCCAGCGCGAGGCCTGGGAGGCCGATTACGCGGCCGCCCACGCCCGCTGGGAGGCCCACAAGGCCCAGGTCGCCAAGGCGCTCGAGGAGGACACGGAGACCGGCGACGCCGGCGCCGCCCAGTCCACCTCGTACTCCTCGGCCCCGGCCGAGGCCACCGGCACCCTCGCCTCCGACGAGGCGCTCGCCGCCCTCCGCGAGAAGCTGACCGGCAACTGAGCGTGACAGCCTGAACCGTTCCTGACGGCGCCCTGACCACCCCGCGGTGGTCGGGGCGCCGTCGTACGCCCGCTGAGACGCGACCGGGACGGTCCCGGGGACGTGACAGGGTGGAGCCGTGACCGACGACCCGGTGGGCACGACCCCGCGTCCCCGGTCCCCGGACGCGGCACGTAGCAGGAGGATGACGATGTCCGTCACCATCACCGAGCGCCGAGCCGCCACCCGTAGCGCGGGCCCCCTCGCCGTCATGGTCGGCCCCATGGGCGCCGGCAAGACGACCGTCGGTCGCAAGATCGCCGAGCGCCTCGACGTCCCCTTCCTCGACGCCGACGAGTTCATCGAGGACATCACCCAGTTCTCCATCCCCGACGTCCTCGAGACCTACGGCGAGCCGCACTTCCGCAGCGTCGAGGCGAGCTCGATCGCCCACCTCCTGTCCGCCTTCAACGGCGTCCTCGCGCTCGGCGGCGGAGCCATCACGACCGCCTCCACCCGCGAGCTCCTCCGCAACCACGTCGTCGTCCGCCTCGAGGTGGACAAGGAGCACATCGGCGACCGCATCGGCGGGGCAGAGGGGCGTCCGCTCCTCGCCGGCGACGACGCCACGGAGAAGTGGATCGCCGTCACGGCCGCACGCCAGGAGGCCTTCGCCGCCGTCACGGCCTGGGACGTCGACACCAACGGCGTGCTGCCCTCCGAGATCGCCGACGCCCTCGCCGAGAAGCTCGTCGCCCACCACGGGCTGGACCCGGAGGTCCTCGCCGTTGGCTCGGCCGTCCCCGGGACCTCCGCCGTCATCCGCGTGAGCGGCGAGCGCTCCACCTACGACGTCGAGCTCGGGCGCGGGATCCTCGGCCGCGTCGCCGTGGTCCTCCCCGACCGCGCCGAGCGCGCCCTCATCGTCCACGAGCCCGGGACCGCCGGCGTCGCGAGCAGCATCGCCGAGGTCGTCGCCGACGCGGGCCGCTCGGTGCGGCTCCTCGAGGTGCCCGCGGGCGAGGACGCGAAGACGGCCGCCGCGCTCTCCGAGTGCTGGGAGGAGCTCGGGGCCGAGGGCCTCACCCGATCCGACGTCATCATCGGCGTCGGCGGTGGGGCCGTCACCGACCTCGCGGGCTTCGCCGTGGCCACGTGGCAGCGCGGGATCGAGCTCGTCCTCGTCCCCACCACCGTCATGGGCGTCGTCGACGCCTCCGTCGGCGGCAAGACGAGCATCAACACCGGCGCCGGAAAGAACCTCGCGGGCGCCTTCTACCCGCCCCGCGCCGTCGTCGCCGACCTCGACCTCCTCACCGCGCTCCCCGAGGCCGAGGTCGCCTCCGGCCTGGCGGAGGTCGTCAAGGCCGGGCTCATCTCCGACACCCGCATCCTCGAGATCATCGAGGCTGACCCGGCCCGCGTGCTCGACACGACGACCACGGAGTTCGCCGAGGTCGTCGAGCGGGCCGTGCGCGTCAAGGCCGACGTCGTCGGGCAGGACCCGCGCGAGTCCGGCCTGCGCGAGTTCCTCAACTACGGGCACACCCTCGGCCACGCCATCGAGCGCCACGAGGGCTGACGCCATCGGCCGCACCTCGCGGCTCGAGGGTCCCGACGAGGCCGCGGCCCACGCCCACGAAGTCGGCGTCGCCGGAGGCGAGGATCCGCTCCGCGACCTCGGGGTGGCGGATGCTGCCGGTGGTGATGACCGGCGTGCCGAACTTCTCCTTGAAGGCGCACGGAGATCGGGGAGTTCGGGCCGACGTTCTTGCGGACCTCGGCGATGACCTCCTTGGCCAGGCGGGCGGGGTTCTCCGGGGAGCCGCCGTACTCGTCCTCGCGCTTGTTGTAGTAGGGCGAGAGGAACTGGTTGAGCAAGTAGGAGTGGCCCGCGTGGACCTCGATCGCGTCGAAGCCGGCCTGCTGGACGCGGCGGGCGGCGGCGCCGAACTTGCGGACGATGTCGTGGAGCTCCTCGACCGTGGCCGGGCGGGGCGGGTTGCCCCGACCTTGGACGGGATGCGCGAGGCGGAGATCGGCTGGGCGCCGATGCGCTCGTCCATGGCGGAGGCGCCCGCGTGGTTGATCTGGATCGAGACCATCGGGCCGTAGGAGGGGAGGCGCTCGGTGAGACGGTAGAGCGTCGGGATGTATCGGTCGTGGTCGATGCGCAGCTGGGTGGTGCCGTTGGAGCCCATCGGGTAGTCGACGTTGATGTTCTCCACCGTGATGAGGCCGGTGCCGCCACGGGCGCGCTGCTCGTAGTAGGAGATGTGCTCGTCGGGCATCTGGCCGTCGGTGTCGGCGAAGTTCGTGCCCATCGGCGGCATGACGAAGCGGTTCTTGACCGTCAGCGTCTTGACGGTGAGGGGACTGAACAGGGTGGGGTAGTCGGTCACGAGACTCTCCGATTGGGTGCAGTGCGTGGTGTGGAGCCCGGACCGCGACCGCCGGGGATCGCCCGGTGCCGCCGCGAACCCGGCCTGACCAGCACCTAGAGCGTGAGCCACGCGATTCATCCGTGCGGCTCATAGGTCCCGTGCCCGCGTGCTGGTCTCAACCGTTATGGGGACGGTCACGCAGGATCCAGCAGTAGCCAAGGAAGGCAGACGCCGTGTCTGAGGAAGTCCACCAGCGCATCACCGGCCACACCGAGCTCCTGAGGCTCATCGCCTACCCGATCCGCCACTCCAAGAGCCCCCGGATGCACAACCTCGCCCTGTCCAAGCTCGGGCCCGACTACGCCTACCTGTGCTTCGAGGTCAACGACGAGGAGCTCCCCGGCGCCGTTGACGCCCTCAAGGGCCACGGCATCGACGTCGCCGGCAAGACCATCACCCTCATGGGCGCCGGGGGCGCGACCACCGCTATCGCCGTCCAGTCCGCCCTCGACGGCGCCAAGGCGATCCGCATCCTCACAAGAAGGACCGCTTCTACGAGCTCGGCGAGCGCACCATCGAGACGATCAAGCAGAACACGAGCTGCGACGTCTCCATCCAGGACCTCGACGACCTCGACGCCTTCCGCACCTCCGTCGCCTCCTCCGGCATCCTCGCCAACGGCACCAACGTCGGCATGGGCACGCTCGAGGGGATCTCGGCCCTGCCGGACACCTCCGTCCTGCGCCCCGACCTCTTCGTCTCCGACGTCGTCTACGCCCCCAAGAAGTCCCACTTCCTCGAGCAGGCCGAGGCCGCCGGCTGCCAGTACATGAACGGTCTGGACATGATGTACAACCAGGGCGCCGCCTCCTTCAAGATGTGGACCGGCCAGGACATGCCCCTCGACTACGTGCGCGAGCACATGGCCGACGAGAGCTGACCCGGCGCCCCTCCCGCGCCACCCCCGAACCCGAGAGCCCCGCACATGCGAGACAAGCGCTACCTGTCGACGGCACTGGCCGTCTACCTGTCCTACTTCATGCACGGCATGGCCGTGACCATGATCTCCCAGCACAAGCCCTTCTTCCTCGAGCACTGGAGCAACGAGACCGGGGCCGGCGTCGCCTACGCGATCTCCGCGATCGGGCTCGGGAAGCTGCTGACCCAGTACCTGGGCGGCTGGCTGGCGGACCGCTCCGGCCGTCGGCCCTCGCTCATCATCGCGATGCTCATGTACGCGGCCTTCTTCTTCGGGCTCGCCTTCGTCCCGAGCTGGATCGTCGCCTCGCTCCTGGGCTTCCTGTTCGGCTGCGCCAACTCCGTCGTCGACGGCGGCGCCTACCCGACCCTCATGGAGGTCTTCCCGCGCGTCGCCGGCTCGGCCAACGTCGCCGTCAAGGCCTTCATCGCCGGCGGCCAGTACCTGCTGCCCGTCATCATCGGCATGATCATCACCCGCAGCCTGCAGTGGAACATCGCCCTGCTCGTCGCCGCCGCCATCATACTGGCGCTGTTCGTCCTCATGCTGCTCGTGCCCTTCCCGGACTACAAGGCCATCGCCGCCGAGGAGGCCGCGGAGCTCGAGCGCCTCGCCGCCGAGAACGCCGCGAGCTCCACCACCGACGAGCCCGCCTCCGCCCCGGTGTCCAAGCTCGCCGTCGAGGGCGTCGCCATCATCGCGATGGGCTTCACGACCCTCGGCGGCTTCTGGCTCGCCCAGAACGCGCTGCCCGACTTCGGCAAGTCCCTCGCGGGCATGTCCGACGTCGCGGCGGCGGGCCTGACGAGCACCTACGCCCTCGGCTCGCTCATCAGCGTGTTCGTCACCGCCGTCCTCGTCGCCAAGGCGATCAAGCCCGTGTGCTTCCTCGTCATCGGCCCCCTGGGCACGGTGCTCGGCCAACTCGGCCTCGCCTTCTTCTCGACGTCGGGCGCCTTCCAGGTCTCCGCCTTCCTCATCGGCTTCTTCGCCTCGGGCGGCCTCCTCCAGCTCCTCATCAACGTCATGGCGGAGTTCTTCCCGGGCGGCAAGGGCAAGACCACCGGCATGGTGTTCACGGCCAGCTCGCTCGCCTCCTTCCTCCTGCCGCTCTTATCCGGCATCCTCAACCTGAACATCCTCGCCGTGGTGTGGATGGGCACGGGCGTCACCGTGCTCGGCCTCGTCCTCGGCATCCTCGTCAACATCCGTCACGCCGCCGTCTTCCGCGGCGCCGCCGCCTCGACGCGCTGACGGGCCAGGAGCACCTCATGACCATCTCCGTGCGCGGCACCGAGCTCGGCTCGGGCCGTCCCAAGATCATCGTCCCCATCACCGCCAAGGACCTCGACGGCGCCCTCGACGCCGTCGGCGCCCTCGTCGGTCAGGACGTCGACCTCGTCGAGTGGCGGATCGACTACTTCCGCCAGGACCTCACCGACCTCGACGCCTACCAGGCCGCCGTCATCGACGGCGCGCAGCGCCTGCGCGGCGCCCTCGACGAGCTCGCCGCCGACGGACAGGGGGGCCTGCCCCTCCTGGTCACCTTCCGCACCGCCGCCGAGGGCGGCGAGCGCGCCATCGACGACGCCGACTACGCGGCCCTGCTGAGCGCCGTCGTGGCCGCGGGCGGCGCCGACCTCGTCGACGTCGAGGCCTTCCGCGACGCCGAGCAGGTGGCCGCCGTCATCGAGGCGGCGCACACCGCCTCGACCGTCGTCATCGCGTCCAACCACGACTTCCACGCCACCCCGGCGCTGGAGGAGATCGTGGGCCGGCTCGAGCGCATGCGCGACATGGGCGCCGACGTTCCGAAGATCGCGGTCATGCCGCAGGACCCGGCGGACGTCCTCACCCTCCTGCGCGCCACGTGGGACTTCCACGCGGCCAACCCGGACACGCCCATCATCACCATGTCGATGGGCGCCACGGGCGTCGTCTCCCGCGTCGCCGGCCGGACCTTCGGCTCGGCGGCCACCTTCGGGACCGCGGGCGCCGCCTCAGCACCCGGCCAGATCCCGACCGGCACCCTGGCCCAGGTCATGGACGCCCTGTCGGACTGACCCCCAGACTCGCGGGCGTTACTCGGCGGCGCGACGGCCGCGACGCCCGGAGCCCACCGGTCGGCCCCGCACCCCTGGAGGGTGCGGGGCCGAGCCGCGTCCCGGATAGGATCGGCGCGCCGCGGGACGACCCGCGGCCACGGGAACCGGGCGGGGACGGCCCCGCAGGTGCCGGCCGCCACGACGCCCAGCCCCGGGCGATGGGGCCGGTGGAAGGAGGGCGTCGTGCCCTGGCTCATCCTCATCGGCTCCGGACTCTTCGAGGCCGTCTGGGCCACCGCCATGGACCGCTCCGAGGGCTTCACCCGCCTCGGACCGACCATCGTCTTCGCCGTCGCCTGCCTCATCTCGATGGGCGGGCTCTCCATCGCCCTGAAGGACGTGCCAGTCGGGACCGGCTACGCCGTCTGGACCGCGGTCGGCGCCGCCGTCACGGTCACCTGGGCCATGGCCACCGGCGCCGAGTCCGCCTCCGTCATCAAGATCCTTCTGCTCATGGGGCTCGTCGGCTGCGTCGTCGGCCTCAAGCTCGTCGAGGGCTCGCCCGAGTAGCGGGCCCGGCGCGGTCGCACCGGGTCGCGGTGGGCAAAACGCGGTACTAACCTGCCGGGTATGCAGTCTCAGTCGCCGGCGCAGTCCCGGTTGGTGCCTGACAGGATGACCGTGCTCGTCACGGGTTTCGAGCCCTTCGGCGGCGCCGACGTCAACGCCTCCTGGGAGGCCGTCAAGCGCCTGCCCGCCCGGATCCCCTTGGCGGGAGGCACCGCCGAGCTCAGGACCGAGGAGCTGCCCGTCACCTTCGACGGTGCCGCCGCACGCTCCCGCGAGCTCATCGAGAGCCTGCGCCCCGACGTCGTCCTCCACGTCGGCGTCAACGCCGCGGCAGAGGCCGTCAGCCTCGAGACCACGGCCCGCAACATCGCCGACGCCCGCATCCCCGACAACGCCGGCCACCGGCCCGCGGGGGAGCGGCTCACCCCCGGCGGAGCCGAGACGCTGCGCTCCACCTGGCAGTCCGAGGCCCTTGTGGGCCGGCTGCGAGCCGCCGGCCTCCCGGTCGAGTCCTCCGACGACGCCGGCCGCTACGTCTGCAACGCCACCCTCTACGCGGCCCTCGAGACCGCCCAGGCACTCAGCGAGGGCTCCGGCGACGACACCCCGTACGTCGGCTTCGTCCACGTGCCCTCCCTCGAGACCCTCGGCGTCGAGGTGACGACCGAGGTCCTCACGCGCCTCGTCGTCGAGCTCGCCGACCAGGCCCGTCGCCGCGCCGCTGCTCGGACCGGCCTCGGACGCCTCGCCGTCCCGCGCACGGACCGCCCCCTACGCGTGGGCCTCACCGGCGGCATCGGCTCCGGGAAGTCCTCCGTCGCCAGGATGCTCGAGGCCCACGGCGCGAGCGTCGTCGACGCCGACGGCCTCGCCCGCGAGGTCGTCGAGCCTGGAACCCCGGGACTCGCGGCGATCGCCGAGGCCTTCGGCCCGACCGTCCTCACCGACGACGGCGCCCTCGACCGCCAGGCCCTCGCCGGCATCGTCTTCGCCGATCCCGGGGCCCGCGCGAGGCTCGAGTCGATCACCCTGCCGATCATCGCGGTGACCGCCGCCGAGCGCATCGACCGCGTCCCCTCCGGGCAGGTCGCCGTCTACGACGTCCCGCTCCTGGCAGAGGGAGGCATCGCCGACCTCTTCGACGCCGTCATCGTCGTCGAGACCCCGCTGCCGCTGCGCCTCGAGCGGCTCGAGGGACGCGGCCTCGCCCGCGACGAGGCCCTCGCCCGCATGGAGAACCAGGCGAGCGACGAGGAGCGGCGCGCCCTCGCCGACGTCCTCCTCCTCAACAACGGCACCCGGGCCGACCTCACCGCCGGCGTCGACTGGGTCTGGGAGAACCGGATCGCCCCGGCCCTTCCCTGACGGCGCAACCGCCTGTGGTGCGCGCCCTGGGAGCGCGTCGTGGGCGCCGCGTAGCCTGACACCATGCGCCCCGTCACCGACCTCCGCCGTGCCGAGAAGCCCTTCGAGGTCATCAGCCCCTACCAGCCCAGCGGCGACCAGCCCACGGCCGTCAAGGAGCTCACCGAGCGACTGGGCGCGGGGGAGAAGGACATCGTCCTCCTCGGCGCCACGGGAACCGGCAAGTCGGCGACGACGGCCTGGCTCGTCGAGCAGGTCCAGCGCCCCACCCTCATCCTCGAGCCGAACAAGACCCTCGCCGCGCAGATGGCCGCGGAGTTCCGCGAGCTCCTGCCCAACAACGCCGTCGAGTACTTCGTCTCCTACTACGACTACTACCAGCCCGAGGCCTACGTCCCGCAGACGGACACCTTCATCGAGAAGGACTCCTCCATCAACGACGAGGTCGAGCGCCTCCGCCACAGCGCCACGAACTCGCTCCTCACGCGCCGCGACGTCGTCGTCGTGTCGTCGGTGTCCTGCATCTACGGCCTGGGCACGCCCCAGGAGTACGTCGACCGTATGACGCCGCTGTCCGTGGGGGAGCAGATCGACCGCGACGACCTCCTGCGCCGCTTCGTCGGCATGCAGTACACGCGCAACGACATCGACTTCACGCGCGGCACCTTCCGCGTGCGCGGGGACACCGTCGAGATCATCCCCATGTACGAGGAGCTCGCGATCCGCATCGAGTTCTTCGGCGACGAGGTCGAGTCCCTCGCCACCCTCCACCCGGTGACCGGGGACGTCATCGCCCAGGTGGACCAGGTCTTCATCTTCCCCGCCTCCCACTACGTCGCCGGCCCCGAGCGCCTCGGCCGCGCCATCGAGGGCATCGAGGACGAGCTCGCCGACCGCCTCCAGGTCCTCGAGCGCGACGGCAAGCTCCTCGAGGCGCAGCGCCTGCGCATGCGCACCACCTACGACCTGGAGATGCTCAAGCAGATCGGCACCTGCTCCGGCGTCGAGAACTACTCGATGCACATCGACGGACGATCCCCGGGCACCCCGCCGAACACGCTCCTGGACTACTTCCCCGAGGACTTCCTGCTCGTCATCGACGAGTCGCACGTGACCGTCCCGCAGATCGGCGCCATGCACGAGGGCGACGCCTCCCGCAAGCGCACGCTCGTCGACCACGGCTTCCGCCTGCCCTCGGCCCTGGACAACCGCCCCCTCACCTTCGGCGAGTTCGAGGACCGCATCGGCCAGACCGTCTACCTGTCCGCCACCCCGGGCGACTACGAGATGAACCTGTCCGACGGCGTCGTCGAGCAGATCATCCGTCCCACCGGCCTCGTCGACCCCAAGATCGTCGTCAAGCCCACCGAGGGGCAGATCGACGACCTCCTCGAGGAGGTCCGCCGCCGCACCGACAAGGACGAGCGCGTGCTGGTGACGACCCTCACCAAGCGCATGGCCGAGGACCTCACGACCTACCTCGCAGACCGCGGCGTGCGCGTCGAGTACCTCCACTCCGACGTCGACACCCTGCGCCGCGTCGAGCTGCTGCGCGAGCTGCGCCTGGGCCAGTTCGACGTCCTCGTCGGCATCAACCTCCTGCGCGAGGGCCTCGACCTTCCGGAGGTCTCCCTCGTCTCCATCCTCGACGCGGACAAGGAGGGCTTCCTGCGCTCCACCCGCTCCCTCATCCAGACGATCGGCCGCGCCGCCCGCAACGTCTCGGGCGAGGTCCACATGTACGCGGACAAGGTCACGCCGGCGATGGCGGAGGCCATTGAGGAGACCGAGCGGCGCCGCACCAAGCAGCTCGCCTACAACACCGAGCACGGCATCGACCCGCAGCCGCTGCGCAAGAAGATCGCCGACGTCACCGACATGCTCGCCCGAGAGGACGTCGACACCGAGGAGCTCCTCGCCGGCGGCTACCGAGGCCACGAGGAGAGCGCCGTCAGGTCCCGCCGCAAGAAGGCCGCGGAGACGACCGTCCGCGAGAAGCTCGCCGGCGCCGCCGAGTCGGACCTCGTCCAGCTCATCGGTGACCTCACCGACCAGATGCACCAGGCCGCCGAGGACCTCCAGTTCGAGCTCGCGGCCCGCCTGCGCGACGAGATCCAGGACCTCAAGAAGGAGCTGCGCGACATGCGCGCGACGTCGTGAGGCTCCCGGCGCTCCCCGCGGCAGGGACACCGGCCCGGGCACCATCCGACCCGCCGACTCGACAGGTCGCCCTGGGACGTTAGACTCAGGGCGACCACTCGGAGGGGAGTACTCCCACCAACGGCGACGTCGTCATCACGGCGGACCTGGCACCCGGCACCGGCCCGGCGCGCAGGCCCCCGGCGTCGCAGGCCAGATCGGCACCGCGCAGACGGTGCGGGCATGGCGGGAGGAGACCTTCGGTACCCGACCCGTACCGGAGGAGCACCCGCATGGACGTGCACGCCCTCGGATGGATCGCGCTCGCCGCGATCATCCTCACCATGATCACCGTCGACGTCGTCGGCCACGTGCGCACACCCCACGAGCCCACGATGAAGGAGGCGGCCTGGTGGTCGATCGCCTACATCGCCATGGCCGTCGTCTTCGGCGGCATCGTCTGGGCCGTGTGGGGCGGGCAGTTCGGCCAGGAGTACTTCGCCGGCTACATCACCGAGAAGGCGCTCAGCGTCGACAACCTCTTCGTCTTCGTCATCATGATCTCCGCCTTCAAGGTGCCCAGGAAGTACCAGCAGGAGGTCCTCCTGGCGGGGATCGTCATCGCCCTGGTCCTGCGCCTGGTCTTCATCCTCGTCGGCGCCGCCCTCATCGAGAACTTCTCCTGGGTCTTCTACCTCTTCGGCGCCTGGCTCCTGTGGACCGCGATCTCCCAGGCCCGTGAGGGCGTCGAGACCCCCGACGAGCACGAGGCCGACGACTACGAGCCCTCCGCCTTCGTCCGGCTCATCTCCCGCGTCGTCCCCATCACCGACGGCTTCGTCGGCGGCAAGGTCATCCACCGCCACGCCGGCCGCACCATGATCACCCCGATGCTCCTGTGCATCATCGCCATCGGCACCGCCGACGTCATGTTCGCCGTCGACTCCATCCCCGCGATCTACTCGCTCACCGCCGAGCCGTACCTCGTCTTCGCCGCCAACGCCTTCTCCCTGCTCGGCCTGCGTCAGCTCTACTTCCTCATCGACGGTCTGCTCGACCGCCTCGTCTACCTCCACTACGGGCTCGCGGCGATCCTCGGCTTCATCGGTCTCAAGCTCGTCAACCACGCCCTGCACACCAACGAGCTGCCCTTCATCAACGGCGGCCGGCACGTCGACCTCGTCCCCGAGCCCTCCATCGCCGTCTCGCTCGGCTTCATCGTCCTCACCATCGTCATCACCGTCATCGCCTCGCTGCTCTCCTCCCGGCCGGCACCCGCCCGCCGGACGGTCGGCACCGAGGCCGAGCCCACCGGCTGAGGCGGGCGCCACCGCCGGGCCGCGTACCCGGTGGTGGCGCAGAGCCCCGCCAGCCACCACCACCCGTCCCTGGAGCAACCTGACGCCACCGGCGCCCCGCCTCCGTCAGGAGCACCCATGATCGTCCACCCCATCGCCTGGATCAGCCTCGCCGCCATCGTCCTCGGGCTCCTCACCGTCGACTTCCTCGGGCACGCCCGCAACCCGCACCCGCCCACCATGAAGGAGGCGACGCTGTGGACGCTGGGCTACATGGGCCTCGCGGCCGCCTACGGCGTCGTCATCTGGGCGATCTACGGCGCGGTCCCCGGGCAGGAGTTCTTCGCCGGGTGGCTCACCGAGTGGTCGCTCAGCGTCGACAACCTCTTCGTCTTCATCCTCATCATGAGCGCCTTCCGCGTGCCTCGGGACTACCAGCAGAAGGTGCTGCTCCTCGGCATCGTCATCGCGCTCGTGCTGCGCCTCGTCTTCATCCTTCTCGGCGCCGCCCTCATCGAGCGCTTCACCTGGATCTTCTACCTCTTCGGCGCGTTCCTGCTGTACACGGCCGTCAAGCAGATCATCGACGCCGTGCACGAGGAGGACGAGCCCGACGACGGCATGGAGTACGTCGACAACGGCGTCACCCGTCTCATCCGCAAGGTCGTCCCCGTCACCGACGGCTTCGTCGGCAACCGCCTCGTCCACCGCCACGCCGGCCGCACCCGCATCACGCCCCTGTTCATCTGCGTCATCGCGCTCGGCACCGCGGACCTCATGTTCGCCTTCGACTCGATCCCCGCGATCTTCGGCCTCACCCAGGAGCCCTTCCTCGTCTTCAGCGCCACGGCCTTCTCCCTGCTGGGCCTGCGGCAGCTCTTCTTCCTCATCGACGGGCTCCTCGAGCGCCTCGTCTACCTGCCCTACGGCCTGGCCGTCATCCTCGGCTTCATCGGCTTCAAGCTCATCAACCACGCCCTCCATGAGAATGACTTCTCCTGGCTCAACGGCGGCGAGCCGATCCTCGCGATCCCGGAGCCCTCGACAACCGTGTCCCTCGGGGTCATCATCGTGACGCTGGTGCTCGTCGCCGTGACGAGCGGCATCCACACGAGGAGGAGCGAGTGACGCACGGGCGCCCGACGTCGGGTCTGAGCAGCGCGGAGGTCGCCGAGCGCGTCCGCGAGGGGCGCACCAACGAGTTCCGCACCCGCACGTCCCGCTCCGGCGGCCAGATCCTGCGGGCCAACGTCTTCACGATCTTCAACGCCATCATCACGACGGCCCTCGTCCTCACCCTCGTCTTCGGGCACTGGGCCGACGCGCTCTTCGGCTTCGTCCTCGTCCTCAACACGGCCACCGGCACCCTCGCGGAGATCCGCGCCAAGCGCGCCCTGGATCGCCTCTCCGTGCTCGACGCCCCCGTGGCCCACGTCATCCGCGACGGAGAGGAGTGCAACGTCGAGGTGGGCGCCGTCGTCCTCGACGACGTCCTCCGCCTCAAGGCGGGGGAACAGGTGCCCGCCGACGCCGCGGTGCTCCAGGTCGACGGCCTCGAGGTCGACGAGTCGATCCTCACCGGCGAGTCCGACTCCGTGCGCCCCGAGGTCGGCGCCACCGTCATGTCCGGCACGACCGTCACCTCCGGCAGCGCCCTCGTGCGCGCCACCGCCGTCGGCGCCGACGCCTACGCCCACCGGCTGGCCACGGAGGCCCGCCGCTACTCCGTGGTCCGCTCCGAGCTCCAGGAGGGGACGAACCGCATCCTCACCTGGATCTCCTGGGTCATCGTGCCCGTCGGGCTGCTCGTCCTGTGGTCCCAGATGCGCCTGAACGGCTCGGTCTCGCAGTCACTGTCCTCAGGGGAGTGGCGGGTCGCGCTCGTTGCCGCCGTCGCCAGTGTCGTCGGCATGGTGCCGCAGGGCCTCGTGCTCCTCACGAGCGTCAACTTCGCGACCGCCTCCCTCAAGCTCGCGCGCCAGGACGTGCTCGTCCAGGAGCTGCCCGCCGTCGAGGTCCTGGCCCGCGTGGACACCCTCTGCCTCGACAAGACCGGCACCCTCACCACCGGACGCATCACCTTGCGCGGGGTCCTCGGAGCCGACGGCGAGCCCCTGGGCCCGGGCCCGGGAGAGCAGGACGAGCAGCGCGACGCGGGCTTCCGGCTCGCCGGCGACCTGCGCGAGCCCCTCCTCGCCCTCACCGGCGGCAGCGAGCCCAACGCCACCGCCGAGGCCGTCCTCACCGCCCTCACCGGCACCGAGGTCACCGGATCCACCGAGCTCCGCCTCCTGCCCGGCGTCTCCGCCGTCCTGCCCCGCACGCACTCCGCCGTCGCCTTCTCCTCGCGCCGCAAGTGGTCCGGGACCGTCCTCGACGGCGAGGCCTGGGTCATGGGCGCCCCCGAGATCGTGCTCGACGCCGCCGACGGTGCTGACGTGCTGCTGGACCGCGCCCGCGCCCTGTCCGAGGACGGCGTCCGCGTCGTCGCCCTGGCCCACGGCGGCACCTCCTTCGGCACCGCCCCCGACGGCGACGCCGCCCTGCCCGGCGGGCTCACCGCCGCCGGGCTCGTCGAGCTCACGGAGGAGGTCCGCCCCGACGCCGAGCAGACCCTCGCGTACTTCCGCGAGCAGGGCGTCATGGTCAAGGTCATCTCCGGCGACAACCCCGTCACCGTCGCCGCCGTCGCCCGCCGCGCCGGCGTCCAGGGCCCCGACGGCGCCGCCCCCGTCGCGCTCGACGCCCGCGAGCTGCCCACCGAGGTCTCCGACCCCGAGCAGCTCGAGCGCCTCGCCGCCGCCCTCGACGGCGCCCAGGTCCTCGGACGCGTCACCCCCGAGCAGAAGAAGGCCGTCGTCCAGGCCCTCCACCACCGGTCACGCACCGTCGCCATGACCGGCGACGGCGTCAACGACTCCCTCGCCCTCAAGGAGGCCGACCTCGGCATCGCCATGGGCAACGGCGCCCCCGCCACGAAGGCCGTCGCCCGCATGGTGCTCCTGTCCGGCGAGTTCTCCGCCCTGCCCGGCGTCGTCGCCGAGGGACGCCGCGTCATGGCGAACACCGAGCGCATCGCGAGCCTCTTCCTCGCCAAGACCGTCTACGCGAGCCTCATCGCCGTCGTCGTCGCCATCACCGCCATCAGCTACCCCTTCCAGCCCCGCCAGCTCACCATCGTGTCCTCGCTGACGATCGGCATCCCGGCCTTCGTCCTCGCTCTCGCGCCCAACTCGCAGCGCTACCGCGCCGGCTTCCTGCCGCGCGTGCTCGGTCTGGCCGTGCCCGCCGGGCTCGTGGCGGGAGCCGCCACGCTGGCGACGCGCCAGTGGCTCGAGATCACCGGCGCCGCCGACGAGCAGGTGACGACGGGCGCCACGCTCGTCCTCGTCATCGCGGGCCTGTGGCTCCTCACCCTCACCGCGAAGCCGCTCCTGGGCTGGAGGCTCGGTCTCATCCTCCTCATGGCCGGGGCCGCGGTCCTCGGCGTCCTCATCCCCGTCGTCCGTGAGTTCTTCCTCCTCGCCTGGCCGACGTGGCGGACCTGGACGGCGATCGCCGTCGGGGGAGGGGCCGCCGTCGCCGGCATCCAGGCCCTCGCCGTCGCACGATGGGTCCTGCGTCTCGAGGACCGCGTCGGTGAGCACGAGGAGAAGCGGACCGCCCGCAGGCGCTGAGCGTCCGGCTGGCACCCACCGCAGAGCGCGCGGGAGCCCGCCGGCGTCCTCAGGGGACGACGGCGGGCTCCCGTCCGTTCGTGCGGCGCCGACGGTCGTCGTCAGCACCGCACGTCAGCGGCTCACTTGAGGATGCCGATGACCGGCTTGTACTCGTGCGGGATCCGCTCGGCGATGAAACCGTTCTTGTGGAAGGGGTCCTCGTCGAGGAGGGCCAGGGCGCCCTCGGCGTCCTCGGCGCGGACGATGATGAGCGCGTCGTGCGTGCCCACGTAGGGGCCGGCGGCCAGAAGGCGGTCCTCCTCCGCGAGCTCGCCGTTGAAGGCGCGGTGGGCCGGGCGGACGACGGCCATCTCGTCGTCCTTGTCCGTGACGTAGTGGTACTCGACAGCGAAGATCTTGCTCATGACGGCAGCCTATCGGCGCGGGCCCGCGCACGTGGCGAATCACTCGCCCGCCATCGTCGAACACCTGTATGACCGGGACCAGGGGCCCACCTAGACTCACGCGTTGTGAATGACTCCCTCATCATCCGCGGCGCCCGCGAGCACAACCTCAAGGGCGTCAGCCTCGACCTCCCGCGCGACGAGATGATCGTCTTCACCGGTCTGTCCGGCTCCGGCAAGTCCTCCCTCGCCTTCGACACGATCTTCGCCGAGGGCCAGCGCCGTTACGTCGAGTCCTTGTCCTCCTACGCCCGGCAGTTCCTCGGCCAGATGGACAAGCCCGACGTCGACTTCATCGAGGGCCTGTCCCCGGCCGTCTCCATCGACCAGAAGTCCACCTCCCGCAACCCGCGCTCCACCGTCGGCACGGTCACCGAGGTCTACGACTACCTCCGTCTCCTCTACGCGCGCGCCGGCGTCCAGCACTGCCCCGTGTGCGACGCCGTCATCGCCTCCCAGACGCCCCAGCAGATCGTCGACCAGGTCCGCTCCATGGAGGAGGGCACCCGCTTCCAGGTCCTGGCTCCCGTCGTGCGCGGCCGCAAGGGCGAGTACACCGAGCTCTTCGAGGAGCTCCAGGGCCGCGGCTTCTCCCGCGTCCGCGTCGACGGCGAGACCCACCGGCTCGGCGAGGTCCCCGCCCTCAACAAGAAGCTCAAGCACGACATCGAGGTCGTCGTCGACCGCCTCGTCGTCCGTGAGAACATCCGCCAGCGCCTCACCGACTCGGTCGAGACCGCCCTCGGGCTCGCCGACGGCCTCATCATCATCGACAAGGTCGACCTCGAGGCCGACGACCCGGAGCGCGAGCAGCGCTACTCCGAGAAGCGCGCCTGCCCCAACGAGCACCCTCTCCAGCTCGACGAGATCGAGCCCCGCACCTTCTCCTTCAACGCGCCCTACGGCGCCTGCCCCGTCTGCACCGGCATCGGCACCCGGCTCGAGGTCGACCCCGAGCTCGTCGTCCCCGACGAGGAGCTCACCCTCGCCGAGGGCGCCATCGCCCCGTGGACCGGTCACCAGAAGCACTTCACGCGCACTCTCAAGGCGCTGGGCGAGGAGCTCGCCTTCGACGTCAACACCCCGTGGCGGGCCCTTCCCGAGCGCGCGAAGGAGGCGATCCTGCGCGGCAAGGACTACGAGGTCAAGGTCAAGTACCGCAACCGCTGGGGACGCGAGCGCGTCTACTCCACCGGCTTCGAGGGCGTCCTCGACTACGTCATGCGCAAGCACGACGAGACCGAGTCGGACCTCTCGCGCGAGCGCTACGAGGGCTACATGCGCGAGGTCCCGTGTCCCGCCTGCGAGGGCACGCGTCTCAAGCCCGAGGTGCTCGCCGTGCGCGTCGGCGACCTGTCCATCGCGCAGCTCTCCGACCTGCCCATCAACGAGTCCCGCGACTTCCTGCGCGACCTCGACCTCACCGGCCAGGCCAAGAAGATCGCGTCCAGCGTCCTCACCGAGATCAACGCCCGCCTCGGCTTCCTCGTCGACGTCGGCCTCGACTACCTCAGCCTCTCGCGCGGCGCCGCCACCCTCTCCGGCGGCGAGGCCCAGCGCATCCGGCTCGCCACCCAGATCGGCTCGGGCCTGGTCGGCGTCCTCTACGTCCTCGACGAGCCGAGCATCGGCCTGCACCAGCGGGACAACGCGCGCCTCATCGAGACCCTCGAGAAGCTCCGCGACCTCGGCAACACCCTCATCGTCGTCGAGCACGACGAGGACACGATCCGCTCCGCTGACTACGTCGTCGACATCGGCCCCGGCGCGGGGGAGAAGGGCGGCGAGGTCGTCTACGCGGGCGACGTCGCCGGCCTGCTCGACGCCGCGGGCTCCTTCACGGGCGACTACCTCGCCGGCCGGCGCGAGATCACCGTGCCCGCGACGCGCCGCAAGCGCGAGAAGGGCCGCGAGGTGACCGTCGTCGGTGCCCGCGAGAACAACCTCAAGGACGTCACCGTCACCTTCCCCCTCGGCGTTCTCACCGCCGTCACCGGCGTGTCCGGCTCCGGTAAGTCCTCCCTCGTCAACTCGATCCTCTACCAGGTCCTCGCCAACCGCCTCAACCGCGCCCGCGGCGTCCCCGGCCGCCACAAGACCGTCAAGGGCCTGGACAACCTCGACAAGGTCGTCCACGTCGACCAGTCGCCCATCGGACGCACCCCGCGCTCGAACCCGGCGACCTACACGGGCGTGTGGGACCACGTCCGCAAGATCTTCGCCTCCGTGCCGGAATCGAAGGTCCGCGGCTACGGCCCCGGGCGCTTCTCCTTCAACGTCAAGGGTGGGCGCTGCGAGGCCTGCAAGGGCGACGGCACGCTCAAGATCGAGATGAACTTCCTTCCGGACGTCTACGTCCCCTGCGAGGTCTGCAACGGGGCGCGCTACAACCGCGAGACCCTCGAGATCCGCTACAAGGACAAGACGGTCGCCGACGTCCTCGACATGACGATCAACGAGGCCGCCGACTTCTTCGCGGCGACGCCGATCATCGCCCGCCACCTCAACACCCTCGTCGAGGTGGGTCTCGGCTACGTCCGACTCGGCCAGTCCGCGACGACGCTCTCCGGAGGTGAGGCGCAGCGCGTCAAGCTCGCCACCGAGCTCCAGCGCCGCTCCACGGGGCGCACGATCTACGTCCTGGACGAGCCGACGACGGGCCTGCACTTCGAGGACATCCGCAAGCTCCTCGACGTCCTCCAGGGCCTCGTCGACAAGGGCAACTCCGTCGTCGTCATCGAGCACAACCTCGACGTCATCGCCAACGCCGACTACGTCATCGACATGGGCCCCGAGGGCGGCAAGGGCGGCGGCACCGTCGTCGCCACCGGCACGCCGGAGCAGGTCGCGGCCGTGCCCGAGTCGTACACCGGGCAGTTTCTCGCGCCCGTCCTCGAGCGGGCCAGGCAGCGCGCCGGCCGCTGAGGCGCCCAGTCACGCAGCCGGGGAACCGCCCTGTGGCGGGAGGAGTCCCATCCCTCCACCGGGCGGCTCGCCGTTCCTGGCCAGGGGCACGCGGTGGCGGGTGCCCGTGGTCCGGGTGTTGGACCGGTTAGCGGTTCGGCGGTTGGAAGCGCTCGTCGCCCTGACCGGTGCCGGTGCTCGGCAGCCGCCAGGCCGGCGGGGCCTGCGCGGTGGGCGCCTGCGGGTATCCGGGGGCGGCAACGGGCCCGGGCGCTCCTGCGGCGTCGGCGCTCGCCCGCCCGGCGCTCAGAGGGGTCTGGGACTGCTGAGGTCCGACGAGGTCCCCGGCGGCCTTGTTGTAGGCCAGCGACAGGCCGAAGCAGATGAGGCCGGCGACGAGGAGCGCGACGACACGGCTCATGGAGGACTGCGCTCCGACGTCGAGGAGGGCCAGCTTGAGGACGGCGAGCAGGACGAGGACGAGGCCGTAGTGGCGCAGCAGCGTCGCGCGGACCCGGAAGCCGCCCACGACGCAGACGGCGCCGGTGAGCAGGATGACGATGGTGAGCAGCACGCTCGTGAGGCTCTGCCCGGTGAGCAGGCAGACGGACCACCACAGGACGACGGAGGCGAGCCCGGCCAGCGCCAGCGTGACGGCGCCCTCGTCGGCCCACGGGATGAGGAAGCGGGCCGCCATCGCGGTGAGCCCGGCGGCGACGACGACGAGGAGCGCCGACCAGACGAGGTCGTCCCCCGCGTCCGCGACGGCGAGGTCGGTGAGGGCCAGCGCGCCGAGCGCGAGGGCTCCGACGACGCCGGTCGCAGGGACCTGGGGAGCCGCGAGGGCACGACCGTCGACGACGCGGACGCCGGGGCGGGTGCCGGCGAGGACACCGGTGAGGAGGCCCATGGGGCTCGCCCCGCCTGAGAGGAGGCCGAGGGCGAGGACGCCGGCGGTGGCGAGGCTGATGAGCAGGACCGCCAGCGGGGCGGCGTCGTCCTCTCCCAGGACGCCGGCGCGGTCGAGCATGACGGTGAGGCTGACGGGCACGGTGAGGACGATCGTGACAGCAGCCAGCCAGGCGGCCGCGGTGAGCGTCCCGGCGCGGAGTGCCGCGGGAGACGCCGTCCCCGTGGCGGGAGCGTTCCCGGCACCGGTCGTCGCCGGCTGCCCGTCGGGACGTGCGCGGGCGGGCCCGTCGGGGAGCGGTGCGAGCTCGTGCTCTGCGACGACCGCCAGGACGAGGCTCAGCAGCGCGCTCACGAGGACGAGGACGTCGCCGGTCGTGCTCGTGTGCGGCGTGAGGAGCAGACCGGCGCCCCACACGGGGCCGACGACGACGCTGACCGCTGAACCGAGTCGGGCGAGCACGAGCGTCGTCGGGACCAAGGCGGCGAGCGCGAGGAGGACGAGTCTCGGCTCGAGCGCGGTCGCGCACAGCCCCACGAGGCCGGTGACGACGAGGGCGGTCAGGCCCGCGCTGCGACGCAGCCCCGCCGTGCCGCGGGGGAGGAGCAGCGCCGCACCGACCGCCAGCAGCAGGGCGAGCCCGGCACCGAGCACGGTCATGGGGTCGTGCCCGCCGCCGATGGCGCGCACGGCGACCATGAGGAGGGCGCAGCCGCTGACCGCGAGGTCGAGGACCCCGGCGAAGGCGATGCCCCTGGCGCGCAGGGAGGGGGCAGCCTCGAGGACCTGGGCGTGCACGAGCACCACGGGCAGGAGCGCGAGGAGGAGGCCGAGCCACCCGGGCTCGGTGCGCAGGACGTGGCCCGGCACGACGAGGGCGGTGAAGCAGGTGGCCGCCATCGCCGCGAGGGCCGGTGCGCCCTCGGAGGGGCGGGGGCCCGAGCGGCGGGTGAGCACGCTGCCGAGGACCGCGAGCACGACGAGGTAGACGACGACCGCCGCCCAGGTGCCGACGGCGTCGCCGCCGCGCGCGTCGACGAACCAGGAGGCGAAGCCGGTGGTGACCATCGCGCCGACGCTCGAGATCGCGGCGGTGAGGGCCTGCTCGGAGCGCTGGGCGATGACCAGGAGGATCGCGCCCCACACCGCCAGGAGCGCGAAGGCCGCGAGCACGGGCACGCCGAGAGGGAGGAGGACGGCGCCGATGACGGCGACGTAGCCGAGAGCCCCGCCGGTGCCGGTGAGCGTGGCGGCGGCGACGCGCTGGCCGGGACGGCGCGAGGAGAGCACCGTGCCGCCGACGACCAGGCCGATGGCGACGAGCTCGAGGGAGCCGACCTTGACGACGTCGGGAATCGAGGACCACACGAGGGCCAGGAGGGTGACGGCGGCGAGGAGGACGAGGAGCGCCGCGGCGCCCGAGAGGAGGTAGCGGCCGACGTTCCCCTCGCGGCGGGCACGCTCCCACCACTCCGGGCCCGACGCGGTGGGCCGCGCGACGGGGGCGCCGGCGCCTGCAGTGGCCGGGGCAAGGCGGACTGCAGCGGGAGCTGCGGGACGGGGTGTCTGCGCGCCCGGCGCGAGCGCGGCGGCGTAGGCCTGCCGGACGGTGCTCCGGGTGTCCGGGGCGACCTCCGCGCCGGTGTACGGGGCCGGGGCGACCTCCGCGCCGGTGTACGGGGCCGGGGCGGCCAGCGACTGCGGCGCGCGCTGGGAGGCCGCCGCGGGCCGCGGGGAGGGCGCGACCCGACGGCCCGTCGGCCCAACAGCCGGCGTGGGCTCCTCACCGGGACGGTCCACGGCGGTGGCGAGGGGACGCCATGAGACCTCGTGCTCGGCGTCGGCGGCGGCCGGGCGCGCGACTCGGTGGGCGATCCAGTCGATCTTCTGCTCCATGACCGAGAGGCGGCTCAGGATCTCGTCGAGGTCTCCGGTCGCGGGGGAGGCGGGACTCGGGGTCATCGTGGGCTCCTTGGGCGTGGGGTGCGTCCTTGCCGGGAGGCTACGGGGAGCCGTCGCCGCCGGACAGGGGGAGAACGCCCCGTGTGGACAACAGTCCGGTCACGGCCCCTGGGGAGCCCGGCTCAGGGGGGGCCGCCGACGTCGTCGGGTCTCAGCGGGCGAACAGCCGGAGCACGTACCCTGTGGCCATGAGCGAGAACGGACTCACTGCCGCCCAGAGCAAAATGCGCGACGCCGGCGTCGCCGAGCAGGCCATCGACGTCTTCAGCCACTACTACAAGGCCCTCGAGGACGGCGCGACCGGCCTCATCCCCGAGGACACGATCGAGCCCCTCACCGAGGTCGACTCCATCGACGACGTCGAGATCAGCGACGAGCAGGCCCGCGAGGCCCTGTCCAAGACCGTCCTCATCAAGCTGAACGGGGGACTGGGCACCTCGATGGGCATGGACAGGGCCAAGTCCCTCCTGCCGGTCCGCGACGGCAAGTCCTTCCTCGACCTCCTCGTCGACCAGGTGATGGCAGCCCGCAAGCGCTACGGCGTCGAGCTCCCACTCATCTTCATGAACTCCTTCCGCACCCGCGAGGACACCCTCGCGGCCCTCGCCGGGCACCCGGGTATCGCGGTGGACGGCCTCCCGCTCGACTTCCTCCAGAACCGCGAGCCCAAGCTCCGCGCCGACGACCTCACCCCCGTGACATGGGAGGCGGACCCGTCGCTCGAGTGGTGCCCGCCGGGCCACGGCGACATCTACACGGCGCTCGTCGCCTCCGGCGTCCTCGACGCCCTCATCGAGCGCGGCTTCCGCTACGCGATGACCTCGAACTCGGACAACCTGGGGGCCGCCCCCTCGGCGCGTCTGGCCGGCTGGTTCGCGGCGTCCGGAGCCCCGTACGCCCCGGAGATGTGCCGCCGCACCCCGGCGGACGTCAAGGGCGGCCACCTCGCGGTGCGCAAGTCCGACAGCCGCATCATCCTGCGCGACACGGCGCAGACCCCGGCCGACGAGATGCACTACTTCACCGACCAGTTCCGCCACCCGTTCTTCCACACGAACAACCTCTGGTTCGACCTGGTCGTCCTGCGCGACACGCTCATCGAGCGCAAGGGCATCCTCGGCCTGCCGCTCATCAAGAACGCCAAGACGGTCGACCCGGCGGACTCCTCCTCGACGCCGGTCCTCCAGCTCGAGACGGCGATGGGCGCCGCCGTCGAGGCCTTCGAGGGCGCCACGGCCGTCGAGGTGCCGCGCAGCCGCTTCCTCCCCGTCAAGACGACGAACGACCTGCTGCTGCTCCGTTCGGACACCTACGAGGTGGACGAGGACGGCCTGCTCCAGATGGTCCCGGAGAAGGCCTGCACGGTGAGCCTCGACCCGTCCGCCTACAAGAAGATCAAGGACTTCGAGGCCCGCTTCCCGAAGGGCGCGCCGTCCGTCAAGGACGCCACGAGCCTCACCGTCGAGGGCGACTGGACCTTCGGCGCCGACGTCGTCGCCACCGGTGACGCGCACGTGACCACCGAGGGCGCCCCGGGCGAGATCCCGGACGGCACACGGCTCTGAGCCGGACTCGTCGGGCCGTGCCGGCTCACGGGCACGAGAAAGGGCCGGGACCACGTGGTCCCGGCCTTCTCACCAGGTGGGCGATACTGGAATCGAACCAGTGACCTCCTCGGTGTGAACGAGGCGCTCTAACCCCTGAGCCAATCGCCCGGTGCGGGGGACAGGCTATCCAGGGCCCTCGGCATCCGGCAAATGAGGACCCGGTGAGGTGGATCACCGGAGGCTGATTTGCGGCGCCGGGTGACACGGGTGTTATTGTTTCCCAGCACCGAGCGGTTCGGATGAATCACTTGGAACGCATGCGGATGTGGCTCAGTTGGTAGAGCATCACCTTGCCAAGGTGAGGGTCGCGGGTTCGAGTCCCGTCATCCGCTCCGAGGGGCCGGGGCCTCCCAGCTTCCCGGTCGTCTCACTGGTGGGTTGGCCGAGAGGTTAGGCACCGGCCTGCAAAGCCGTTTACACCGGTTCGAATCCGGTACCCACCTCGGGCGATTGGCGCAGCGGGAGCGCGCTTCCCTGACACGGAAGAGGTCACTGGTTCGATCCCAGTATCGCCCACCAAAACGAAGGGCGCGGCTCCGTGGAGCCGTGCCCTTCGTCGTGCTCGGGCCACGGTGCTCCACCACCGATGGTCACCACTCCGTCGGCATCCCGAGCCGGCGAAGCCGTGGGGCGGTCCCCAGCACGACGACGCCAGCGGCGGCGGTCGCCGCGGTGACGGCGAGCGCTCCCGTCGCGCCGAGGCGCTCGAGCCCTGTCGTGGCGAGCAGAGGGGCGAGGGCGGCGGGCCCGATATTGATGAGCTGGAGTGCCGAGCTCACCCGTTCGATGACGTCCGCGGGATGTCGAGCACCGGACGAGGAGGTCCTTGCGGGGGAACCGGTCGACGACGACGGCCGCCGGGAGCAGGGCGAGGTCTCGGGCACTTGGGGGCGCGAGCTGCTACTCATGGTGCTCCACCCGGTCCTCGACGAGCGACGTCCACTGCGCCGGAACCGGGATCCTGCGCACGGTTCGGGAGAACAGGGCGACGGCGAGGGAGAGTGCGCACAGCCCGACGCCGACGGCGATCCCCACTGCGATGCCTGGACCTGCGACCAGCGCTCCGGCGGCGACCGATGTGAAGGCGACGGGGACCCCGACGAGCAGCACCTGGGCCGAGTCGACTCGCCCCTGGAGGTCAGGCGGGACCATGGCGAAGATGAAGCCGCTCGTCGCCGCACCGTTGGTCGGCAGGATGAGGGTCTCAAGGAAGCATGCCGCGAGGACGACCGCGAAGGACTGGTTGACGAGCGCGACGGAGTACGAGGCCACGATCCACGCCTGGCTGAGCACGACGAGTCGGCCGGTCGCGACCCGGTCCGTGAGCCGTCCTGCGACGGGGGAGCCGATGAGGATGCCGATGGCCTCTGCCGTCGAGAGGAGACCGACCTGCGCGGACGAGGCACCTTCGGCAAGGAGGCCGAGCTCGAAGGTGGTGAAGACGAGGAAGGTGCCGACGTTGTTGATGAGCGAGATGACGACGAGCGCCGTCATGCGTGGACGGTCGAGGACCCACCGGAATCCCTCGGTGGCGTCGCGGAGCACCGGAAGGACGCGGAGGCCTCGCCACCGGATCCCCGAAACCTGCGGCCGCTCCGAACCACCGTGGGCGCCCACGCCGTCCTCGGGCGGAGCTGCGGGCTTCAGGGGCGGCAGTCGCCACGCGGCGAGGCCGAGGACGAGGTAACCGAACGAGCCCACGACCCAGGGGAGGGCGTGGCCGGCCGCGAAGAGCGCGCCGGACAGCGGCCCTCCGAGGACGTCCGCGGAGGCGTCCCGCGCCTGGTTGACGGCGGAGGCGCGCGGGTACTGCTGGACGGTGACGAGCGACCGGAGAGCCGCCTCGCCGGCGCCGCCGATGAGCGCACCGAGCGTCGTGCCGACGACGGTGAAGACGACGAGGAGCGGGAACGTCATGCGGTCGATCGCGACGAGGACGGCGAAAGCGGCCCAGA
This sequence comes from Actinomyces radicidentis, assembly GCF_001553565.1. Lineage (NCBI taxonomy): Bacteria > Bacillati > Actinomycetota > Actinomycetes > Actinomycetales > Actinomycetaceae > Actinomyces > Actinomyces radicidentis. Next base: position 2,599,636 of record NZ_CP014228.1, on the reverse strand, counting down.
CGGTTCCGTTGAGGACCGCCCGCAGGACCATGAGCGTGCGCCGGTCGGCACGGTCCGTGATGAGACCACCGAAAAGGGCGAAGCCGTAGGCGATGACCATCTTGATGGTCCCGAGCGTGCCCGCCAGCGTCGTCGATCCGGTGAGGGAGTAGGTCAGCAGGGTGAGCCCGAGTGCCTGGACCGCACCGCCGTAGCGGTCCGCCGTCGTCGCCACGAGCCAGGTCCGGTAGGTCCTCGACCGCCACAGGCTGGGTGGTGTCGCGGGAGGGTCGACGGCAGGTGCCGGGGCGGTGTCATCCATGGGCAGCATCGTGCACCCGCTACAGGCATTGCGCAACAGCAGTCGCGCAGCGTGTCTTGGCGGGCCGTGTCAATGGTCCCTACACTCACGGCATGGCACGCCACGTCTCCGACCCCGCCGTCATGCGCGCGGTGGCGCACCCCCTCCGGCTCCAGATCCTCGACGAGATGTGGGACGCGAACCGCCCGCTCCGTGCGGCGGACCTCGCCGAGATCCTCGAGCAGCCGGCCAACTCGATCAGCTATCACGTCCGCAAGCTCCGCGACGCCGGATACGTCGTCGACGTCGACGGGCCGGAGGGCTCGACGGCGCGTGATCACTGGTACGCGGCGCCTCAGCGCGGGATCCGGACGGAGAGCGAGACGGGTTCCCTCGCCGCGGCGGCGGCCGCAGTCACGCGCACGAGCTATGCCCAGCACGCGGAGACTGTCTTCGCGGCCCAGCACGCCGAGCTGTCCCCTCAGATGCACATCGACGGCCTGCTCTGGCTCCCGCGAGACGTGGCGGGAAAGTTCGTGGAACGGTTCTCCGCCCTTGCGAAGGAGATGCGGGAGGCGTCCTTCGAGGCGCTGGAGACCGCCGAGGACGGCACGCCCTTCACCCGGTTCATGTTCCTCACCGACCTCGTCCCGAGCACCCGGAACGGCGAGCGCATCGAGCGCCCCGTCGAGGAGGTGCCCGGCATGGACGCGGAGCGCCTCGAGGACGAGGAGGGCTACTGAGCCTCCGTCGGCGCTGAGACCGCTGGAGCCTCGTGCTCCGGTGTCCGGGCGCCGCGCTCAGCCGAGCCAGTGCTCGAGGACGGCGAGCACGCCGTCCTCGGCGTTCGACGGCGCCAGCAGGTCCGCCGCCTCGAGCGCGGGCTGGGAGGCGTTCGCCATGGCCACGCCCGTGCCCGCGGCACGCAGCATCTCGACGTCGTTGGCCGAGTCCCCGAAGACCGCGGCCTGCTCGCGGCCCAGCCCCCTGTGCTCGAGGAGCACGTCGAGACCGAAGGCCTTGTGCCGCCCGGGCATGATGACGTCCACCGAGTCGTGCCCCGAGGTCACCGGCACCATCGCACCGCCCGGCGCGGTGACGAGCTCCTCGACGAGCGCCGGGTCGATACCCTCGCGCTGGACTATGGAGACCTTGTCAACGCGCCGCCCGGCCAGGTCCGAGGCCGAGCCGACGGCCTCGTACTGCGGGAAGTAGAAGGCGAGGTAGTCGCGCATCTCCGCCGGCTCGCAGGACCGGATGAAGGCGCCGTCCGGTCCGGAGGCGACCCAGGATGCGCCGCCGCGCGCGTCGGCGTCCTCGAGGACCCCGATGAGGTGCGCGAGCGTCGACCCGTCCACCGAGGACTCGAGGAGACGCTCGTCGCCCACCCCCACGATCGATCCGTTCTCGGACTGCACCGCGTCGGGCGCCAACGCCACCCCGTCCTCCTCGTTCTCGAAGAAGCTGAGGAGCTGAGCCTCCTGGTTGCCCGAGGCGACGACGAAGCGCACGTCCTCCCGTCCGCCATCGGCGACCGGATGTGCCCGCCGCCCGGGCCTCGCCCTACTCTCGCCCCATGGCCGATCCCTCGACGTACCGCCCCGCGCCCGGGGAGATCCCCACCTCGCCCGGTGTCTACCGCTTCATCGATGGCGAGGGCCGCGTCATCTACGTCGGCAAGGCCAAGAACCTGCGCCAGCGGCTGTCCAACTACTTCCAGGACCTCGCGGCTCTCCACCCGCGCACCCAGAGGATGGTGACCACGGCCTGCGCGGTCGAGTGGACCGTCGTCGCCACCGAGGTCGAGTCCCTCGCGCTGGAGTACTCCTGGATCAAGGAGTTCAACCCGCGCTTCAACGTCATGTACAAGGACGACAAGTCCTATCCGTACCTGGCGGTCACCATGAACGAGACCTACCCGCGCGCCCAGGTGGTCCGCGGCGCCCGCAAGCCCGGCGTGCGTTACTTCGGCCCCTTCGTCCAGGTCTGGTCCATCCGCGAGACCCTCGACCAGCTCCTGCGCGTCTTCCCCGTGCGCTCCTGCTCCTCCGGCGTCTTCAAGCGAGCCCACGCCTCGGGACGCCCCTGCCTCCTCGGCTACATCGACAAGTGCTCCGCCCCCTGCGTCGGCCGCATCAGCCCCCAGGACCACCGCGTCCTCGCCGAAGACCTCTGCGCCTTCATGGCCGGCCGCACCGGTCCCTACCTGCGCGAGGTCGAGTCCGAGATGAAGGCTGCCGCCGGTGCCCTCGACTTCGAGAAGGCGGCCCGCCTGCGCGACGACGCAGCGGCCCTCAAGAAGGTCATCGAGCAGAACGCCGTCGTGCTCGACGACGCCACCGACGCGGACGTCTTCGCCCTCGCCCGCGACGAGCTCACCGCCGCCGTCCAGGTCTTCCACGTCCGCGGCGGGCGCGTGCGGGGCCAGCGCGGCTGGGTCGTCGACACCCCCGAGGACACGACGGACGCCGACCTCGTCGAGCGCCTCCTCCAGCAGGTCTACGCCGACCTCCTCGACCCGTCCGGCGAGGAGTCCGCCCGCGACACCGGCGCCGGCCAGGCCCCCGCCGCCGTCGGCGCCCCCGAACGCTCCGGCCCCACGACCTCCCTCGGGGTCGGTGGCCGTGCCCCCTCGGCCCCGCTCGCCCGCACCTCCGGCCAGGCCGGGGCGGACGGGCGTCACCGCGCCGACCACTCCAGCGGCGCCACGAGCGTCGACGACGTCGCCCACACCGCCACCACGGCGGTCCCACGAGAGATCCTGGTGCCCGTCATGCCCGACGACGCCCCTGCCGTCGCCGCCTGGCTCACCGGCCTGCGCGGCGCCAAGGTCGACCTCCGCGTACCCCTGCGCGGGGACAAGGCCGCTCTCATGGCCACCGTCCGCAAGAACGCCGAGGAGGCCCTGCGCCTCCACAAGACGCGCCGCGCCGGCGACCTCACCCAGCGCTCCCAGGCCCTCGACGAGCTCGCCGAGGCCCTGGACCTGCCCGAGGCGCCCCTGCGCGTCGAGTGCTACGACATCTCCCACACCCAGGGCACCTACCAGGTCGGATCCATGGTCGTCTTCGAGGACGGCACCCCGAAGAAGTCCGACTACCGCCACTTCATCGTCCGCGGCGAGAACGGCGAGGGCGCCACCGACGACACCGCCGCGATGCACGAGGTCCTCACCCGCCGCTTCAAGCGCCTCCTCGCCGAGCAGGGCGCCGAGGCCGGCGAGGCGGGGCGCGAGGCCGCCGAGGCGATCCTCGCCGGGGGAGTGCCCGCCTCCGGCCCGGTCGACGACGACGGCGTCCCCATCGTCTCCGGCCCGGTCGACCCGACCACCGGTCGCGCCAAGCGCTTCTCCTACGCGCCGAGCCTCGTCGTCGTCGACGGCGGCCTGCCCCAGGTCAACGCCGCCCGCGCCGTCCTCGACGAGCTCGGCGTCGACGTGCCCCTCGTGGGCCTGGCCAAGCGCCTCGAGGAGGTCTGGGTCCCGGGGGACGAGTTCCCCGTCGTCCTGCCGCGCACCTCGCCGGCGCTCTACCTCCTCCAGCACCTGCGTGACGAGTCCCACCGCTTCGCCATCACGCACCACCGCAAGAAGCGCTCGCAGGGCATGACCCGCTCCGTCCTCGACGAGATCCCGGGCCTCGGGCCCGCCCGGCAGGCCGCGCTCCTCAAGGAGCTCGGCTCCGTCAAGCGGATCCGCGCGGCGAGCGTCGAGGACATCGCCGCCGTCAAGGGCATCGGTCCCGCGCTGGCCGGTACCATCCACGAGCACCTCAACCCCACGACGTCGGCCGGCGCCGAGCGCGCCGACGAGAATCGATAAGAAGCATGAGGCTCTCCGCACGCAACCAGCTCCCCGGCACCGTCGTCGCCGTCGAGAAGGGCGCCGTCAACGGTGTCGTCAAGATCGAGGTCGCCCCGGGCGTCGTCATCACCTCCTCCATCACGAACGCCTCGATCGAGGAGCTCGGCCTCGTCGAGGGCGCCAAGGCCTCCGCGGTCATCAAGGCCTCCGCCGTCATGGTCGGCGTCGAGGACTGACCCCGCGGCGGAACGGAGGAGGGCGTTGGCAGGGCTGAGCGGCCGCGGCGAGCAGCCGCGCGCGGACGCGACCGCCGACGCCCTCCTGCGCGCGGTCGGGGGGGGAGCCGACAACGTCCGCTCCCTCGAGCACTGCGCCACCCGCCGGGCTCTCGACCGCCACCGCCATCCTCGTCATCAGCCGGGAGCACGTCGACGGCGTCTCCGTCATCCGCGATCCCGGGACGCTGGCTGCCGGCGAGGCCGTCATCGCCGTCGACCACCCCGAACCCGCCACGCACGACGCCCCCGGCGACGAGGAGAGGACCTCATGACCACGACACCGCCCACCGGTCCGCGCTTCCCCGAGGGCTTCCTCTGGGGCGGCGCCACCGCCGCCAACCAGATCGAGGGCGCCTACGCCGAGGGCGGCAAGGGCCTGTCCGTCCAGGACGTCCTGCCCGATGGCGGCACCAGCCCCCGCGTCGACGGCCCCACGCCCGAGAACCTCAAGCTGGAGGGCATCGACTTCTACCACCGCTACGCCGAGGACATCGCGCTGCTCGCGGAGATGGGCTTCAAGGCCTTCCGCCTCTCCATCGCCTGGTCCCGGATCTTCCCCGACGGGGACGAGGCCGAGCCCAACGAGGAGGGCCTCGCCTTCTACGACCGCGTCCTCGACGAGCTCGAGAAGCACGGCATCGAACCGGTCGTCACGCTCAGCCACTACGAGACCCCGCTGCACCTCGCCGAGGCCTACGACGGCTGGACCGACCGCCGCCTCATCGGCTTCTACGAGCGCTACGCACGCACGGTCCTCGAGCGCTACGGGCATGGCGTCCGCTACTGGCTCACCTTCAACGAGATCAACTCGCTCCTGCACTTCCCCTTCATGTCCGGCGGCGTCAACACGCCCCTCGCCGAGCTCTCCGAGAAGGACCTCTACCAGGCGATGCACCACGAGCTCGTCGCCTCCGCCGCCGCCACCCGCGCCGCCCACGAGATCGACCCGGGAATCCGGGTCGGCTGCATGATCCTCGCGGTGCCCTTCTACCCGCTCACCCCGGAGCCGCGCGACGTCCTCGCCGCCCGCGCCGCCGAGCAGCAGAACCTCGCCTTCGGCGACGTCCACGTGCGCGGCGCCTACCCCGGCTACTTCCTGCGCTCCCTGCGCGAGAAGGGCGTCGCGCTCGACGTCACCGAGGAGGACCGCCGTCTCCTCGCGGAGAACACCGTCGACTTCGTCTCCTTCAGCTACTACATGTCCGCCTGCGCCACCGTGACGCAGGACGTGGCAGCGGGGGAGGGCAATCTCATCGGCGGCGTCCCGAACCCGACGCTCGAGGCCTCCGAGTGGGGCTGGCAGATCGACCCCGTGGGCCTGCGACTCGTCCTCGACCAGTACTGGGAGCGCTGGGGCAAGCCGCTCTTCGTCGTCGAGAACGGTCTGGGCGCCCGGGACGTCCTCGTCACCGGAACGGACGGCGAGCCGACGGTCGAGGACGACTACCGCATCGGCTACATGAACGACCACCTCGTCCAGGTCGCCGAGGCGATCGAGGACGGCGTCGAGGTCCTCGGCTACACCGCCTGGGGCTGCCTCGACGAGGTCTCCATGTCGACCTCGCAGATGTCGAAGCGCTACGGGCTCGTCTACGTCGACAGGAACGACGACGGCTCCGGCACCCTGGCCCGGTACCGCAAGAAGTCCTTCGGCTGGTACCGGGACGTCATCGCCTCGCGCGGAGCGACGCTGAGCCGTTGATCGGCGCGCGGGACGCCGGAGGCTGGTCGGGCCGGGACCGCCTCTCGCGGTCCCGGCCCGATCTGAATCCGGCTGCGCTCAGGCCCTGACGACCCGGACGGCACCCGCCGCGGTCCGGGCACGCTCACGGGCGGTCTCGACGTCGTCGGCGGTCGCGACGGCCACGCCCATGCGCCGGCCCACGTGGGCGACGGGCTTGCCGAAGATGCGCAGGTCCGAGGAGGGCACCGCCAGCGCCTCGGCGACGCCCTCGTAGACGACGCCCTCGCCCGGCGCGGACTCGACCACGGACTTGATGACGGCGGAAGCACCGGGGCTGCGCAGCGCCGTGTCCACCGGCAGGCCCAGGAGCGCGCGGGCGTGGAGCTCGAACTCGGAGAGCTGCTGGCTCGCGAGCGTGACGAGTCCGGTGTCGTGGGGTCTGGGGGAGACCTCGGAGAAGAGAACGTCCTCGCCGACGATGAAGAGCTCGACGCCGAAGATCCCCCAGCCGCCGAGGGCCTCCGTCACGGCGCCGGCGACCTCGCGCGCCCGCTCGAGGGCGGCCGGCGGGAGCGCCTGGGGCTGCCAGGACTCGACGTAGTCGCCGTCGACCTGCTGGTGCCCGATCGGCTCGCAGAAGCTCGTCACCGTCTCCCCGGTCTCGGGGTCGCGGGAGCGGACCGTGAGGAGCGTGATCTCGGTGTCGAAGTCGACGAAGCCCTCGACGATGACGCGTCCCCGGTCGACGCGGCCGTCCTCGGCGGCGCAGGTCCAGGCGCGCTCGACGTCGTCGGGGCTGCGCACGACGGACTGGCCGTGGCCGGAGGAGGACATGACCGGCTTGACCACGCAGGGGACGCCCACCTGCTCGACGCCGGCGCACAGCTCCTCCAGGCTCGAGGCGAAGACGTAGGGGCTCGTCGGCACGCCCACCTCCTCCGCGGCGAGGCGACGAATCCCCTCGCGGTCCATCGTGAGGCGGGCGGCCCGGGCGGTGGGCACGCAGCGGACCTCGCCGGCCTCCTCGAGGGCGACGAGGGCGTCGGTGGCCAGGGCCTCGATCTCGGGCACGACGACGCTCGCGCCGGTGGAGCGGATCGCCGCGGTGAGGGCGACGGTGTCGGACATGTCGACGGTGAGGGCGTTGTGTGCGACCTGCTGGGCGGGGGCCCCGTCGTAGCGGTCGATCGCGGTCACCTCGACGCCCAGGCGCATGAGGGCGATCGCCACCTCCTTGCCGATCTCGCCGGAGCCCAGGAGGGCGACCCGGGTCGCGGAGGAGGTCCAGGGGGTGCCAGGGGAGACGGCCGGCACGGGGGAGGAGGGAACAGGGACGGAGGGCGTCGCGGTGCTCACGGCCCCAGGCTAGCGACCAGAGCGCCGTGCCCCGTCCGATGCCGTGACATGCTTGGCCCATGGACGCCCAGGACCACGCACCCGCACGACGCAGCATCCAGGACCGGCTCGCGGACCGCTCCGGGGCCTCCTCTCCCGACGACGACGGGCCGCGCACGGACACCGTGCCCTTCGGTATCCCCGCCATCGACGAGGCCACCCCGCCGGTCCCGCCGGCCCAGCGCCCCGAGATGATCATCGTCACGGGCATGTCCGGAGCCGGGCGCTCCCGCGCCGCGATGGCCCTGGAGGACCTCGACTGGTACGTCGTCGACAACCTCCCCCCGCAGCTCCTCCCGGCCCTGGCCGGCATGATGACGACGGTCGGCGCCGGCGTCCACCGGCTCGCCGCCGTCGTCGACGTGCGCAGCCGCGAGTTCTTCAGCCACTTCATGCGCTACCTCACCGAGGTGCGCGAGGCCGGCACGAACGTCCGCCTCATCTTCCTGGACGCCTCCGACCAGGCCCTCGTCCGCCGCTTCGAGTCCTCACGCCGTCCGCACCCCCTCCAGGGCACCGGCTCGATCCTCGACGGCATCGAGCACGAGCGCACCCTGCTCGCCGGCCTGCGCGGCACCGCCGACGACATCATCGACACGAGCGACTACTCGGTCCACGACCTCGCCCGTCGCGTCCGCGAGCTCGTCGCCACCGAGTCCGAGCTCGCCCTGCGCATCACGGTCATGTCCTTCGGCTTCAAGTACGGCCTGCCGATGGACGCCGACGACGTCCTCGACGTCCGCTTCATCCCGAACCCCTACTGGGTCACCGAGCTGCGCCACCTCACCGGCCGCGACGCGCCCGTCGCCGAGTACGTCTTCCGGCAGGAGGGCGCCGCGAGGTTCGTCGACTCCTACGCGGACCTCCTCATCCCGATCCTGCCGCGCTACATCGACGAGCTGAAGCCCAACGTCACCATCGCCGTGGGCTGCACCGGCGGCAAGCACCGCTCGGTCGCCTCCGCCGAACGCATCTCCGCGCGGCTCCGCGAGGCCGGCTTCAAGGTCTCCACCCAGCACCGCGACCTCGGACGGGAGTGACACGCCCCATGACCGCACCCCGAGCGACGACGCTCGACGCCTCCGGCTGGCCCCGCCGCGGAGAGGAGGGCCCCGCCGTCGTGGCCCTCGGCGGCGGGCACGGCCTCGCCGCCAGCCTCCAGGCCCTGCGCCACGTCACCCACCGCATCACCGCCGTCGTCACCGTCGCCGACGACGGCGGCTCCTCCGGCCGTCTGCGCCGCGAGTTCGACTGCCTCCCGCCCGGCGACCTGCGCATGGCGCTCGCCGCCCTCACGGACGACTCCGAGTGGGGCCTCACCTGGCGCGACGTGCTCCAGCACCGCTTCGACGGCGAGGGCGAGCTCGACAACCACGCCCTCGGCAACCTGCTCATCCTCGCCCTGTGGCAGCTCCTCGGCGACGAGGTCGAGGGCCTGGACTGGGTGGGCCGTCTCCTGTCCATCCACGGCCGCGTCCTGCCCATGAGCGCCGAGCCCCTCGTCATCGAGGCCGACATCGTCGACGGCGACGGACGCGAGCGCGTCACCGGGCAGGTGGCCGTCGCCATGACCCACGGGCGCATGGAGAACGTCGGGATCGTCCCCGCCGAGGCCGACGCCCACCCCGAGGCGCTGCGCGCCATCGACGACGCCGACTGGGTCGTCCTCGGCCCCGGCTCCTGGTACACCTCGGTGCTGCCCCACCTCATCCTCCCGTCCATGCAGCGGGCCCTCGTCTCCACGAGCGCCCGGAAGGCCGTCGTCCTCAACCTGGACCGGCAGGACGGCGAGACCGACGGCATGACGGCCGCCGACCACCTGCGCGTGCTGCGCGAGTACGCCCCCGACCTGCGCCTCGACGTCGTCATCGCCGACCCGTCCACGGTCGAGGACGTCGACGACCTCGAGGCCGTCGCCGCCTCGATGGGCGCGGTCGTCCTCCTGCGGCAGGTGCGCACGGGGGACGGGCTGTGCCACCATGACCCGTTGCGACTCGCCGCCGCCTTCCGCGACGCCCTCGAGGGCGTCGTCGGGGACGTGGACGAGGACGCCCCCGCGGACGCCCGCCCCTGACGGGCGACCCACCAGCCAGGAAGTGCAAGGAGACCAGGACATGTCGCTGACGGTCACCGTCAAGGACGAGCTCGCGCGCGTGAGCACCGAGAACGCGGCCCAGCGCCGCGCGGAGGTCGCGACGATGCTGCGCTTCGCCGGGGGCCTCCACATCGTCTCCGGGCGCATCGTCGTCGAGGCCGAGCTCGACCACGGCGGCGCCGTCCGGCGCCTGCACCGCGAGCTCAAAGACCTCTACGGGATGGAGCCCGAGGTCATGGTCGTCCAGGGCGGTTCCCTGCACCGCGGCAACCGCTACGTCCTGCGCGTGGGCGACCGCGGCCAGGACCTCGCGCGTCTCGTCGGCCTCGTCGACGGGCGCGGGCGCCCCGTGCGCGGCATGCCGGTCTCCGTCGTCCAGGGCGGCCGCAACGTGGCCGCCTCCGCCTGGCGCGGTGCCTTTCTCGCGCGCGGCTCCCTCACCGAGCCCGGACGCTCCTCCTCCCTCGAGGTCACCTGCCCCGGCTCCGAGGCGGCCCTCGCCCTCGTCGGCCGCGCGCGCACCTTCGACATCACCGCCAAGGCACGGGAGGTCCGCGGTGCCGACCGCGTCGTCGTGCGCGACGGCGAGGCCATCGGCGTCCTCCTCGAGAGGATGGGCGCCACCGAGGCCCAGAAGCTCTGGGGCGAGCGCCGCTCGCGCCGTGAGTCCCGCGGCACCGCGAACCGCCTCGCCAACTTCGACGACGCCAACCTGCGCCGCTCGGCGCGCGCCGCGGTGGCGTCGGGGGCGCGCGTCGAGCGCGCCTTCGAGATCCTCGGCGGCGAGGTCCCCGAGCACCTCGTCCAGGCGGGCCGGCTGCGCATCGAGCACAAGCAGGCGAGCCTCGAGGAGCTCGGCCAGCTCTCCGACCCCCAGCTCACCAAGGACGCCGTCGCCGGCCGCATCCGCCGGCTCCTGGCGATGGCGGACAAGAAGGCGCACGAGACGGGCGTCCCGGACACCGAGTCCGTCCTCACCCAGGACATGCTCGACCTCTGAGCCCGCCGGGCGACGGCCGGCGGGGGACTCCGCCCGAGCCCGCCGGGACGCCCCTCCCGGGCCCGGTCCCGGCCCGCGGCGGAACGCCCCCGGGGTCGACGGGCCTCCCGGGCGGCGCCGTCGCGAGCCCGGCCGTGGGACCACGGTCCCGATGGTGTGGCAGCGTCGGCCACACGCACCGCGCTGCGGGCCCGCACGCCCCCGCTCTGTTCGCCCGTGGCGTGCTCGCGGCTCGCACCGGGCCGCGACGTGACGCTAGACTCGGGGTGTCGGAGAGGACAGGGTCCGAGTGGTTCCCGGCAACGAGGCACTCCACGATCCGCGTCCGCTCCGGGGCACACCTCGTGTGCACAGAGCTACGAATACGTGCGCCGTTCCCGGCGCACTAGGAGGACACAAAGTGACCACCCGCGTTGGTATCAACGGCTTCGGCCGCATCGGCCGCAACTTCTTCCGCGCCGCCCGCAAGCAGGGCGCGGACTTCGAGATCGTCGCCGTCAACGACCTGACCGACATCAAGACCCTCGCCCACCTCCTCAAGTTCGACTCCATCACGGGCCGCCTTGACGCCGAGGTCTCCTACGACGAGGAGAACATCATCGTCGACGGCAAGAAGGTCCGCGTCCTCGCCGAGCGCGAGCCGGGCAACCTCCCCTGGGGCGACCTCGACGTCGACATCGTCGTCGAGTCCACCGGCTTCTTCACCGACGCCACCAAGGCCAAGGCCCACATCGACGCCGGCGCCAAGAAGGTCGTCATCTCCGCCCCCGCGAAGAACGAGGACGCCACCTTCGTCATGGGCGTCAACGACAAGGACTACGACCCGGCCAAGCACAACATCATCTCGAACGCCTCCTGCACCACGAACTGCCTCGCGCCGTTCGCCAAGGTCCTGCAGGACAACTTCGGCATCAAGTCCGGTCTCATGGTGACGGTCCACGCCTACACCGGCGACCAGCGCATCCACGACGCCCCGCACAAGGACCTCCGTCGCGCCCGCGCCGCGGCCCTCAACATCGTCCCGACCTCCACCGGCGCCGCCCGCGCCGTGTCCCTGGTCCTCCCCGAGCTCAAGGGCAAGCTCGACGGCTACGCCATGCGCGTCCCGGTCCCGACCGGCTCCGTCGTCGACCTCACCTTCATCCCGGAGAAGCCGGCCACGGTCGAGGAGATCAACGCCGCCATGAAGGCCGCCGCTGAGGGCGAGCTCGAGGGCGTCCTGGAGTACTCCGAGGAGGACCTCGTCTCCACCGACATCGTCGGCGACCCCCACACCTCGATCTTCGACTCCAAGCTCACCAAGATCACCGGTGACCAGGTCAAGGTCGTCTCCTGGTACGACAACGAGTGGGGCTACTCCAACTCCCTCGTCCGCCTCACCGCGCTCGTCGGCTCCAAGCTGGCCTGAGCCCGTCCTGAGGCCCGCGCGCAGAGAGCCCCCGGCACTCCCGTGAGCGACTCCGCCGCGAGCACCTGACGAGACCGACGCCCGCGCACGCCACTGCGTGCGCGGGCGTCAGTCGTCACGGGGCCCCGTCAGCACGGCGCCACGCCGCGGTCACGCCCCGTCCCGCAGCAGCATCCACCACCACCGATGAGAGGTTTCATGAAGACCATCGAGTCCCTGGGCGACCTCAAGGGCAAGCGCGTCCTGGTCCGCTCCGACTTCAACGTCCCGCTCGACGCCGAGAAGAACATCACCGACGACGGCCGCATCCAGGCCGCCCTCCCGACGCTGAAGAAGCTCATCGGCGCCGGCGCCAAGATCATCATCGTCGCGCACTTGGGCCGTCCCAAGGGCCAGGTCAACCCCGACTACTCGCTGGCCCCCGTCGCCGAGCGCCTCGCCGAGGTCACCGGCGTGAAGGTCACCCTCGCCGAGGACACCGTCGGCGAGTCCGCCAAGAAGGCCGTCTCCGAGCTCGCCGACGGCGAGATCGTCCTCCTCGAGAACGTCCGCTTCAACGCCGCCGAGACCAGCAAGGACGACGCCGAGCGCGCCGCCTTCGCCAAGGAGCTCGCCTCCCTCGCCGACGTCTTCGTCTCCGACGGCTTCGGCGTCGTCCACCGCAAGCAGGCCTCCGTCTACGACGTCGCGCAGATCCTGCCCGCCGCCGCCGGCCTCCTCGTCGGCAAGGAGATCGAGTCCCTCTCCAAGGCCGTCAACGACCCCGAGCGCCCCTACACCGTCGTCCTCGGGGGCTCCAAGGTCTCCGACAAGCTCGGCGTCATCGCCAACCTCCTCGGCAAGGCCGACCGCCTCCTCATCGGCGGCGGCATGGCCTTCACCTTCCTCGCCGCCCAGGGCTACGAGGTCGGCACCTCCCTCCTCGAGAAGGACCAGATCGACACGGTCAAGGGCTACCTGGAGACCGCGAAGGAGAAGGGCGTCGAGCTCCTCGTCCCCGTCGACGTCGTCGTCGCCCCCGAGTTCAAGGCCGACGCCCCCGCCACCACGGTGGACGCGGACGCCATCCCGGCCGACCAGATGGGCCTCGACGTCGGCCCGAAGACGCAGAAGCTCTACGCGGACGCCATCGCCTCCTCCAAGACCGTCGTCTGGAACGGCCCCATGGGCGTCTTCGAGTTCCCCGCCTTCGCCGCCGGCACCAAGGCCGTCGCCCAGGCGATCTCCGACTCCGAGGCCTTCAGCGTCATCGGCGGCGGCGACTCCGCCGCGGCCGTGCGCACGCTCGGCTTCGACGAGTCCACCTTCTCCCACATCTCCACCGGTGGCGGCGCCTCCCTCGAGCTCCTCGAGGGCAAGACCCTCCCGGGCATCGCCGTCCTCGCCGACTGAGACCGGACCCGCCCGGCCGCCCTCGCAGCGGCCGGGCGCCCGCACGTCACCACACCACAGACCACAAGGAGTTCCCATGTCGAACCGCATCCCGCTCATGGCGGGCAACTGGAAGATGAACCTCGACCACCTCGAGGCCAACCACCTCGTCCAGGGCCTCGCGATGGCCCTCAAGGACGCCGACCACGACTACGCCAAGTGCGAGGTCCTCGTCATCCCGCCGTTCACCGACATCCGCACCGTCCAGACGATCGTCGACGCCGACGACCTCGACATCAAGTACGGCGCCCAGGACGTCTCCGTGCACGACAACGGCGCCTACACCGGCGAGATCTCCACCGAGATGCTCACCAAGCTCGGCTGCACCTACGTCGTCATGGGCCACTCCGAGCGCCGCGAGTACCACAACGAGTCCGACGAGCTCGTCGGCGAGAAGGCCCGCAAGGTCCTCGACGCCGGCATGACCCCGATCCTCTGCTGCGGCGAGGACCTCGAGATCCGCAAGGCGGGCACCCACGTCGACTTCGTGCTCGGCCAGATCCGCGCCGCCCTCAAGGGCTGGAGCGCCGAGGACGTCGCCAAGATCGTCATCGCCTACGAGCCCATCTGGGCCATCGGCACCGGCGAGACCGCCACCGCCGAGGACGCACAGGAGGTCTGCGGCGCGATCCGCGAGGCCCTCCGCGCCGACTACGGCGACGCCACCGCCGACGCCACCCGTGTCCTCTACGGCGGCTCCGCCAAGCCCGGCAACGTCAAGGAGCTCATGGCCCAGGCCGACGTCGACGGCGCCCTCATCGGCGGTGCCTCGCTCAAGGCCGACTCCTTCGCCGAGATGGCCAACTTCTACGCCTGATCGGCGCCGGTGCGGCGCGCGGCCCTGAGCCGCCGCACGCACCGCCGAACAGCGCAGGACCGGGGCCCGGTCACCTCACCCCCGAGGAGACCGGGCCCCGGCGCGCGCGTCGGGTAGAGTCCCGCTCAGACACACCGCCCCGGGTCGTCCCCAGGGTGCGGAACCGAATCCCGAAGGGACCACGCGTGGGCGTCCTCACGATCATCCTCAAGGTGCTCCTCGTCCTCACGAGCATCTTCCTCATCCTGTCGATCCTCCTGCACAAGGGCAAGGGAGGCGGCCTGTCCGACATGTTCGGGGGCGGCGTCTCCTCCTCGGCCGGCTCCTCCGGCGTCGCCGAGCGCAACCTCGACCGCATCACCGTCGCCTTCGCCATCACCTGGGCCGTCACGATCGTCGGCCTGGGCCTCATCGCCAAGTTCGCGTGACCACCGCGGTGGGCCCGGAGCAGGACTCCGCTCGCACGGGCTCGGACCCGCGCGGTGACGCGCTCGCCCGTGCCCTTCGCGGCTACCTCGCCCACCTCCGCGTCGAGCGGGGCCTGAGCCCCAACACCCTGGCCGCCTACGAGCGGGACCTCACGAGGTACGCCGACTTCCTCACGAGCCGCTCCGTCACGGAGCCCGACGCCGTCACCGAGGCCGACGTCACCGCCTTCGCCGAGGCGCTGCGCACGGGGGAGGACGGCGGGCGGCCGCTCGCCGCCTCCTCGGCCTCGCGCACCGTGACCGCCGTGCGCGGCTGGCACAAGTTCCTCCTCGCCGAGGGCACCACCCGCGAGGACCCCTCCGCCGCCGTCCGTCCGCCCCAGGTCGGCCGCCGTCTGCCCAAGGCCCTCACCGTCGACGAGGTCCGCGCCCTCCTCGAGGCGGCGAGCGTCGACGACTCGCCGGTGAGCCTGCGCGACCGTGCCCTTCTCGAGCTCCTCTACGCCACGGGCGCCCGCATCTCCGAGGCCGTCGGCCTCGTCGTCGACGACCTCGACCGCGAGTCGGGCTGCCTGCGCCTGTTCGGCAAGGGCCGCAAGGAGCGGATCGTGCCCATGGGCGGCTACGCCTGGGACGCCCTCGAGGCCTACCTCGTCCAGGGCCGGCCCGTCCTCGCCGAGAAGGGCAGGGGAGTGCCGGAGGTCTTCCTCAACACCCTGGGCCGGCCCCTGTCCCGGCAGAGCGCGTGGGCCGTCCTCCAGCAGGCCGCTGAGCGAGCCCGGCTCACGGGCGGGGAGGGAGACGGGGAGCGCCACATCTCGCCGCACACGCTGCGCCACTCCTTCGCCACCCACCTGCTGGCCGGCGGCGCCGACGTCCGCGTCGTCCAGGAGATGCTCGGCCACGCCTCGGTGACGACGACGCAGATCTACACGAAGGTCACCGTCGACCAGCTCCGGGAGGTCTACGCCACGAGCCACCCGCGCGCGCTCGGCTGAACGCGCGGCGGGCGCCGTCGGAACCCGGCCGCTCCACGACGACGGACCGCCCAGGAGCAGTGCGGCGTCAACGCGCCGGCGCCGTCGGCGGGCTGCTGCTCGTCGTCCAGAACGCCCGGGACCCGGAGCGGCGCCGTGCGTTAGGGTTTCCGCCGTGAGTGACTCCAACCAGCCCGGCCTCATCGACCTGCCCGACACCACCCCGCCGGAGAAGGTCTTCCCGGTCCCCGCGCCCCTGGAGTCCCACGGCCCCGCCCGCGTCATCGCGATGTGCAACCAGAAGGGCGGCGTCGGCAAGACGACGACCACCATCAACCTCGGCGCCTCGCTCGCCGAGTACGGCCGCCGCGTCCTCATCATCGACTTCGACCCGCAGGGCGCCGCCTCCGCCGGCCTGGGCATCAACTCCCAGGAGCTCGACGAGACGATCTACGACCTCCTCGTCTCCGCCAAGCCGGACATCCGCCCCGTCATCCACCGCACGAGCACCGAGGGCCTCGACATCGTCCCGGCGAACATCGACCTCTCGGCCGCCGAGGTCCAGCTCGTCAACGAGGTCGCCCGCGAGCAGGCCCTCCAGCGGGTCCTCCGCCCCGTCATGGACGAGTACGACGTCATCCTCGTGGACTGCCAGCCCTCGCTCGGCCTCCTCGCCATCAACGCCCTCACCGCGGCGCACGGCGTCATCATCCCGCTCGAGACCGAGTTCTTCGCCCTGCGCGGCGTCGCCCTCCTCGTCGAGACCGTCGACCGCGTGCGCGACCGCCTCAACCCGCGCCTCCAGATCGACGGCATCCTCGCCACGATGGTCGACACCCGAACCCTCCACTCGCGAGAGGTCCTCGAGCGCCTCGCCGAGGCCTTCGGCGACAAGCTCTTCGACACCCGGATCCGCCGCACCATCAAGTTCCCGGACGCCTCCGTGGCGAGCGAGCCCATCACGAGCTACGCGCCCACGCACCCCGGCGCCGAGGCCTACCGCCGCCTCGCCAGGGAGATCATCGACCGCGGCGATGTCGCCTGAGACGACGGCGCCCGCCAACGGCGTTCCCGAGGCCGCGGCGCAGAGCGTCGTAGCGCCGGGGGAGGACCAGCCCGACGGCGCGGACCGCCGTGCGGCCGACCCCGGCGCCGAGCAGCACGAGGCCGGTGCACCCGCGCCGCTGACCGGTGAGGGCGTCGAGCCCACCGGCCCCGCCCGCGTCCCGGGCTTCAACGTCGCCCTCCCGCAGTTCGAGGGCCCCTTCGACCTGCTCCTCGCGCTCATCGCCCGCAAGCGCCTCGACGTCACGGAGCTCGCCCTGGCGGAGGTCACCGACGAGTTCATCGCCCACATGCGCGCTGACTGGGACCTCGGGCACGCCAGCGAGTTCCTGCTCGTGGCCGCGACCCTGCTCGCCCTCAAGGCGCACCGGCTCCTCCCGCACGACGGCGACGAGGACGACGAGGACGTCGCCGAGCTCCTTGAGGCGCGCGACCTCCTCTTCGCCCGGCTCCTCCAGTACCGCGCCTACAAGGAGGCCGCCGACTGGATGCGCGAGCGCGGCGAGACCGCCCGCCGCTCACACCCGCGCGTCGTCGGACTCGACCCCGAGCTCGCCGCCCTCCTGCCGCGCCTCGTCTCCACGATCAGCCCCGACGAGCTCGCCCGGATCATGGCGGGTGTCCTCACTCGGCCCGGCGAGCCCGAGGTCCAGACCGTCCACCTCCACGAGCGCGTGCCCGTCGGCGAGCAGATGAGCCTGCTCGCACTCCTCCTGCACAGGCACGGCTCGCGCACCTTCACCGAGCTCACCGAGGACGCGGACCGCACCGCCGTCGTCGTCGCCCGCTTCCTCGCCCTCCTCATCATGCACAGGCAGGGCGCCGTCGACCTCGAGCAGGAGCAGGCGATGGGGGAGATCACCGTGTCCTGGTGCGGCACCGACGAGGACCTCACGGGCACCATGGGAGCCGACGCCGAGGAGGAGTTCGATTGAGCAGCACCGACCCCGCCCAGGGGCAGCCGACGCCGCCGCCGGGGACGCCGGACGAGCAGCCCGGGCACGCCACCCAGCTCTCGCTCCTGTCCGCCCCCGAGCTCCGGCGCGCCACCGAGGCCGTCCTCATCGTCGCCGACGAGCCCGTCACCGCAGCCGCCCTCAGCGACGCGCTCGGCGTGAGCGCTGAGACCGCCACCGCCGTCCTCGAGGACCTCGCCGCCGAGTACGACGGCTCCGCCACCCACGCGGGCGTCGCCACGGGAACGGGCCGCCAGCACGGCTTCGTCCTGCGCCACGTGGCCGGCGGCTGGCGCCTCGCCTCCGCCCCGGAGTTCCACGACCTCGTCGAGCGCTTCGTCATCGGCGGCGCCACCGCGCGCCTGTCCCAGGCCGCCCTCGAGACCCTCGCCGTCATCGCCTACCGCCAGCCCGTCACCCGCGGGCGCGTCGCCGCGATCCGCGGCGTCAACGTCGACGGCGTCGTGCGCACCCTCCACACCCGCGGCCTCATCGAGGAGGCCGGCGCGGAGGCGAGCGGCGCCATCCTGTACCGCACCACGACCGAGTTCCTCGAGTACCTCGGGCTGGAGTCCCTCGAGGAGCTCCCGCCCCTGGCCCCCTACCTGCCCGACGCGAGCGCGCTCGGCGACATCGAGGACGAGATGAGCGAAAGGAGCCTGCGATGAGCAGCCACGACCGCGACGACGAGCTCGACCTGGGCACGGAGGAGTTCTACGACGAGGACGACCTCGAGGAGCTGGACGAGGACGCCGACGCCGACGAGCTCGCGGCCTTCGACGCCGAGGCGCTCTCCGAGGAGGACGAGGCGGCGGCCGACGCCGCACGCCGCCGCGCCGCCCGCGGCGGGGAGGACGACCCTTACGTCGAGGACGGCGAGCGCCTCCAGAAGGTCCTCGCCCACGCCGGCGTCGCCTCCCGCCGCGCCTGCGAGGGCCTCATCTCCGCCGGCCGCGTGAGCGTCGATGGCGTCGTCGTCACCGAGCCCGGCGTGCGCGTCGACCCGCTCACCCAGGAGATCCGCGTCGACGGCTCCCGCGTGCTCACCAACCCCGACGTCGTCACCGTCCTGCTCAACAAGCCGGCGGGCGTCGTCACCACCATGGAGGACCCCGAGGGGCGGCCGACCGTCGCCGAGTTCGGGCAGCGGTGGGTTGACGAGCACGTCGAGGAGCTCGGCGGCACCGAGCGCGCCGCCGGTGTCCGCCTCGTCCACGTCGGGCGCCTCGACACCGAGACCGAGGGCCTCCTGCTCCTGTCGAACGACGGCGAGCTCGCCCACCGCCTCATGCACCCCAGCTACGAGATCTCCAAGACCTACGTCGCGATCGTCGCCGGGGAGGTCGAGCACTGGGTGCCGCGCAAGCTCCGCAGCGGGATCGAGCTCGAGGACGGCCAGATCCACGCCGACCGCGTCACCGTCAAGGACTCCGGACCGGCCGGCTCCATCGTGGAGGTCAGCCTGCACTCGGGCCGCAACCGGATCGTCCGCCGCATGCTCGCCGCCGTCGACCACCCGGTCAAGCGGCTCGCGCGCACCAAGCTCGGTCCCCTGTCCGTCGGCGGGTTGCGCCCCGGCGAGATGCGGGCCCTCACCGGAGACGAGGTCGCCGCCCTCCAGAAGGAGGTCGGGCTGTGAGCGCCGCGCCCGGCACCGACCTGACGACGGCCGCCGTCGCGACCACCGGCCCGGTCCTCGTCATCGGCACCGGGCTGCTCGGCACCTCGCTCGCCCTGGCCCTCACGGCGGCCGGCGTCGAGGTCCAGCTCGCCGACACCTCGCCGACCTCGCTCGCGCTGGCCCGAGACATGGGCGCCGGGGCCGTGCGCACCGGGGAGTCCGCCGAGCCCGCGCTGGTCGTCGTCGCCACGCCTCCCGACGTCACCGCCGCCGTCGTCCTCGACGCGCTGGCCGCCCACGCGGGCGCCGTCGTCACCGACGTCGCCTCCGTCAAGGACCGCATCGCCGCCGAGGTGCGCGCCCGCGGGGGAGAGGCCGTTGCCCGCTACGTCGGCAGCCACCCCATGGCCGGGCGCGAGCTCTCCGGCGCCGGTGCCGCGGACTCCGACCTCTTCGTCGGCCGACCGTGGGTGGTCGTCGCCGACGGCGCCACCCCGGAGGCGGAGCTCGTCGTGCGCAACCTCGCCGTCGACGTCGGCGCCACGCCCGTGCGCATGACCGCCGCCGAGCAGGACGCCTCCGTCGCCGCCGTCAGCCACGTGCCCCAGCTCATCTCCTCCCTCCTCGCCGCACGTCTGGAGTCCCTGCCCGAGGCCTCGCTCGCGCTGGCCGGGCAGGGGCTGCGCGACACGACGCGCATCGCGGCCTCCGACCCGCGCCTGTGGTCGGCGATCCTCGTCGGCAACGCCGGCCCCGTCGTCGAGCAGCTGCGGAGGGTCCGCGAGGACCTCGACGCGCTCATCGAGGGCATCGCCCCCGCCGCCGTCGACCCGGGCAGCGAGGCGTACACGGCGCCCGGACGGACCGGGGACATCGCACCCGGCGCCGTCGGCGCCATCACCGACGTCATGAGCCGCGGCAACGCCGGTCAGGCGCGCATCCCCGGCAAGCACGGCGGGGCGCCGCGCCGCTACGCCGAGGTCCAGGTCCTCGTCCCCGACGAGCCCGGCATGCTCGGCCGCCTCTTCACCGAGGTCGGCGAGGCGGAGGTCAACATCGAGGACTTCGCCATGGAGCACTCGCCCGGGCGGAGCGCCGGCCTCGCCATGCTCTCTGTGCTGCCCTCCAGCGCTCAGCGCCTCGAGCAGGCCCTCGACGCCCGCGGCTGGCGCGTCGTCCTGTCGTAGTCCCTGGTCGACCGGCAATGCACCGCTCGACCGTCTGATTCCCGGAAATCAGGCGGTCGAGCGTGCGTTTGACGGTCGACCACGGGGAGGGCAGGCCAGAGGGGCGGGTGCGCGATCTCATGAGGGGCGCGGGGCCGCGCGCGGGCGCCCGCATGGCAGGCTTGGCCGCGGATATCCGCCCGGGACCCCGGGCCCGCACCTGACCGGCGTCAGGACACCCTCCAGGAGGCACCCATGGGAATCGTCGTCGCCATCGACGGACCGTCCGGCTCGGGCAAGTCGACCGTCTCCAAGCGCGTCGCCTCCGAGCTCGGCCTCGCCTACCTCGACACCGGCGCCATGTACCGGGCCGCCGCCTGGTGGTGCGAGCGCTCCGGCGTCGACCTCGACGACGCCACCGCCGTCGCCCGCGCCGTCGAGACCATGCCGCTCGACATGGGGCTCGACCCCGAGGCCCCCGGCGTCACCTGCGACGGCGAGGACGTCAGCGTCGCCATCCGCGACCCGCACGTCGCCACCGTCGTCTCCAAGGTCGCCACCAACCTCGAGGTCCGCGCTGAGCTGGGGCGCCTCCAGCAGGAGATCATCCACGCCGAGTCCGTCGGCGACGCCTCCTCCTTCTCCGACGGCGCCGGCATCGTCGCCGAGGGCCGCGACATCACGACCGTCATCGCCCCGGACGCCGACGTGCGCCTCCTCGTCACCGCCTCCGAGGAGGCCCGCCTCACCCGCCGCGCCACCGAGCTCGAGGCCGCCGGCAAGGCCGTCGACGCCGCCGCCCTGCGCGACCAGGTGGTCCGCCGCGACGAGGACGACGCCACCGTCTCCCAGTTCCTCACCGCCCCCGACGGCGTCACCCTCGTCGACACGAGCCGCATGACCCTCGACGAGGTCGTCGAGCACGTCCTCGACCTCATCGAGGAGGCCGTCGACGCCGCGGCCGCCCGCGACGAGGAGGACCGCCTGCGCGCCGAGGCCCTGCGCGCCGGCCTGTCCGACTACGAGCTCGACGACGAGGACCTCGCGCTGCTCTCGGGCGAGGAGGTCCCCGCCGCCGACGAGGGCATCGAGATGGGCCTGCCCGTCCTCGCCGTCGTCGGCCGCCCCAACGTCGGCAAGTCCACCCTCGTCAACCGCGTCCTCGGCAAGCGCGTCGCCGTCGTCCAGGACACCCCCGGCGTCACCCGCGACCGCGTCTCCTACCCGGCCGAGTGGGCCGGACGCCGCTTCACCATCGTCGACACCGGCGGCTGGGAGCTCGACGTCCAGGGCCTCGACGAGGCCGTCGCCACCCAGGCGGAGGTCGCCGTCGAGATGGCCGACGCCGTCCTCCTCGTCGTCGACGCCCAGGTCGGCATCACCGACACGGACGCGCAGGTCGTCAAGATGCTGCGCCGCTCCGGCAAGCCCGTCGTCCTCGCCGCCAACAAGGTCGACTCCCCGGCGCAGGAGGGCGACACCGCCGCCCTGTGGAACCTCGGCCTCGGCGAGCCCTACCCGGTCTCCGCCCTCCACGGCCGCGGCTCCGGCGACGTCCTCGACGCCGCCATGGAGGTCCTCCCCGAGGTCTCCGCCGTCGCCGGCCCCGCCCCCGACGGCGACCTCGCCCGCATCGCGCTCGTCGGCCGCCCCAACGTCGGCAAGTCGAGCCTCCTCAACGCGATCGCCGGGTCCGAGCGGGTCGTCGTCAACGAGCTCGCTGGCACCACCCGCGACCCCGTGGACGAGGTCATCGAGCTCGACGGCCGCCAGTGGCTCTTCATCGACACCGCCGGCATCCGTCGCCGTGTCAAGCAGTCCCGCGGTGCCGACTACTACGCCGTGCTGCGCACCCAGGGCGCCATCGAGAAGGCCGAGGTCGCCGTCGTCCTCCTCGACGCCTCCGAGCCCATCAGCGAGCAGGACGTCCGCATCATCCAACAGGTCGTCGACGCCGGGCGCGGCCTCGTCCTCGTCAACAACAAGTGGGACCTCGTCGACGAGGACCGTCAGGCGCAGCTGGGATGGGAGGTCGAGCACGACCTCGCGCACGTCGCCTGGGCGCCCCACATCAACCTCGCGGCCCGCACCGGCTGGCACACGAACCGCCTCGTGCGCGCGCTCGACGCCGCCATGGAGGGCTGGACCACCCGCATCCCCACCGGGCGCCTCAACGGCTTCCTCGGCGAGCTGCAGTCCGCGACGCCGCACCCGCTGCGCGGCGGCAAGCAGCCCCGCATCCTCTTCGCCACCCAGGTGCAGACGGCGCCGCCGCGCATCGTCATCTTCACGACCGGCTTCCTCGACCCGGGCTACCGCCGTTTCATCGAGCGTCGCCTGCGCGAGGAGTTCGGCTTCGTCGGCTCGCCGATCCAGATCGGGGTCCGCGCGCGCGAGCGCCGCTCCCGCCGCTGAGCCGCCCAGCCCCGAGGCGTCTCAGCCCGGGGCGCGCACGTGAAGGTCCGGCGCCGTCGTCTCCCTGACGACGGCGCCGCTCTCGCTCCTGACGAACGGCCCCGCACCGGGACCGACGGCGGTGGGCGCGCCAGGGCCGCCGCCCTAGACTGGCACCATGCTCAAGCCTGTTGACGCAACGACCACGCCCGCCTGGACGACGCTCACCGCTCTCCACGACTCCTTCACCCCGGACCTGCGGGGCGCCTTCGACACGGACCCGGAGCGCGCCCAGCGCTACGGCTTCGAGCTCGGCGACCTCTACGTCGACCTCTCCAAGAACTTCCTCACCGACGAGGTGCGCGACGCCCTCGTGGAGCTGGCCGAGCAGGTCGACGTCCCCGGCCGCCGCGACGCCATGTTCGCCGGCGAGCACATCAACGTCACCGAGGACCGCGCCGTCCTCCACACCGCCCTGCGCCGCGCCGAGGGAGACTCCCTCACCGTCGACGGCCAGGACGTCGTCAAGGACGTCCACGAGACCCTCGAGAAGGTCTACGCCTTCGCCCGCCGCGTCCGCTCCGGCGAGTGGACCGGCGTCACCGGCAAGCGCATCGAGACGGTCGTCAACATCGGCATCGGCGGCTCCGACCTCGGCCCCGTCATGGTCTACGAGGCCCTCAAGCCCTACGTCCAGGAAGGGCTCACCGCCCGCTTCATCTCCAACATCGACCCCAACGACTGCGCGGAGAAGGTCAAGGACCTCAACCCGGAGACGACGCTCTTCATCATCGCGTCGAAGACCTTCACCACGCTCGAGACCCTCACCAACGCCCGCATGGCGCGCGACTGGTTCCTGGGCGCGCTCGAGGCGAAGGGCATCAGCACCGACGGCGCCATCGCCAAGCACTTCGTCGCCGTGTCCACCGCCCTGGACAAGGTCGAGGAGTTCGGCATCGACCCGGTCAACGCCTTCGGCTTCTGGAGCTGGGTCGGCGGCCGCTACTCCGTCGACTCCGCCGTCGGCACCGTCCTCGCCGTCGCCGTCGGCCCCGAGGCCTTCGAGGAGTTCCTCTCCGGCTTCCGCACCGTCGACGAGCACTTCGCCACGAAGACACCGGCTGAGAACGTCCCCATGCTCATGGGCCTGCTCAACGTCTGGTACCGCAACTTCTTCAAGGCCGCGACGCACGCCGTCCTGCCCTACGCCCAGTACCTGCACCGCTTCCCGGCCTACCTCCAGCAGCTCACCATGGAGTCCAACGGCAAGTCCGTGCGCTGGGACGGCACCCCCGTCACCACGGAGACCGGCGAGGTCTTCTGGGGCGAGCCGGGCACCAACGGCCAGCACGCCTTCTACCAGCTCATCCACCAGGGCACCCAGCTCATCCCCGCCGACTTCATCGGCGTCGTCAACCCGGCCCACGCCACGAAGGACGGCGACACGGACGTCCACGAGCTCTTCCTCGCGAACTTCCTCGCCCAGACCGCGGCCCTCGCCTTCGGCAAGACCGCCGACGAGGTGCGCGCCGAGGGCACGGCCGAGGAGATCGTCCCGGCCCGCGTCTTCACCGGCAACAAGCCGACGACGTCGATCCTCGCCCCCGAGGTCAGCCCGAAGGTCGTCGGCGAGCTCATCGCCCTGTACGAGCACATCACCTTCACCGAGGGCATCGTCTGGGGCATCGACTCCTTCGACCAGTGGGGCGTCGAGCTCGGCAAGAAGCTCGCCCTCCAGATCGCCCCGGCGGTCATGGGCGACGAGGCCGCCCTCGAGGCCCAGGACGCCTCGACGCAGGCCCTCATCCGCCGCTACCGCGCCGAGCGCCACTGAGGCGCCGGGTCGCTCTGGCGCACCGCATGAGCCGCACCGCAGCCGCTGACACACGCGCAGCCGGCCCCGGGGACTCGATCATCCCCGAGGGCCGGCTGCGGCCGCTCACCGACGCCGAGAAGCGCCGCTACTCCCGCAACGTCCTCGTCCCCGAGGTCGGAATGCGCGGCCAGGAGCGGATCCGGGCCGCACGGGTCCTCCTCGTCGGCGCCGGCGCCCTCGGCTCGCCGGCCGCCCTGTACCTTGCGGCCGCCGGCGTGGGCACGCTCGGGATCATCGACGACGACGTCGTCGACCTCTCCAACCTGCAGCGCCAGATCCTGCACACGACCGCGGGTCAGGGACAGGTCAAGGTCGCCTCGGCACGGGAGCGCGTCGAGGCCCTCAACCCGGACGTCAAGGTCGTGGCGACGCGCGCCTCGGTGACGAGCGAGAACGCGCTCGAGCTCCTCGCCGGCTGGGACGTCGTCATCGACGGCACCGACAACTTCCCGACCCGCTACCTTCTCAACGACGCCTGCGTCCGGCTCGGGATCCCGCTCGTCCACGGGGCGGTGTTCCGCTCCGACGGTCAGGTGACGGTCCTCGACGGGCGCCGCGGGCCCTGCTACCGCTGCATCCACCCGGTCCCTCCGGAGCCGGGCGCCGTGCCCTCCTGCGCGGAGGGCGGCGTGCTGGGGGTCATGCCCGGCATCATCGGCACCATGCAGGCCACGGAGGCCCTCAAGCTCATCATCGGCGGTGCGCGCCCGCTCATCGGCCGCATGCTCATGCTCAACGCGTGGGACGCGCGTGGCGCCGAGCTGCCCGTCGCGAAGAACCCCGACTGCCCCGTGTGCGGGGTGGATCCTGAGACCATCGAGCTCATCGACTACGACGCCTTCTGCGGCGTCCGACTGCCCGGGATTCCGGGCGAGGAGGAGAACCCCATGAACGAGATCACCGCCGAGCAGCTGCGCGCCCGCCTGGCCGCGGGGGAGACGATCGGGGAGGACTTCACGCTCCTCGACGTGCGCGAGCCCAACGAGGTCGCGCTCGACGCCATCGACGGCTCCCTGCGCATCCCGCTGGGCGAGGTCGCCCTGCACACCGCCGAGCTCGACCCGTCCAAGGAGATGATCGTCCACTGCGCCGCCGGCGTGCGCTCCGCCCGTGCCATCGCCGCGCTCGAGGCCGCGGGCTACACCGGCCCGCTCACCAACCTCGAGGGCGGTATGAAGGCCTGGAACGCCACCGCCTGAGGCCTCCGTCGGCCGATATCGGGACATCGTGACCGCGAGATCGGGACGTCCTGGCCGCGGCGGGTGCACCGCCGACTCCGGCGGTGACCGGCGTCACCGATCCTCGATTTCGGGGGCGAGCGGGTGATGGGCTAATGTTCTACACGTTCCGAGCGGACCTGGTCCGCGAGGCAACGGGCTGTGGCGCAGCTTGGTAGCGCACCTGACTGGGGGTCAGGGGGTCGTGGGTTCAAATCCCGCCAGCCCGACGGATGAAACCGCCGCGATGATCGCGGCGGTTTTCTCGTGCCCCGACGCGCAGTTGACGGTGCTGAACGATCCGCAGCGTCAGACGTGCCAGGTCCCGTCCCATGACTCCGTCGTGATGCAGCACCGGACCGCCTCCATGGCATCCGCGTCCTCCTGCCCGATCACGTCGAGGAGTGACTGCGTCGTCGCACCACCGGTGGCCGCCCACTGACCGTGCCACGCGGAGAGCACCGCGTTGCAGCGCTCCCAGCCGAGCGCCTTCCCGAGGTGGTCGAAGAGCAGCGCCCCGCGGGCGTACTTGTTGGCGTAGAAGGACTGCTCCTGGTCCGCGCCCATCTCGACGACGGCCGGCGAGGCCGCCCTTTGCGCGACGTCGCGGTAGCCGTCGAGGAGCCTCGCGGCGAACCCGGCTCCGAGGAGCTCCCGACTCAGCCACAGGGCGCTGTACTCGGCGAGCGCCTCATTGAGCCAGTCCTCGACGCCGTCCGCCGGCGCGACGCTCCACCGCAGGTGGCCGAGCTCGTGGAGCACCGTGTGCAGGTCCCGCGAGGCGTCCCCGGTACCGGCGCCGGCCAGGAAGATCGCGGGAAGGCGGCTGTAGGCGTAGCCCCCGCGGTTCGTGAAGACGATCGTCATCGGGTCGACGACGTCGAGCACGCCGTACGCGCTGCCCAGCCGCTCGAGCGCGCTGCGCGAGAGCGCACCGACGGACGCCGCGAGCGACGAGCCCCGACCGACCTGGACCACGCGGGCCAGCCCATCGACCTCCTCGACGAGCACCGTCGGCGAGGCGGCGACGACGACGTCACCGGTAGTGGCGGCCTCGTCGGACTCGAATCCGCCCGGAACAGCCCGGCCGTTGGAGACCGCGGTCCAGCCGTCGGACAAGTGCAGCCGGAGCGTCCAGGCGAAGGCGCCGAGGTCCGCAGGGACGGGGAACCATGCCGAGTACAGCGAGAGCTCGAGGCGGTCGGCCTCGATGAGGTTCGTCCCCTCGGCGAGGTCCGCAGGCAGCGCACCCCGGTACGAGATCCTCACCGGCCCCTCGTGCGCGGGTGCGACGGTCCACGCGGTGGCGTCCTCGTCGAGGAAGGGGCACACCGTCTGGGACGCCACGAGGTCCCCGGGCGCCTCCGTGCGGATCGTGAGCGCGCGGTGCAGGAAGAACTCGCTGAACCCGTCCAGAAGGGCCGCCGCCTCGATGACACGGGTGTCGGGATCCAGCGTGACGTCGAGCCCCAGCCTCATGGCAGCCATTCAAGCACCGCGGCTGCCGGTCCGTGCAGGACCAGTCGGCCGGTCTAAGATCACGGCGAGCACGGCGCCCGCACGGACGTCGTGCAAACGGGGACTCGACCACATGACCAGCTCAGCACTGTCCGGCACCACCGTCGTCGTCATCGGAGGGACCTCCGGCTTCGGGCTCGAGGTCGCGAGGAAGGCCGCGGAGCAGGGCTCAGAACTGGTCCTCGTCGGGCGCGACGAGGACAAGCTCCACCGCGTCGTCGACGCCATGGACTCGACGGCACCGGTGACGGGGCATGCCCTGGACGCCTCGGACCCGGCCTCCGCCGCTGAGCTCTTCGAGCGCGTCGGCGAGCTCGACCACCTCGTCTCCACCGTCGGCGGCGCCATGGGAGGCGGGTTCCTCTCGGCGCCGGTGGAGGAGATTATCCGGACGATCGAGGGCAAGTTCACCGCGAGCCTGACGATCGCGCGCGCCGCCGCCCCGCACCTCCGGGAGGGCGGGAGCCTCACGCTCACCGCGGGCGCCGGAGGCACTCCGCAGGGCGCCTCGGGAGCCATCATCGGCAACCAGGCCATCTCCACGATGGTGCGCGGGCTCGCCGTCGAGCTCGCGCCCGGCGCCCGCGTCAACGCCGTCGCACCGGCGTGGACGCCGACGCCCCTGTGGCGCGACGTGCCGCCCGAGGACCTGGAGGCGACCCGCCGTCACATGGCCGAGTCCTTCCCCCTGCGGCGTACCGCGACCATCGGCGAGGTCGCCGACGCGTACCTCTTCCTCATGACGGCCGGCTTCATCACGGGTCAGACGCTCTACGTCGACGGCGGCGCCTCCCTGGTGTGAGCGCCAGGCTCGTCCCCACGGTGGCGTGAGGGGCTCATCCGATGCCGGATGAGCCCCTCACGCCGTCTCGCACCGAGTGATCAGGCGTGCTCGTCGTCAGCGGCGTCGTCGGGCTGGACCGTCCACTCCGGCGGGGTGTCCTTGCCGGACTCCTCGTCCTTCTCCGCGTACTCGGCGGTCGCCTGGACGATGCCCTGCGCGTGGTGGCTGGGGGCGTAGACGGCGTAGACCTGCATCGGCTCGTCGCCGGTGTTGATGATGTCGTGCCAGGTGCCGGCGGGGACCTGCACGGACCAGCCGTCCGTGACCTCCTGCTCGAAGGTGAGCTCGTCCTCGGCCGGACCCATGACGCACCGGCCCTGACCGGCGTCGAGCCGGAGGAACTGGTCCGTGTCGGGGTGCGCCTCGAGGCCGATCGAGGAGCCCACGGGGATGGACATGAGGGTGACCTGCAAGTACTTGCCGGTCCAGGCGGTGGTCCGGTAGTTCTCGTTCTCGCGCGTCGCCGTCTCGATGTCGAAGGCGTTCGGCTGGGGGCCGTTGTCGACGATCTTCATGGTGTCTCCTTCCGGGTGCCGTCGTCGGCACCGTGCCTCCCACGGTAAGGGCGCCGGGCGTCCTCCGCAGCGTGAGCGGCGACACCGGCACGGCCGCACCGCTCAGGCGTAGAAGCCCTCGCGGAGGTTGATGCCGTGCACCATCCACACCTTGAGGGCCGCGAGGAACCCGGTCCAGCCCATCGAGTTGCCGAAGGCGGCCGCCGCGCCGTCGCGGGTGACGCGCCAGCCGTCCTCGGCGATCGTCACCTTGGTGCGCGCGTCGCCGCCGACGGGCTCGAAGGTGAAGGTCACCCTGGTGGTCGCGGTGCCGTCGGCCGTCGTCGACTCCGCGGCGCCCCACTCGATGACGACGCATCGCCCCGGCTCGGCCTCAACGGGCGTCACGGGGAAGCGGCCCGGGAAGTCGGCGAAGTCCCAGGTGACCTCGTTGCCGGGCTCGAGGCGGCCGTCCGCCCCTCCCGTCGTGAAGTAGCGGGAGATCTGCTCCGGATCGACGACGGCCTCGTAGACCTCGGAGCTCGGCCGGGAGACGAAGCCGAAGACGATGAACTGCAGACGGTCCAGGGCCGTCACCTCGGCGCCGGTGTCAGTGTCGGTCACGGTGTCGCTGGTTCTACCACGCGGCATCGTGCCCGGAGACAGGTTCCGAGAGCTCGCCACGTCCCGCAGGGGTGCGTGGCTACGTGGGGGAGAGGCGCAGGCAAGCGCGGATAGGACGGTGCCCCGGCCCTCGCACCAGGACCGGGGCACCGGGATCAGGAGAGCGGAGCGCTCAGAGGACGATCGGCGCCAGGAGGAAGCCGAGCGCGATGCAGACGACGATGGAGACCGTGCCCGGGAGCACGAAGGGGTGGGCGAAGACGTTCTTGCCGACGCGCGTGGAGCCCGTGTCGTCCATCTCCATGGCGGCGATGGTCGTGGGGTAGTTCGGCAGGAGGTAGTAGTTCGCGACCGCCGGGTAGGAGGCGACGAGCGCCGTGGCCGGGAGGCTCAGCTTGACCATGAGCGGCATGAAGGCCGCCGTCGTCGCCGCGTGCGAGAACATGAGCGGCGCGGCGAAGTAGAAGAACACGGCGGCGAGCCAGGGCTGCGACTGCAGCGGGCCGGACAGCGCGCTGGAGATCTGGTCCGAGTAGGCGTTGACGAAGGTGTTGCCCAGCCACGCCAGGCCCATGATGCAGACGGCAGCGGTCATGCCGGCGCGGTAGGTGTCCTGCTGCGGGATCGAGCCCATCGGCTTCTTGGCGACGAGGCAGATGACGGCCGCAGCGGTCATCATGATGAGCATGATGGCGGCGGTGGAGCCCATCGGCGGGTTGTCCCAGATGCCGAGCTCGTCGGAGGAGACCGTCGCGTAGGCGACGGCGAGGACGAGGGCGACGACGAAGATCCACAGGCCGGCGATGGCGCCCTTCGGCGCGGAGTAGTTCTCGTCCGCGGCGGCGGAGGGCTTCACGAGGCCCTTGCTTATGCGGTCCTTGTAGACCGGGTCGTCCCCCAGCTCCTTGCCCTGGCGGGCGGCGACGACGGCGCCGACGGCGCAGCCGATGAAGGTGGTCGGGATGACGATCGCGAGGCACTGGAGGTAACCGACGTGCAGCGGCTCGAGAGCGACGACGAGGGCGACCATGGCCGCCGAGATGGGCGAGGCGGCCACGCCGATCTGGGAGGCGACGACCGCGATCGACAGCGGCCGCGAGGGCCGGATGCCGTGCTCCTTGGCGACGTCGACGATGACGGGGATGACGGAGTAGGCGGTGTGCCCCGTGCCGCACATCATGGACATGAGGAAGGTGACCAGCGGAGCCAGGTAGGTGATCTGGTTCGGGTGGTTGCGCAGGAGGACGGCCGTGAGGTGGACCAGGTGGTCCATGGCGCCGACCACCTGGAGCGCGGCGACGGTGCAGATGACCGCCATGATGATGCCGACGACGGACCAGGGCACGTCGTCGGTCGTCACCGTGACGCCGGTGGCCGCGAGGACGAGGATGCCGGCCGCACCGGCGAGCCCGATCCCGATACCGCCGAAGCGCGCGCCGATGAAGATGAAGAGCAGGACGACGAGGAGGTGGAGCCAGATCACGGCGAGGTCCTTCACGCGAGGATGGGGACGCGCAGCGTCCCGGGGAGCGCGCCGCTTCAGGTCGCAGAGGGACTCGGCCCTGGGAGGGGCGGGAACGACGTGGATCGGGAGGACGCCCGACCAGTTTAGAAGCGCAAGTCAGGGCGGATGACGGACCTTTGACGCAGGCCGCCCGGGCCCGGAGGCGCGGACCGCACCGTCGACCGCCTCAGGCCCAGACGCCCGAGCTGCCGCGGCGGTGGGAGCCCACGAGGTGCGTGTCGACGATGCCGAGGGCCTCCATGAGGGCGAAGGCGGTCGTCGGCCCCACGAAGCGGAAGCCGCGCCTCTTGAGGTCCCTCGCCATCGCCTCGGACTCCGCCGAGCGCGTCGGGACCTCGGCGAGCGTGCGCGGCTCGGGCGTCCTCTCGGGCCGGTAGGACCACACGAGGCCGGCGAGCCCGCCGTCGACGTCGTCGGCCTCCCGCAGGCGGACGGTCGCCGCGGCGTTGGAGATCGTCGCAAGGATCTTGGCGCGGTTGCGCACGATGCCGGCGTCGGCGAGGAGACGCTCGACGTCGTCCTCTCTGAAGGCGGCGACGGCGTCGGGCTCGAAGCCCGCGAAGGCCTTCCGGAAGGCGGGGCGCTTGCGCAGGATCGTCGCCCAGGACAGGCCCGACTGGAAGGCCTCGAGGCTGAGGCGCTCGAAGACGCCGCGCTCGTCGCGCACCGGCATCCCCCACTCGGTGTCGTAGTACTCGCGCAGGAGCGGGTCCGTGGCCGCCCAGGCGGGGCGGGCGAGTCCGTCCTCGCCGACGACGAGACCCGAGTCCGCCGCCGGGGCGGGACCGGTCTCGCTCACTCGGCGCCGCCGTCGACCTCGGTGAGGAGCACGGGCAGGCGCTCCCAGCCGCCCAGCGGCCACTGGGCGCGGGCGGCCTCGCCCTCGGCGCGCGAGACGCGGAACTGGGCCAGCAGCGCGCGCACGAGGACGCGGAGCTCGAGGGTGGCCAGCGGTCGACCGGGGCAGACGTGGGCGCCGGTGCCGTAGACGAGGTTGTCCGCGGCGTGGCCCTCGGGGTCGTAGGAGTCGGGGTCGCCGAAGACCTCCGGGTCGCGGTTCGCGCTCGTCCAGTCGATGACGACCTGCGTGCCGGCCTCGAGGTCCCGGCCGGCCACGTGGACGGGGCAGGTGGTGACACGGCGGTTGGACGTGAAGGGGTCGTCGATGCGCAGGACCTCGTCGATGGCGCGGTCGAGGGCGGAGTCGGACAGCACGGGCCACTCGGCCTGGCGCTCCGGGTGCTCGACGAGCCAGTGGAGGAGCACGCCCGTGCACAGGGCCAGGGAGCCGAGGTCGCCGCCGGTCCAGTTGCGCAGGATCGAGACGAGCTCCTCCTCGCTGAGCGGCGCGCCGTCGCCCTTGGTGACGAGGGTGAGGGCGTGCGTGACGTCCTCCGGGCCGTGGGACTCGCGGTGCTCGGCGACGAGGCCGCGCATGATGCGGTCGAACCACTCGGCCACCTCGCGCGTGCGGGTGAGCTCGCCGGAGCGCGTCGCCTCGTGGTTCGCGTCCATCCACTCGATGAGCTCGTCCTCGACGTCGGAGCGCCAGCCCAGCCACGTCGACTGCGCGCGCACGGCGTACACGGAGCCGATCTCGCGCACGGACCAGATGGGCGCGCCCGGCACGAGGGACTCGACGAGGGAGTCCGCCACGTTCTCGACGCGCGGCTTGAGGCGGACCATCGCCTCGGTCGAGAAGAAGGGATCGAGGAGCTCGCGCATCTCGCGGTGCTCCTCACCGTCCAGGCCGTTGGGGACCTGGAGGAAGCGGGAGACGTGGTTGGAGAAGGTGGCGGCGTCCTGGGCGACGCGCACGGCCTCGGCGTGGGAGCGGACGAGGGGGCGACCGCGGGGGTCGGTCGTGTCCGCGGCGGCGCGGTCGGCGTCGTGCGGGAGCTCGGCGGCGGGCACGTCGGCGGGGGCGGCGTGTTGGACGGGGCAGCGGCTCGGCTCGGTCATGCGACGATTCTCGCAGACCAGCGTCACGTCCTCGTGATGGAGGAGTCACGCGAGGGGCGCACCGCCTGCCGGGTCTCGTCCTCGCCGCGTACTCCTCGGCCTCCGCGGCACCTCTGTCTCGGGCCCCGTCACCTCCGACGTCCCCGACGGCGCCGACTCCCCGACCGGCGCCTACCACGTCTACAAGGACTCCTTCACGGGCTACTGGTACGAGTGAGCCCGTTCACCCCGGAGCCGGCGGGGAGCCGCCAGACCGTCTGAGAGGATCGGAGCATGACGGACACCCCCTACGCCCCGGCGGAGCCGACCCCCTTCGCGCAGTACGAGCCCACCGACCTGCGCCTCGTCATCGCGGACATGGACGGGACGCTGCTCGACGGAGAGGGCCGTGTCCCCGCGGACCTGGGCGAGGCCGTCGCCCGCTGGCGCGAGGCTGGCGTCCTCTTCGCCCCGGCCTCGGGCCGCCAGCTCGCCAACCTGCACGGCGTCCTCGGCCACGTCCTCGACGGCGGACCCGTCATCGCGGAGAACGGCACCTTCGTCGTCATCGGCGACGAGGAGGTCCACTCCGACACGATCAGCAAGGACGAGGCCGTCGCCGCCATCGAGGTGACGCGGCGCCTCGCCGGGAACGGGCTCGACGTCGGCGCCGTCGTCGCCTGCAAGCGCTGCGCCTACATCGACCGCTCCGACGAGCGCTTCGTCGAGCAGTGCGTCAAGTACTACGAGGCGCTCGAGGTCGTCGACGACCTCCTTGCCCTCCCGCTCGACGACGTCCTCAAGGTCGCCGTCTACGACTTCGGGGACATCGAGCGCGAGGCCGCCCCGGACCTCAGGGCCGCCGTGCCCACCGTCCAGACCGTCGTCTCGGGGGCGCACTGGACCGACATGATGCCGTCGGCCGCCTCGAAGGGCCGCGCCCTCGACGCGATCCAGCGACGCCTCGGCGTCGCGCCGGAGCAGACCGCCGCCTTCGGCGACTACCTCAACGACCGCGACCTCTACGCCTTCTCCGGCCCGTCCTTCGCCATGGCGAACGCGCACCCGGAGATCCGCGAGCTCGCCCGATACGTGGCGCCTGCCAACACGGACAACGGCGTCATCCGCGCCGTCGACGCGCTCCTCGCCGCCCGAGGCTGAGCCCCCCTTCCTCGGCCCGGGCTCGGGGAGGCAGCGCGCCGCACCGGGGGGCGGATGCCCTCGTGGCCCGCCGACCTGCACGGCCCCAGACCGCCGCGTACGGTGGGAGCCATGAGCACGCAGCAGGACACCACCAGCACGTACACGCTCCCGGCCATCGGCTTCGGCACCTACACCCTCCGCGGCGAGTCCGGTGCCGAGGCGGTCCGCTCCGCCATCGAGAACGGCTATCGCCTCATCGACTCCGCCTTCTCCTACGAGAACGAGGCGAGCGTCGCCCTGGGCGTCGCCCGCGCCGTCGACGCCTCGCTCGCGGAGAGGTCCGAGCTCACCGTCACCTCGAAGGTCCCGGGGCGCCACTTCGGCTACGACGAGGCCCTCGCCGCCATCGAGGAGTCCGCCGCCCGCATGGCGCCGATCGGCCCCATCGACCTCTACCTCATCCACTGGCCGAACCCGAAGCTCGACAAGTACGTCGACACGTGGCGGGCCCTCATCGAGGCGCGCGAGCGCGGCCTCGTGCGCGCCATCGGCGTCTCGAACTTCCTGCCCGAGCACCTCGACCGGCTCGAACGGGAGACGGGCGTGCTGCCGGTCGTCAACCAGATCGAGTCGCACCCGCGCTTCCCCAACACCGAGCAGGTCGGCGCCGACGCCGAGCGCGGCGTCCTCACCGAGGCCTGGAGCCCGATCGGCCGAAGCTCGGACCTCCTCCAGGACCCCGTCATCGGCCGCGTCGCCGAGGCCCACGGCATCACCCCCGCGCAGGCCGTCCTCGCCTGGCACGTCTCGCGCGGCGTGACGCCGATCCCGAAGTCCTCGACCCCCGCGCGCCAGGTGGAGAACCTCGCCTCGGCGCAGATCCGCCTCGAGCCCTCGGAGATCGAGGAGATCACGGCGCTCGGCCGCCCGGACGGCCGACTCGCCGGCCAGGACCCGGCCACCTACGAGGAGCTCTGAGAGCCCGGCCGGACCCTCCTGAGGGCCTGCGCGAGCGCGTCAACGCCGCTCTCCCGGAAGGCGCGCATCGACGCCGACCACGTGCAGTAGTCGGCGCCGTGGTACATGCCCGGCTCGACGTGGACGTCCACCTCGGCCCCGGCCCCACGCAGCCGTTCGGCGTAGGCGAGGTCCTCGTCGAGGAAAAGGTCGAGGTCGCCCACGCCGATCCACGCGTCCGGCAGCCCTGACAGATCCTGAGCGCGGGCGGGAACGGCCCACGGACGCTCGTCCGGCTCCCCAGCGGGGTGCCCGAGGTAGGCGGCCCAGCCCTCTGCGTTCGAACGCGCGGTCCAGACGAACTCGCCGAGTCCGGGCACCTCGACGCCCCCGGCGCCGGTGGCGTCATCGAGCATCGGGTACACGAGCATCTGGAAGGCGAGGGGGAGGCCCTCGTCGCGGGCACGCTGCGTGAGGGCCGCGGCGAGCCCGCCTCCGGCGCTCGAGCCCCCGACGGCGACGCGCGACGGGTCCACGCCGAGCTCCTCGGCGTGCTCGTGCACCCAGGTCAGCGCGCTCCAGCAGTCCTCGAGGGCGGCCGGGTAGGGGTGCTGCGGCGCACGTCGGTAGTCGACGCTGACCACGAGGCCGTGGGTGCGCCGTGCGATGAGGTTGCACAGGCCGTGGTCCTGGGCGGGATCGCCCCCGACGTAGCCGCCGCCGTGGATCCACACGACGGCCGGTCTGAGCGCGTCGGAGGAGCCCGCCCGACCCGCCTCGTCCTCAGGGCTCGCGGTCTCCCGCTCGTACAACCAGACGGGGACCTCCTCACCGCCCTCCGGGATGACCGTCCGACGTCCGAGGCCCCGCGGGAAGACGGCCCGCGTCGCCACGGTCGCCGGCCTGCCGGCAAGGACGCTCCCGACGTCCTCCGGCGCGACGGGTTCTCCGACTCGCCCGCGCCCGACGACGAGCAGCGGGGCTCGCAGACCGGGCTGCACGCGTTGGAGTGAGTCCCCCAGGTCGCGCTGACGGGCGGTGGCGCCCACGGCGCCCAGCACCCCGAGCGCGGAGATGGCGGCGAGCGCGACGGCGCCCGCCGTGGGGCGGGGGATCCGCGGCATGGTGCCTCCTGGGTGCTCGGTCAGTCCTCGTCGAGGAGGTGCTCGATGTCGAGGGGCGCTCCGAGGCCGCCGCGCAGGGCGTCGAGCTGGCGCCGCTCCTTCTTGGTGGGGCGTCCGGCGCCGCGGTCGCGGATGATGGCGGCGGGGGCGTCCAGCGGCGAGGGGCGGGGCGCCGAGAGGTCCGTGTAGGCGGTGCGGGCGATCGGTGCGCCGACGCGCTTGAGGAGGATCCGCTTGACGATGAGAAGCCGGTCGAAGCCGTCGACGCGGTAGCGGACCTCGTCGCCGATGGTGACCTGCTGGGCGGGCTTGGCGGGGTCGCCGTTGACGCGGACGTGGCCGGCGCGGCAGGCGGTGGTGGCGGCGGAGCGGGACTTGCACTGGCGCACGGCCCACAACCACACGTCGACGCGGGTGGATGTCGGTCCGCCGGTCTCGAGGGCCGCCTGGATCGCCTGCTCTCGCGCCGTCCGCCTGCTCACCATGGCCGCGATCCTAGCGGCGGCGCAGCGGGCGGCGGGCACGAGCCACGACCCCCGCGCCGATGAGGAGGAGCCCGGCCACGAGCGCCGCGGTGTACTGATGCCGGTGGAGGAGGAGGTCTCCCGTGCTCGTGATGACCGGGCCCGTGCGCTCGAGGATGCTCGGGGCGCCGTCACCTCCGGTCGCGCAGGAACGCAGCGTCGTCGCCAGGGCGTCGTGGTCGGCCTGCGGCACGCCGAGCCCGTAGGCGGCGAGGACGCTGACGAAGCGCTCGGCGTAGGCGCATCGCTCGGTCCCGTCCGGCGGCCACCAGCCCTCGCCGGACGCCGTGTCCCACGAGTCGGTCTCCGTCGAGCCGACCGGGCAGGTGGCGGGGCCGCAGGCGCCCTTGCCCTGGTTGGCCTCGCCGTCGACGGAGAGGAGGTTGAGCGGGTCGTTGGCGACGAGGAGGCGCGTGCGCTCGTCCCAGGCCCAGGCGCCGTGGGCGTAGAGGTAGTTGAGGGGGACGACGTGGTCGATCTGGACGGCCGCCGAGGTGTCCTTGCCCCGGGTGAAGGCGATCGTGCTCCCGGTGTACGGGTCGTGGAGCGTGCCCGCGTAGACGGTGGCGTCCGGGCAGGACGAGACGCCCTCGCCGCGGCCCTGGGCGAGCGACTGGACGCCGTCGGCGCGGGAGTAGTCGGCGTCCACGAGGTCGCGGCCGAGGATCTCGTTGCGCGTGTCGCAGCCGTCGCCGTCGACGTCCTCCCAGGCCTCGCCGAACCAACCGGTGCGCGAGCCGCCCTCGCCCCAGGAGACGGCTGCGGGGGAGTCGGCGGGCAGGTCGCGGAGGGCGGTGAGCGCCTCAGGGGCGGAGAGCACGATGGAGCCGCGATCGTCCCAGGCGACCGGGGTGGCCGACGGGCTGGTCGAAGGAGTCGGTGCGGTCGCGCCCGACGGTGCCGTCGGCACTGCCAGCGCGACGAGCACCGCCGCCGCGGCGGTAGCGGCGCGCCGGACGCCGGCGCCGCGGCCGGACCGGTGGCCGGCAGCGGTCACGGGACGATGTGCCCCGCGGAGCGGAAGACCTCGTACCACTGCTCGCGGGTGAGTGGCAGCTCGGAGCCGTCGGCGCAGGCGCGGACGCGCTCGATGCGGGTCGTCCCGAGGACGACCTGCATGCGTGCCGGGTGGCGGGTGATCCACGCGGTGGCGATGGCCTCGGGGGCGACGCCGTACCCGCCCGCGAGGCGGTCGACGACGTCGTTGAGCTCGCCGTAGCGCTCCCGGTCCCCGAGGAAGGGACCGGACCAGCCGGGTGCCTGGAAGGGGGACCACGCCTGGACGGTCGTGCTCGTGAGGCGGCAGTAGTCGAGGACCTCGCCGGTGCGGTTGGTGCCCTGGTCCTCGAACATGTTGAGGGCGACGCCCTCGGCGATCATCGGGGCGTGGGCGACGGAGAGCTGGAGCTGGTTGGCGACGAGGGGCTGCCTCACCGTGGCGCGCAGGAGCTCCATCTGCCCGCGGGTGTGGTTGGAGACGCCGAAGTGGCGGACCTTGCCGGACTCGGCGAGGCGGTCGAAGGCCTCGGCGACCTCCTCGGGCTCCACGAGGGCGTCCGGGCGGTGCAGGAGGAGGACGTCGAGGTAGTCGGTGCGCAGGGCAGCCAGGGTCGCGTCAACCGCCTCGAGGATGTGCCCGGTGGAGAAGTCGAACCAGCCGTCGCGGATGCCGCACTTGGACTGGATGACGACCTGCTCGCGCTCCTGGGCCGACCAGTCCAGCGCGGTGCCGAAGCGCTCCTCGCAGGCGTGGTCCCCGCCGTAGATGTCGGCGTGGTCGAACATGGTGATGCCGGCCTCGAGGTCGGCGTCGACAAGGGCGCGGATCTCGGCGTCGGACATGTCCTTGATGCGCATGCACCCCTGGACGACGTTGGGGACGGTGAGCTCGGAGGTGCCGAGAGGCCGGGTCTTCATGGCGGCAGGCTATGCCGCACCCGCGACGAGAACCGCGCTCGTCCCCGGCGCGTCCCCAGGGCGGGGAGCGGCCCGGTCAGCACGGCCCCTGTGGTGCCCGGCCGTACCGGGCGGTGGGACCGGCCGACCGGGCCGGGCGGTGCGCGCCACGAGGAGCGCCGTCGTCCGAGTCAGTCGGTCGCGGTGCCCTCGTCGGCGCCGGGCGCGCCCGCGGCGGCGGCCTCGTCGAGGTAGAAGGTCGTCTCCACGCCGCGCGCGCAGGAGGCGGGAGCGGCCACCGGGTCCGCCTCGCCGAGGGCCTTGGCGACGGCCTCGACCTTGCCGGTACCGCCGGCGACGACCATGACGGACCGCGCCCGCTGCAGCACCTCGAAGGTGAGGGAGACGCGCCGCGGCGGTGGCTTGGGGGAGTCCTCGACGGCGACGACGTCGGTGCCGAGCGTCAGCGCCGCCGGGTGCCCCGGGAACAGCGAGAGGACGTGCGCGTCCGGGCCCATGCCCAGGTGGACGACGTCGAGGACGCCGTCGGCCGGGCCGTCGCTGCGGAGCTCCTCGGCGAGGCGCCCCACGGACTCCTCGAGGGTGGCCGCGAGGTCCGGGCCGGCGACGCGGTGCACGTTGGCCTCGGGCACGCCGGCCTCGGTGAGCGGGCCGACGAGGACGTCGTTGCGCTCCGGGTCGCCCGCGGGCACGTAGCGCTCGTCGCCGAACCAGAGGTGCAGCGAGGCGAGGGCCTCGCGGTCCACGCCCGCCTCGGCGAGCGCACCGGGCAGGACCCCGGCCATCGCCTCGCCGCCGGACCCGCCGGTGAGGGCGACGTGCGCGGCGCCGCGCTCGGCGATCGCTCCGGCGGCGATCCGCGCGGTCTCGGAGGCGGCCTTCTGCGCCGCTCCGGCGAGGTCGGCGCTCACGCGCACCCGCGCCTCGGCCCGGGCGCGCGCGCCCGCGGCGATGACGTCGGCGGCGCCGCTGGGGCACTCTTCCTCGGGCTCCCGGCCCGTCGCGCTGAGCCCCTCAGTCACGGGTCTCACGTCCCTCCTGGACCTGCGAGCCCGCGGGGCCGTGGTGGTCCTTACCGAAGGCCTCGAGGACCTCCGCGTAGACGGCGTCCGGGGCGAGCCGGC
Source organism: Actinomyces radicidentis (assembly GCF_001553565.1). NCBI lineage: Bacteria > Bacillati > Actinomycetota > Actinomycetes > Actinomycetales > Actinomycetaceae > Actinomyces > Actinomyces radicidentis. The sequence continues at coordinate 2,560,011 of NZ_CP014228.1, read as the reverse complement.
GCAGCTCCTCGCTCATGATGACGACCAGCGCGCGACGGGCCATCGTGACGACCTGCGGCTCGGCCGTGCCCGGCTGGGTGATGACGACGCGGCCGGCGTCCTTGCGGGCGATCTCGACCGTGCCGTCCTCCGTGGTGGCCGTGATCGACGAGATGCCCTTGGCGTCGGGGACGTCCCAGCGGCGCACCGGGATGCACAGGCGCAGCGCGAGCCATCGGATCATGAGGGACAGGGAGGCGTTGCCGGGCTCGCCGGCGACGACGATCTCCTCGACCTCGTGCTCGCGCAGGACGGCGTCGAGCGTCGAGGCGACCATCGCGCGCCACAGCGTGATGCGGGTCCACGCCAGGTCGATGTCGCCCGGCTCGTAGACCGGGGCGAGCGCCGCCAGCGCCTCAGCGGGGTCGGGCTGCGAGGGCGTGTTCGTCACGCGCGCCGTGGCGAGGCGGCCCAGCGGGGACTCCGAGGGGTTCTCCGGGGGCTGACCCGGCCACCAGGCGACGACCGGGACATCGGGGAGCAGGAAGGGCACGACGAGCGTGTCCGTGTGCTCGGCGGCCTGGCCCCAGGGGAGCAGGACGATCGTCTCGCCGGCGCCGGCGTCGTGCCCGACGCGGATCTGGGCGTCGAGGTGACCGGCGGAGCTGGCGGGGACGTGCCCGTCGCGGGAGCGGGCGCCGGCGGGGGCGTCGTCCTCGGGCGGGTTGACGACGGCGACGACGCGGCACGGGTGGTCGCGGCTGGCGCCGTGGGCCGCCTCGAGGGCGTCCTCGAGGCCGTCCGCGTCGGTGGAGACCAGCAGCGTGAGGACGCGGTTGCGTCCGGCGGCCGCGCCCTGGTCGATGAGCTCGGAGACGATGCGGTCGGTGTTCGTGGCGGACAGTGTCGTGATCATGAGCGCCTCCAGGTGCGCGAGTCGCGGGCGAGGAGCTCGTCGGCGCCGGCGGGGCCCCAGGAGCCGGGCCGGTAGCCCTCGGGCGCGCCGGAGGCGGCCCAGTGCTCGATGACGGGGTCGAGGATCCGCCAGGACAGGTCCACCTCGCGCTGGTGCGGGAAGAGCGGCGCGTCGCCGAGGAGCGCGTCGAGGATGAGGCGCTCGTAGGCCTCGGGCGACTCGTCGTTGAAGGAGGCGCCGTAGCCGAAGTCCATGGTGACGTCGCGCAGCTCCATGTACGTGCCCGGGACCTTGGAGGCCAGGCGCATCGTGATGCCCTCGTCCGGCTGGATCCGCAGGACGATGGCGTTCGCGCCGACGCCGGCGGTCGCGGCCGCGTCGAAGGGCAGGAAGGGCGGCTTCTTGAAGACGACGGCGACCTCGGTGACGCGGCGGGCCAGGCGCTTGCCGGCGCGCAGGTAGAAGGGGACGCCCGCCCAGCGCCGGTTGGCGATCTCGAGGCGGACCGCGGCGAAGGTCTCGGTCGTCGACTCCTCGGGGACGCCGTCCTCCTCGGTGTAGCCCTTAACGGGGACGCCGCCCTGGAAGCCGGCGTCGTAGCGGCCGCGGGCCGTCGTCGCGTCGAGGTCGAGGACGCCGTCGCGCTCGAGGGTGACGGCCGCGAGGATCTTCTCCTTCTCAGCGCGCACGGCGGCCGCGTCCATGCTCGTAGGCTCCTCCATGGCCGTGAGGGCGAGGAGCTGGAGCAGGTGGTTCTGGATGACGTCGCGGGCGGCGCCGATCGTGTCGTAGTAGCCGGCGCGGGTCCCGATGCCGATGTCCTCGGCCATGGTGATCTGGACGTGGTCGACGTAGCCCTGGTTCCACAGCGGCTCGAACATCGTGTTCGCGAAGCGCAGCGCCAGGATGTTCTGGACCGTCTCCTTGCCGAGGTAGTGGTCGACGCGGAAGACGTCGTCGGGGCGGACGATCCGGCCGACGAGCTCGTCGAGCTCGCGGGCGGAGGCGCGGTCGTGGCCGAAGGGCTTCTCGATGACGACACGGCGCCACGAGCCCGGGGCCTCGTCGACGAGGCCGGAGTTCGCGACGCGCTCGGTGACCGCCGGGAAGTAGGACGGCGGGATGGACAGGTAGAAGGCCCGGTTGCCCTTCGTGCCGCGGGTCCCGTCCAGTTCGGCGACGACGTCGGTGAGACGGGAGTAGGCCTCGTCGTCCTCGAAGTCGGAGAAGGTGACGAAGCGCATGCCGGCGGCGAGCTGCTCCCAGATCGCGGGGCTCCACTCGGTGCGGGCGCCCTCGCGGGCCGACTTCTCGACGTACTCGCGCATGTCGTCGTCGGACCAGTCGCGCCGGCCGACGCCGACGAGCGAGAACGCGGGGGAGAGGAGGCCGCGGTTGGCCAGGTCGTAGATGGCCGGCAGGAGCTTGTGACGGGCGAGGTCGCCGGTGATGCCGAACATCACCATGACGCAGGGGTCCGCGATGCGCGGCAGACGCAGGTCGCGGGAGTCCAGGAGCGGGTTGTCCTGGACGTCCTGCGGCACGGCGGAGCGCGTGACGGGCGAGTCTGGGGTGTCCACGTGTGCCTTCCTGAGGACGGGGTGCTCCGGGACCGGAGCGTGGTGCCACTGTAGGCACGTGCGCGCTAGTCTCGGCGCAGGCGCCCGCTGGGCGCACCCCGAGGCCCACCGGCGCACGGCGGGCAGGAAAGGCATCTTCATGACCGCAAGCAGCGACGCGACGAGCCAGCAGTCCGCCCCCTACGTCCCGGCCCCCGCCACCGCCGACATCGGCGTCTACGGCCTCGGCGTCATGGGCGCCAACCTCGCCCGGAACCTCGCCCGCCACGGTCACGCCGTCGCGGTGCACAACCGCACCGAGGCGCGCACCGTCCGCCTCATGGAGCGCTACGCCTCCGAGGGCGAGCTCGTGCCCGCCACCGAGCTGGCGGACTTCGTCGCCTCCCTGCGCACGCCCCGCGTGGCGATCATCATGGTCCAGGCGGGCTCCGCCACCGAGGCCGTCATCGACCAGCTGCGCGAGCTCCTCGAGCCGGGCGACATCATCGTCGACGCCGGCAACACCTTCTACAAGGACACCCAGCGCCGCGAGGCCTCCCTCAAGGAGTCCGGCATCCACTTCGTCGGCATGGGCGTCTCCGGCGGCGAGGAGGGCGCCCTCCTCGGCCCCTCGATCATGCCCGGCGGCACCGAGGACTCCTACAAGCGCCTCGGCCCCATGCTCGAGTCCATCTCCGCCCACGTCGACGGCGTCCCCTGCTGCACCCACGTCGGCCCCGACGGCGCCGGCCACTTCGTCAAGATGGTGCACAACGGCATCGAGTACGCCGACATGCAGCTCATCGGCGAGGCCTACGACCTCCTGCGCAACGTCGCCGGCCTGTCCGTCCCGGAGATCGCTGACGTCTTCCGCTCCTGGAAGTCCTCCGAGCTCGACTCCTACCTCATCGACATCACCACCGAGGTCCTCGACCGTGTCGACCCGGCCACCGGCGAGCCCTTCGTCGACGTCATCGTCGACGCCGCCGGTCAGAAGGGCACGGGCGTGTGGACCACGCAGACGGCCCTCGAGCTCGGCGTCGCCGTCCCGGCCATCGCCGAGGCCACCTTCGCCCGCGCCGCCTCCTCCTCCGCCGCGGCCCGCGCCGCCGTGCGCGAGGCCGGCCTCGACGTCGGCACGCAGACCATCGACCTGTCCGCCGACGCCGCCAGGCAGGCCTTCATCGACTCGGTCCGCCAGGCCCTCTACGGCTCCAAGATCGCCGCCTACGCCCAGGGCTTCGACGAGATCAAGACCGCCTCGGACCTCTACGGCTGGAACGTCGACCTCGGCGCCATGGCCCGCATCTGGCGCGGCGGCTGCATCATCCGCGCCCGCTTCCTCGACGACATCACCCGCGCCTACGAGGAGGACGCCTCGCTGGCCTCCCTCCTCACGGCGCCGCTGTTCGCCCAGGCCCTCGAGGGCGCCCTGCCCTCGTGGCGCGAGGTCGTCTCCACCTCCGCGCTCACCGGCGTGCCCGCCCCGGCCTTCGCCTCCTCGCTCGCCTACGTCGACCAGCTGCGCGCCGGTCGCCTGCCGGCGGCCCTCGTCCAGGGGCAGCGCGACTTCTTCGGCTCGCACACCTACCACCGCGTCGACGACCCCGAGGGCGTCTACCACGTGCTGTGGGCCGAGGACGGCCGCTCCGAGGAGAAGTGGAGCTGACCCCGCTCCGCCCCTGACCAGCCGGGCCCCCACGGCTCGGCCCAGGACCACCGCCCCGCACGAGGGGCGACCGGCGCCCGGACGCACGCGAGTGCGCCCGGGCGCCCCACAGCACGCAGCACCCCGGGAGGCGAGGGAGCCTCACAGCCAGAGTCCGCGCGCACCGCCGCGCACGCACCCCGACCGCCGAGAGGACCCCGCTCATGACCGCCCCGACCACCGCGCCCGCCCGCCCGACGAGCCCGACCAACCTCGGCCGCGAGGAGGCCGCCTGGCGCTCCGAGACGGTCGACCTCCAGAGCCTCACCGTCACCCTCGACCTCACGAGCGCCCCCGTCCCCGCCCACAGCAGGCCCGCCACCGGCTTCAACGTGCGCAGCGAGCTGGCGCTCACCGTGCGCGGCGACCGCCCCGCCGTCGGACTGTGGGTCGACTTCCTCGGCGAGGAGGTCCGCGAGCTCACCATCGACGGCGAGTCCGTCGAGGTCTCCTGGGACGGCGCCCGCGTCTCCCTGCCCGAGCTGGCCGCCGGGCAGCACGCCGTCGCCGTCGACGCCGTCGGCCGCTTCTCCAACTCCGGGCAGGGCCTGCACCGCTTCCACGACCCGGTGGACGGACGCACCTACCTCTACACGCACTTCGAGCCCTCCGACGCCCGTCGCGCCTGGCCCTGCGCCGACCAGCCCGATCTCAAGGCCCCCTTCCTCCTCACCGTCGTCCACCCCGAGCCCTGGACCGTCCTGTCCAACGGTCTCGTCGAGACCACCGAGTGCTCCGATGAGCTCGACGGCGCAGCCGTCACCCGCTTCACCCCGACGCTCCCGCTGCCGAGCTATCTCACCGCCGTCTCCGCGGGGGAGTGGCACCGCGTCTCCACCGAGTGGCGCTCCGCCCTGCGCCCCGGGGACGCCCCGGTCCCCGTGTCCTGGTCCTGCCGCCGGTCCCTCGCCGAGCACCTCGACGGCGACGTCCTCCTCGAGACCACCCTCAAGGGCCTCGACCTCTACGACGAGGCCTACGCCTTCCCCTTCCCGTGGGGCTCCTACGACTCCGTCCTCGTCCCCGAGTACAACCTCGGCGCCATGGAGAACCCGGGCTGCGTCACCTTCAACGAGGACGCCTACCTCTACCAGGGTCCCGTCACCCGCGCCCAGCGCGCCGGACGCGCCAACACGATCCTCCACGAGATGTGCCACATGTGGTTCGGCGACCTCGTCACCCCCACGTGGTGGGAGGACACCTGGCTCAAGGAGTCCTTCGCGGAGAACCAGGGCACCTGGGCCGAGGCCACCGCCACCGAGTACACGGAGGCCTGGGTCTCCTTCGCCTCCACCCGCAAGGCCTGGGCCTACCTCGAGGACTCCCGCCCCGCCACGACCCACCCGATCGTCGCGACAGTCGACGACGTCGAGGCCGCCCGCCAGGCCTTCGACGGCATCACCTACGCCAAGGGCGCCGCCGTCCTCAAGCAGCTCGTCGCGCACCTGGGCCAGGAGACCTTCCTCGCCGCCGCCCGCGACTGGTTCCGCGGCCACGCCTTCGCCAACGGCGACCTCGCCGGGTTCCTCGGCACCCTCTCGCAGGCCTCCGGCCGCGACATGGACGCCTGGGCCGACGCCTGGCTGCGCACCGCCGGCCCCTCGGTCCTCACCGACGAGCTCGAGACCGACGGCCGCTCCATCCAGCGGCTCACCGTCGCCCAGTCCGGCACCGACCTCGCCACCGGGGAGCCGGTCCTGCGGCCCCACACGCTCGTCGTCGGCCTCTACTCCTTCGACGGCGACGGCGTCCTCACCCGCACGCACCGCCTGCCCGTCACCCTCGAGGCGGCGAGCGCCGAGGTGCCCGAGGCCGTCGGGCTGCCCGCGCCGGACCTCGTCACGCTCAACGACGAGGACCTCACCTACGCCGTCATCCGCCCCGACGCCGCCTCGCTGGCCACCGCCCGCCAGGCCCTGTCGCGGCTCGCCGACCCGATGGCGCGCGCCCTGTGGTGGTCGACGCTGTTCAACCTCGTGCGCGACGGGCTCCTCAGCCCCGCCGTCTTCATCGAGACGGTCCTGTCCCAGGGCGACGACACCACCGACCCCGCGACGCTCACCACCCTGCTGGGTCAGGCCCAGCTGTGCGCGCTCGGCTACGCGCGTCCCGAGGACCGGGCCGGTCGCCTCGTCCCGCTCCTCGGCGTCGACGCGGACGCGCCCGGCGAGAACGGCTGGACGCGGCTCCAGGCCGCGGAGGCCGGCTCCGACGCCCAGCTCGTGCGGGCCCGCGCCTGGCTCGCCGCCGCCGGCCAGGCGGGTCTGCTCGGCTTCGAGCAGCGCGCCCTGGTCGTCAGCCGAGTGCGCTCGGTCCTCGACGGGGCGCTCACCGGCCTCGACCTCGACGCCGACCTGCGCTGGCGCGCCCTCATCTCGCTGGCACGGCTCGGCGAGCTGAGGGAGGGGGAGCTCGCCGAGCAGCTCGCCCTCGACCCGAGCGCCTCCGGCCGGATCCACTTCCTCCAGGCCGCCTCCTCCGAGCCGAAGGCCTCCACCAAGGAGAAGCTGCTCACGCGCCTGCTCACCGAGGACGAGCTCTCCAACGACCAGGTCGACGCCGTCATCGGCGGCTACGCCGTCGCCGCGCACCGCGGGCTCACCGCGCCGCTCACCGACCGCTACCTCGGCTCCCTCGAGGAGCTGTGGGCCGGCCGCGGCCAGGAGATCGCGACCCGTATCGTGCTCGGTCTCTTCCCCGCCGTGGGCGACGAGACCGACCTCACGGCCGTCGACGCGTGGCTCGAGGGGCACGGCGGCGCCCCGGCGGCGCTGCGCCGCCTCGTCCTCAAGGGCCGCGACGATCTCGCCCGAGCCCTGCGCGCCCGCGGCTGAGACCGGCTCCCCGTGGCAGGCGGGCGGCGCGTCCGACGGGAACGCGCCGCCCGCCGGTCGCGATGGTGACGCCGCCGCCCGCAACGGTATGGTGGGCACAACGCGGTGCGCCGGGCACCGCCCGACCCGAGGGGACCAGATGTCGACTCCGATCGAGCCCGACCCCACATCGACCCAGACCTTCGGGGCCATTGACGTCACCAGCGACTCCGAGGCGCCGCTGGTCGGCCTGTCCCAGCAGGACCGCGCCGCCATCGCCGCCCTCCCGCCCGGCACCGCGCTCCTCGTGGTCGGCCACGGCCCGACCACCGGCGCCCGCTTCCTCCTCGACTCCGAGGAGACGACCGTGGGCCGCCACCCGCGCGCGGACATCTTCCTCGACGACGTCACCGTCTCCCGCAAGCACGCGGTCTTCCTCGCCCAGCCCGACGGCGGCTACCTCGTGCGCGACTCCGGCTCCCTCAACGGCACCTACGTCAACCGCCAGCGCGTCGAGTCCGCCGCCCTGCGCCCCGGCGACGAGGTCCAGATCGGCAAGTACCGGATGACGTACCACCCCGGCCCGGCGAAGGCGGTCCCGGCGGGGTCAGCGCAGTGAGCCCACTGAACGCCCGCTCCGAGCAGGACGCCGCCGACGCCCCCGGCCCCTGGCCGCGGGGCGTCTCCCGCGAGCCCTCCATGAAGATCGGCGACGTCGTCGCCGCCCTCAAGGACGAGTTCCCGGCCCTGTCGATCTCGAAGGTCCGCTTCCTGGAGACCGAGGACCTCATCACCCCGCACCGCCTCGGCAACGGCTACCGCCGCTACTCCAAGGCGGATATGGAGCGCCTCCGCTTCGCCCTGACCGCGCAGCGCGACGAGTACCTGCCGCTGTCCGTCATCCGTGAGCGCCTCGCGGAGATGGACGAGGAGGCCTCCGCCCCAGCACCGGTCGCGCCGCGCGTCGTCGCCTCCCACGGCCGCGTCGTCTCGGGACCCATGGACCTCGAGTCCCTCGTCGCCGCCTCGGGCGCGACGGAGGAGGAGGTCGCCGAGCTCGTGAGCCTCGGCCTCGTCACCCCGGACCACAAGGGCCGCTTCGACGCCCGGGCCCTGCGCACCGTCGTCCTCGCCCTCAAGGCCAACCGCATGGGCGTCCCGCTGCGCAACCTTCGCACCGTGCGCTCCTCGGCGGAGCGCCAGGCCGACGTCATCGACCAGGCCGTCCAGCACAAGCGCAGCCGCTCCGCCTCCGCGGGGGAGGAGGCCGCCAGCGAGCTGGCCGGCCTCATGAGCGAGCTCCACACGGTCCTCCTCCACCGCGCCGTCGACTCCCTGTCCTGAGTCTCGCTGGGTGCGCGACGCGCTCAGCCCAGGGGCGCGAGAGTCCCTCGGCGCCCGCCGCCGTCAACGGGACGTGAGCGATCCGTGCAATCGACAAGCGTGGACCCCATTCCGAGGACACGCCGCCCGCGCGTCCGTAGGCTGACGACGTGCGGCCGATGACTCTCGTGGGCGTTCGCGCCACCGACTCCAGCACCGGGCTCGTTGCCATCCTCGTCGAGGTGGCCGGCCCGGCGATGGTCGCCGTCCCGGTCACCGCCCGCGAGGGGCTCCTCCTCTCCGGCTCCGACGGCGTCACCGCCCCCAGCTGGGTCGACCTGCTCACCCGCACGTGCCTCGCGCTCGGGGCCGAGCCCGTCGACGCCGTGCTCGACGTGGACGCCGACGCGGCACTCACGGCGCACATCCGTCTGCGCCGATCCGGGGAGCCCTCCACCGAGGCAGCCAGTCCCCACGGCACGGGGGCCGCCGACGGCCCGACGCCGGTCGAGGCGCTCGCCTGCTCGACGGGTGACGCCCTCATGCTCACCCAGCGGGGCGGCCTCAGGATCGTCGCCACGGAGCGGCTGCTCGACACGCACCGCCTCGACCTCGCCTCGGAGGGCTCGGAGGCCCGCGTCGCGGCGTGGAGGCAGGAGCTGGAGACCCTCGACGAGGACGCTGTCCGGGTCGACTGACCTGCGACACGCGGGACGCATGTGACTCGTGTGACTCGTTTTGTGCGGTGCCTCACACGCTAGTTCCTCCTCCGGAAGGATGACGGGCGCGGAACCACGCGGATTCCCGCCGCTCGGTCGGGCGGCGCCCGGCGGGGCCGGCCCGACGGGACCCGCACCACGCGGCGGACCGGCGCGCCCTTCATTGAGGAGGGGCCCGCCGCCACCTATCGTGGTGCCCGGCCGGGAGGACCGGCCCGACCGTGCGTCCCACCGCACGTCCCCGAACCGACAGGAGCCACCAGTGAGCGCGAACGAAGCGAGTGCACCCGCCGCACCCCAGCGCACCCAGGGAATGCTCTTCGGCGACCCGCTCCCCGAGCTCGACGTCAACACCGGCTACCGCGGCCCCGTCGCCTGCCGGGCCGCCGGCATCACCTACCGCCAGCTCGACTACTGGGCCCGCACCGGCCTCGTCGAGCCCTCGATCCGAGGCGCCAAGGGCTCCGGCTCCCAGCGCCTGTACGCCTTCCGCGACATCCTCCTGCTCAAGATCGTCAAGCGGCTCCTGGACACCGGCGTCTCCCTCCAGCAGATCCGCATCGCCGTCAACGCCCTCCACGAGCGCGGCGTCGAGGACCTCACCGCCATCACCCTCATGAGCGACGGCGCCTCCGTCTACGAGTGCACGAGCGCCGACGAGGTCGTCGACCTCGTCCAGGGCGGTCAGGGCGTCTTCGGCATCGCCGTCGGCCGAGTGTGGCACGAGGTCGAGGGCTCCCTCGCCGCCCTGCCCACCGAGACCGCCGAGGAGCCCCCGGTCGTCGAGGACGAGCTCGCCAAGCGCCGCGCCGCCAAGCGCCAGGCCGGCTGAGCCGGACACCCCACAAGCGAAACCGAGGCCGGACTCCCTTCACGGGCGTCCGGCCTCGTCGTAGTGTCAAGAGCACCTGCCACCTCGACGAAAGGCTCACCATGAAGCTCGGCAGCTCGAACCTGGACGTCAGCCGCATCGGACTCGGGGGCAACACCTTCGGCTGGACCTCCGACGAGGAGACCTCCCACGCCGTCCTCGACGCCTACCTCGTCGGCGGCGGCAACTTCATCGACACCGCCGACGGCTACTCCGCCTGGGCCGACGGCCACGTCGGCGGCGAGTCCGAGTCCGTCATCGGCTCCTGGCTCGACGCCCGCGGCCGCCGCGACGACGTCATCATCGCCACCAAGGTCGCCACCAAGCCCGACCGCAAGGGCCTCGCGGCCGAGAACGTCCGCACCGCCCTGCGCGAGTCCCTCCAGCGCCTGCGCACCGACCACGTCGACCTCTACTACGCGCACTTCGACGACCCGGAGACGCCGCTGGAGGAGACCGTCGCGGCCTTCGAGGAGCTCCGCTCCGAGGGCCTCACCCGCTACGTCGCGGTCTCCAACTACACGCCCGAGCGCCTCACGCAGTGGCTCGAGATCGCCGACGCCCACGGCTATGAGCGCCCCGTCGCCCTCCAGCCGCACTACAACCTCCTGCACCGCGGCGACGTCGAGGGACCGGGCAACCGCGGCGAGATCGCCGAGCGCGCCGGGATGGGCCTCGTCCCGTACTTCTCCCTCGCCGCCGGCTTCCTCACCGGCAAGTACCGCGAGGGCGAGCCCGTGACGAGCGAGCGCGCCGGCATGGTGAGCGCCTACCTCAACGCGCCCTCCTTCGCCGCCGTCGAGGTGCTCCGCGAGGTCGCCGCCGCCCATGAGGTCGAGCCGGCCGCCGTGGCCCTGGCGTGGCTGCGGGACCGTCCGGGCGTCGTCGCCCCGCTGGCCTCCGCCCGCACCGTCGAGCAGTTGAGCCCGATCCTGGTCGCCCTCGACCTCGAGCTGTCCGCCGAGGAGACCGAGCGCCTCACGGCCGCCTCCGACGAGGCCGCCGCCGCGCAGGACTGAGCACCTCGCGACCGCGCCGGTCCCAGGCGGGCTCAGCGCGTCGCACGCACCAGAACGCGCTGCGGGCCCCGTCGATCGCGATCGACGGGGCCCGCGGCCGGCTCTGCGCTGGTCAGGGCGGATCAGGCGGTGCGCTCACCGAGCGTGTAGCCGCGCGCGTAACCGTCACCGAGGTCGGTGAGGGTGACGCGGATGATGCCGGCGTCGTCGATCTCGTAGCGCTCCTCGACGAGCGGCCCGTCGGCCGTGCGCTTGACGACGACGCCCGCGAGGTCCTCGGTGTCCCGCAGCGAGGGGTCGAAGGGGAAGCGGATCTCGGCGTAGGGGGCGAGCTCACCGCGGGGCTCGCCGTCGGCGTCGACGCCGGCGCACTCGACGAAGCGGAAGACGCCCACGTTGTGGCGGGCGGGGTAGCGGCGGGTGATGACCGTGCCGGCGCTGCCGTCTGGGCTCGCCTGGATCGTGTCCTGGGTGAGGAGGGCGTCGAAGGAGGTGCGGGCACCGTCCTCGGCCTCGCGGAACACGCCGAAGCCGCGCGACAGGCGATCGGTGAGAGCGAAGTCGGAGGCGCGGTCCGCGGCCACGGCCAGGCCGATGGCGGTCGAGGCGCCGGGCAGGGCCGAGCGGTGAACGCGGCGCCCGAAGCGCTCGCGCAGCAGGCGCGGGACCAGGGGGAAGGAGGACGCGCCGCCCACCAGGTAGACGCCGGCGACGTCGGTGAGGTCGGGCTCGCCGTCGACGAGCCGTCCGACGAGGGGCTCCATGACCTCGATGGTGCGCTCGACGAGGGGGAGCGCGGCGTCGTAGAGCTCGGCGGCCTGGAGGACGACGTCGGTGTCGCGGACGTCGACGACGATGCGGCGGGTCTGCGGGGCGAGGGCCTCCTTGGCCTCGCGGCAGCGGTCGAGGAGGTCGTCGAGCTCGGCGTGGCTGAGGTCCTCCTCGGCGAGGCCCGCGCGGCGCAGGACCATCTGGGCGAGGAGCAGGTCGATGTCGTCGCCGCCGAGGTCGGAGACGCCCTGAGAGGCGAGGACCTCGTGCTCGGTGCCCTCGACGTCGACGAGCGAGGTGTCGAAGGTGCCGCCGCCGAGGTCGTAGACGAGGACGCGGGTGCGCTTGGAGGAGACGGTGGAGCCCTTGCGGTGGGTGTACTCGAAGCCGGCGGCGCTGGGCTCGTTGAGGACAGCGGTGACGTGGAAGCCGGCGGCCCGGAAGGCGTCGATGGTGAGGAGACGCTGGGCCCCGTAGGCGTGGGCCGGGACGGCGACGGCGACGCGGGCGTCCTCGCCGGCCGGGTCGAGCCCGTCGAGGACGGGGGAGGCGAGGAGCTGGGCGCGGACGTGCTCGAGGTAGGACACGAGGAGCTCGCGCACGGTGAAGGTGCGGCCGCCGAGCTCGACCGGGGTCTCCGCGGTGACGGCGGGGTCGGAGAGGCGGCGCTTGAGGCTGCGCAGCAGGGGGGCGCCGGCGCGGGCGGCGTCGCGAGCCTCGAAGCCGTGCACGAGGCCGTCCTCGGTGAGGGCGGTGAGGGAGGGGAGGTAGCCGTACTCGTCGCCGTCGGGGTCGGTGAAGCCGACGACCGGGTAGTTGCCGCGGTCCGCTCGGGCGACGACGGTGCGGGTGGTGCCGAGGTCGATGCCGAGGTCCAGGGTGGTGGGGCGTGCGGGGGACTGGTGGGTGGCGCGCGTGCGCTTGGCTGCCATGCTCCGACCCTATCGTCGGGCGCGGAGCGTCCTGTCATTCCGAGGTGAGGCGTCGGGCACGGCTCGCGTCCGGCCAGGGCAGGGAGCGCCCGCGCATGTCGATTCCCGCGTGCGCGTAGGCGCGCGGCACCGCGATCCAGGCCCACGTGCCGGCGACGAGCCCGAGGGCGGCCGTGGCCCACATGCCCGCGGTGAGGCCGACCGTGGCCGTGAGGACGGAGACGATGAAGGGTCCGGCGGCGGCGCCGACGTTGCCGATGCCCTGCCACCAGCCGAGGAAGCTCTCGCGCCCGGGCACGGGGGCGAGGTCGGCGCCCATCGTCATGACGATGCCGGAGCCGAAGCCGTTGCCGAAGCCCATGAGGCAGGTGCCGACGACGAAGCCGACCGGCGTCGTCCACACGACGGTGACGACGACGGAGGCGCCCATGATGAGCAGTGAGGGGAGGATCCCGGCGAGGCGCCCGTAGCGGTCCATCCAGCGGCCCGAGGACAGGAACATGGCGACGTCGAGGAGGGCTCCGGCCGCGAAGGTGGCGGAGATGAGGGCCTCGGACATGCCGAGGTGCGTGCCCCACAGGGGGACGAGGACGTTGCGGTTGGTGCGCAGGAGCTGCAGGCACGTCATGGCGACGGCGACGACGGCGGTGGCGCGCAGGTCGACCGCGGTGCGGGTGCGCTCGGGCGTCGTGCGCGTCGCGGGGGCCGGCGCCGCGACGTCACCTGGGGCGCCCGTGGTGGCGTCCTCGGGCGCGGTCACCGGGTCCGGGGCGGGTGCCGCGTCCGCGGCCCCGCCGCCGTCCGTCCCCGGTCCGGGAGCGGCACCCGGCTCCTGGCGGATGGCGAGCCGCTCAGCCTCGGCGAGGGCGCGCGCCTCGTGCAGCTGCGCCGTCGGCAGGGCCTTGGCGAGGACGAGCCACAGCGCGGCCAGCGCCATGGCCGTCTGGAGGACGAAGGGGCCGCGCAGTCCGGCGACGACGATGACGGCCGAGCCGATGGCGGGTCCGACGAGCACGCCGAGGCGCATCATCCCGCCGAGGAAGGACAGGGCGCGGGCCCGGGCCCAGACGGGGACGGCGTCGGCGACGTAGCCCTGGCGGGCGAGGCCCCACAGGTTGCCGGCGATCCCCTGGAGCACGACGGCGGCGACGAAGACGTCGACGGACACGGCGGAGGGCACGGACACGGCGGCGACGATGCCGCTCGCGGCGCCGACGGCGAGGACGGTGCCGAGCACCATGGAGCGGCGTCCGCCGGCGCGAGCGACGACCATCCCGGCCAGAGGGGCGGAGACGACGCCGACGAGGCCGAGCAGGCCCATGACGGAGGCGGCGGCCGGGCGGCTCATGCCGACCTTGATGGCGGCGAGGACGAGGACGGGCTGGATGGCGCCCTGTCCGATCGCGAAGATCGCTGTCGGGGCGTAGACGCTGGCGCCGAGGGCGCGCAGTACCGGACCGGCGTCGTCGGTGCGCGGTGCGCCGCTGTCGGGGCGTCGACGTCGTGGGGTCCTCACCCGGCCATGATGCCCGTCCGCGAGCGGACGGGCGCGACGGCTCTCAGGAGTGTGCGCGAGTCGACTCGTGCGGCGAGTCCGGGCGGCCTCAGCGCTCGGCGGGCGCCCAGTGCCGCTCGATGTCCTCGAGCGTCATGCGCGACGTCTCGGGCAGGAAGCGTTGCGCAAGAAGCAGGGCGATGACGTTGAGGGCCGCGAAGACGAGGAAGACGGGCCCGAGCCCTGCGCGCGCGAGGAGCACGGGGAAGGTCGAGGAGATGATCGCGTTGGCGACCCACTGGACGAGGACGGAGACGCCGACGCCAACGCCGCGCACCCGCAGCGGGAAGACCTCGGAGAGCATGACCCAGGTGACGGGGGAGACGGCGCCCTGCTGACCGACGAGGAAGACGAGCATGAGGAGGAGCACGGGCCAGGTGGCACCGGTGCCGTCAGTGGCGAGCGAGATGGCCCCGATGCCGACGAGGGTGGCGACGATGAGGCCCTGCCCGACGGCCAGGAGCCGCTTGCGGGGCAGGACGCGGACGAGCCAGAGCCCGAGCAGCGCGGCGAGGACGGAGACGACGCCGTTGGCGATGGTGGCCGCGAGGGCGGCGTTCGTGCCGAGCCCCGTCGAGGCGAGGATCGTCGGGGCGAAGTACATGATCGCGTTGACGCCGGTGATCTGCTGGATGACCGACAGGCCCATGCCGACGGCGACGATGCGCAGGATCCAGGGGGTCGCGAGGTCGGTGAGGCGGACGCGGCCGACCTGCTCCTCCGAGGCGAGCGAGCGGCGCATGCCGGCGATCGTCTCCTCGGGGTCCTCGGGGTGGGCGTCGTCGGCGAGCTGGGTGAGGACGGTGCGGGCGTCGTCGTCGCGGCCGTGGGAGACGTACCAGCGCGGCGACTCGGGCATGACCCGCATGCCCACCCACAGGGCGACGGCGGGCAGGGTGGCGACCGAGAGCATCCAGCGCCAGGCGGTCGGGTCGTCGTAGGCGGCGGCGATGCCCGCGTTGATGGCGTAGGCGGCGAGCTGGCCGGAGACGATCATGACCTGGTCGACGGCGACGACGGAGCCGCGCTTGGCCGCGGGGGAGATCTCGGCGAGGTAGACGGGCACGGTGGTCGAGGCGCCGCCGACGGCGACGCCGAGGACGACGCGGAACAGGACCATGACGCCGTAGCCGGGCGCGAGGGCGGTGCCAAGGGCGCCGGCGAGGAAGACGGAGGCGAGGACGAGGAGCCCGCGGCGCCGGCCGATCGCGTCGGCGAGCGCTCCGCCCAGGAGGGCTCCGAGGGCGGCGCCGAGCGGCAGGGCCCCGGTGACGAAGCCCTTGGCGGCGGGGCTGAGGCCGAGGCCGCCCTGGTCGGCGGGCAGGGACATGAAGGGCAGCGCGCCGGAGATGACGCCCGTGTCGTAGCCGAACAGGAGGGAGCCGAGTGTCGCGATGAGGGCGACGAGCCGGACGGGGCGACGTCGGGGCGCGCTCCCGCGCACGGGCTGCTGGACCGCCGGGGAGGCGGCCCGGGACGCCTGCGTAGCGCTCTGGACTGACATGCGGGTTCCTCCGTGAGACGGGGACCGGACGGGCGGGGCGCCCGTCGAGCGGTGACGGGGAGACCCTAGACGCGACCACCTTCCTCAGACACCACAACCCTAGATCGTGTCAGGTGGTGTCGATCACGCGACCCGGGACCCCGAGACCTTGGCCCCGCGTTGCGGCCCCCGGGTGACGAGGCCCACGCCCCTCCTGGATGAACAGTTGGTGAACTCCCGGGATCTCGGTGTCGCCGCCCCTCCCACCCCGGTAACAATGATCGAGGACCGCCCGCCGGCGGTCCGGCCGCCCCGGCCGAGCACGCGCCCAGCGCGCGCCACCAGGGCCCGGCAGCTGTCGGAACCAACCGGAAAGCGCATGTCAGCAACCCTCTTCATCGTGATCGTCGTCGTGGTGACCGCCATCATCTTCGACTTCACCAACGGCTTCCACGACTCGGCCAACGCCATGGCGACCTCGGTCGCCACCGGCGCCTTCACGCCGCGCCGCGCCGTCCTCGTCGCCGCGATCCTCAACGTCGTGGGCGCGACGCTCTCCACGGAGGTCGCCAAGACCATCTCCGGCGGCCTCTTCGACGACAGCCTCATCCAGGCCGCACCCGCCATGGTCTTCGCGGGCCTGGCCGGCGCCATCCTGTGGAACCTGGCGACCTGGCTCTTCGGCCTGCCGTCCTCCTCCTCGCACGCGCTCTTCGGCGGCCTCATCGGCGCCGTCATGGTCTCCGCGGGCGTCCAGGGCGTCCACTGGGGCACGGTCATGTCCAAGGTGATCCTCCCGGCGCTCGTCGCCCCGATGGTCGCCGGCGCCGCCTCCGCGCTCGCCACCTGGTTCGCCTACCGCATCGCCAACCCGACCGACCCCTACTCGGAGAAGATCTTCCGCAACGGCCAGCGCGTCTCGGCCTCCATGGTCGCGCTCGCCCACGGCACCTCCGACGGCCAGAAGACGATGGGCGTCATCACCCTCGTCCTCGTCGCCTCCGGCTACCAGGCCAGCGGCACCGGCCCGCACGCCTGGGTCATCCTCGCCGCGGGCCTCGCCATCGGCCTGGGCACCTACTCCGGCGGCTGGCGCATCATGCGCACCATGGGCAAGGGCCTCGTCCACGTCGACTCCCCGCAGGGCTTCGCCGCGGAGACGGCCTCGACGGTCGCCATCCTCGCCTCCTCCCACCTCGGCTTCGCCCTCTCGACGACCCACATCTGCACGGGCTCCGTCCTCGGCACGGGCATCGGCCGCGGCACCAAGGTCTCCTGGGGCACCTTCGGCAAGATGGCCATCGCCTGGCTCATCACGCTGCCCTGCGCCGGCGTCGTCGGCGCGATCACCTCGCTCATCGCCGTCAAGGGCGGCACCCTGGGCACGCTCGTCGTCATCGCGCTCCTCGTCGTCGGCGCCTTCCTCATCGTCCGCCAGGCGAACCACAACAAGGTCGACTTCTCCAACGTCAACGACGCCGACCAGGTCGTCGTCGCCAAGCAGAACGACCCCGAGCTCGGCCGCGCC
Source organism: Actinomyces radicidentis (assembly GCF_001553565.1). Classification (NCBI taxonomy): domain Bacteria; kingdom Bacillati; phylum Actinomycetota; class Actinomycetes; order Actinomycetales; family Actinomycetaceae; genus Actinomyces; species Actinomyces radicidentis. The sequence goes on along the minus strand of NZ_CP014228.1, from coordinate 2,542,835 downwards.
CCCCGCACCCGCGAGCAGGTCCGCCAGGAGCTCGTCGGCGTCGGCCCGACCGGTCGCCCCTCCCACACCGGCGTCGCCGGCTCCCTCCTCAACAGCGCGTCCGACACGAAGGAGACCCTCAAGTGAGCATCGACTGGGCGTCCCTCGGACTCGTCACCCTCGTCACCATCGTCGCGACGAGCTTCGTCCTCACCATCACCGCCGCCGCGGCCCGCATGCTCGACGACGTGCACGTCAAGCGCGAGACCGGTGAGGTCGCCGGCCTCCACGCGGCCGAGGTCGCCGCCGGCTTCTTCCTCATCCTCGCGGGCGCCATCGTCCTGTTCGGGGTCTGGCTCATCATCCCGTACTTCCACTGAGCGCCGACCGGCTCCTCGCTGCGGCCCCGGCGTCCCACGCGGACGCCGGGGCCGCTCTCTGACCGGACGCGGGCGTCGACTACCCGCTGGTCCACCTGGCACCGCCGGTGGGCAGGCTCAACGACACGAACGGCCTCCTCGTGCACCGCGGCACGTACCACGCCTTCCACCAGCTCGGCCCCTTCCACCCGGACCGCACGCTCATCCACCGGGGGCACGCCACCAGCCCCGACCTGCGCGGCTTCACCAGGTGGCCCGGCATCCCTCTCCGACCGCCTGCCCGGCTGCACTCCGCACACGCGCGACCCGCAGGTCTGGCGGGACGCGGAGCGACCGGGGGAGTGCCGGATGCTCGTCGGCGCGCAGCGCGAGGACCTCACGGGCACGGCCGTGCTCTTGCGCGCGACGGACCTGCTCAGGTGGGAGCCGGAGGGGAGCTGATCGACTCGGCGCGGTGCCACGTGGGCCTCATCCTCGAGCTGGGGGGGAGGAGCCGGCACTCGTCGTCGTCCGCTCGACCTCCCGCTACGCCCAGCACGCCGCGGTTCGACGCGTCAGCCTTCCCGGCGGCACGGCTTCCCGCCTCGAGGTCCTCCACGACCGCTCCGTCACCGAGGTCGTCGGCGGCGACGGGGACGTCGCCCTCACCCTGCGGTCCTTCGGCGACCCGGCGACGGCGGGCGCGCGCCTCCGGCGACGGCGCGACGCGCGTGACCGTGGCCCGCGCCGTCGTCCGCGATGTGCCGAGGATCGCGTGAGACGATCGCTTGCGGCGAAGTTCGCGCGCCCGGTAGCCTGACGAACGTTTGACACAGGTCCGGACCACGGGCGTCACCGCTGACACCCCGACCCGCCGCGCGCGGGTCCCCAGAGCGCGAGGCTCACGGTGAGCCAGCCGACCAGCCCCGACCCGCCGCGCGCGGGTCCCCAGCTCAACGAAGACTGGCCGGACACGGAGAAAGGAACCCGGGTGGCAATGGATCACGCCCGAGTGGCGAAGGACGTCCTCGACTACTTCGGGGGCGCCGAGAACATCAGCGCCGCGGCGCACTGCGCGACCCGGTTGCGCCTCGTCCTCAACGACATGGACAAGGTCAACCAGAAGGCCCTCGACAAGGATCCCGACATCAAGGGCACCTTCATCGCGGGCGGCATGTACCAGATCATCGTCGGGCCCGGCGACGTCGACATCGTCTTCGACGACATGATCAAGACCGGAGGCGTCAAGGAGGTCTCCAAGGACGAGGCGAAGCAGGAGGCCGCCAAGAGCGGCAACCCCGTCACCCGCTTCATCAAGGTCATCGCGGACATCTTCGTCCCGATCCTCCCCGCCCTCATCGCGGGCGGTCTCATGATGGCCCTCAACAACGTCCTCACGGCGGAGGGCCTGTTCGGCTCGCAGTCGCTCGTGGAGCGCTGGAGCTGGCTCACCGACTACGCCGACCTCATCAACCTCATCTCCTCGGCGGCCTTCGCCTTCCTGCCGATCCTCGTCGGCTTCTCGGCCACGAAGCGCTTCGGCGGCAACGTCTACCTCGGCGCCGCGATGGGCGCCGCCATGGTCTCCACCTCGCTCACCAGCGCCTACAGCATCGCGCAGGCCCAGGCGGACGGCACCATCGAGACCTGGCACCTCTTCGGCCTCACGGTCGACAAGATCGGCTACCAGGCGATGGTCATCCCGGTGCTGTGCGTGGCCTGGATCCTGTCCGTCATCGAGAAGTGGTTCCACAAGCGGCTCTCCGGCACGGCGGACTTCCTGCTCACACCGCTGCTCACGATGCTCATCACGGGCTTCCTCACCTTCGTCGTCGTCGGCCCGATCACCCGAGTCCTGTCCAACGACATCACCTCGGGCCTCAACTGGACCTACAACCACCTCGGCCCGGTCGGCGGACTCCTCTTCGGCCTCGTCTACTCGCCGATCGTCGTCACCGGCCTCCACCAGTCCTTCCCGGCCGTCGAGATCCCGCTGCTCCCGCAGAACGGCGGCGTCGGCGACTTCATCTTCCCGATCGCCTCCATGGCCAACGTCGCCCAGGGCGCCGTCGCCCTCGCCGTCTTCTTCAAGACCCGTGACGCCAAGATGAAGGGCCTCGCCGGCGCCGGTGGCGTCTCGGCCGTCTTCGGCATCACCGAGCCCGCCATCTTCGGTGTCAACCTGCGACTGCGCTGGCCCTTCTTCATCGGCATGGGCGCCGCCGCCCTCGGCGGCGCGGGCGTCGCCGCCCTCAACATCCGCGGATCCGCCCTCGGAGCCGCCGGCTTCGTCGGCTTCGTCTCCATCATCACGAAGAACATCCCGATGTACCTCCTCCTCGAGGCCATCGTCTTCGTCATCGCCTTCGGCGCCGCCTTCGCCTACGCCTCCACCAAGGGCGCCGCCTCCCTGGCCGGGGACGCCGACGACGCGGACGAGGACGCCCTCGCGATGGAGGCCGTCGCCGAGCACGCCGAGACAGCGCCCGTCGAGATCCCCGCCGAGGCCGCCACGGACCTCGCCATCACCTCGCCCATCGAGGGCCGCGCCATCCCGCTGTCCGAGGTCGCCGACCCGACCTTCGCCTCCGGCATGCTCGGCCCCGGCGCCGCGGTCCAGCCCTCCGAGGGCCCGGTCGTCTCGCCGGTCGACGGCGAGGTCCTCGTCGCCTTCCCGACGGGCCACGCCTACGGCCTGCGCTCGGCCTCCGGCGTCGAGCTCCTCATCCACGTCGGCATGGACACCGTCGAGCTCGACGGCAAGCACTTCACGCCCCTCGTCGCCGCCGGCCAGAAGGTCCGCCGTGGCCAGCCGCTGGTCGAGGTCGACTGGGCCGCCGTCGGCGAGGCCGGCTACCAGACGGTGACCCCCATCGTCGTCTCCAACGCCTCCTCCTTCGCGGGCGTCACCGAGGCGACCACCGGCGCCGTCAGCCGCGGGGACGCGCTCTTCACGGTGAGCCCGGCCGAGGCCGCGCAGCCCACCGCCTGACGCGCTGCAGCGGACGACGGAGGCCCGCCCCCAGGAACACCTGGGGACGGGCCTCCGTCGTGCTCGAGGAAGGACGCGACGAGCCGCGGCGGTCTGCGCGGGGGAGCGGCGTGAGCGCTCCCGCGCAGCGTCAGGCGGTGCGTCCGACGAGCAGTCGCCCGGGCAGCTCGATGGGGGCCACGGCGACGCCGCGGGAGGCTCCGTCCGCGTCGGTGGAGCGGATCTGCTCCATGAGGGTGCGCACGGCGGTGCGGGCGATCTCCTCGATGGGCTGCTGGAAGGTGGTCAGCCCCGGCATGGCGCGGCGCACCGCGGCCGTGCCGTCGAAGCCGACGACGTGGAGGTCCTCGGGGACGCGACGCCCGCGCTCGTGCGCCCACTCGATGGCCGCTGCGGCGGAGAGGTCGTCCGTGGCGAAGACGCCGTCGACGACGTCGGCGACGGAGTCGAGGCGCTGCGTGATGAGGGCGCCGCGCTCGGCGTCGGGGGTGTGGAAGTCGACGGTGAGGATGATCGGCTCGATGCCGGCCTCCTCCAGGACGGCGCGGTAGCCGGCCTCGCGGCGGTTGCGCGGGCCGGAGCGGGAGGTGAGCAGCGCCGGGCGGCGAGAGCCCCGCTCGAGGATGTGCGCCGTCGCCTGGCGGCCGCCGTCCTCGTTGTCGCAGCGCACGTTGGGGATGGTGGGGGCCATGTCGCGGTCGATCGTCACCAGCGGCATGCGGACGGTGCCGTACTCGCGCAGGTTCTCGTTGTGGGCGCCGGAGACGATGCCGTCGACGCGGTGGGAGACGAGGAGGTCGAGGTACTCGCGCTCGCGCTCGGCGCGGCCCATCGAGTTGCAGATGAGGATCCGGTAGCCGTGCTCGGCGAGGGCGTCCTCGAGGTCGGCGGCGAGCTCGCCGAAGAAGGGGAGCGCGACGGTGGGGACGATGACGCCGATGGTGTGGGTGGACTTGCCGTGGAGCGCGCGGGCGACCTGGTTGGGCCGGTAGTCGAGCTTCTCGATGGCCGCGGCGACGCGGTCCTTCGTGGCCTGGGAGAGGTAGCCGCGGTTGTTGAGGACGCGGGAGACGGTCGTGAGGGACACGCCCGCCTCGGCGGCGACGTCGGCCAGCGTGGGCTCTCGGCGGGGCGTCACATGAGCTCCTGGGTGGTCTGATGATCAGGGACGCCTCAGCCTATGCCCTCGTGAGGCCGAGCCGACCGTACGACGGGCTCCGGTGCCGTGACCCGAGCGTGTCGGAGCGGGGCCAGGGACGGGCGTCGCAGGTCCCTGACCGGCGGCTCAGTCCTGATGGCACAGCCCCGGGACGAGCTCCTCGTAGACCCCGATCATGGAGCGGGCGATGGCGGCGTGGCCGGCGTCGTTGGGGTGGATGCCGTCGACGGCGAGCTTCTCCTCATCGCCGTCGATGGCGGTGCTCATGGAGTCCGTGGAGACGAGGCCCTCACTGGTCGCCGCCTCGTGGACGAGGCGGCGCACGACGCCGAAGCGCGGTCCGACGCCGAGCGCGGGGAAGTACGGGGCGACCACGATCGGCGTCCCGCGCAGCCGGGAGGCGAGGAAGGCGAGGTCGTGCTCGACGGCCTGCTGGACGAGGTCGAGCTGCGAGGGGAGGAAGCCGGCGTCGTTGAGGCCCAGGGCCACGGTGACGACGTCGGGCTCGGCGCGCAGGACGGTCTCGAGCCACGTGGTGTCCCGAGCGCTGGGGGAGCGGGAGCCGCCGGGGAGGTGACCGCCGCGGCGGGCGAAGAAGCCCATGCCGTCGGCCGCGAGGTTGACCTCCCGCCAGCGCAGGTGCTCGCAGACGAGGGAGGTCCAGCGGTTGCGCGGGTGCGTCACCGCCTGCCAGCCGGTGGCCACCGAGTCACCGAGGAAGACGGCGGTCGGGAAGGGCGCGGAGCGCGGCACGGTCGGCATGTCCGCGACCCTAGTCGCGGCAGGGATCGGGCGCGCGGTGGCGGGCCCGGACGGTCAGCCGACCTCGCGCAGGCGCCCGTCCTCCATGACGAGGACGCGATCGCACACCGGCAGGAGCCGCTCGTCGTGCGTGACCATGACGGTCGCCTTGCCGAGCTCGTGGGTCTGCTCGGCGAGGAGGCGGGCGACGTCCTGCGCCCGGTGGGAGTCGAGGGCGGCCGTGGGCTCGTCCGCGAGGATGATCGCGGGGTCGTGGTAGAGGGCGACGGCGATGGCGGCGCGCTGGCGCTCACCGCCGGACATCTCCTCGGGGTAGGCGCGCAGGCGCTCGGTGATGCCGAGCTCGGCGACGAGGTGGTCGCGCCGGTCCGGGTCGCCGGCGCGGCGGGCGACCTTGTCGTGCAGGGCGAACTGGTCCGAGAGGCGCAGGAACGGCACGAGGCCGGCGGCCTGGAGGACGAAGCCGAGCCGCTCGTGCCGGATGCGGGCGCGCCGCTTCTCGGGCAGCTCGGAGAAGGGCTCGTCGCCGACGCGAACCGTGCCCGTGCTGGGCGTGCGCAGGCCGCCCATGATGGTGAGGAGGGTCGACTTGCCGGAGCCGGAGGGGCCGAGGACGCCCACGAGCTGTCCGGCGTGGAGCGTGAGGTCGGTGGGCAGGAGGGCGTGGACGGTCTCGCCGCCCTGCTCGTAGTCCTTGGAGACGTTCTCGAGGACCATGACGGGCTCGCCGGCGGCGGACTCGCTGGGCCGACGCCGCCCGGCCTCGGTCTGCGGTGCCACGGCCCGGCTGCGCGAGGGTTCCGCCGGGATGACGGGCTCAGCGGCGTGCCGGCCGCGCGGGCGCGCTCCGGTCGGCTCGGGGGAGACGGGGGGAGTGGTGCTCACGCGATCGCCTCCACGGGGTCGATGCGGGCGACGACGCGCACGGAGATGAGGCCGCCGAGGACGGCGACGAGGATGAAGGCAGTCGTGATCCCGGCGTCGAGCGCGGGGGACAGGCGGAAGGGGACGGCGTCGGGGAGCACGAGGCCGGTCAGGAGGGTGAGCGCGAGGCCGATGAGCACGCCGGCGGCGGCGAGGATCGTCGTCTGGGCGCCGCCGGAGCCGATGAGGTACCTCGTGGGGACGCCGCGGGCCTTGAGGATCCCGAGGACGGGTCGCTTCTGCAGGGTGAGGACGTAGAGGAAGATCCCGAGAACGAGCGCGGCGATGAGGACGAGTGAGCCGATCATGAGGCTGAAGGTGAGGACCTGAGCCGAGTAGCCGGAGAGGGTCTTGATGAAGGCGCCCGGGGTGAGGAGCGTGAGCCCGCCGTCGGACATGCTGCTGGTGAGCGAGGCGGGGGCGTCGTCGTCCCAGTCGGCGCCCGTGATGACGAGGGCGTTGACGCTGGGGGCGAGGGCCTCCGCACCGACCTCCTGGAGGGCGTCGGCGTCGACGGTGACGACCCCGGCGGCCTGGAAGGTGTCGTCGTGCGTGAGGCCGACGACGGTCCACACGTGGTCGGTGCCGGCGAGCTCGAGGTGGTCGCCGAGCGCCCAGCCGTCCTCGAGGAGGGAGTCGTCCAGGAGGACCTCGGAGTCCGGGTCGCTGATGGCCCGTCCCTCGGTGACCTCGGGGGCGAGGGCGCCGTCGAGGTCGATGCCGAAGGCGTAGACGTCGGACTTGAGCTGGTCGTCCTCAGAGTCCGTGCCCGGGTCGGCGTCAGGGGCGGGCTCGGCCGTGCCGTCGGCGTCGGTGAGCTCGGCGACGGCGGCCTGAGCGATGAGTGCGGAGACGGTGGCGTGCCCGGTGGCGGCGACGTCGTCGTCGGCCTGCTGGACCTGCTCGTCGCTGAGGCGGGAGGCCGAGACGTTCTCGTTGGAGGCGTCGGTGAGCACGACGGCGTCGGCGTCCCAGGAGTCGACGGCGGCGCGGTAGGAGTGCGCGAGCCCAACCGCGAGGGCGGCGAGGAAGAAGGTGACGTAGGCGACGAGGGCGATGACGGCGACGATGAGCGCGAACCTCGCGGGCTCGTGCCGGATCTCGCGCAGGGCCAGTAACAAGCGGGCTCCTCGGGACGGGGCTGGTCGGACGCCGGTGCGTCCTCCCAGGTCAGGGAGCCCATAGCCTATCCCGGCCTGCGCGCGGGCGCCCCAGGACGCGGTGGCGGCTCACGGAGGCGGGCGTCGTCCGGGCGGGCTGCCCGAGACCCGGCCGGGGATGCTGAGCGCGGGGCGAGAGACGTCGGGACCCGATGGAGCCCACAGGCTCAGAGTCCTCTCAGGGAACGCGGGGGAGCGGAGCCGATCATGAGTTTGACATAATGTACATTATCGGCGGAACGGAGATCGTTGAGCGACGGCAGATGGTGCTGTCAGCGGGTCAGAGCACTCGCGCGCCGATCACGTCCGCGGAATCCTCTGGCTGAGGCTCGCGCGAGCACGCTCTGATCCGCTGAGAGCACTATGACGCACGTCCGGCGACAGACTCATGCGCTCAACGCGCGGCCCGCAGCACACGGTCAGCTCGTCGTCCGACGCGGGCGCTCCACCATGACACGCGTTCCGAGCCGGCGAGTGACGAGCCGCATGAGCGCGCACCGGCCAACTCGACGACGCCGACGCCACGGACCGACCGGAACGAGAACCGCTGGGTGCAGGCCGCCGTGCGCACGAGTCGAACCACGTCCGAGGACGGACGCAAGCTCCACACCCTCCCCGCCACCGCCTCGCGACCGGTCACCTCAGGCCGAGGGTGGGCAGTTCACGCTACGCAGGGATTGCGACATAAGTGCACCCTCTCGTGGTACCCACTCCGCATCGCGCCCTGCTGCGCCCTGTCCACGAGGGCGCCTCAGAGGCGGCAGCCCGTTCGGGGCGCGGCATGATCACGCCGGATTCTCCAGAGGATCTGGCGGCGTCGGAGGCCTGAGGCGCCCTCGTGGACAGCACGCTCTGTCGAAGGTGACGACGACCGTCTCAGCCGCGCCGGGCGTCCGTGCGAACCCGGTCAGGCGGACAGGCGCATGCGCACGAAACGGTGCACTCCCCCGTTGGTCTCCTGGTCGTACTCCCCCGTGCGCACGAAGCCGCAGCGCTCGTAGACGCGGATCGCCCGCTCGTTGAAGGCGGCGACGCCGAGGACGACCTCGTCGACGTCGGGCACGAGCTCCTGCAGCCGCGCCAGGCACGCCCGCACGAAGGACTCGCCCGTCCCGTGCCCGGTGAGGTCCGGGCGCATCCCGAGCCCGATCTCCCAGGCGTCGTCCTCACCCCGCTCGGCGGCGAGGAAGCCGACGAGCTCCCCACCGTCGAGCGCCTGCTCCATGATCTCGGGCCACTCCTCGGGCGTGACGAGCTCGGCATAGTCCTCGGGGTCCGCCTCGGCGTCGTAGAAGTCGTAGGGCGGCGGGTAGCGCCACTCGTCGGCGATGGTCCTAGCGGCAGATGGCGTCATGCGGGTGAGGCGCAGGGACGACGGCGGGATGGCGCTCATGCCCAGATCGTCCCATAGCCGGCGATGCCCCAGGAGACGTGCGCGATCCAGGGTCATGACCTGTGCGACCCAGGGCGCCTCAGCCGAGCCCACACGATGCCGTTGCCAAGCCGCACCGGCATCCTGCGGATGCAGCCTGCCCCTGGCTCGTGGACAGCGTGCCACCGCCGCGCACCCCATGGCGTCAGGCATGATCGCGCGGTGACCACCTAGGGCGAGCCTGTTTCAGCCGGCGCACCGGCCCGCTGAGTGGGCGCCCGTCTCATCCCCGCGAGATCGGGACATCCTGACCTCGAGATCGGGACGTCGTAGTGCTGGCCGGCTCACCGTCGCCGTCCTGCCCGCCCCTGTCGCCGGGGCCGGTCGATCGTCGCGCCGAGTTCGGTCGGACGCGACGTCACTCCCAGCCGGACAGGACGATCTTACCGAGCGTGCGACCGGCCTCGATCCGCTCGTGCGCCGCGCGCAGGGTCTCGGCGCTGATGGGGCGCACGCGCTCCTGGATGACGGGCCGCACGCGCCCGTCCTCGACGAGGTCGGCGAGGCGCTCGAGGATCGCGTGCTGCTCGGCGACGTCCGGCGTCCGGTGGACCGGGCGCGTGAACATGGACTCCCAGTGCCACGTGATCGCCTTGGACTTGAGGGCCTCGAGGTTGCCGGGGGCGACGTCGATGGCGACGATCTCGCCGAAGGGACGGACGATCCGCGCGAGGGTCTCGGCCATGTCATCGCTGTGGGAGGTGAAGACCCAGTCGACGCCGTCGGGCGCGAGGTCCAGGACCTGGGCCGCGAGGTCGCCGTGGTGGTCGACGACGTCCTCGGCGCCGAGCTCGCGCACCAGGGCGGCGCGCTCGTCGTCGGAGGCGGTGGCCATGACGCGGACGCCCGGCAGGAGGGCCTCGGCGAGCTGGAGGAGGACGACGCCGACGCCGCCGGTCGCGCCGATGACGAGGAGCGTGCCCTCGCTGGTCTCCGTGAGGCCGAGCCGGTCCATGACGGACTCCCAGGCGGTGAGCGTGGTCAGCGGCAGGGAGGAGGCCTCCTCCCAGGACAGGCCGGCCGGGCGGCGGCCGACGATCCGCTCGTCGACGAGCTGGAGCCGGGAGTTGGAGCCGTCACGGTCGACCTGGCCGGCGTAGGCGACCTCGTCGCCGACGGCGAAGAACGTCACCTCGCTTCCGACGGAGACGACGGTGCCCGCGGCGTCGAAGCCGAGGACGCGGAAGCCGCCCGAGGGCTGGGCGCGGCGGACCTTGGTGTCGATGGGGTTGACGGAGACGGCCTCGACGGCGACGACGAGGTCGTGCGGGCCGGGCTCGGGGAGCTCGATCTCGCGCTCGACCAGGCTCGCGGGGTCGGTGACGGGGAGGTTGTCGGTGTAGCCGATGGCGGTCGTCGTGCGCGTCATGGGGTCATCGTGGGCACGGCGGGCGCGGCGCCGCAAGAGGTTCCAGACTGGTGCTCCCCGCCATCGCTGAGTTCGGTCGATCCGCGCGCTGAGGTTGGTCCACCGCGCTGGGACGTACCCGGGCCCAGGCAACGCGCTCAGCGCGCCGCCGGGTCCTGCGCCTCGACCTTGAAGCGCCAGCACACGACCCGAGTGTCGTCGTCGATGACCGGCGGCTCAGCGCCCTGCTCGCGGAACCAGGCGGTCTCCTCGTCGCTGCGCCAGAAGCGCTCGTGGCCGGCCCTCCACTGCGCGACGCTCGTGTGCCCCTCGCCCTCGGCGACGGCGTGCTCGAGGGTGACGTCCCCGAGGCGGACGACGCGCGCCGCGGTGGTGCGGGTGACAGCGACGGCGCGCCCCTGGGAGTCGACGACGACCTCGCACGCGCCGACGTCATCGCCAGTCACCTCGTCCTCGAGCTCGAGCTCGGCGAGCAGGCCCGTCGTCGTGCGCTTCGCACCGGCGAGGATGGCGGAGACGAGTCGGTCCCGCAGCGGCCCTGGAAACGCGTAGAGCCCCTCGGGCAGGAGCTCCCAGCCATCCGGCAGCCACTCGGTGCCGACCTGGCGCTCACGCTGGGAGCGGAAGAGCGTCGTCGTCTCGTCGTAGAAGTCACAGGACTCCCCCACGCGCTCCATCCCGATCCGCTCGGCGACGGCCTGGGACGCGGCGTTGTCGGGGTGGGTCACGGCGACGACGTCGGTGACGCCGCGGGCGTGGACGGCGTCGAGGACGGCGCGCGCCGCCTCGGTGACGTAGCCGTGGCCGCAGTGCTCGGCGATCTGGCGCCACCCGATCTCGAGGACGGTCGGCTCGCCGCCGCCCGACGGCGGGATCGGCTTGACCATGATGAGAGCGACCGGCTCATCGGTGCCGGCGAGCTCGACGAGGCTGAAGCCCTGGACCGGGTGCTCCGCGAGACCGGTGAAGCGCTCGAGCTGAGCGGCGACGACGACGTCTCCCACCCGGCCGTCGGGCACCGCGGCGGAGGGGATGAAGCGGACGAGGTCCGGGTTGGCGTGCAGGCGGCGGAGGAAGCGGGCGTCGTCGGAGTCGACGGGGCCGGGGCGGAAGGGGCGCAGCCGGAGGCGCTCCGTCGTCAGCGGGATCATGCGGAGAGAATCTCACGGTGCCACCGATCCCGACCGACCTCAGCGCGCCGTACGACCGAACTCAGCATCGCGGGCGAGCAGGATGTCCCGATCTCGCGGTCAGGATGTCCCGATCTCGGCGAAAGGGGCGGCCCCGGCACCGTCAGTCGCCGGTGCCGGGGCCGCTATCGCGTTAGCGGTCGCTGGAGCCTGCTGAGGACGCGGGCTCAGTCGCCCAGCGCCGTGCCGACGGCGCGGGCCGCCTGGATCCACTCGTGGTCCTCGGGCACGTACTTCACCTTGCCGGCCACCTTCTTCAGCGGCACCAGCTCGGTGCCCTGGGCGCCGCGGTCGCCCACCATGACGCCGAACCTGCCGTCCGCGATCGCGGTCGCCCCGGCGACGCCGAGGCGGGTGCCGAGGAGCCGGTCGGCGGCGTTCGGGGTGCCGCCGCGCTGCACGTAACCGAGGATCGACACGCGCGCCTCGAGGCCGGTGCGCTCCTCGAGCTGGGAGGCCAGCGTGAAGGTGTTGGCGCGGTGGGACGCCTCGAGGCGCTTGACGCCGCGCTTGGCGGCGGCCTTGGCCTCGGGGCTGGAGGCGTCCTTGACGAGGGCCTCGGCGTGCTCGATCTCGAGGCGGTCGGCGGCGTTGAGGGCGCCCTCGGCGACGGCGACGACGGAGAAGGTGGAGCCGTGGGAGCGGCGCCGCTCGATCTTCTCGACGATGGCGTCCACGGAGTACGGGATCTCGGGCAGGAGGATGACGTCGGCGCCGCCGGCGATGCCCGCGCCGAGCGCGAGCCAGCCGGCGCGGTGGCCCATGATCTCCGTGAGGATGATGCGGTGGTGCGAGTGCGCGGTGGAGTGGAGGCGGTCGACGGCCTCGGTGGCGATCTCGAGGGCGGTCGAGAAGCCGAAGGAGGAGTCGGTCTCGACGATGTCGTTGTCGATGGTCTTGGGAAGGTGGACGACGTTGAGGCCGGCGTCCATGAGCCGGCGGGCGTTCTTCGCGGTACCGCCGCCGCCGAGGCAGACGAGGGCGTCGAGCTTGTCCTTCTCGTAGTTCTCGACGATGGTCGGGATCATGTCCCGCTCCTCGCCGTCGACGACCATGCGGTGGACCTTGTCGCGGCTGGTGCCGAGCATGGTGCCGCCGGTGGTGAGGATGCCGGACAGGGCGGTGGCGTCGAGCTCGGTGTAGCGGTTCTCGGCCAGCCCGCGCATGCCGTCGCGGAAGCCGATGAGCCTCCAGCCGTGCTCCTGGATCGCCGCCTTGCCGAAGCCGCGGATCGCGGCGTTGAGTCCAGGGGCGTCTCCGCCGGCGGTCAGGATCCCGATGCGCTTGGTAGCCATGCCCGCAGTATGCCGGTCTGCGCGTCATCTCACAGACTCGGGGCGCTCGCCTTCCGCTGGCCGGGACGGTCCTGCCGCCACGAGCCGGTACACTCGGCGGCTGGAGCAGCTCGACCGCCCGGCGCCCGCGCGCCCGTCGCACGGAATTCTCCGGGGCACCTGGGCGTTGAGCCGGTCGGTGACTCGTCGTCGCGGGACTCCCCGCAGGCCGACGACCACCGTGCAGACACGTCCCCCGAGGAAGGCAGCACATTGGCAGACCGCGCACTGCGGGGCATGACCATCGGCGCGAAGTCGATGGAGTCCGAGGACGGCGTCGAGTTCGCCGAGCGCCAGAACGTCACCTACGAGTGCCCGCTCGCCCACGTCACGGTCGTCCCCATGTCGATCGAGGCCGAGGTCCCCCAGACCTGGGAGTGCCCGGAGTGCGGCCACGTCGCCGCGATCAAGGGCGAGGAGGAGCCCGAGCCGGAGGAGCCCAAGAAGGCCCCCCGCACGCACTGGGACATGCTCCTGGAGCGCCGCGAGATGGACGACCTCAAGGTCCTCCTCGACGAGCGCCTCGAGCTCCTGCGCTCCGGCGAGATCTACCGCCAGCGCTTCTGAGCCGACGACGGCGCGCCCGCGCCACGGGCCGGCGCGCACCGCTCACCTGACGACGAGGGGACGCCGGCGCACCGGTTGGTGCGGCGGCGTCCCTGCGTTCTACGGCACCGCGCCGGGGCCGACGCCGGCGCCTCCCGGTAGGGCGAGCCGACGTCGGCGGGCGGTCCGTCTCAGTGCCCGCGGCGCTCCTCGCGCAGGCGCTTGATCTCCTCCAGGCCCTTGCGGCCGGCCTCGGCGAGCTGGCCGCCGCGCTTGGCGAGGCCCCAGCGGGTGACGAGGGCAAGCTCCTCGGTGAAGATCCCGCCGTCGAGCTTGGACTCGCCGGCCTCCCGCTCGATGAAGGTGATGGGCATCTCGACGATGCGGCCGCCGGCCTCGTCGACGATCTTGGTCATGTTGACCTGGAAGCCGTAACCGAGGGCCTCGACGTCGTCCAGGTCGATGCGGCGCAGGAGGTCGGCGCGGTAGACGCGGAAGCCGGCGGTGGAGTCCTTGACGCGCATGCCGAGCATCTCCGAGATGTAGAGGTTGCCGGCGCGGGACAGGGCGACGCGCTTGACGTCCCAGCCCGGCGTGGCGCCGCCGGAGACCCAGCGGGAGCCGATGACGAGGTCGGGGTGGTCAGCCATCTCGGCTCGCTGGACGAGGAGGGCGAGGTCCTCGGCGCGGTGGGAGCCGTCGGCGTCCATCTCGATGACGAGCTCGTAGTCGTTCTCCAGGGCCCAGGAGAAGCCGGCGAGGTAGGCGGGGCCGAGTCCGTTCTTCTCGGAGCGGTGCAGGACGTGGACCTGCTCGTCGGCCGCGGCGCGCTCGTCGGCGAGCTCGCCGGTGCCGTCCGGGGAGGAGTCGTCGACGACGAGGACGTGCGCGGTCGGGACGGCGGCGCGCACGCGGTCCAGGGCGCCAGGCAGGGACTCGATCTCGTTGTAGGTGGGGATGACGACGAGTGCCTTCACGGGGCTTCCTCTGCTGGGTCGGTGGTGCGGTCAGCGCCGACGGCGCGAGCCGCGGGCTCGGAACGCGCCCACGATACCCGCGAGGACCAGGGCGGCGGCCCCCGCCTCGAGGATGATTCCGGGCCACGGTCCGATCACGTCGGCGACGGTGCGCGAGGTGCGCAGGTCGACGTCGGCGACCAGCGAGGCCTGCGTGTAGGGCTCGGTCTCCTGCAGGACGGTGCCCTTGGGACTGATGATCGCGGTGATGCCGACGGTGGAGACCTGGACGACGCTACGGCCGTGGACGACGGCCTGGACGCGGCCCTGGGCGAGCTGCTGCGCGGCCTCGGAGGACCGTCCGAAGGAGGCGTTGTTGGTCGGGATGATGATGGCCTCGCCCCCACCGTCGACGCCGGAGCGCAGGGTGTCGTCGTAGGCGACCTCGAAGCAGATACCCATGGCGAGGGTGACGTCCTCGTCGCGGACGGCGGCGTGCACCGTGAGCGTCGTCGGTCCGGTTCCCGGGAGCATGTCCGTGCCGATGCGGTCCACCTGCGTCGTGATGCGCCGCAGCCAGGAGCGCAGGGGCACGTACTCGCCGAAGGGAACGGGGCGGTGCTTGCGGTAGTAGGCGCCGGCGCCCTGACCTGGGGTCCAGACCACCTCGTCGTTCCAGCGGACGCCGTCCGCGTAGGGGACGGCGCCGACGAGGACCGGGGCCCGGACGGCCTGGGCCGCCTGCTCGACGAGGAGCGCGGCGGCGGAGTCCGTGCGGGGGTCGCGGTCGGCGGCGTTCTCGGGCCACACGACCATGTCGAGGGTGCCGGCCCCGGTGGCCTCGGCGAGCTTCTCCGTGGCCTCGGCGTGGTTGGCGGTGACCTCGAGGGCCTTGGCGAAGGAAGAGTCGCCCTGGGCGACGTTCCCCTGGACGGCGCCGACGCGGATCGTCCCGTCCTGGGCGCCGGCGGCGATGGGCAGCGCGAGGGGCGCGAGGACGACGGCGCAGGCGGCGATGACGGCGGTCGGTGCTCCGACGAGGCCGTTGCCGCTGCGCACCTGCAGGACGGCCTCCGCCAGGCAGGCCGCGGCGAGGGCGACGAGGGCGGTCAGGCCGACGGAGCCGCCGTAGGCTGCGAAGGACAGGGCGGGGGCGTCGGCCATGGCGAAGGCGAGCCGTCCGAAGGGGAAGCCGCCCCAGGGCCAGGTCGAGCGCAGCTCCTCAACGCCGCACCACAGGACGGTGAAGCCGAGGACTCTGGCGACGGCGGGGCGCCGGCCGGTGCTGAGGGCGGGCAGGCGGCTCGCGAGGGCCCATCCCGCCCCGAGGGCGGCGAGGTAAAGGGACTCGACGACGGTCAGGGCGGCCCAGCCCAGCGGGTTGCCCATGGCGTCCGCCGTGAACTGCAGGAGGGGCGTGAACACGCCCGCGCCGAAGAGGAGGCCGAGGCCGGCGCCCGCCCAGCCGCTGCGCCGGGTGAGGACGAGCTCGAGGAGCGCGACGCCGAGGACGGCGGCCCACCAGGCGCCCACGGGTGGGAAGGCGGTGGAGACGGCGAGGCCGGCGCCGGTCACGAGGAGCGCGAGGAGGAGACGGCGTCCGCGGGAGCGGGCGCTCAGGGGCGCGGACACCGCGCCCCTGCCGGAGCGTGCGCCTCCCCCGCGGCCCCTGCGAGCGGTTCCGGCGCCGGTGCGGCGCGCGCCGCCGCTGCCGCCGGTGCTCGTCCGCGCGCCGCGCGGCGAGCGCGCGGCGACCTTCCCGCGCTGCGCGGGCCGCGCCTGGTGCACCCCTCCCCGGGCCGGGGCGCGGGAGCGCGAGGTGCCGGCCATGGTCAGTCGGACAGGCGATGGAACAGGGCGACGCCGCCGGCGAGGACGAGGCCGATCGCGGTGCCGATGACGCAGGCGGCGCCGGTCCCGGCGATCCAGGAGAGCGCGCCGTTCTCACTGAGCTCCTCGGCCCACGCGATGGCGTGGTGGAGCGGCTCGAAGCCGAGCTTCGCGAGGTTGGTGGCGAGGATGTGCCCGCCGACCCAGAGCATGGCGACCGTGCCGATGACCCCGATGACGGTGAAGATCCCGGGCGCGGAGCGCACGATCCCGCGGCCGAGCGAGCGGGCGCCGCTGGTTCGCCCGCGCTCCGCCAGGCGGATGCCGAGGTCGTCGAGCTTGATGAGGGCGCCGACCAGCCCGTAGACGGCGAAGGTGAGGAGGAAGGCGATGATGACGAGGATGATGACGCGCCGCAGCGAGGACTCCCCCGACACCTCGGCGAGCGCGAGCAGCATGATCTCGGTGGAGAGGACGAAGTCGGTGCGCACGGCGGCGCTGACGGTCGAGGCCTCGTCCTGCGGGGCCCGCGCCTCCTCGACGTGCTCCTCGCCGCCGGTGAGCCGTTCGAGGATCTTCTCGCCGCCCTCGAAGCAGAGGTAGGAGCCGCCGACGACGAGGGCGACCGGGAGCAGGGCGGGGGCGACGGCGGAGAGGATGAGCGCGACCGGCAGGATGATGAGCAGCTTGTTGCGCAAGGACCCGAGCGTGATCTTCTTGATGATCGGGATCTCGCGGTCCGGCGTGATGCCGGTGACGTACTGGGGCGTCGCGGCGACGTCGTCGACGGCGGCGGCCGAGACCTTCGCGGAGGTCTTGACGGCCATGCCGGCGGTGTCGTCGAGCGTCGACATCGTCAGCTTGGCGAGCGTGGCGATGTCGTCGAGGAGGGCGAAGAAGCCGGACATGCGTTCCTGGGGGTCGGATCCGTGCGGTCGGAGGGGACGGGCCGCGTGAGCGACGATAGCGGTCCCTGTGGCCGCGTCCGGCGGGCCGCGCCGCTTGGGACGGAACCCGCCCGACGGGAGGCGCCGTCGACCTGCCACCGCCGGTCACGGCCGCGCCGTCGCTCAGACGGCGGACCAGGCGACGACGCCGCGGCTCACGCCCATGACGCCCTCCGCCGCCGTCATCGACAGCCGGGTCAGCTCGCGCGCGGTCTCGGCGTCGGCGTCCCGGGCGGGCGTGATCGTGGCGAGCTGGCCGAGGACGTCGAGGAGCTGCTTGCACCAGCGCACGAAGTCGCCGGCCGTGAGCTCGGTGGCGTCGAGGACCTCGGCGAGCTCGGCTCCCTCGCACCAGGCCTGGACAGCGCCGGCGAGCGCGGGCTCGGCGCCGCGGGTCGGCTCGATGCGGGCCAGGGACTCGAGGTCGTTGATGCGCCGCGACAGGCTCAGCTCCTCGCGCAGGACGGCGCCGAGGCGCGAGCCCGGTGAGACGGGCAGACCGATGGACTGCGCGGTGAGGCGCGGCTCGTAGACGCAGCCCGAGACGGCGCCGGCGAGCTCCTCCGGGCCCAGGCCGGACCAGGTCCCCCGGCGCAGGCACTCGGCGACGAGGAGGTCGCGCTCGGCGTAGACGCGGGCGAGGACGCGCCCGGCGTCGGTGACGCGCAGCTCGCGCTCGGGGTACCCGCGGTCGACGGGCTCGAGGTAGCCGAGCTCGAGGAGGACCTGGCAGACGGCGTCGAACTGGCGGGCGATGGTGCCGGTGCGCGTCTCGATGCGCGCGGTGAGGCGCTCGACCTCGGCGGCCGCCTTGGCCCACTTGCGGCCGGTGCGGGCGTGCTCCTCCCGGTCGGGGCAGGCGTGGCAGGGGTGGGAGCGCATCTCGTGGCGAAGCGCCTCGACGCGCTCCGCGGCGGTGAGCGCGGGCTCGGTCCTGTCGGCCGCCCCCTCGATCGGCTTGCCGCCGCGGGTGCGGCGCCGCTGCCGGGTGGCGGAGCCGTCGAGGTCCCCGGAGCGGATGGCGTCGATGAGCCGGCCGACGAGGCGGTCGCGGTCCTTGGGGCGGCGCACGTCCACGCTCCCGACCACCCGCATCGAGCCGACGCGCATGACGCCGTCGGGGGCGGTGTCCGGGGTGAGGGTGAGGACGCGGGAGTCCTCGCCGAGGACCGTGAGGGCGGGCGTGCCCTGGCGGTCCTCCCCCACGGACAGGACCACGCCGTGCTTCTGGCGCCGGCCCTTGCGGTAGACGACGACGTCGCCGCGGTGCAGGCCCGTCATCTCCCGGCTGGCCGTGGCGCGGCGGGCCTCGCGCTTCTCGCGGGAGAGGTCCGCCTCCGCGTCGGTGATGCGCTGGCGGAGCAGCGCGTACTCCCGGAAGTCTCCCAGGCGGCAGCTCATCTGCTCCTCGAGACCGGCGAGCGAGCGGCGCTTGCGGCGGGCCTCCGCGGCCAGCTCGACGACGCCGCGGTCGGCCTGGTACTGGGCGAAGGAGGACTCGAGGACCTCTCGGGCGCGCGCCCGGCTCGTGCGCCCCAGGAGGTTGACGGCCATGTTGTAGGTGGGGCGGAAGGCGGACACAAGCGGGTAGGTGCGCCGGGAGGCGAGGGAGGAGACGAAGGCTGGCTCGACGTCGTCGGCGGCGAGGACGACGGCGTGGCCCTCGACGTCGATGCCGCGGCGGCCGGCGCGGCCGGTGAGCTGGGTGTACTCCCCCGGCGTGAGAGTGACGTGCGCGGAGCCGTTCCACTTGCGCAAGGACTCGAGCACGACGGTGCGGGCCGGCATGTTGATGCCGAGCGCAAGGGTCTCCGTCGCGTAGACGACCTTGACGAGGCCCGCGGAGAAGAGCTCCTCGACGGTCTCCTTGAAGACGGGCAGGAGGCCGGCGTGGTGGGCGGCGACGCCGCGCTCGAGGGCGTGGGCCCAGGAACGGAAGCCGAGGACGCCGAGGTCGCCGGCGGGGATCTCCGCGGTGCGGCGGTCGATGACCTCGCGGATGCGCCGCGACTCCTCCTCGGTGGTGAGGTCGACGCCGGACTCGACGGCCTGGCGGACGGCCTGCTCGCAGCCGTTGCGGGAGAAGACGAAGACGATCGCCGGCAGGAGGCGGGCATCCTCCAGGGCGTGGATGACGGTGCCGCGCGAGGGCGGGCGCAGTCGGGCGGTGCGGGCGCCGTCGGCCCCGCGGCGCGGTGCGCGCCCGCGCCCGGAGGCGCCGCGCTTCCAGGGCTGGCGGTGACCGCCCCCGCCCTGGGAGGCGCGCGAGGTCTTCGAGGGGCCGGACTCCCCCGCCGCCGCGCGACGTGCGTTGCGCACGGCCTTGAGCAGGTCGGGGTTGAGGGGCGGCTGCGCGGCGAGCTGCTTCTCGGAGTCGGCGTCCTCGATGGCGACGGGGACCGAGTGGACGTCGAGGAGGAGTCGCCCCACCATCATGTGCTGGGTGAGAGGCACGGGCCGGTGCTCGGAGACGACGACGGCGGTGCGGCCGCGCACGTGCCCGAGCCAGTCGCCGAACTCCTCGGCGTTGGAGACGGTCGCGGACAGGGAGACCACCTGGACCTCGGGGGCGAGGTGGATGATGACCTCCTCCCAGACGGGTCCGCGGAAGCGGTCGGCGAGGTAGTGGACCTCGTCCATGACGACGAAGCCGAGTCGCTCGAGGTCACGGGAGCCCGAGTAGAGCATGTTGCGCAGCACCTCGGTCGTCATGACGATGACGTCGGCGTGCGGGTTGACGGAGGTGTCGCCGGTGAGGAGCCCGACTCTCTCCGCGCCGTGCCGGGCGACGAGGTCGAGGTACTTCTGGTTGGACAGGGCCTTGATGGGCGTCGTGTAGAAGGCCTTGAGCCCCTTGGCCAGGGCCAGGTGCACGGCGAACTCGCCGACGATGGTCTTGCCGGCGCCGGTGGGGGCGGCGACGAGGACGCCCTCGCCGCGCTCGAGGGCCTCGCACCCGGCCACCTGGAAGTCGTCGAGGGGGAAGTCGAACTGCGTGGCGAAGCGCGCCAGCTCGGTCCGGGAGGCGGCCTGCCGACGTCGTGCGGCCGCGAAGCGTTCTGCGGGCGAGCTCATGGCGCCACCCTACGTGCGAGGCGGTCGGGGCTCCCGGCAGCGGCCGGGTGCTGCGCGCACAGCGCAAGCGGCTCAGCCCTCCGGCGGCGTCGACGGTCGGCACCGGACCGTTGCCAGACGCCGGCGTCGAGGCCGCCCGGGAGCCCTCAGCGCCCTGGGCGCGCCTGGGCCAGGAGACCCAGGGCCCCGGGCACGGCCTCGAGGTGCAGGGGCAGGTCCGCCAGGGGCTCGCCGTCAGCCATCGGCAGTGGCGGGCGGCGCCAGCGCCCGGGCGAGGGCGTGAGGGCCTCGATGGTGGCCCAGCGGCTGCGCCAGCAGGTGACGCCCTCGTGCTCGAGGTGTCGGCCTCGGGCGAGGCGGACCAGGTGGGGGCCGAGCCCGAGCGGGCCGACGGGGTCGAGGCGCAGCAGCTCGAGCTGCCCGTCGACGGCGCTGGCCGTCGGCGCGATGCGGATGCCGCCGCCGATGCAGGAGGTGTTGGCGGCGACCATGAGGAGCGCGGGCCCCTCCCAGGTGCCGGCCTCGGTGGTGACGCGGTAGCCGTACGGGCGCACGCGCCGCGCCTCATGGGCGATGGCGCGCAGGTAGCGGGCCTCGCCGCGCGGCCAGGAGGTCGCGTTCGCACGGGCGTTGACGGCGGCGTCGAGCCCGGCGGAGACGACGGCGAGGGCCCAGGCGTCCTCGGTCCCGACGGAGGGGAGCCCGGCGAAGCGCGGGCCGGCGGGGCGGGTCATGCGGATGGCGTCGACGGCGCCGGGCCGGCGGCCGTCACGCAGGTCGGCCAGCTCGCCCAGGAGGAGCCGGGTCGCGGCCTCGGGGTCGCGGTACGGGATGCCGAGGTGGCGGGCGGCGTCGTTGCCCGTGCCGTTGGGGACGATCCCGAGGGGCGTGGCGGTGCTGGCGACGGCGCCCACGCCCAGGTGGACCATGCCGTCGCCGCCGACGACGACGAGGGCGTCGGGCCGATCGCCCCCGGGGCGCTCATGGACGAGGCGGCGGGCGGCGCGCCCGGCCTCGGCGCCGCTGGTGGAGCGGATGTCGAGGACGCGGTGCCCGGCGTCCTCGAGGGCGCTGACGACGGCGGCGGAGGCGGTGGCGCGGTGCCCGCGGCGGGCGGTCGGGTTGCCGAGGACGGCGACGGTGAGGGGGCGGCTCATGGAGGCGCGGGCGTGCCTGGGCTCGTGGTCGGCGCGGTGGTACCGCTCAGGCCTGCGGCTCGGCCGGAGGGAGCTCGCCCGTCGTCGCGCCGGGCTGCTCGGCCGCCGGCAGCGCGGGGGCGGCCTGGGTCTGCGGGGTCGAGGCGGGCAGCGCGGAGACGCCCGTCGGCTTCGGGGTGCTGAGGGCGGCGTCGAGCTCGGCGTCGAGCCTGGCCCTCTTCTTCTCCTGGCGCTTGTCGTGCCTGATGGAGAGCCAGCAGGCCCCGAAGTAGAGGCCGCAGATCGGCAGGGCCATGAGGATCATCGACCAGGGGTCGGGCAGGGGGTTCGCCACGGCCATGAAGGCGAAGATGAAGACGACGGCCCAGCGCCAGCCCTTGAGCATCGTCCTGCCCTTGAGGATGCCGAGCTGGTTGAGGGCGACGAGGAGCTCCGGCAGGAGGAAGGCGATGCCGAAGACGAGCAGCAGCCTCATGACGAAGGAGAAGTAGTACGAGTACTGCAGGAGGCCGGAGGTGGTCGTCGGCAGGAAGACCATGAGGATGAGGACCGCGTGCGGCATGATGAGGATGCCGAGGGCGACGCCGCTGGCGAAGAGCAGGACGCTCGCGATGCCGTATCCCCAGGCGTAGCGCTTCTCCTTGCGCGTCATGCCCGGAGCCATGTAGGCCCACAGCTGGTAGATCCAGATCGGCGAGGTGCCGAGGAGGCCGAGCCACAGGGACACCCTCAGGCGGAGGTCGAAGGCCCCGGTGAGCGTGTCGAAGTTGAGGTTGACCGTCCTCCCCGTGGCCCTCACGGCCTCGAGCGGCGACTGGAGCAGGTTGATGGCCTGGGTGGAGAAGAAGTAGCCGACGACCGCGCCCACGAGGATCGCGCCGACGGCGATCAGGAGACGGTTGCGCAGCTCGCGGAGGTGGTCGCCGATCGACATGACCCCCTCGGGGTTCGTCTTCCGGTTGGCCTTCGAGACCTTGGGCATGTGCGGCATGCCGTCTCCTCCTTCGCCGGGTGCTCGTCAGTGCTCACGACGGCACGGGCGCGCCCTGGCGCACCCGTGCCGACTCGTGGACATGGTCCAGGTGGCCGGTTCTCGGACCGGTCACCGGGTCCGGTTCAGCTGGCGGGCGTCGTGGGGTCCGTCGGGTACTGCTGCTGCGGCTGCTGGTTCTGGACCGGGGCGGTCTGACCCTGCTGCGTCGGCTGGGTGTAGTAGGTGCCCTGCTGCGGCTGCTGGATCTGCTGCGGCGGGACGGCGGAGGCGCCGGTGGAGGGCTGGTCCTCCTCGCGGAGCTCCTTGACCTCCTTCTTGAAGACCTTCATCGACTGGCCGAGGCTGCCGGCGATCTCGGGGAGCTTGTTGGCGCCGAAGATGAGGAGGATGAGGATGAGCAGCACGATCCAGTGCCAGGGCTTCACGGCTCCCATGAGGATGTCCTACTTCCGTGTAGACGTTGGTTCGGTTCGGAACGCATCGAGTCTAGCGGCAGGTCAGGAGGGGTCCAGACCACGGGCTCACGTGTTCACCCGTTGGCGTATGGGACGCCTCACTCGGCGGCGTCGTCCGCTCCCCGACGGGGACCTCGGTCCGCGGTCCCGGCGGCGTCGGACTCCTCGGTGCCGTAGGCGCGCAGCGCCTCCCGGGCGCGGCGGGCGACCTCGGCGGCGAGGCCGGGCGGCTCGACGGCGAGGAGGTGCCGGCCGGCTGAGAGCGCGAGGCCGACGAGCCAGGTGCGGTCGCGACCGGTGACGGTGACCCGGGCCGTGCCGTCCTCGTGCTGCTGGACGGCGTCGCAGGGGACCTGCTCGGCGAGCCAGCGGCCGCCCGGGGCGAGCAGCAGCGTGGCGGTCTCTGGGCCGGCTGCCTCCTCGGTCTCGGTGCGCGAGCCGCGCCGGACGCGGTGGGCGGTGGCCCGCTCGCCGGTGAGGGCGGCGGAGCGGACGCGATCGAGGCGGAAGGTGCGCTCCCCCTTGGCGCTCAGGCACCAGGCCCGCAGCCACAGGTGGGAGCCGTCGCTGCTGAGGCGGACGGGATCGACGTCGCGCTCGGAGGGGGTGTCCGTGGCGGACACGTAGGAGAGGTGGAGGCGTCGCCGACCGGTGAGAGCCTCGCGGACGACGGCGAGGACCTCCTCGTCGACGGGCGCGGCGGAGGACTCCTCCCTGAGGGCGCCGCCGAGGAGCCCGGTGAGGACCTCCTCGCAGGAAGCGAGGGCGGCGGAGGCATCGGCGTCGGCGCCGAGGAGGCCGCGCAGGACGCGCAGCGAGAGGAGGAGCGAGGAGGCCTCCTCGCGGGAGAGCCTCACGGGCCGCTCGAGCCCGAGCGGGAGCGTGAGACTGAGACGGCCCTCCTCGAGGGCGTCGGCGGAGAAGTCGACGAGGTCCCCCGGCATGCCGCCGGGCAGACCGGAGACCCACAGGGTGGAGACGTCCGCCTCGATGGTCTCGGCGGGGACGCCGAAGTGGGCGGCGGCCTCGGCGAGGATGGCGCCGTCGTGCTCGGCGACCCAGGCGGGCAGGGCGAGGAGCCGGACGAGGCGGTCGGTGGAGCTGGGGCGGGCCATGTCAGTCCTCCTCCGTGCCGGTGCCGCCGGCAGCGAGGGCGGCGGCGCCGCGCAGGTGGGCGAGGACGTCCTCGCGCAGGGACGCGGGCGCCAGGACGACGACGCCGTCGGCGAGGGAGGCGAGCGAGCCGGCGAAGCCGAAGGGGTCGGAGTAGGTGACCTCGAGGACGTCCCAGTCCCCCGACGGGACGGGGGCGGCCGCCACGGGGAGCGCCTCGGGGTGCCGCGCCCGCTGTCGCAGGCCGAGGCCCCGGCCGGGCGCGAGGGCGAGCACGGCGACGCGCTCGGTGACGCGGGAGCGGGTCGGCGGGGCGAAGGCCCCCGCCTCGCCGAGAGGCTCGATCGATCCGGAGATGCGGGCGAGGCGGAAGGTGCGGGGCTCGCCGCGGTCGACGTCGAGGGCGTCGAGGTACCAGGCGCCCTCGGCGAGGCGCAGGGCGTGGGGCTCGACCGTGCGGCGGCGCGTCGTGGCGCTCCAGGCGGTCGTGTAGTCGAAGGCGACGCGGCGGCGGTCGTGCACGGCGGCGACGAGGACGTCGGGGATCTCCTGACCGGACAGGTCGACGGAGAGGTCGGGGAGGACACCGGGCTCGGCGTCGTCGTCGGTGACGGCGCGAAGCTTGGTGAGGGCGTGGCGGGCGGTCGTCGGCAGAGTGCCGTCGCGCCAGGCGGAGGCGGCGAGGTCGAGCGCGGCGGACTGGGCGCCCGTGAGGGTCACCTCGGGGAGGGCGTAGTCCTCCTCGTCGACGCGGTAGCGGGTGCCGGACGGGGTCTCGAGGGCGACGAGAGGGACGCCGAGGCGGCGCAGGGTCTCCTTGTCCCGCTCGAACATGCGGCGGGCCGAGTCGGTGACGGCGCCGGGGGCGACCTCGTAGCCGTGGACTCCGGTGAGGATCTCGTCGAGGTCGAGTCCCGCGGCGGTGTTGCGCAGGGCAAGGAGCAGGTTGACCTGGCGCTCCTCGGCGGGCACGGCGGACGGGGTCTTCACGTCGCACAGCGTAGGGGGTCGCGGCGGTGTGCGCGCCGAGGAGTCGAACACGCGTTCGTCACGCCCGACAGCCGCGCCCTGGCGCCCTTGCGCTCCAGCGTCCCTGCGGCCGGGCGCCGAGACCCCGCGGTGCGCGCCGCGCGCCGCTCCCGGGCGGGGGACGGGGCGAGCGCCCCGGATAGGGTGACCTCCATGATGTGGCGCGACGGCGAGGTGCTGGCCCTACGACGGTCCTGGGGGCCGGAGGGGCGCCGCTGCGCCGAGCTCGCCGTCCGCCTCTCGGCGGCGCCCGAGGGCGCCGGCTCTCTCCTGCCCGGAGAGGAGCGCCGTGCCGTCGCCTACGAGCAGGTCACCGGCCTGCCCGAGCCAGGCGAGCGCGTGCGCCTCGAGGTCTCCGCCCTGGACCGCGCGCTCGGCACCGGAGGGCACGCCATGGTGAGCGCCCGGCTCGACGTGCTTCCGGTGGACGGTCCGCGCGAGGGCCACCTCGTCAAGGCCCGCTACATGCCGGACCAGGTCATGATCACCGGCGTCGACGAGCAGGGCACGGAGCACCACGAGCTCCTCAGCGCGCCGGTGAGCGAGCTCGGGCTCGACGGCGCCCCCGTCGTCGTCGCGGACCTCCACTCGAGCCTGCCGGCGGTCCTCGCGGGACTGCGCTCCCCCAGTACGAGCACCATCCCTCGCGCAATGGACGGCGCGCACGGGACGACGCCTCCGCGTGTCGCCTACGTCATGACCGACGGTGGAGCGCTCCCCCTCGCCTACTCCCGTGCCGTCGCCTCCCTCACCGGGGCCGGGTGGCTCGACGGCACCGTCACGGCCGGCCAGGCCTGGGGCGGCGACCTCGAGGCCGTGAGCCTTCACAACGCCCTCCTCGCTGCGGTCCACGTCATGCACGCCGAGGTCGTCGTCGTCATCCAGGGCCCGGGCAACCTCGGCACGGACACGCCCTGGGGCTTCTCCGGCGTCGCCTGCGGCGAGGCCGTCGACGCCGTCGCGACCCTCGGCGGCCGCCCCGTCGCCTGCCTGCGGGTCTCCGACGCCGACCCGCGCGAGCGGCACCGCGGCGTCTCGCACCACTCGCTCACCGCCTACGGCCGGGTCGCGCGGGCCGCCGCCGACGTCGTCGTGCCGGCCCTGCCGGGCGCCTTCGGGCAGCGCGTGCGCGCCGAGGCCGCCCCGCTCGGGCAGGCGCGCCCCGGCGCTGTGCCCCACCGGCTCGTCGAGGTCGGCACCGAGGGCCTCCTCGGGGCGCTGATCGCCATGGAGGAGGCCACAGGCGTCCGTCTGTCCACGATGGGCCGCGGTCTGGAGGAGGACGAGTCCGCCTTCCTCGCCGCGGCGGCAGCCGGTCGCCACGCCGCCGACCTGCTCGCCCACAGCGCGGGCACGCCGGCCGCGGTCCGGTGAGGCCGTCATGACCCGCAGCCAGGACCGCGCACCGGTCACCGCGCGCGACCTGGAGGCCCGCGCCTACGCCACCGACTGGCGGCGGCGGTGCGCCCTCCTCGGGCCGGCCGCCTCGAAGTGGGCCGTCCCCGCCGTCGACGTCGTCATCGGCGTTCTCGTCCTCCTCGTCGCGCTGGTCGACTCCAGCCTCATCACCCGGTTCGGACCTCACTGGGCCTACGTCGCCGACGTCGTCCTCACGGTTGTCATCGGACTCGCCCAGGTCCTGCGGAGACGTGCGGTCCGCCTGTCGATGGCCGTCACCGCGACAGCGCTCGCCGCCTGCGGGCTCCTCATCGCCGTCTCCCCCGTCACGCTGGGTCTGTCCCCCGTGTCCCTGGTCGCGCTCCTCGCCGTCCACGCCGTCATCCGCTGGGACGGCGGCCCGCGCTGGTCTCTGGCAGCCCTCGTCCTCGCGGTCGTCGGCAGCCTCGCGAACCCGGTGGTCCTGCACCGCTTCTCACCCGCGTTCGCGGCGCGACCGGGCTCCGCGGCGATCGACGGGTCGGGCGGCGTGCTCATCACGGTCGTGCTCGCCGACGCGGTCTGCCTGCTCGCCGTCGCGCTCACCGCGCTCGATGCCTCGACGCGGCGGCGGCGCCTCGAGGACAGGTACCGGGAGCTCGACGCCGAGCGCGAGGGCGCGCGTGAGGCCGCCGCCGCCGAGGAGCGCCTCCTCCTGGCGCGAGAGCTCCACGACCTGCTCGGCCACTCCCTCACCGCCATCAAGGTCCAGGCGGCCACGGGGCTCGCGGTCGGGGGCGAGGCGAACGAGGCCAGGGCCTTGGGCCTCATCGAGTCGACCGCCGACTCCTCCCTGCGCGAGGTGCGAGAGCTCGTCCGCCTTCTGCGCGGAGTGGGCGACGTGGAGCCGAGGGCGAGCCTCGCCGCCCTGCGCACCGCCGTCGACGGCGCGCGTGAGGCCGGTCTCCGTCTCGACGCCGCGCTGCCGGGCGACGACGAGCTGGCGCGGGCCGACGCGGAGTGGACTCGCACGCAGCGCCTCGCCGTCCTCCGCGCCGTCCAGGAGGCGCTCGCGAACGCCCTGCGCCACGGCGACGGATCCGCCCGTCTGCGCGTCACGATCGACGCCGGTCGATGCGCCGTCGAGGTCGTCAACCCGCTCCCCGAGGACGGCCCCCGCCCCTCGCCCGGATCCGGCACGGGCCTCGACGGGCTGCGTGAGCGCATGCGGCTCGTCGGCGGCTCGCTCGAGGCCGGCGCCCGTGACGAGGCCGGCAGCCGCGTCTTCGCGCTCACCGCCACCGTGCCCGTGAGCACAGCCCCCTCGATCCACGCTGAGCCCCGGCCGGGAGCCCCTGCTCCCGCCGGCCCCTCCCCGTCCACCCCTGACAAGGACGCCCGATGATCGACGCCGCCCCCACGCACCCGCAGCACCCCGTGCGCATCCTCCTCGTCGACGACCAGGATCTGCTCCGCAGCGCCTTCCAGATGCTCCTGGACTCCCAGGAGGACCTCGAGGTCGTCGCCACGGCGGCCGACGGCGCCGCGGCCCTCGCGGCCATGCGATCCCGCCCGGGCGGGATCGACCTCGTCCTCCTCGACATCCGCATGCCCGTCCTCGACGGCCTCGGTGTCCTTCGGGAGGTCCGCCGTGACCCGGCGCTCGCGGGAGCACCCGTCCTCGTCCTCACCACCTTCGACGACGAGGACCTCATCCTCGGCGCCCTGCGCTCCGGCGCGCGCGGCTTCCTCCTCAAGGACGCGAGCCCCGCCGTCCTCCACCAGGCCGCGCGCACGGTGGCCGCGGGCGGCTCCTGGCTCGACCCGGCCATCACCGGCACAGTGCTCGCCCACCTCGGCGACGACGCCGCACCCGCTGATCCCGGCACGGCGGCAGCCGGGGCCCCGGAGCGCCCCGAGACCGCGAGCGCACCGGCCGACGTCCCGCGGGCGCCGGCCGCACCCGCCACGGCGCCGTCGACCGCCACCGCGACCGCCCTCCACGAGCCCCTCACGTGCCGCGAGAGCGACGTCCTCGCCCTCGTGTGCGAGGGGCTGTCCAACCTCGAGATCGGCGAGCGCCCCTTCCTGGCGGAGTCCACGGTGAAGACTCACGTCAAGGCGGTCCTGGGGAAGACGGGCTGCCGCAACCGCGTCGAGCTCATCGTCCACGCCTACCGCACGGGGCTCGTCACCGTGTGAGCGCCGGCCCGGGACCGTGCCCGGCCCCTGCCGGGTCGGGCGCCCCACCGCCGTCGGCGCGCGCCGTCTCCCCCTCAGGGGGGAGGCCGGCCGCCGAGACCGCCCGCGAGCGCGGTCCCCACGGGGGATCCGCGGCCCGCCGACGCCGACGACGCTGGAGCCATGACGACAGCACCGTCCCCCACCGTCCCCGCCGGCCTCGCCCTGCGCGGCGTCACCTGCTCCTACGGCCGCCAGCGTGTCCTCGACGGCCTCGACCTCACCGCGCGGCCGGGCCGCGTCTACGCGCTCCTGGGTCCCAACGGCGCCGGGAAGTCCACGACCCTGTCCGTGGCCCTCGGGCTGCTGCGCGCGGACTCGGGCAGCGTGGAGGTCCTCGGGCGCCCGTGGAGCCGGGAGGCCCTGCGGCACGTGGGCGCCTCCATCAACGGCCCCGCCCTCTTCCCGCAGCTCTCCGCCCGCGGGAACCTCCTGGTCCACTGCCGCCTGACCGGCACCGACCCGGCGGTCATCGACCCCGTGCTCGCCGCGGTGGGCCTGGCCGGGACGGGTCGCAAGCGCGCCAGGGGCTTCTCCACCGGGATGCGGATGCGCCTCGCCCTCGCGATGGCGCTGCTGACGGACCCGGAGGTCCTCATCCTCGACGAGCCGCAGAACGGGCTGGACCCGCAGGGCATCATCGAGCTGCGCGACCTGCTGCGTTCCCTCGCCCGCGCCGGGCGCACCGTGATCGTCTCCAGCCACCAGCTCGGGGAGATGGCCCGCATGGCCGACGACGTCGGCGTCCTCGTGGGCGGTCGTCTCGTCTACGAGGGCCCGCTGGACGGGCTGGCGGACCGGACCAGCTCGACGAGCCTCGAGGACGCCTACCTCGCCCTCGTCACCGGCCGCACCGCCGCGAGCACGACGGAGGCCCTCCGATGAGTACCACGACCACCACCCTCGACGCACCGGCCGCCGTCGGCGCCGCTCGCGTCCGCCGCCCGTCCGTGCTGCGCGCCGAGCTGCTGCGTCAGCACCGCACCTTCACCTGGGGCGCGAGCCTCGTGGGTCTGGCCGTGGCCCTGTTCTACGTGCGCCTCGCCGCCTCCGCGACCAGTCAGGGCCTCGCCTCGGCGCAGGGCCGTTGGGACGGCAACGTCCTGGGCTGGCTCTCCTTCTACCCCTTCGCAGTGCTCGTCCCGCTCGGGGCCCTCACGGGGGCGCTCGCCGAGTATCGCGAGTGCCGCTGCCGTCAGGGCGGCACCGCCTGGCGCGACGTGAGCGGACGCCGCGTCGTGCTCGCCCGTCTCAGCGTTCTCGCGCTCGGCGCCCTCGCCTGCCAGGTGGCCGTGTTCGGCCCGGCCGTGTTGCAGTCGCTGCTCACCGGGCAGGGCTGGGGCCCCGTCGGCACGTGGAGCACGCTCGTGGTCCTGCTCGCCCTCGCGCAGGCCGCCTCCGCCTCGTGGGGCCTTCTCGCGGCCAGGCTCCTGCGGGGCGCGGCCCTGGGCGTCGCGCCGGTGCTCGGCTTCGTGTGGTCCGCGGTCGGCGCGGTGCGCGCCGAGAGCCCGTCGTGGGCGGTCGAGCCGTGGACGTGGACCGTCCGCAGCCTCCTGCCGCTCATGGGCGTGCACGGCAACTCGGTCAACCTCGAGCCGGGCGCCGCGGCCTGGGGCTTCCCCGTGTGGCCGGCCTTCCCTCTCACCCTCCTCCTCGGGGCCCTCGCGGTGCTGGCGCTCCTGGCGCTCGAGCGTCCGGGACGGACGGCCCTGCTCGCGCGCCGCAGCCCCGTCGGCGGGTCCCGCCGGTCGGCTTCCCGAGGCGTCGCCGCACCGTCGGAGACGTCCGCGTCCGTCGGCGATGTCTTCGGTCCCGACCGCGCCGAGCCCAGCAGCGCCACCGTCCGGCCCGCGAGCAGCGCCGTCGGCGCGCCGTCGCCCCACGGGGCTGTCTGGTCCCTCGACGCTGCCGGGCTCCGACGCCGCCCGGCGACGGCGCGCGCCCTGGCACCGGCCCTGCCCTGGGGCACCTGGGCGGCCCTGTCCGTCCTCCTCCTCGCCGCCGTCGCCGTCGTCCACGTCGTGTACTCGCCGGCACGGGCCACTGACGTCCTCGCGCTCCTCGGCGTGCCGGTCGCCGGAGCGGCCGTCGGGACGATGGCGTGGCGCGCCGTCGCCGAGCCGTGGCGCCTCCTGGTGACCCGCCGCTCCCCGGGCCGCCTCGTGACCGCGCTCGTCTCCGTGCCAGCCGCCGTTCTCGGCGCCGTCCTCGTGGTCGTGGGCGTCGTCGCCGCCGTCGGCGCCCCGGTCGTCACGGGAGGCTCCGGTTCCCCGCTCTACGCGGTGCTGACCGCCCCCTTCGTGGCGGCGATGGTCGTGGCCGTCACGATGGCGGTGGCGCAGCGCCTCGGGCTGGGCGCGGCGATCGCGCTCACGGTGTTCGGGGTCCTCGACTCACTCGTCGTGGCGGGCAACGAGGCCCTCTCCGGGGCGCTGTGGCGCTGGGCGCCGTGGGGCTGGTCGGCCGTCGCCGCCTCCCACCCGGGGACGTGGACGGAGGTCGTCCTGCTCAGCGTCCTCGTCACGGTCGTGGCGCTCCTGGTCCTCCGGTCGGGATGGCGCCGAGCGGCTCGCGCGGGGGCCGAGTGATCGCCGATCACGTGTGGGGCCGGCACCCCGCCGCGCACGGCGCGGCGTCCCGCGGAAGGCGCGCCGAGTCGCGCGTGAGGGACCATCCAGCGGGAAGCCGGGTGGCGCCACGGGCGCGCCCGCTAGCCTTGGGCCCATGAAGACCTTCGAGGACCTTTTCTCCGAGCTCAGCACCAAGGCCGCGGAGCGCCCCGCCGGCTCCGGCACCGTCGAGGAGCTCGACAAGGGCGTTCACTTCATCGGCAAGAAGCTCGTCGAGGAGGCGGCCGAGTCCTGGATGGCCTGCGAGCACGAGTCCGACGCCGCCGCCTGCGAGGAGATCAGCCAGCTGCTCTACCACGCCCAGGTCATGATGATCGCCAAGGGCTACAGCCTCGAGGACGTCTACAAGTACCTGTGAGCGCCGGGCCCGCGCCCCGCTCCCCCAGCACCTGCTGGGACCCCAGCACCCGTCAGCCCCACCCGCACCGACAGGACCACCACGCCCATGCTGCGCATCGCCGTCCCGAACAAGGGCTCACTGTCCGAGCCCGCCACCACCATGCTCAAGGAGGCCGGCTACCGCACCCGCCGCACCGGCCGCGAGCTCGTCCTGGTCGACGAGGCCGACGACGTCGAGCTCTTCTTCCTGCGCCCCCGCGACATCGCCGTCTACGTCGGGCAGGGCACCGTCCACGCCGGCATCACCGGCCGCGACCTCCTCCTGGACTCCGGTGTCGACGCCGTCGAGCACCTGCCCCTCGGCTTCGCACGCTCCACCTTCCGCTTCGCCGCCCCGGCCGGGACGATGAGCACCCTCGACGACGTCGAGGGCAAGCGCGTCGCCACGTCCTACGACGTGCTCGTGCGCTCCTACCTGGAGTCCCAGGGCGTGCACACCGAGACCGTCCACCTCGACGGCGCCGTCGAGTCCTCCGTCCAGCTCGGGGTCGCGGACCTCATCGCCGACGTCGTCGAGACCGGCACGACGCTGCGCGCCGCGGGGCTGGAGACCTTCGGCGAGCCGATCCTCGCCAGCGAGGCCGTCCTCATCACCACTGAGCAGTACCGCGACGAGCCCGCCCTCGCGACGCTCGTGCGCCGCCTCGAGGGCGTCCTGCGGGCCCGCTCCTACGTGCTCGTCGACTACGACATCCCGATGAACGACCTCGACGTCGCCACGGCGATTACCCCCGGGCTGGAGTCCCCGACGGTCTCGCCGCTGCAGAACCCCGACTGGGTCGCGGTGCGCGCCATGGTGCCCCGCAAGGACGTCAACCGGGTCATGGACGAGCTCTACGAGGTCGGTGCCCGCGCCATCCTCGTGACGGCGCTCGTCGCCTGCCGCCTCTGAGGAGCGCCCGACGCCCCTGGGCACGACGACGGCGGGGCGGGAACCACTCGGTTCCCGCCCCGCCGTCGTCCTTCGGCGCCACGCCCGTGCGAGGGGGCGGTGCAGGTGCGGTGCGGCCGCCCCGGCGGGAAGCGGGCTCAGCCGCGGTCGCTGCGCGGCGGCAGGCCGTCGTGCTCGCGCATCCGGGTCTCGAGGTCCGCGGCCAGGTGCGCGTCCAGTCGCGCCCCGGTCGTCGCCCCAGGGCGAGCCTGAGGGGCGGGGCTCAGCGCCCCGGGTCAGCGGTTGGTCAGCGGTGCTGGCCGTTGCGGAGGGACTCGTCGCCCTCGACCTCGACCTGCTCCTTGGCGACCTCGGCCTGGACGGTCTCGGTGTCCTGGACGGTCTCCTTGCCGACCGAGACGCGCTCGGTGGCGACGGTCTCCTTGGAGACGACCGGGACCTCCTCGTGGAGGGTGATGGTCTCGCCGTCGGAGACGTCCTCGCCGATGACGTCGTCACCGGTGACGCGCTCGTTGATGGGCTCGCGCTCGACGCGCAGCTCCTCGCGCTGGACGGGGACCTCGACGGACTGGGTCTCGGTCACGACGTACTTGCGCAGGCGGACCTTGCCGGTCTCGCGCTGCTCGGTGCCGACGTTGAGGCGCTCCTCGTGGGCGACGACGGAGCCGTCGGCGGCGTCGGTGCGGGCGGCGCGGTCGCGGTCCGCGTACTCGGCGGTGCGGCCCTCGTCGACGTGGCCGGCGGCGGCGCGGTCGGTGCCCGCGGTGCGCTCGGTGCCGGCGTAGCCGGTGGTGGTGCCGCCGAGGTTGTAGTAGCGGTAGAGCTCGTCCTCCTGGACGGTGGAGAGGTGCTCGTCGACGTCCACGTTGGGGGCGTCCTTGACGAAGCCCTTCTCGTAGGGGACGCGGATCTCGTCTCCGGCGATGCTGGCTCCCTGGAGCGGGACGAAGGTCTCCTTGGTGCCGAACAGACCGGTGGAGACGGTGACCCACGTGGGCTCACCGGTCTGGTCGTCGAGGAACAGCTGGCCGACCTTGCCGATCTTGTCGCCGTCCTGGTCGATGACGGTGGAGTCGAGGATGGTGTCGAAACGCTCGTTCGTGGTCATGTGGTTCCTCCTATGGGTACCGATCCCGACGTCACCGGACGAGCCGATGACTATCGATCTGTGTCGTTCGATCGAGGTCAACCATATGAGCAGGTCAGAGCACCTGCCACTCGAAACGAATTACGATATCGAGATGTAGCTGGGAGCGAACGAGCCGTCACGATCGTCACTTCTATGCCTCATGTCACGTGCCCGATATATCGTCGAAAACTATGTCACAGGTGTTGCGGCACACGCGCGAGACCGGCGCCTCTCGCCCGATTTCCGAAAGCCGTTGCCCCCCAGGAGGCGCCACCCTCACGCACTCAGCAGCGGGTCGCAGACGTCGTCGGCGGTGAGCGAGGTCGAGCCGAGCAGCCCCTGGCCGCCCAGGAAGGTGATCATGGCGCCGACCTCCTCGCTGCGCAGGGAGCCGACGACCGTCGAGTCCTCGGGCCGGATGAGCTTCCCGGTGGCGAGGGCGACCTCGCGGGCGTTGGCCGCCTGCGTCGAGTCGGCGAGGTCGGTCACGTACTTCTTCGTGGCGGTGACGGCGCCGTCGGGGTCGTCGACGAACAGCGCCATCCCGGCGGCGGAGGCGGTGACCGCGTCGGCGAGCTCCTCGCGGTGGGCGGCGAGGTAGTCCCTCGTGGTGACGAGCGAGGCGCCGACGAGCGGGACGTCAGCGGCGGCGGCGATGGTGCGGACCTTCGTGCCGTTCTGCGCGATCTGGACGGCGTCGTTGTTGGAGTAGCCGACGATGGCGTCGACCTTGCCGCCGGCGAGGGCGGCCTGCTGAGTGAAGCCGATCTCCTGGATGGTGACGTCGTCCTCGGTGAGCCCGGCGGTCTTGAGCGCGACCTCGAGCGTGTACCAGGTCTCGCCGGTCCTGCCGGGGGTGCCGATGGTGCGGCCCTTGAGGTCGGCGAGGGTGGTGATGTCGGAGCTCTCGGGGACGATGACGCAGCCGGGGTAGGCCTGGTAGAAGCCTCCGACGGCGACGAGTCCATTGCCGTTGGAGGCTGCGACGGCGGCTTCGTCCGCGCCGGCGACGACGAGCTGCTCGGTGCCGGCGAGGAGCGCGTCGAACTGGCCCTCCTGGGCGCCGTGGTGGCGCAGGCTCACGCTGGAGGCGTACTTGCCGCCGGCCAGCGCCATGTAGAAGGGGGCGAACTGGACGGTGGGCGTGTACGTGAGGCCGATGACGAGGCCGGAGCCGCCGGTGCCGGCGGACGTGGAGGCGCTCGCGGCCGACTTGGCGGCGGTGCCCGACGAGCAGGCGGCGAGGAGGGCGAGCGCTCCGGCGGTGGCTCCTCCGGCGAGGAGGGAACGGCGGGAGACGTCGGGGGTGGTGGTCATGATGGGGCCTTCCGGGACGGACGGGTCAGGGCGATGGTGAGGTGGGTGGTGGCTGAGCGGTCGGTGGGGGGCCGGTCAGGTGGCGCGGCGCCCGCGCATGGCGTCGACGACGCGGCTGCGGCGCTCGAGCTCGTGCAAGCACCAGTGGATCGTCATCGCCATGAGGCACAGCAGGACGATCGTCGCGAAGAGGCCGGTGGTGTCGACGGCGTCGCGCTGGTGGGACAGGACCATGCCCAGGCCCTCCCCTCCCATCGTCATCTCGCCGACGACGGCGCCGGTGACGGACAAAGTGAAGCCGGTGCGCAGGCCGGAGAGGATCCCGGGCAGGGCCATCGGCAGCTCCATGTAGCGCACGAGCGCGAGCCCGGAGGCGCCGTCGAGCCGGGCGGCGTCGAGGACGTCGGCGTCCAGGCCGCGCAGGCCGAGCAGGACCGTGACGGTGATGGGGAAGAACACCATGAAGGCGCACAGGATGACGACCGGGAGCGTGCCGTAGCCGATCCACAGGACCAGCAGGGGCGCCATGGCGATGGCGGGGACGGCCTGGGAGGCGGCGACGTAGGGCAGGACGGTGCGGGAGAAGAGCTGCCAGCGGTACAGCGCCCAGGCCAGGGGCAGGGCGAGGGCGGCCGCGAGGAGGCAGCCGAGGACGGCCTCGCGCAGGGTCACCCAGGCGTAGGGCAGGAGCCCGCCCTGGGTGATGCCGAGGACGAGGCGGCGGGCGACGTCGAGGGGCCCGGGCAGGAAGACGGCGGGGACGGCGCCGGAGGCGGTGACGGCCCACCACACCATGAGGATGAGCGCGCCGAGGGCGAGGGCGGGGCCCGGGCCGGTGCCCGGGCCCGGGCGCCGCGTGCCTGCGTCGGCCGTGCGTCCTGCGGGGTGCGGCGCGGTCTCGGGCGTGGGGCTGCGCGGGACGGCTGTGCTGGCTGCGCCGTCGGTCGCGTGCTGCGTCGAGCGGTTCACTCGTGGTTCTCCCGGCTGGTCCCGGGGCGCTCGCCCCGGGCGTCTCCGGGGTGACGGGCGGGCCGCCGACGGCGGAGGCTCGCGCCCGCACGGCACGCGCTGTGCGCCCCGGCCCGCCGCTGGCAGGCCCGACCGGCGCGGACGCCGGGTGCCTCGTGCTTCCTCCCATCCGGACTCTCACCGTCGGTGCTGGAGTTCCACCAGCTCAACCGATCGCGGCCTCCGACGGAGGACGCTCTCGGGTCGCGGACTGTCACCGCCGGCTCGGACTTTCACCGACCCCGGAGCACGTGTGCTGCTCGAACACTAGCCCCCTCCGCACCGTCGGGCCAGTTCCGCCGGCCCCGGCGAGCCGCCCACACGCGGCTCCCCCACCACCCGGGCGCACGCGTGCGCGGTGCGGCGCGGAGGCGTCCCGCGCACCTCGGCCTCCGCGGCACGACGCCGCCCGCGGACCGTCATGGTCCGCGGGCGGCGTCGTCGTTCTCACCGGGTCGGCACGTGCGGGAGACCGCCCGGACGCGTGGGTCTCAGCGCGTGGCCGCCACGGCGGCGTCGAACTCCTCCTCGATCTCCGGGCGCACGGTCCCGCGCAGGGACACGAGCCAGGCGACGACGAGGTTGACCAGGAAGCCGGGCAGGATCTCGTAGAGCTCGAAGATCCCGCCGGACAGGTTGCCCCACACGAAGACGACGACGGCGCCGGTGATCATGCCCCAGAAGGCGCCGTTGGCGGTGAGACGCTTCCAGTAGAGCGCGAGCAGCACCGTCGGCCCGAAGGACGCTCCGAAGCCGGCCCAGGCGAAGGCGACGAGGTTGAGGATCGTGTCGTTCTGTTCCCAGGCCAGGACCGCGGCGATGACGGCGATGGCGAAGACGCTCATCCGCGAGTAGAGCACGAGGCGGCCGCCCGAGACCTTCTGCTTGGTGATCGCCCCGTAGAGGTCCTCGATGAGGGCCGAGGAGGTGACGAGCAGCTGGCTCGAGATCGTCGACATGATGGCCGCGAGGATGGCCGCCAGCATGAAGCCGGCCACGAGCGGGTGGAAGAAGAGCTGTCCGAGGCTGATGAAGACGGACTCGGGGTCGGGGAGGCCGTCACCGCGCTTGTACTGGGCGACGCCGATGATCGCGGTGCAGCAGGCGCCGACGACGGCGAAGAGCATCCAGCCGATGCCGATGCGACGACCCATCTTGGCCTCGCCGACCGAGCGGATCGCCATGAAGCGCACGATGATGTGCGGCTGGCCGAAGTAGCCCAGCCCCCAGGCGAGCGAGGAGATGATGCCGACCGCCGTCGTCGTCGAGCCGATGAGGGCCCAGTAGTGCGGGTCGACGTCGCTGACCGCGGAGATGACCTCGGCGGGTCCGCCGAGCTTGATGACGCCGACCACGGGGACCATGACGAGGGCGAGCACCATCATGACGCCCTGCACGAAGTCCGTGTACGACACGGCGAGGAAGCCGCCGACGAGCGTGTAGACGACCGTGATCGCGGCGACGAGGACCATGCCGAGGTGGTAGTCCATGCCGAAGGAGGACTGGAAGAAGACGCCGCCGGCGACCATGCCGCTGGAGACGTAGAAGGTGAAGTAGACCAGGATGATGAGGCCCGAGCCCCAGCGCAGGAGGTGCTTGTCGTCGTGGAGGCGGTTGTCGAGGAAGCTCGGGATGGTGATCGAGTTCTGGGCGACCTCCGTGTAGGCGCGCAGGCGCGGGGCCACCACCTTCCAGTTGACCCAGGCGCCGACGGTGAGTCCGACGGCGATCCAGCCCTCGACGAGACCGCCGACGTAGAGGCCGCCGGGCAGTCCCATGAGCAGCCAGCCGGACATGTCGGACGCTCCGGCGGACAGGGCGGCGACCCAGGGGTTGAGGCCGCGGTCGGCGAGCATGTAGTCGTCGAGGTTGTTGTTGCGCCCGTAGGCCCACCCGCCGATGGCGAGCATGCCCACGAAGTAGACGATCATGGCGATCGCCTGGAAGGTCGAGTCGGACACGGGTCCTCCTGTCAGGACGGGGCGGGAATGGGGGGACCATACTCCTCGGGCGTCACGCGCGTGTGACGTTCGGCACGCGTCCTTCGCCAGGGCCGCAGATCCCGCGCCGCCCCCAGGCCGGGTCCGGCGACGTCGGCGGGACCGCCGCTCAGCCGAGCTCGGGCGCGGGCAGGCCCACGTAGACGGTCTCGAGGTACTCCTCGATGCCCTCCTTGCCGCCCTCACGGCCCAGCCCGGACTGCTTGACGCCGCCGAAGGGCGCCGAGACGTTCGAGGTGGTGGCCGCGTTGACGCTGAGCATGCCGACCTCGAGGGCCTCGGTGAGGCGCAGGACACGGTCCATGTCGCGGGTGTGGACGTAGCCCTGCAGGCCCATGACGTCGTCGTTGGCCAGGGCGATGGCCTCGGCCTCGTCGGCGAAGCCGATGACGGGGGCGACGGGGCCGAAGATCTCCTCGCGGATGATGTCGGCGTCGGCGGGCAGGTCGGTGAGGACGGTCGGCGGGTAGAAGAAGCCGGGGCCCTCGGGACGCGTCCCGCCGGTGAGGACCGTGGCGCCGACGGCCACGGCGCCCTCGACGGCCTCGACGACCGAGTCGCGCTGCTGGGCGGAGACGAGCGGACCGACGTCGACGCCGTCGTCGAGGCCGTTGCCGACGGTCTGC
Organism: Actinomyces radicidentis; assembly: GCF_001553565.1. Classification (NCBI taxonomy): domain Bacteria; kingdom Bacillati; phylum Actinomycetota; class Actinomycetes; order Actinomycetales; family Actinomycetaceae; genus Actinomyces; species Actinomyces radicidentis. Next base: position 2,504,454 of record NZ_CP014228.1, on the reverse strand, counting down.
GCGGCCATGCGCTCGGCGAGGCGGTGAGCGAACTCCTCTCGGACGCCCTCCTGGACGAGGAAGTGGTCGGCGGCGTTGCAGGCCTCCCCCATGTTGCGCATCTTCGTCGCGAGGGCCGCGTCGACGGCGGCGTCGAGGTCGGCGTCGTCGAAGACGATGAAGGGGGCGTTGCCGCCGAGCTCCATGGAGGTGCGCAGGACGCCGTCGGCGGCCTCCTTGAGCAGGGCCTGGCCGACGGCGGTGGAGCCGGTGAAGGAGAGCTTGCGCAGGCGGTCGTCGGCCAGGACCGGGCCGGTGACGGCGCGGGCCGAGGATGAGGGAACGACGGCGATGACGCCGTCGGGCACGCCCGCCTCGGTGAGGATCCGGCCGAGCAGGAGGCTCGTGAGCGGCGTGACCTGGCTCGGGCGCAGGACGGCGGTGCAACCGGCGGCCAGCGCCGGCGCCAGCTTGCGGGTGCCCATGGCGAGGGGGAAGTTCCACGGGGTGATGAAGAGGCAGGGGCCGACGGGGCGGCGCAGCACCATCGCCTGGAGGTGCCCCTCCGGGACCTGGAAGTAGTCGCCCCGGATCCGCACGGCCTCCTCTGAGAACCAGCGGAGGAACTCCCCGCCGTAGGTGACCTCGCCGTCGGCCTGGGCGAGTGGCTTGCCCATCTCGAGGGTCATGAGGAGGGCGAGGTCCTCGCGGTAGGTGGTGGTGACGAGCTCGAAGGCGCGGCGCAGCACCTCGGCGCGCTCGCGCGACGGGGTGGCACGCCAGGTCGGAGCGGCAGCGCAGACCGAGTCCATGGCGGCCCGGGCGTCGGCCTCGGCGGCGTCGGCGACGGTGGTGAGGACCTCACCGGTGGCCGGGTCGAGGACCTCGAAGCGCTCGCCGGAGACGGCCTCGCGGAACTCGCCGTCGATGAGGACCCCGGTTGGGATGGAACTCAGGAGGTCGCGGACGCGTTCGTCGGCGACGAGGCGGGTGGACTGGCTGGGCTGCGAGGTGGGCATAGAGCTCTCCTTCGAGTGGGCGCGCTCCCATCGTAGGAGGCGGCGCAAGCGGAGCCCTTCGCCCCGCCTTCCTCCACCCCTGTCGAGAACGAGGGTTGTGCTCGAGAACGAGGGAAGTTCCTTCGTGTTCGAGCACAACCCTCGTTCTCGTCGGCGCACGGCACTCTCCTCCAGGTTCCGGAGCGCCTTGGTCAACAGTCGGGTATCCAGGTCTCGTCCGCGGTGCTCGAGGAGAACCAGCGGAGCAGGTCGAAATCGGTCGACGGGCGGGCGAGGTCGAAGGCCCCGGGCTCGTCACGGACCATCCGAGAGTCGATGCTCCACCCGAGGAAGCGCCTCGGCCCCGGGTGGGCGAGCTCGTCACCGCGGACGAGGTTCTGCCCGAGCGCGGCCAGCGCGGACTCCGTGTGCTCCGGACGCAGGCCTGGCAGTGCGACGGATCGGTAGTCCTCCCGCTCGGCGGCAGCGTCGACGGCGCGCGCGGTGCCCTCCCCGCACAGGGCGCCGACGGCGACGTAGGACCGCCCCAGTGCCTCCGCGAGCCACGCTCCCATGACCGGCCCGGCCCAGCCGGACTCATTCCTCGCCACGTGCTCGTTGTGGGCCCACACGACGGTGATCCCACGGTCGGGACGGCGGGCGAGGAGCTCCTCCGCCATGTACCGGTCCCGCAGGGCGAGGCGCTCCTCCCCCGGGTCGATGAGGTAGACCTCGGCGTACTGCCGCACGTTCCGCGCGAGAAACTGCTGGGCCGTCGACGCCGCCTCGAGGAATCGGCACTCCTCAACGAGGGACTCCGTCTCGCTGCGGGTCAGCGCCTCGCCGCGGCCGAGGCGCTCAATGAGTCCGTCGGTCGCGCCCAGCGCGACCAGCCGCTGAGCGGCACGGCGACCTCCGTGGCAGTCGAGACCGAGGAAGCGGAAGCGACGGCGGTCCTCCGACGCGGCGATGCTCGCCAGCCTCTCGAGCCCTACGACGACGACGCGCGTGCGCCACAGGCTCGATGCCTCCGCCCACGCGCCCACGACCTGGTCCGAGCACCGAGTCCCGTCGGCGAGGGCCCGGTCCACCTGAGCGCCGGTCAGCATCGAGTCCTCGAAGGCGAGCGCTCCGAGGGCGCCCCGGTCCGACAGCTCAGCGAGGACGGCCATCTTCCACTCGGAGACGTTGGCCGAGCCGTGCGTGGGTTCGCCGAGCCCGAGCACGCCGTTCTCCGGAACGAGGCCGAGGAGACGGTCAACCTCCTCACGGACCCCGGGGACGCTCATGGCCGAGCGGTCACGAGGACGACGGCGACGGCGTAGTCGCCGTCGTGGCTGACGGAGACCGGCCAGCGGACGCCCTCAGCGGCTCCCGGCCCGAGCGAGGCCTCAACGGCCTCGGCGACGGCGCCGGAGAGCCGGATCGACGGGCGCCCCCATCGGTCGGTGACGAGCTCGATGTCGCACCAGTCGACCGCCTCCGCCGCCATGACCGGTGGCACCGCTCCCCCGGCGAGGGCGTTGTGCGCCGCGGACCAGGCCTTGATGACGGCCTCCTTCGCAGCCCAGCGCCCGGCCAGGTGCTCGGCCTGGAGCGAGCCTGACTCATCGGCCCGCCGCCGGGCGTCGCGCAGCTCGCGGGGTGTGAAGGTCCGCTCGGCGAAGACGGTGCCGGGGATGGTCAGCTGGCGGGCGAGCCCGGGCACGTGGACGAGATCCACGCCGGTGCCGAGGACGGCCGCGCCGACGGGCACCTCGGGCACGGCGGGCGGTCGGGGCTCGGAGCTGCTCATGGGCGGGCCCTCCTCAGGCACCGGTGGCCGGACGGGTCATGGTGATCTCCGGCAGGACGTCGTTCCACACCGTCTCGGAGCCGGGGACCGCCACGAAGCCGTGCCGCTGGTAGAAGCGCTGCGCGCCGTCGTTGAAGGCCGCGACGCCCAGGCTGACCGGCCGCACCGGGTCGACCCTCGCCAGGAGCGCCTCCATGAGCGCTCCGCCCGCTCCGCGTCCGCGCGCGGCGGTCGCGACGTAGAGCACCCGCAGCTCCTGGGGCCCGTCCACGGGTAGCCGCGCGACGAGGGTGCCGACCACCGCAGAGTCGAGCTCGGCGACGAGTTGCACGATATCGGTCCGGTCCTGGAGCTCGGCGATCTCCTGGGCGAAGGCTCGGACGCCTTGCTCGCTCAGGCGCGGCCACCAGAAGGCCTCGAGCTGCTCCGGGCTCAGTCCGTCCGGCCTGACGTAGGTGTCGCGCCAGCCCTCGTAGGAGGCACGGCGGGCCGCCCCGGCGTCCTCGGGGCGCGTCGGGCGCACGGTGATCCGTTCTCCGGTGGTCATGCCGTGATCCTTCCGCGGGGCCGGTGCCGGGGCAAGGTGCGTCGGCGGCCGGGCGGTACGGCCTTCGCTCAACGGCGCAGCGGTCCACGGTCGGGACGCGCCGGCCGGGGCATCGTCACCTCGGGGATGACGCCGGCGAACACGGACTCGAGGCCACGCACCTCGCGGAAGCCGAGCCGCCGGTAGAAGCGCCGAGCCCCCTCGTTGAAGACCGCGACGCCGAGGCTCACGGGCGGGCGGGGTCCATCCGCGCCAGGACCGCGTCCATGAGCGCACTCCCCGCACCCCTGCCGCGCGCCCGGTGCGCCACGTAGAGCACCCGGAGCTCCTGCGGCCCGTCCTCGGGGGCGAGACCGATGGCGAGGCCGACCACCTCGGGGCCGGCACCGTCGTCGACCTCGGCGACGAGCTGGACGACGCTCGGGCAGTGCTGCCCCTCGGCGACCTCGGCCGCGAACTCCGCGATCCCGGTCTCGCTGAGTCGTGGGCGCCAGACCTCCTCGAGCCAGGCGGCGCTCACGCCGTCGGGACGCACGTAGGTGTCCCGCCAGCCCTCGTACTGGGCGCGGCGGGCGGCGCCCGCGTCCTCGGGGTGCATGGGTCGGACGACGGGGGCGGAGCGGACCTCCATGGTGGTGCCCTTCGGGTGGCGGGCGCCGGGAGTCGTGGCGGTTACGGGCAGGAGGTGCGGGGAGCGGCGTCGCCCGTCGGCACGGCGTCCTCAGGGGGACGGCGGACCGACGGGCTCCGTCGGGTGGACGGGGCCGCACCGCCGGGTCCAGGGATGCGGTGCGGTCCCGGGCTCAGGGCCGGGACGTCCCGATCTCGAGGTCAGGACGTCCCGATCTCGGGGTCAGGCCTCGGTGGCCTCGCCCATGTGGAAGACGCCGTCGGCGCCCAGGCGGGCCTCCGGGTCCAGGAGCATCGCGGCCTCGACCTCGTGCGGGTCGCGGAAGCGGCTCTCGTCACCGAGGCGACGGCCCTCGACCTGCTCGAAGAGCGGGGCGCGGCCGATCATGCCGGCGCGACGGCGGCGCGTGCCCTCCGCGAGGCGGCGGTTGGCGCTGGCCAGCCAGGCGTCGACGGCCTCCTGACCGCCCTCGGCCCGCAGGGCGGACTCGAAGGCACCGGGGTGGACGACGGAGATGAGGCCGGAGACGTGCCCGAACCCGAGGCTCGTGAGCAGGCCGGCGCGGACGACGCCGCCGCGGGCGGGGACGCGGATGGGCGTGCGCGGCCACACCCAGAAGGCGTCCTTGGCCAGCGGGCGGTCGACGACGTCGAGGCTCGCGTTGCCCGGTGCGACACCGGTGGCCAGGATCTCGGTGAGGCCGGCGACCTGGAAGAGCGCGGCACCGCCCTTGGCGTGGCCCGTGATGGACTTCTGGGACACGGCGATGAGCGGGTTGCCCTCGGTGCGGCCCAGGGCCCGGGCGATCCGGGTGTGGAGCTCGGACTCGTTGGGGTCGTTGGCGTTGGTCGACGTGTCGTGCTTGGACACGACGGCGACGTCGTCGGCGGTGACGCCCAGGCGGCCCAGCGCCTTGGCGAGGCGCGAGGCCTTGCCGCCGCGGGCCGCGCCGAGCGCCCCGAGGCCGGGGGCCGGGATCGAGGTGTGGGCGCCGTCGGCGTAGGAGGACACGAAGCCCACGACGCCGGCGACCGGCAGGCCCAGGCGCGCGGCCACGGAGGCGCGGGCCAGGATGACCGTGCCGCCGCCCTCGGCCTCGACGAAGCCGCCGCGTCGGCGGTCGTTGGCGCGGGAGAAGTGGCGGGCGGAGATGCCCTTGGCGTACATGGCGGCAGCCTCCGCGGTGGCGTTCATGTTGCCGAAGCCGACGACGGACTCGATGGAGATGTCGTCGATGGCGCCGGCGACCACGACGTCCGCCTTGCCCAGCGCGATCTTGTCCCAGCCCTCCTCGATGGAGACGGCGGCGGTGGCGCAGGCCGAGACCGGCTGGACCATGGAGCCGTAGCCGCCGACGTAGGACTGCATGACGTGCGCGGCGACGACGTTGGGCAGGGCCTCCTGGAGGATGTCGCTCGGGCGCTCCTCGTTGAGGAACCTTCCGACGAACATCTTGCGCATGGACTCCATGCCGCCGAAGCCGGTGCCCTGGGTGGAGGCGACGTCGCTGGGGTGGACGGCCTGGAGCAGCTCGGCGGGGCTGAAGCCCGCGGAGAGGAAGGCGTCCACGGCGGTGACGAGGTTCCACGCGGCGATGGGGTCCATGCCCTCGACCATGGAGGCCGGGATGCCCCAGCGCTGCGGGTCGAAGTCCGTCGGGAACTGGCCGCCGACGGTGCGGGACAGGGCGGCGCGGCGCGGCACGCGGGCCAGCGAGCCGGCCAGGCGCGTCACGGTCCACTCGCCGGTCTCTGCACCGTTCTGGATGTCGGGGGCGATGCGGGTGTGCTCCGGGTCGGAGTCCGCGATCTTGAGGGCGGAGGCCTCGTCGGGGACGGTGAGGGTGATGTCGCGGTCGAGGTAGACCGTGACCTCCTCGGGGGCGATCGGCGCGATGACGCCGTCGTCGGTGAACTCGCGGATGCCGGAGCGGGCCACGACCTCGTCGCGGTAGCGGTCGTAGACGGCGTCCTCGGGGACGAGCTCGCCCTCGGCGTCGTACCAGCCGGCCTTCGGGGAGTCCTGCCAGGTGAGCAGGCCCATGCCCCAGGCGAGCTCGAGGACGCCGGCGGCGGTGAGCTCGACGTCGTCGCCACCGGTCATGCCGAGCTCGGCCTCGCGGCGGGTGCGGCCCGAGCCCCAGGTGGAGACCTCACCGGTGGAGACGATGACGACCATGTCGTCGAGGTCGGTGTCGACCTCGCCCCACTCGGGGGCGGTGGGCTGCGTGGGCGTGTGGGCCGTGGGCAGCGCCGCGATCGTGGCGGCCGGGGCAGCGGCGGGCGCGGCCGCGGCGGCGGCGGCGCGGCCGGCGGCGTCCTCGCGGAGGGCCACGAGGTCGACGCCGTCGCCGAGCCCGCCGGTGAGGTCGGCCTCGACGGGGGCCTCGGCGGCCCGGGCGCGCTTGTCGGCGGTGCACAGGGCGACGAGCTCGTCGGCGATCTCCCGGGTGGACCAGGTGCGCACGCCGGCGGCCTCGACGGCGTCGACGAGCGGGTCGTTGCCGCCCATGAGGCCGGTGCCGCGGACCCAGCCGATGCGCGGGTGCGCCAGGGTGACGCGCCCGGACCAGGCGGACTCGGAGCGCCAGCGGTTGACGACGGCGTCGAGGGCGGACTTGACCTCGCCGTAGGCGCCGTCGCCGCCGAAGGTGCCGCGGTTCGGGGAGCCGGGCAGGACGACGTGGAGGCGGTGGTCGACGTGCGTGTCGGTGCCGATGGCGGACAGGGCGGCGATGGACCGCTCGACGCTCCACAGCAGGAGGCGGGTCTGGGACTCGGCCTCCGGGCCGGCGTCGGCGAGGGTGCCGACGACGCGCGGGGCGGCGAAGGGGAACAGCAGCGTCGGGACGAGGGCGGCCTTGACGAGCTTGGAGGAGCCACCGGAGGTGACGACCTGGTCGTGACCGATCCAGTCGGCCAGGGCGTCGACGTCGCGGTAGGACGCGAGGTTCGCGGGGACGATCCACAGGCGGGCGCCGGCGGAGGCGTGCTCGCGGTAGAGCCGCTTGGCGAAGTCGAGGCGCTCGTGGGTGAGGCGCGAGCTCGTCGCGACGACGGTGGCGCCGCCGGCGAGGAGGTCGCCGGCCACGGCTGCCGCGATGGAGCGGGGCGCGAAGCCGGTGACGACGGCGACGTCCTCGGCCCAGCGGACCGAGTCGCCGCCGGCGACGGGGGCGCGGCGGGCGGCCTCGGCGATGGCGGAGGCGAGCTCGGCGCGCTCGCCGGCGTCGGGCAGGTCGGAGTCGGCGAGGGCGCGGGCCCACCAGGCGGCCTGGTCGGCGACGGCGGTGCCGAGACCGGTGAAGCGCTCGGGGGCGAGCGTGGCGCGGGCGGCCTCGAGACCGGTCTCGCCGGTGCCGAGGCGGGCGAGGTCCTCGCGGGCGGTGGCCCAGCGGTCGTCGATGAGCACGGCGCGGTCGGCGTCGAAGGCCGGGGTCACGGAGGCGAGCCAGCCGGTGCCGAGCTCGGCGTCGACGGCCTCGACGAGGGCCCGGGTGGCGGCCTGCTCGGTCTCGGCCTCCGGGTCGAAGGAGGCGGGCTCGTCCAGGCCCAGGGCGGTCAGGACGGTGCGGGCGGTCGTGGCGAGGACGCCGTCCTCGCCGGTGACGGTGGCCGCGAAGGCGTCCAGCGCTTCTGAAGAGATCTGCGTCGACGTCCCCATGCCGCCCGCGGAGGGCTTGGTGACGGACACGCCGTGGTCGGCGGCGACCGCCTGGACGGCCTTGTCGATGAGGGCGTCGACGGCGGCGGCGGAGCCGAGCGGGGCGGAGGAGCCCAGCGAGGCGAGGTCCTCACCGCGCATGGAGACGCCCTCGCGGGTGCCGAGCATGATCGCGGCGGTGACGTGGGAGACCCAGCCCTCGCCGAGGCCCCAGGTGCCGGTGACGCGCTCACCGATGCGGCCCACGCGCACGCCCGAGGGCCCGAGGATGCGGCCGAGGCCGGTGCGGATGGCGTCGGTGAGGACGGGGCCGAAGGGCTTGTAGCCCGGGGCGCCCTTGGCGACGGTGGCGGCCAGGGCCGTCATGTCGGCGTCGGCGGCGCCGTCGATGCTGGCGAGCTCGAGCTCGGTGCCCATGTCCATGAGGAGCTGGTTGCGGCGCGATGAGACGCCGTTGGTGAGCGTCTCGGTCGTGTCGGTGGCGCCGATCTGGCTGGGCAGGATGCGGGCCGCGTGGGCGAGCAGGACGGTGAGGGCGTCGGTGGCGCCGAAGGGCAGGTCCGGGGCGGGGCCGGAGGCCGCGGGCGCGGCCGGGGCTGCGGCCGCAGCTGCCTCGGCCGGGGCCGCCTCGCTCGGCGCCGCCTCGGCCGGGGCCGGGGCTGCGGGGGCCTCACTGCCCTGCGCGGGCAGCTCGAAGTCGGACTCGACGGCGTCGAGGTCGACGGCCGGGTCGGTGTCGGTGGCCAGGACGCGGGCCTCGTCGCGCCGGGCGTTGTGCACGGTGACGTGACGGCCGGCGTTGGACGGGAGCAGGAGCGTCTTGGAGGCGAGGTTGGCGAGCGTCGGGGAGGCGGCGAGGCCGACCTCGACGACGTGCTCGATCCCCAGGCCGCCCTCGGCGGGGCTGCGGAGGAGGACGTCCTGGGTCTCGATCCAGCGGACCGGGGAGGCGAACTGCCAGGCGAGGAGCTCGACGAGGAGGGCGCGGGCGAGCTCGCGGGGGCGGGCGGCCCGGGCTTCCCAGTCGGCGAGGAGCGCCTCCACCTGCTCGGAGGGCACGACCTCGAGGATCGACTCGGCGAACTCGCGGGTCAGCTCGAAGGGGCGGGCGACGAGGTTCGGCACGTAGCGGCCGATGAGGCGCTCGTGGTCGAGGTCCTCGGGGATGAGGGCCAGGAGGCGCTCGCGGAACTCGGGCACGCCGGGGCGCAGGACCTCGGAGTGGAAGGGCACGTCGATGCCGGGGACGAGCATGAAGGGGTTCTTGCCGCCGCGGGCCTCGGCTTTGGCGCGGGAGTCGGCGGCGAGGGCGTCGAGGCCCTTGATCGTCCCGGCGACGGCGTACTGCACGCCGGCGAGGTTGTAGTTGACGATCTGGAGGAACTCCCCGGTGCGCTCCGCGACGCCGGCGACGTAGGCCTCGACCTGGTCGGCGCGGATGCCGGCCTGGTTGGGGCGCAGGGCGCCCATGCGGTAGTTCGAGGCGCCGTTCTCGTCCCGCTCGACGAGCGTGTGCATGGTCGAGCCCCGCTGGAAGACGATGGAGATCGTCGTCTCAACGGGCATGACGCGCCCGTAGGCGGACAGCGCCGTGTACTCGCCGAGCGAGTGGCCCGCGAAGGCGGCGTTCTCGACGAGGGCCCCGGCCTCGGCCAGGCGCGCGGTGGTCGCCATCGCGACGGTCGCCAGCGCCACCTGCGTGAACTGGGTGAGGTTGAGCAGGCCCTCGGGGTGGCGGTAGGTGACGCCGCGGGCGGTCATCTCGGTCGGGTTGTCCCGGACGAGGTTGATGACGGAGAAGCCGAGCTCGGCGCGGGTGTGGGCGTCGGCCCGCTCCCAGACCTCGCGGGCGGCCTTGGAGGAGTTCATCTCGTCCAGGCCCATGCCCTGGGCCTGGATGCCCTGACCCGGGTAGACGTAGGCGGTCGGCTCGGGGACGGTGACAGCGGTGCCGCGCGAGACGACCTCGTCGCCGATGCGGCAGACGACCTCGAGGACGTAGCCGCCGCCGACGACGAGCCCGGTGCGCTCGACGCTGATCTCGACGCGGTCCTCGAGCTCGACGGTGCCGAGCATGACGTAGGTCCAGCCGGACAGGACGTGCTTACCGCCGTCGGGGTCGGAGGAGGCGGCGACCTGCTCGGCGGTGGCGGAGAGCCACATGCCGTGGACGAGCGGGGCCTGCATGCCGGCGACCTTCGCGGCGTGGTAGCTCGTGTGGATGGGGTTGAAGTCGCCGGTGACGCGCGCGAAGGCCGTCATGTCGCTCGGGGCGGTGACGGTGACGCGGCGCAGGAGGCGTCGGGCGGCCGGGGCGGTCTCGCGGCCGGTGCCGCCGGCGAGGTCGGGGCTGGAGGGGACGGCGTTGCCGTGGGCGCGGCCGCGGATGGCGAAGCGCTCGCGCATGAGGGCGACCAGCTCGCCGGTGGCCTCCTCGCGCAGCTCGAGTCGGACGTCGACGACGCGGCCGGCGCTGGACTCCTCGAGGGCCTCGACCCAGCCGTCGACGGTGATCCGGAAGTCGGCTCCGGCGTCGGAGGCCAGCTCGGCGAGCGAGCGGTGCAGGTCGATGGTGTGGTCGAGGTGGACGGCGCCGAGGAGGCCCTCGATGAGGGGCATGCCGTCCTCGACGACGGACCCGAGGGCTGCGTAGACGACGGGCCAGCAGGGCCCGAGGAGGGCGTCGGGGACGAGCGGGGCCGCGGAGAGCTCCGCCGGGAGGGCGTCCGCGGTCACGGCGGCGTGGTCCGCGCCGAGGGTGTCGGAGAGGGTGAAGGTCGCGTGGACGGTGCCGAAGGGCTGGGTGACGACCTCGCCCTTGGCGTTGGTGGCGCCGTCGACGGCGGGGACGACCTCGGGCAGCTTCTCGATGAGGTCGCCGGTGACGGAGACGGCCCCGACGCCCGCGGTGGCGCGCAGGAGGTCGTTCATCGTCTCGGAGATGCGGCCGGGGTCCACCAGCGGCGCGGCCCCGTCCCAGGCGCGGGCGAGGCGCAGCGGGACGACGAGGCGGCGCACGGCGTGGATCTTCTCGCCGCCGGGGGTGGTGTCCCAGTGAGTGTCGAGGGAGATGTCGAGGTCGTAGGCGTCCTCGGCGACGTCGGGGCGGGCGACGACGGTGTAGGCGTCGTCGTCGAGGACCCGGGCGGGGTTGACGGTGAGGTGGCCGTTCCACAGGACGTGGGGCGTGGTGCGGACGAGCTCGAGGGCGTCGTCAACGGTGCGGCCCGAGGGGCCGGCCTCGGTTCCGAGTCGGCCCGCGGCCTCGTGCTCGGGGGTGCCTGCGGCCTGGAGGGCCTCGACGGCGGCGGTCTCGTAGCGGCCGAGGAGCTCGCCGATGGGCTCGTTGATGGTGGTGATCCCGGCGACGGAGACCGGGCCGGGGATGATGCGGACCTGGTCGGCGCTGTAGCGCGGGTCCTGGGACTGCCACAGGGAGTCGGTGCCCCACCAGCGCAGGATGTCGGCGTCGAGGACGGGGACGAAGGGCACGGGCTTGGGGTGCTTGCGGCACAGCTCGGGGAACCAGGCGGCGTCGCCGGGCTCGACGCGGGTGGTGGCGGCGGCCGGGTAGCGCTCGGCGAGGGCCGCGAGGGCCTGATCGGCGTCGATGACGTCGTCGTAGTCGGCGAAGAGCGTCTCGATCTCGCCGTGGTCGGCCTCGGAGAGGCGGGCCTCGACGCGGTGGAGCAGGTCGAGGAAGCGGTCGTACCAGCCCTCGTCGTTCCAGTCAGCCTCGGTGGCGGCACGACCGGCGTGCGGGGCGACGCAGAGCTCGGCGAAGCGGGTGGCCCACTGCAGGTAGGTCATCTCGTCGACGTCGCCGAAGTAGGGCTTGGCGGTGCGGGAGAGGGCGTCGACCATCTCGTCGCGGCGCTCGGCCATGGCGGCGTCGTCGCCGGCGAGCTCCTGGATGAGGCGGGAGGCCTTGGCGGAGGAGTTGTCGATCTCGTAGAGGTCGGCGCGCAGGTGGGACAGGCCGGAGGTCATGCCGCCCGCGGAGGCGCCGGAGGCGACCCAGCCGCCCTCGGAGCCCTCGGTCCCCTCGGCGATCCCGGGGGTGTCGACGAGGAGCTGCTTGACGTCGTCGTTGGTGCGGGCCTCCTTGGCGGTCATGGCGGCGGTGCCGATCATGACGCCGTCGACCGGCATGGGGGCGGTGCCGTAGGCGAGGGCCCACCGGCCGGTGAGGTAGTCGGCGGCCCGCTCGGGGGTGCCGATGCCGCCGCCGACGGTGAGGACGACGTTCTCGTGGGAGCGGATGGCGTCGTAGGTGGCCAGGAGCATGGTGTCCAGGTCCTCCCACGAGTGGTGGCCGCCGGCGTGGCCGTCCTCGATCTGCATGATGATCGGGGTCTCGGGCACGGCGCCCGCGATGGTGAGAACCTGGCGGATCTGGTCGACGGTGCCGGGCTTGAGGGCGACGTAGGGGAAGCCCTCGGAGTGAAGCCGCTCGAGGAGCTCGACGGCCTCGTCGGGCTCGGGGATGCCGGCGGAGATGACGACGCCGTCGACGGGGGCGCCGGCGCCACGGGCCTTGGACAGGAGCCGCTGGGTGCCCAGGTGGAGGTTCCACAGGTAGCGGTCCATGAACATGGCGTTGAAGGCGGCGGTGCGGCCGGGCTCCAGCTGGGCCTCGAGTCCGGCGAGGTTGTCGGCGAGGACCTTGGCGGTGGTCTGGCCGCCGCCGGCGAGCTCGGCCCAGTAGCCGGCGTTGGCGGCCGCGGCGACGATGGCCGGGTCGACGGTCGTCGGGGTCATGCCGGGCAGGAGAACGGCTGAGCGTCCGGTGAGGCGGGTGAAGGCGGTGTCGAGGGTGACGCGGCCGTCGGGCAGGCGGGTCAGGCGCGGCGCGAAGCGCGAGCGGTCGACGGTGGGCGCCGGGGCGGAGCCGGCGCGGTCGAGCTCGTCGATGGTGCGGGCGGTGCCGGCGGGGACGACGGTCGTGCCGGTGCCGGCGACGATCGCCTCGGTGAGGCGGGCGAGGACGGCGCCGGGGCCGAGGTCGACGATGAGACGCGGAGCGGCGGCGTCGCCGTGGGCGGTGATGGCCTCGGTGACGAGGGCCGGCCAGTCCACGGGGCTCGTGAGCACGGCGGCGGCGAGACCGCGGGCGCGCTCGGCGTCGAGGCCGCAGGCGGCGGCCCAGGCGACGACGTCGTCGACGGCGCCCGCCAGGAGCGGGGTGTGGAAGGGCACGGCGGTCGCGAGGAACTCCGTGACGGGCGTGAGGACGGCGCCGCCGCGGCGGCGCTCCTTGCGGTCCTTCTCGCTGCGGCGGGCCGCGGTCTCGAGGGCGGCGACGACGAGCTGGAGGTCGGCGGGGCGGCCGGAGAGGATGTGCGCCTGGCGGCCGTTGGTGACGCCGACGGTGACGCCGGAGGCCTGGGGGACGCGGGCGAGCACGCCGTCCAGGACGGGGCGCGGGACGCCGCGCACGGAGAGCATGGGGGTGGCCTCCCCCGCGGTGCCGAGGCCCAGGCGCTGGGTGGTGCGGGCGGCGCCGGCGCCGATGAGGCGCGCGATCGCGTGCACCTCGACGACCCCGTCCCAGGCGGCGGAGTCGTCGTCCGCGGACAGCGCCTCGAGGAGGGCGACGCCGAGGACGCCCTGGGAGTGGCCGATGGCCTCGGCGGGGGCGGCGGAGCCGGTGACGGCCACGCCCGCGCCGGGCAGGGAGGCCAGCGCCGCGTGCTGGGCCAGGAGGATGCCGGGCACGGAGACATCAGCGGCGTCTGCGTCCTTCGCGGCGGCGCCCTTGGGGGCGGGGGCGACCGGGGCGGCGGCGTCGTCGAGGGCGCGCAGGCCGCGCGGGGTGACGGTGAGCAGCTCGGTGGCGACGGGCGCGAGGCGCTCGGCGACGGCGGCGTCGACGCGCACGAGGTCTGCCGCGAGGTCGCGGTCGAGGGAGACGAGCTCGTCGAGGGTGGAGCGCCACGGGGTGGCCTGGCCGCCGAAGGCGAGGACGTAGGGCTCGCCGGACTCGAGGCGCTCGGAGACCGAGCGGGTGTCGGTGCCGGCGGCGTGGGCGACGGCCGGGGCGGCGTCGTTGAGGCTGTCGGTGAGGGTGGTCTCGGCCTGGTCGGCCATGACGTCCTGGGCGGCGGCGGATGCGGACTCGCTCATGTGCTTCGTTCTCCTGGGGTTCTTCAGCGTCGGTGGTCGGTGGGGCTGCCGCTCACAGCGGGCCGTTGTCGTGCTTCTTGGCGGTGGTCTGGCGGGCGTCGTGCTTCGCGGACAGGGCCGCGAGGGAGTCGACGATGACGGTGCGGGTGTCCTCGGGGGCGATGACGGCGTCGATCTCCCCGATGGCGACGGCCTTGTCGGGGTTGATGACGGAGGCCGTGTACTCGTCGACGAGGCGCTCGTGCTCGGCGGCGGCGGCCTCGTCGCCCTGCTCCTCGCCCACGGCCTTGAGGTCGCGGCGGTGGATGATGCCGACGGCGCCCTGGGCGCCGAGGACGGCGATCTCCGCGCCGGGCCAGCAGAAGTTGAGGTCGGCACCGATGGCCTTGGAGCCCATGACGATGTAGGCGCCGCCGTAGGCCTTGCGCAGGACGATGGTGACGAGCGGGACGGTGGCGGTGGCGTAGGCGTTGATGACCTTGGCGCCGCGCCGGATGATGCCGGCGTGCTCCTGCTCGGCGCCTGGGCGGTAGCCGGGGACGTCGACGAAGGTGACGACGGGGAGCCCGAAGGCGTCGCAGAAGCGGACGAAGCGGGCGAGCTTCTCCGAGGCGTCGACGTCGAGGGTGCCGGCGTCGACCATCGGCTGGTTGGCGACGACGCCGACGGGGCGGCCCTCGAAGCAGGCGAAGCCGACGACGACGTTGCCGGCGAAGTCCTCCTGGACCTGGACGAGCTCGCCGTGGTCGACGAGGGCCGAGACCACGTCCACGACGTCGTAGGGCTGGCGGGTGGAGGCCGGCACGAGGGAGCCGACGGCGCGGGCCGCGGCCTGGTCGTCGGCGCGGTCGGCGTCGTCGTACTCGTAGTGCGGGGCCTCGAGATCGGAGGAGGACGGCAGGTAGGCCAGGACGGTGCGGACCTGGGAGAGGGCGTCGGACTCGTCCTCGGCGACGTAGTGGACGACTCCGGAGACGGAGCCGTGGATGTCGGCGCCGCCGAGCTCCTCGGCGCTGATCTGCTCGCCGGTGGAGGCGCGCACGACGTCGGGGCCGGTGACGAACATGTGGGAGGCCTCTCGGGTGGCGACGATGTAGTCGGTGAGCGCGGGGCTGTAGACGGCGCCGCCGGCGCAGGGGCCGAGGATGACGCTGATCTGGGGGACGAGGCCGGAGGCGGCGCAGGTCCGGTTGAAGATGCGGCCGTACTGGCGCAGCGCCCCGACGCCCTCCTGGATCTTGGCGCCGCCGGAGTCGATGAGGCCGATGATCGGGATGCGCAGGCGCAGGGCGTCGTCGAGGAGGCGGACGATCTTGTCGCCCTCGGTCGTGCCGAGCGCGCCGCCGGAGACGGAGAAGTCCTGGGAGTAGACGGCGACCTGGCGGCCGTCGACCTGGCCGAACCCGGTGACGACGCCGGAGGGGCGGGCCTTCTCCCCCGCGCCGGAGCCGGTGTAGCGGCCGATCTCCAGGAAGGAGCCGGTGTCGAGGAGCTCGTCGATGCGCTCGCGGGCGGTCTGCTTGCCCTTGGCGTGCTGGCGCTGGGCGGCGCGCTCCTCGGCCTCGGCGTCGACGCGGGCCATGCGCTCGCGGAAGGCGCAGGTCGCCGCGGAGTCCGCGAGGGTGGCGGTCTCGGGGGCCGTCGGCGTGGCGGCGCTCGCGGGCGCGGCGGCGCCCGTGCTGGGGCCGGTCTTGGGGAAGGTGGCGGTCATGCTCAGGCCTCCTGGCTCGTGGTCGCGGACGCGTCGGCGGTGGCGTTGGAGGCGGCGGTCGTATCGCCGGGTCGCATGCGGACGAGGACCTCGCCGGCGGAGACGGTGCGTCCGGCCCCGACGGGGATCTCGGCGACGACGGCGTCGGCGGGGGCGTGGACGTAGTTCTCCATCTTCATGGACTCCAGGACGACGAGGAGGTCGCCCTCGGCCACGTGCTGCCCGGGCTCGACGCAGATGCGCGTGACGATCGCCTGCATGGGGGCGGCGATGACGCTCGGGTCCTCGCTGCCGGCGGTCTCGGTGCCGCGGGCTCCGCGGGAGGCGCCGCGGCCGCGCAGGGGCTGCTGCATGCGGCGCTCGCCGGCGCCGCCGGAGTAGGAGGCGCCCAGTCGCGGACCGCGCCCGCCGAGGATGCCGTCGGGGACGGTGACGGAGACGCGCTGGCCGTTGATCTCGACGACGTAGGTGGAGCGGGTGCGGGGGCTCGACGTCGCCTCGGCGGGGGCTTCGGGCGCGGCGGCGCCGTCGGCGCTCGCGCCGGGGTCGGCGAGGCGGTCGAGGACGCTCGTCTCGATCCAGCGGGTGGTGACGCCGAGGAGGCCGTGCTCGTCGGGGCCGGTGAGCTCGGGGCGGGTGAGGACGTGCTCGTGGAGGGCGGTGCACACGGTGACGCCCTCGACGATGGTCTCGGACAGGGCGCGGCGGGCGCGGCGGATGGCCTGGTCGCGGGTGTCGCCGGTGATGACGATCTTGGCGAGCATGGGGTCGAACATGGGGGTGACGACGTCGCCCTCGACAACGCCGGACTCGATGCGCACGCCGGGGCCGGCGGGCCAGCGCAGGCGTGTGATGGCGCCGGTGGAGGGGGCGAGGCCGCGGGCGGGGTCCTCGCAGGTGATGCGCAGCTCGATGGAGTGGCCGCGGGGCTCGGGGACCGCGCCGAGGTGGCCCCCGGCGGCGATGCGGAGCTGGACCTCAACCAGGTCGATGCCGGTGACCTCCTCGGAGACGCAGTGCTCGACCTGGAGGCGGGGGTTGACCTCGAGGAACCAGAGGTCGCCGTCGGGGGTGAGGAGGAACTCGCAGGTGGCGACGCCGACGTAGTCGACGGTCTCGAGGAGGCGCCGGGAGGACTCCACGAGGCGCTCGTCCAGGCCCGCGGGCAGGTAGGGCGCGGGCGCCTCCTCGAGGAGCTTCTGGTTGCGGCGCTGGAGGGTGCAGTCGCGGGTGGAGACGACGGCGAAGGCTCCGTGGGAGTCACGGGCGCACTGGGTCTCGATGTGGCGGGCGGCCGTCACGAACTTCTCGAGGATGAGGGTGCCGCCGCCGGCGGCGGCGGACTCGAAGGCCGGGGTGGTGCGGGCCTCATCGTCGGAGTGCAGGACGGTGATGCCGCGTCCGCCGCCGCCGTCGGTGCGCTTGAGGGCGACGGGGTAGCCGTGCTCGGCGGCGAAGGCGATGACGGTCTCGGGGGCGGTGACCGAGTCGGTGATGCCGGGGACGGGGGCGACGCCGGCGCGCTCGGCGGTGGCTCGGGCGCTCATCTTGTCGCCAAGGGCCTTCATGGCCGACGGGCTGGGACCGACCCAGGCGATGCCGGCGTCGGTGACGGCCTGGGCGAACTCGTCGTGCTCGGAGAGGAAGCCGTAGCCGGGGTGGACGGCGTCGGCGCCGTGCTCGACGGCCATGGCGAGGACGGCCTCGGCGTCGGTGTAGGAGGAGCCCTCGGGCAGGGCGTAGGCCTCGTCGGCGAGCTCGGCGGCGGGGCTGAGGAGGTCCTCGGGCGTGTACGGGAGGATGGACGTGCCTCCCAGGTCCCTCACCGTGCGCACGACGCGCAGCGCGATCTCACCTCTGTTGGCGATGAGGATGCGGTTCAGGGTCCTGGTGGTCACCGATGTGCTCCTACGGGTCGGGCGGAACGGTCCGTGCGGCCGGTGGACTCCCACAAGTGCAGGGTCCGACGGGTGCCGCGACGGGTGCGTCGCCGTGTGCGGAGGTCGGCGCCGGAGCACCGACCGCGTGCAAGCCGGTTCCGCCTATGTCTACAAGCAGCCAGACGGATGCCGACTGACAGTTCACAGTACGGGCGGGACGACGACGCTTCCCATTGTGGATTCCTCACAAAGGCGCATGGTCACGTTGTCGTCACGACGGCGAGGGCGACTCGACGGCGGGAAACCGCGGCGCTCGCGGTCCCGACCCGAACGGGACGGGGAGGTTTGTGCATTTCGTGCAGTCAGGGTCGGGGTCTCGGAGCGGCGTTTTCACACGAGTCACACCCATCCCATTAGTCCCCTCCGTAGCGCACCGCGAGCCCCATCCACCGAGATCGGGACATCCTCACCTCGAGATCGGGACATCCTGAGGCCCCGCCCGCCTCACTCCCTGAGCTCGGTCAGTCCGCGCCGTCAGTTCGGTCGATCCGCGCGCTGAGCTCGGTCGGGCGCCACGGCGCCCACCACCCGACGTACCGTGAGAGCCTCCGCCCGGAAGGACTGGCATGACTCCCCCGCCCCGTACCCCGTGGTCCCTCTACGACGAGCTCATCGACGCCATCCCGTCGGGACCCCGCGTGCGCCGCGCCGCGGTCCACGGGTCCTGGGCGCTCGTGGAGACCGACGACGGCGCCGTCGGGGTGACGAGCCAGTACGGCGGCGAGACCCGGCCCCGCGAGCACGACGGAGACCTCATCGGGATGCCGCTGCGCGACGCCGCCGCGCTCATCCGCTCCTGGAACCTCGTCGAGGCGGCGATCGGGGGCGCTGCCCTGTGCGCGTGGACGAACACACCCGAGCGCGCGGCCGCCGTCGGCGTCGACGACCCCGTGCTCGCCGGCCCGGACACCGCCTTCGGGTGCCGGATCGAAGACCTCGCCGGGAAGCGGGTCGCCGTCGTCGGCCACTTCCGCGGAATCGAGGAGGCGCTCGGGGGCGCCTGCGAGCTCGCCGTCCTCGAACGGGCCCCGCGCGACGGCGACTACCCGGCCACCGCCGCCGAGTACCTCCTGCCGGACTCCGACGTCGTCCTCATGACGGCGGCGACCCTCGCCAACAAGACGATGCCGCGGCTGCTGGCGCTGTCCACCGGGGCGCGCACCGTCGTCCTCGGGCCCTCGACGCCGCTCTCCTCCATCCTCCTGGACCGTGGCGTCGACTGCCTGTCAGGGACGGTCATGGCGGACCCGGGCGGGATCATCGTCGGGCTGGAACGTGGAGGGAAGGGGAAGTTCCGCTCGGGACGCCATGTCAACCTCGTGCCCGCCCCGTAGCATCGCGAAACAGCACCGATCGAGGAGGCACCGTGAGCACTGAACCGACTGCCTGCAACGACGAGGACCCGGGCGGCACCGAGGACGTGCCCCGGCCGCGCGACTACGTCGCCTGGCACGACGCCTACCGGGACCCGACGTCGGCCCTGTCGTTCCGGCTGCGCCACGTCCAGCAGGTGATCTCCGAGTTCTACGACCGTACGCCCGGCCCCGTCCGCGTCCTGTCCTTCTGCGCCGGGCAGGGTGCGGACCTCCTCGGGGTCCTCGAGGCGCGCCCGGAGCTGCGGGCACGGACGAGCGGCGCGCTCATCGAGCTGCTCCCCGAGAACTTCGCCGTTGCGCGTCAGCGGGTCGAGGCGCTCGGCGTCGACCTCGAGGTGGTGGAGGCGGACGCCCCCGTCTCGGAGGCCTACACGGCGCACGCCCCGGCCGACCTCGTGCTGCTCTCCGGGATCATGGGGAACATCTCGGCGTCGGACATCGAGCGCCTCGTGCGCTTCTCCCACGCTCTGTGCCGCCCGGGTGCGACGGTCGTCTGGACGCGTGGCGCCCAGGAGCCGGACCTCGGCCCGGACATCTCGCGCTCGTTCGCGGACTCCGGCTTCACCGAGCTCGCCTACCTCGACCGGCTCGAGGGCACGAGCATGCGGGTCGGCGTGGAGCGCTACGACGGCGAGCCGGTCGTCCTCGAGCCTGGACTGAGGCTCTTCACGTTCTTCCGCTGAGCGCCGTCGGTGCCCCTCGCAACTCAGACGACGCTCAGAGCAGCAAGGTCCCGGCGGGGACCTCGGGGTCGTGGTTGGCGATGAGGCCGAGGCAGCGCGGGTCGTGCTCCACCTCGCGCACCCATGCCAGGGAGCGCTCGGCCCAGCCGGCGTTGATGACGACGCCGGGGCGCAGGCCCTCCTCGAAGGACGGGCGGCCGTAGCCGACGTCGGAGGTGAGCAGGACGAAGCGGCGCTCGTCCCCGATCCAGGGGTCGTCGACGCCCTCCACCCAGGTGCTGCGCCCGCCGAGCTCGTCGGGGGCGTCGGGGTCGACGGCGTCCGAGGAGCGCACGATGGTCGCGCACAGCCCGCGCGAGTGACCGGGGACGGCGACCATGACGAGGCTGCCGTCACCGAAGACGTCGTAACCGGCGTCGAAGGGGCCCACCATCGTGTTCCAGGCGAAGGTCTCGAGCTCGACGCTGTCCAGCTCGTGCGGGAGGTACCGCAGCCTGTCGGTGCGGGCCGCCTCGAGCTCGGGCGCGGAGACCCGGATCCGGGGCGCCTCGGCGATGGTCCGCAGGCCGTCTGCGTGGTCGCAGTGGAGGTGGCTCATGAGGACGAGGTCGAGGTCCCGGGGCCGGATGCCGCGGTCCTCGAGCTGCTCGACGAGTGCCTGGCCGTCGGGCAGGACCGCCTTGTTGACGGGGTACTGCTGGCGGAGGTTCGCGACCTGGCCCGCCCGGGTGCGGTTGACGGGGTGCCAGCCGGTGTCGATGAGGGTGAGCCCGTGCGCGTTCTCGATGAGGTAGGCGGACACGGGGGCGGTGACGAGGTGATCGGGGCCGCGCAGGGCGTTGGTCCAGGCCAGCGGGGCGTCGTCGTCACGGTGGTAGGGCAGGGCCTCGTCGATGACGACGGTGCCGGTGTGGAGGACGGTGAGGCTCGTGGTGCTCGACTGCTGGACGGGGACATGGGCGCCAGCCTAGGACGCACGCGGCCGAGGCTCCCGCCGGGGGCCTCCGCCGGGACCAGGATGTCCCGATCTCGAGGTCAGGATGTCCCGATCTCGGCGGGGTCAGCCCAGGTGGAGGTGGGCGGCGGCGCGCTCGCGCAGGTCGGTGATGGCCGTGAGGGCGTCGTCTGCCTTGTAGACGGCGGAGCCAGCGACGAAGACGTTGGCGCCGGCCTCGGCCGCGCGCTCGATGGTCTGCGCGGTGACGCCGCCGTCGACCTGGATGCGCAGCTCCAGGCCCTGCTCACTCACGAGGCGGCGGGCGGCAGCGATCTTGGGGAGCATCGCCTCGATGAAGGACTGACCGCCGAAGCCCGGCTCGACGGTCATGAGGAGGAGCAGGTCGACCTCGCCGAGGACGTGCTCGACGGCGGAGATCGGCGTGGTCGGTCGCAGGGCGATCCCGGCGGCGGCGCCGAGCCGGTGGAGCTCCTTGGCGAGGCGGAAGGGCGCGGCGGCGGCCTCGACGTGGCTGGTGACGATGGCGGCGCCGGCCTCGGCGTAGTCGGGGGCCCAGCGGTCGGCGTCCTCGATCATGAGGTGGGCGTCCACCGGGAGCTCGCTGTTGGCGAGGACCGTCTCGAGGAAGGACGGCCCGCCGAACTGGTTGGGGACGAAGTGGTTGTCCATGATGTCGACGTGCAGCCCGTCGGCCGACGAGATGCGGT
Source organism: Actinomyces radicidentis (assembly GCF_001553565.1). Lineage (NCBI taxonomy): Bacteria > Bacillati > Actinomycetota > Actinomycetes > Actinomycetales > Actinomycetaceae > Actinomyces > Actinomyces radicidentis. Next base: position 2,483,340 of record NZ_CP014228.1, on the reverse strand, counting down.
GGAGCTCGTCGGCGAGGTGCGCCTGGTCGGCGTTGAGGATGGAGGGGTGGATCGCGGCGGCGGTGAGGGACGCGGCGGGCTGCGTGGCGGTCATGGGGTTCTCCTGGTGCAGGCGGTGTCGGAGCTGGGCTGGTGGGTACTGGTCGTGCGGTGAGGCGCGGGGTACGCCGGGGCTTCCCCGACGACGCCGCCTCAGTGGAGCCGTCGGATGAGGGCGCAGTACATGGCGTCGGAGCCCTCGGTGTGGGGCCAGAGCTGGAGCGTCTCGCGGTCCGCGCCGGCGGGCGGGACGGGGGCCACGCGGGTGGCGACGTCGCCGGCGTGGAGGAGCTCGACGCTCTCACGCTCCTTGTTGAGCGCCTTCATCACGTCGCGGACGACGAGATCGGTCTCCAGCACGTGCGGGGAGCAGGTCACGTAGGCGACCACTCCCCCGCGGCGCACCGCGGACAGCGCGGAGGTGAGGAGCTCGCGCTGGAGCCCGGCGAGCTCGGTGACGTCCTTGGGGTCCCGTCGCCAGCGGGCCTCAGGACGACGGCGCAGCGAGCCGAGACCGGAGCACGGGGCGTCGACGAGGACGCGGTCGTAGGACTTCGGCTCGGCCTCGCCGTACTCGCGGCCGTCGCCGCAGCGGACGTCGACGACGCCGTCGGGGACGGCGCGCACGGCGGCCTCGACGAGGCGGGCGCGGTGGGGCGCCACCTCGTTGGCGGTGAGGTGGGCGCAGCGCTGGGCGGCGCGGGCGGCGAGGAGGGCGGCCTTGCCGCCGGGGCCGGCGCACAGGTCGAGCCAGCGGTCGTCGCGTCCCTCGAGCGGCGCGTCGGCGAGCATGAGGGCGACGAGCTGGCTGCCCTCGTCCTCGACGCCGGCAAGGGAGGTGCGCACGGCCTCGATCCGACCGGGGTCGGAGCCGGGGAGGACGAGCGCGTAGGGGCTCGTCTCACCGGGACGGGGTTCGGCGTGGGCGGACTCGGCGGCCTCCTTGGCGAGGTGCTCGGGGCTGATAAGTCCCGGGCGGGCGCACAGGACGACCTCGGGGTCGGCGTTGTCCGCGGTCAGGAGGGCCTCCAGCTCGCCGGCGTCCCGGCCGTTGGCGATGAGGCTCTGCCGCAGCGCCTTGACGATCCACCGGGGGTGGGACTGGGTGCGGGCGAGCGCCTCGAGCTCGTCGGGGGCGTCGCCGGCGATCTCGGTGAGCCAGGCGTCGAGGTCGCGGTCGGCGACCTTGCGCAGGACGGCGTTGACGAGGCCGGAGGCGCCGCGGCTGGCGGCGTAGGAGGCGAGGTCGACGGTGGCGGAGACGGCTCCGTGGGTGGCGACGCGCATCCCGAGGAGCTGGTGGGCGCCCAGGCGCAGGCAGTCCAGGACGACGGGGGCGAGACGGTTCAGGGGGCGGTCGACGCAGCGGGCGAGGATGGCGTCGTAGCGGCCCTGGAGCCGGAGCGTGCCGTAGGTGAGGGCGGTGGCGAAGCCGGAGTCGCGACGGCCGAGGCGGGCCTCATCGAGCAGGGGCGGCAGGACGAGGTTGGCGAAGGCGCCGTCCTCGCGGACCTTGGTGAGGACCTCGAGGGCGACAAGGCGGGCCTCGTCCACGCGGGCGCTGCCGTGGGCGTCCGTGCGGCGCGAGCGCTGGTCGCGGTCGTTCCGACGACGACGGTCGCCGCCCTGGTTGTTCTGCCTGTCCCGACGTCGGTCGTCGCGTCGCGGCTCGTCGTGCTGATAGCGCGATCCACGGCCTGCCTGGGACCGCTCGGCGACGTCGTCGCGGCGATCCCGGCGGGCGCGGTTGTTGCGGCCCTCCTCGTTGCCGCGGCTGCGCTCGCGCCCCTGGCCGCGGCGCTGCGCCCCGGCCTGCGAGCGTCGCTGGCCGCCCCTCTGGCGGCCGGGGCGTCCGCCGCCGTGGCCGTTGCCCCGACCGCCGCTGCGGCCGCCGTTGTAGCCGGCCATCAGGCCTCCTCCCCCGTGGTCGTCGCCGCCGCGTCACTCGTATCGAGGCCGAGGCGCGCCCCGGGATCCGGGTGGGCGCCGCGCGCCCAGGCGTCGGCGGGCATCCAGGACTTGCCGGCGGGGGCTACCTGCCCGAGGCGCACGGCGCCGTCGCCGGTGCCGACGAGGACCTCGTGCTTGGACGCCCGGATCTCGCCGGGGGCGAGGTCGGTGACGCCGTCGACCGGGGTGACGGGCCCGAGGCGGAAGCGGGCCTCGTCGTACACGGTGCGGGCGCCCGGCGCAGGGGTCACGCCACGCACGAGGCGGTCGATGACCGCGGTGGGCGCCGTCCAGACGACCTCGCCGTCGGCGGTGGCGAGCATGGGCGCGAGGGTGACGCCCTCGTCGGCCTGGGGCTCAGCGGCCGCGGTGCCGGCGTGGAGCGCGGACAGGACGTCGAGGACGAGCGGGCCGCCGGCCCGGGCGAGGCGGTCGAGGAGGTCGCCGGAGGTGTCCTCGGGGCGGATCTGCTCCTCCATGCGGGCGAGGACGGGGCCGGTGTCGAGGCCCTCCTCGAGCTCGAAGACGCAGGCGCCGGTGACGTCGTCGCCGGCGATGACGGCGCGCTGGACGGGGGCGGCGCCGCGCCAGCGCGGCAGGAGGGAGAAGTGGAGGTTGAGCCAGCCGTGCCGGGGCACGTCGAGGAGCTCGGCGGGCACGAGGCGCCCGTAGGCGACGACGACGGCGACGTCGGCGTCGAGGCCGCGGGCCCAGTCCTGGGTCTCCTCGTCGCGCAGGGTGCGCGGGGTGCGGACGTCGAGCCCGGCCGCGCGGGCGGCGGCGGCGACGGGCGAGGGATGAAGCGTACGGCCGCGGCCCTTGCGCGCGTCCGCACGGGTGAGGACGCCGACGACCTCGTGCTCGGGCGAGTCGAGGAGGGAGTGCAGGACGGGCAGGGCCACCTCGGGGGTGCCGGCGAAGAGGACGCGCATGGGTCCCAGTCTAGGGGCGCGGTCCGGCTGAGCCCGCCGGGCGCCCTCGGAGTCGGCTGCGCTCAGCCGCCCGCGTCCCCGGCCCGTGGTCGTACGGCTGCCCCATGGCACTGTCGACCGACCAGGGCGTCCGCCGTCGTCAGCCCCGCGGCGGCAGCAGACCGCGCTCCGTGAGCTCGGCCCGGAGTCGCCCGGCGCCGACGAAGAGGTGCGCGCGCATGCCGACGGCGCGGGCCCCCTCGATGTTGGCGGGCGAGTCGTCGACGAAGAGCGTGCGGCCGGCGTCCAGGCCGTAGCGCTCGAGGAGGACCCGGTAGACGGCGGGGTCGGGCTTGGCGAGGTGCTCCTCGCCGGAGACGACGATCCCGGTGAAGCGCGTGAGCTGCGGCACCATGTGCCGGGTGCGCTCGAAGAGCACGTCGTGGAAGTTCGTGAGGGCGTAGAGCGGGACCGCGGCGTCGAGGAGCTCGTCGACGATCACACCGGTGCCGGGCACGGGCCCCGTCTTCGTGTCCGCGAAGTGCTCCCAGTAGAGGCGCTGGAGGTGCTCCCAGTCGGGGCGCTCCGGGTGGGCGTCGCGCAGCTCGGCGAGGATCCCCTCGAAGGGGGTGCCGCGGTCGGCCATGGCGTTGAGGCGGTCGAACTCGCCGCTCGCGACGTACTCGTCCCACTGGGCCACGGGCACCCGCCCGGCGACGGCCGCGACGGCGTCCCACGTGTAGAGGACGTTGCCGTAGTCGAGGACGACGGCGTCGACCGGGACCGCCGACTCCCCTCGGTCGGTCCCGACCGCGCAGGGACCGGCCGAGGGGTTGACGGGCGCCTGGGCGCTCGCGAGGTTCGTCGGCGCGGTCGCGCCGGCGGACTGCGTCTGCTCGCTCATGCCCTCATGCTGTCACGGCAGGATGTCCTCGTAGTAGGTGCCCTTGAGCATCCGGGTGATGACCTTCCCGCCGGGGAGCTTGCCGTCGTTCATGGTCTTGGCGGCCGCGAGGAGCGCGCGCACGTCGTACTGGGCGGGCCAGATCGGAGGGACGTCGCGGTCCAGGTCGAGGAGCTGGTACACGGCCATCATGGCGGTGCGGGCGCTGCCCTCGGTGGTGAAGATGCAGTCGTCGGGGGTCTCGACGAACTGGCCGAGGAGGCCGAGGTTGGTGCAGCCCTCGGGGACGACGTCGGGGCGGTCGCCCTTGCCGCGCGGCCAGAAGAAGGACGTGATGTAGGGCATCGTGGCGAGGCGGACCTTGGTGCGGGCCTTGATCTCCTCGAACTGGTCGAGGAGCCCGAAGTGGTAGCAGTACTCCTTGAGGATCTCCTCGCCGGTGCACTCGATCATCGGCTTGCGCACGCAGTCGCCCTTCGCGTGCGGGTAGAGGCCGTAGGCCCAGGCGACGCCCCAGTCCTTGGGCTGGGCGCGGAACTGCGGCTGGCGGTTCATCGTGAGGCTCAGGCACCAGCCGGAGTCCTCGGCGGTGATGATGCCGCCGGTGACGGTGCGACCGGAGAGCGGGTCGTTGCCGGTGAGCTCACGGATCTTGCGCAGGAAGGGGTGGTCCTCGCCGATGAAGCTGAAGGAGACGGACTCCCAGACGGTCTCGTGCGGGTGGGAGCAGAAGACGTCGGGGCGGCCGAAGACGGAGGACTTCTTGGCGAGGTTGCGCCACAGGGTCCAGGCACCGCCGGGGCGGTCGGTGTAGAAGGGCGGGACGGTGTCCATGTCGCCGTACCCGGTGGACTCGGTGCAGGATCCGATGGTGGCCAGGACGAGGTCCTTGGGGGCCACGTCGATGGTCTCCTGCGTGCCGTCCGCGCGGTGGTACCGGATGGCGGTGACCGTCTTGCGGCCAGCGGTGATGTCCATGTCGAGGTCGTCGACGCAGGTGTCGTACTGGAAGCGCACGCCCTTGTCCTCGAGCCAGCTGGTGAGCGGCAGGACGAAGGACTCGAACTGGTTGTAGCGGCTGAAGCGCAGGCAGGACAGGTCGGAGAAGCCGGGGAAGTACTGGAGGAAGCGGTGCATGTAGCGCTTCATCTCGGTGAGGGACTCGTACTGCTCGAAGGCGAACATCGTCTTGAACAGCGTGTAGAAGTTCGAGGCGAGGAAGTCGGCGTCGAACCAGTCCTCGATGGTCTTGTAGTAGGTGTCCTCCTCCTTGGCGAGGAGGAGGCGGACCATGGCGAGCTGCCCCTTCTTGTTGAGCCCCATCTTGTAGGTGTCGCGGCGCTTGCCCTGGTGGTGGATGACGCGGCAGGGGTCGATGTTGGGGTCGTTCTCGTTGACGGTGCGGAACTCGTCGAGGACGGTGTAGGGCTCGGGCATCTCCAGGGCGGGGATCTCGCGCATGATGTCCCAGAAGCACTCGAAGTGCTGGCCCATCTCACGGCCTCCGCGGGCGATGAAGCCGCGCTCGGTGTCGCCTGCGCCGTCGAAGGAGCCGCCGGGGACGGAGAGCTGCTCGAGGATGGTGATGTTCTCGCCCGGCATGCGGCCGTCGCGCACGAGGTAGGCGGCGGCGAGGAGGGAGCCGATGCCGGAGCCGACGAGCCAGGCGTGCCGCTCGGCGACGTCGGCGGGCGGGGTCGGGTGGTTGTGCGTGTAGAGGCCGAGGTCGTTGTGCACGTAGGGCTTGCCGTCTGGGTTGACGGGGTAGGTGCGCTGGTAGACGTGCTGCGTGTTGGTCATGGTCGCCTCGCTGGTCCCGCCGGCCGTGGCCGGCACTGGCGTCACGTGCCGGTCCTCACCGGTCGTGGAGCAGCCCTGTGCTGCAGCCGGGCGGGCGCGGGCTGCGGTGCCCGTCCAACGAGGACGAGTCTAGGAATACGAACCTGTATCTGTCCTGCGTTCGCGCTGGTCAGCCGCCGTGAGCGTGCCGGGGTACGGGCAGCGCCGCCTGGCCTGCTCACCACCTCCCGGGGGCCTCCCGACGACGGTGCCGCGCCTCACCACAGGACGGTCGGATCGAGCTCGACGCGCAGCGGCTCCTCGCGCCGCGCGGACCGCTCGCGCGACCGCACCCGTAGAAGGGCTGCGAGCTCGCGCCCGCGGCTCACGGGTGCGCGCACGAGCCCGCGGACCTCGCCCGCGCGAGCGGTCTGCCCGCGCGCCGGCGGCGCCTCGACGGGGCCGAGCACCTCATAGCCTGCCGCGGCGGCCTCCGCGAGGACGGCGTCGACGGCACGGCGGGGCCCGTCGAGCCTCGCGGTGCGCCAGGCAGGCGGGAGGTGGAGCTCGGCGCGCTCGGCGAGCTCGCGCCGGGCGAGGCCGGGCTGGTCCCAGCGCACGAGGGCCTGGGCGGCGGTCGGCTCGGCGCCGCCGAGGAGGATGACGCGGGCGCCCGGCTGGACGAGGACGACGGCGTTGGACCAGCGGCGCATCGCCTCGCCGACGGCCCCGAGATCGGGCCGGGCGGACAGGGCGGCGCCGTCGAGGAGGAGGGCGGCGCGATAGCCGCCGAGGGCGGTGGGCTCGGCTCCGGGGGTGGCGACGACGAGGCGCGGTGCGTCGTCGACCTCGTCGATGATCCCGTGGCTCTCGCGGGCGCCGGAGACGACGACGGGGACGCCGGGGAAGGCGCGCCCGAGCTCCTCCGCGGTGCGCGCGGAGCCGACGCTCACCATGCGCAGGGCGTGGTTACCACAGCTCGCGCAGGCGAAGGCCCCGAGGAGGCGCCCGCACCAGCGGCAGGTGACGCGCCCCTCGCGGTCCATGGACAGCGGGCCGGCGCAGGAGGGGCAGCGGGCGGCGGTGCGGCAGCGGGCGCAGGCGACGACGGGCGCGTAGCCGCCGCGCGGCACCTGGACGAGGACGGGGCCGTCGGCGAGGGCCTCGCGCACGGCGCGGTGCGCCAGGGAGGGGATGCGTGCCCGTCCGGAGGCGCCCTCGGCGCCGAGCTCGATCTCCCCGGGCACCTCGACGCGGGGCAGGGCGCGGCGCACGAGCGCGCGCGGGGCCCGCAGGTCCCCCGCCCAGCCGGCCTCGACGTAGGACTGGGCCTCGACGGAGCGGGAGTGCGCCGCCAGGAGCAGGCCGGCGCCCTCGAGGCCGGAGCGCAGGGCGAGGACGGTGCGGGCGTGGACGTAGGGGGCGTGGCGCTCATCGAGGCGGTCGTCGCCGTCGTCCCACAGGACCATGAGCCCGAGGTCCCTCACGGGCGCGAAGGCGGCGGCTCGGGTACCGACGGCGACGCGCGTGTGCCCGAGCAGGAGGCGGAGGAAGGCGCGGTAGCGGCGGGCCGGGCCGTGCTCCGCGGCGAGGGTGACGACGGGCTCTCCGTCGAGCTCGGCGGCCAGTGCCGCGGCGACCGCCTCGGCCTGGTCCGTCGTGGCGACGATGACGAGCACCCCGCGGCCGGAGGCGAGGCTCGCGGCGGCGGCCTCGGCCACGAGCGCCACCCAGCCGCGCACGAGCCCCTCCCGCTCGGGGAGGACGGACCAGGCGGCCCGAGGCGCCCCGCCCCCGGCGAGGGCGGTGAGCAGCCCGGCACCGCCCTCGTAGGCGCCCCAGCCCTGGGCGTCAGCCTCCGGCGCGGTCCAGGTGGGCGGCTCCGGTTCGGCCTTGCCACGCTCGGAGCGCTCGGTCGTCGCGTGCCGGGCGGGGACGGCGAGGCGGATGACGTCGGAGCGCGTGCCTGCGGCGCGCACGGCGACGGCGTCGACGAGGCGGCGCGTCGCCTCGGGGAGGACGGGGAGGTCGGAGACGACGCGGCGCAGGGCGGTGAGGCGGCCGGGGTGGGTCGTCGTGCGGGAGCGCTCCCAGACCCAGCCGTGCATCTCCTGGCCGCCGAAGCGGACGGTGACGCGCGTGCCGACGCCGGCGGCGACGTCGAGCTCGGGCGGGACGAGGTAGTCGAAGGGCCGGTCCAGGTGCGGGACGGGAGTGTCGAGGAGGACGCGCGCGACGGGCAGGTCGACGCCGGTGCCGGTCACCTCGCGCTCGGCGGGCGCAGGGGAGGCGAGCAGCGCGCCCTGACCGGTCGGCCCCTGACCGGGCACGCCCTGCCCCGGTCCCGCAGGGCCGATCCCGAGCGGGGCCGCGACGGCGGTCTCCCCCATGGCCCCTCCTCACGGTCGTCCTGCGGTCCGGGCCCAGGGTAGCCCGGGCCCACGACGCGAACGGGGCCGCCCGACCGGGACCGTGACGGTCCGGGTGGGGTGGCCCCGTTCGGGCGCGGCGCTCTCGACGGGCGGCGGGCTCGTGGGTCGGGCGGTCAGACGTTCCTCACGCGACGGCGGCGCGGAGAGCCTCGACGCGGTTCGTCTCCTCCCAGGTGAAGCCCGGGCGGCCGAAGTGGCCGTAGGCGCTCGTCGCCCGGTAGATCGGGTGGAGCAGGTCCAGGTCGCGGATGATCGCGGCCGGGCGCAGGTCGAAGACCTCGTCGACGGCGGCCTGGATCGAGGCGACCGGCACCTTCTCGGTGCCGAAGGTCTCGACGTAGACGCCGACGGGGCGCGCGGAGCCGATCGCGTAGGCGACCTGGATCTCGCAGCGCTCGGCGAGGCCGGCGGCGACGACGTTCTTGGCGACCCAGCGCATCGCGTAGGCGGCGGAGCGGTCGACCTTCGACGGGTCCTTCCCGGAGAAGGCGCCGCCGCCGTGGCGGGCCATGCCGCCGTAGGTGTCGACGATGATCTTGCGGCCGGTGAGGCCGGCGTCGCCGGCGGGGCCGCCGATGACGAACTGGCCCGACGGGTTGACGAGGACCTCGGCGTCGGCGGTGGCCAGCGTGAGTCCCTTGGCCTCCTCGGCCTCGAGGACGGGGCGGATGACCTCGCGGGTGAGGGCCTCGGTGAGCCAGGCCCGGCTGCGGTCGGCGTCGTGCTGGGTGGAGACGACGACGTTCTCGAGCGTGACGGCGTCGTTCCCGTCGTAGCCGATGGTGACCTGGGTCTTGCCGTCGGGGCGCAGGCCCTCGACGATCCCCTGCTTGCGCACGGCGGTGAGGCGCTCGGCGAGACGGTGGGCGAGGTGGATCGGCAGCGGCATGAGCTCGGCGGTGTCCGTGCACGCGTAGCCGAACATGAGGCCCTGGTCGCCGGCGCCCTGGAAGTCGAGGGGGTCGATGTCGCCGGAGTCGTCGCGGACCTCGAGAGCCTTGTCGACGCCGGCGGCGATGTCGGGCGACTGCTGGCCGATGGAGACGGAGACGCCGCAGGAGGTGCCGTCGAAGCACACGTCGGAGGAGTCGTACCCGATGGCGACGATCTCGGATCGGACGATCTCGGGGATCTCGACGTAGGCGGAGGTGGTGACCTCGCCGGCGACGTGGACGAGGCCGGTGGTCACCATGGTCTCGACGGCGACGTGCGCGTGGGGGTCCTGCTCAAGGATCGCGTCGAGGATGGAGTCCGAGACGCGGTCGCAGACCTTGTCGGGGTGTCCCTCGGTGACGGACTCGGAGGTGAAGAGGCGGAGAGAGCTGGATGCCATGTCGGTGTCGGTCCTCGGTGCGGTAGTGGGCTCAGTGGAGTCTAAGGGGTGCGGCGGGCGGCGCGGCTGTCAGGCCCGCCACCAGGGACGCTGGGGGTAGTAGTGGCCCTTGGGGTCGTCGGTGGGGCGGACGGCGAGGAACTGGTGGATCTGGATGTTGTTGCGCTCGAAGTTCCACCGTGAGCCCGCCATGTACAGGCCCCACAGGAGGGGCGTCTGCGGTCCGACGGCCTCGACGGCCTCGTCCCAGTGCTCCTGGAGGTTCTCGCACCAGTGCTGCAGGGTCCAGGCGTAGTGCTGGCGGAGGTTCTCCTCGTGGACGACCTCGAGCCCGGAGTCCTCGAGGTGGCGGTGCACGACGCCGGGCGAGGCGAGCTCGCCGTCGGGGAAGACGTACCGGTCGATGAAGGCGCCGGCGCGGTTGCCCTGACGGGCGTCGCGGCGGGTGATCTGGTGGTTGAGGAGGCGGCCGCCGGGGCGGAGCATCGCGAACATCTTGGCGAAGTACTCGTCGTAGTGCCGCACCCCGACGTGCTCCATCATGCCGAGCGAGCAGATCCCGTCGAAGTCCCTCTCGGGGATCTCCCGGTAGTCCATGACGCGGGCCTCGGCGAGGTGGTCGAGGCCCTCCCGCTGGAGCCACGCGTTGGCGTAGGAGGCCTGGGCGGCCGACAGGGTGACGCCGATGCCCTTGATCCCCCTGCGCGCCGCTGCGACGAGGACGCTGCCCCAGCCGCAGCCGATGTCGAGGAGCCGCTGACCGGGCTGGAGGTCGAGCTTGTCGAGGACGAGCCGGATCTTGTTCCACTCGGCGTCCTCGAGCGAGTCGGAGGAGTCCTCGAAGCAGGCGCAGGTGTAGGTCATCGAGGGACCGAGCACGAGCCGGTAGTAGGCGTTGGAGCGGTCGTAGTGGGAGGAGACGGTCTCGGAGTCGGCCCTCTCGGAGTGGGGGCGCAGTCCCTTGAGGGTGCGCTTCCACATGGGGTCGGCCTCGGTCTCGGGGATCTCGGGGGTGCGCAGGTTGCGCACGCCGACGGTGGCGAGCATCCGGCGGGCCTGGGAGGCCGAGGGGCGGCGCAGGCAGTGCTTGAGCTTCTCGAGGTCGCCGAAGGCCTCGTAGGGGTTGCCTGGCTCGACGCCCTCAGTGGTGATGTCGCCCATGAGGTAGGCGCGGGCGAGGCCGAGGTCGCCGGGGGCGGTGAGGGCGTAGCGGATGGCGCGGGGGCGGACGACGTGGAAGGTGACGGTCGCGTCCTCGGGTCCCGTCGAGCTGCCGTCGTAGCCGGTGAAGCGCACCGGCAGGGGCGGGCGCAGCACCGCCTCGATCATCTCGGCGACGGTCATCTCTCTGGTGGACGCTCGGGTCATGCAGGTCACTTCCGCGCGCGGTGCCGGTTTCCGAGGGCCGCCGCGCGGTCGGCCCTCACGGCCACCATAGGCACGGGTCTCACCTCCCGGACCGGGTGGTCCCGGGTGAGAAGATAGTCAGGCCAGACGCGCCGCGATCAGGTTGACGAGGCCAGCGGCGATGTGGCCCTTGGAGCCGGCCGCCCGAGCCACCTCCGCGCCGTCGCGGTCGAGCACGACGACGGCGGAGTCGACGTCACCGAAGCCGACGCCGTCGCCGACGGCGTTGACGGCGAGCAGGTCGGCGCCCTTGCGGCGGGCCTTGGCGGCGCCGTGGGCGAGGACGTCACCGGTGGCGTCGCCGGTCTCCGCGGCGAAGCCGACGACGAGGGTGCGCCCGCCGTCGGTGCGCGGCGGGCGGGTAACGAGGCCGGCGAGCACGTCGGGGTTCTCGACGAGCTCGATGGGCGCCGGGCGCGCGTCTCCCTTCGCAGCGCCCGACGCTCCGCCATGCCCTGCGCCGTCCCCGTCGAGGCCGTGCTTCTTGATCTTGGTGCCGGAGACGACGGCGGGGCGGAAGTCGGCGACGGCGGCGGTCATGACGACGGCGGCGGCGTCCGCGCATGCGGTGCGGACGGCGGCCTCGAGCTCGAGGGCGGTGCCGACGGGAACGACCTCGACGCCTGCGGGCAGCAGGGCGAGCACGTCGGAGCCGACGTTGGCGGCGACGAGGGTGGCGCGGGCGCCGTGCCGCGCGGCCTCGGCGGCGATGAGGGTGCCGAGGCGCCCCGAGGAGCGGTTGCCGAGGAAGCGGACCGGGTCGAGGGGCTCGCGGGTGCCGCCCGCCGAGACGACGACGTGCCGTCCAGCGAGGTCCTGGTCCGTGAGCGCCGCCGGAGCGCCGGCACGCGGGGCGCCGTCGCCCCCGAGCACGGCGAGTGCCTCGGCGACCACGCGCTCGGGCTCGGGGAAGCGGCCGACGCCGGAGTCGGCCCCGGTGAGGCGGCCGGAGTCCGGCTCGATGACGGTGACCCCGCGACGGCGCAGCGTGGCGACGTTCTCGACGGTGGCGGGGTTGAGCCACATCTGGGTGTGCATGGCCGGGGCGACGACGACGGGCGCCGTCGTCGTGAGGACCGTGGCGGTGAGGAGGTCGTCGGCGCGGCCGGCGGCCAGGCGCGCGAGGAGGTCCGCGCTGGCGGGTGCGATGAGGACGAGCTCGGCCCACTCCCCCACGGCGACGTGCTCGACGGCGGCCGGGTCGTCGAAGACGCCCGTGTCGACCGGGTGCCCGGAGACGGCGGCGAGCGCCGGGGCGCCGATGAAGCGCAGGGCGGCCTCGGTCGGAACGACGCGGACCTCGTGGCCGGCGGCCCGCAGCAGGCGGACGACGAAGGGCGCCTTGTAGGCCGCGATGGACCCGGAGACGCCGACGACAACGCGCCGCGTCCCCGTGGGGGTCGCGGCGCGCTGGGGCGAGCTGCTCATGGCTCGGTCGCTCCTCGTTCCGGTGGGCTGGGCCCGGCCGGGTGTCAGAACTGGATGTCGTCCAGGGACGTGGCGGTGCCGCCGTCCTGGCCCTCGTCGCCCAGCGTGATCGGGGAGTCGAGGGAGATGTCGGCGAACATGTCCTCCTCGGCGGCCTGGCGGGCGGCCTCGGCCTCGGCGCGGCGGGCGCGGGCCTCGTCGCCGGGGATGACCTCGAGCTTGTCGCCGGCGATCTCGCGCAGGGCGATGCCGAGCGGCTTCTCCTCGGCCTCGGTCTCGACGAGGGGGCCGAAGTAGTCGAACTGGTTGTCCTCGAGCTGCTGGGTGTAGCTGTTGATCTGGCGGGCGCGCTTGGCGGCCTCCACCACGAGCGCGTACTTGGAGTCGACCTTCTCGAGCAGCTCGTCGATGGGCGGGTTGGTGATGCCCTCGGGCTGAGCGGAGGTTCCGAGCATGTGCTTCTCCTGCTTTCGTGGACGCGGTTGCAACCGTGACAGTCTAGCCCGCCAGGCCGAGGAGCTCCTCGAGCTCGTCCGTGGCACGCGCCACGGTGTCGTTGACGATGACCCGGTCGAACTCATCGGCCGCGTCCATCTCGACCCGGGCGGTGGCCAGTCGCCGCTCCCGCTCGGCCTCGCCCTCGGTGCCGCGCCCGACGAGCCGGGAGACGAGCTCGTCCCAGGAGGGCGGCGCGATGAACACGAGCTGCGCCTCCGGCATGGAGTGGCGGACCTGACGGGCGCCGGCGAGGTCGATCTCGAGGAGGGCCGGGCGCCCGGCGTCGAGCTCGCCCTGGACCGGGCCGCGGGGCGTCCCGTAGCGGTTCTGGCCGTGGACGAGGGCCCACTCGAGCATCTGGCCGTCGGCGACGAGGCGGTCGAACTGCTCGTCGGAGACGAAGTGGTAGTGCACCCCGTCGACCTCGCCGGGGCGGGGCAAGCGGGTGGTCGCGGAGACGGAGATGAAGAGCTCGGGGTGGCGGCGGCGCAGCTCGGCCACGATCGTCCCCTTGCCGACGGCGGTGGGACCGGCGACGACGGTGAGGCGGGGGGCTCGGGACGGGGTGGGCGCGCTCATGACCCGATCATCGCTCACGCGGCGGCGCTGACGAAGACGGGGAGGGGCACCGTCGCGAGGCTCACGCTCAGCCGAAGCGGCGGACGAGCTCGGCGCGCTGGTGGGCGCCCAGGCCGCGGACGCGGCGGGAGGAGGAGATGCCGACCTCGGCCATGACGGCGCCGGCGGTGGTGGCGCCGACGCGGGGCATGGACTGGAGGAGGGAGACGACCTTCATCTTGCCGAGGACCTCGTCGTCCTTCGCGGCGTCGAGGAACTCCGACAGGCGCATGGAGCCGTTCTTGAGGGACACCTTGACCTCGGCGCGGCGGGTGCGGGCCCGTGCGGCCCGGGCGAGGGCGTCGGCTCGCTGCTCCTGGGTGAGCACAGGCAGCGCCATGGCCGGTCTCCTTCGTCGATAGACAATCGTCGGACGAGGCAAGGATACGGTGCGAACCCGGCCTTCGGGGGCCGAACGCCCGGCGTGGGCGCCGCAGCGGGGTCGTCTCCGACGGTTTCCGGAGGCGACCCCGCTGCTCAGGGCCTCGCGGTGTGGCGAGGGTCGCACCTGGCGTGCTAGTGCGGGTCGCTCGTCAGGCGCGCAGCGCGCGCGCCGCCTGGTCCGTCGCGGTCCTCGCGGCCTCGCGCAGGTCCGCCGCGTCCGGGCCGGCGCGCAGCACGCCCCTGGAGGTCGACGCGAGGACGTTGCGGCGGGCCGCCCCGAAGACGGCCTCGAGCTCGGCGGCCCCGGCGCCCTGGGCGCCGACGCCGGGGGCGAGCAGGGGCGCGTTGGCCGCGGCCAGGTCGATCCCGAGCCGGTCGACGGCGTCGCCGATCGTGGCGCCGACGACGAGGCCGACGCTGCCGAGCGTCCCGGCCGCGCGCGCGACCGCGTTGGAGCCGGCCGCGCCCTCGACGACGGAGCGCGCGACGGAGCGCTCCGACTCCCCCACCGCGTGCTGCACCGAGGCCCCCTCCGGATTCGAGGTGAGCGCGAGGACGAAGACGCCGCGGCCGGTCTGCGCGGCCAGGTCGAGCGCCGGGGCGAGCGAGCCGTAGCCGAGGTAGGGCGAGACGGTGATGGCGTCGGCGGCGAGCGGGGCGCCGTCGGCGAGGTAGGCCTGGGCGTAGCCGCCCATGGTGGAGCCGATGTCGCCGCGCTTGACGTCGAGGATGGACAGGGTCCCCGCCTCGCGCACGGCCGCGAGGGTCTCCTCGAGGACGGCGACGCCGGCGGAGCCGTGCCGCTCGAAGAACGCCGACTGGGGCTTGACCGCGGCGACGCGCCCGCCGACGGCGTCGACGACGCGCAGGGCGAAGTCGCGCAGGCCGGCCGGCGTGTCCGGCAGGCCCCAGGACTCCAGGAGCGCCCCGTGCGGGTCGATGCCGACGCACAGGGGGCCGCGCTCGTCCATGGCCTCGGCCAGACGGGCCCCGAAGGGCAGGGTGCCGGGCAGGTCCTCGCGGACCTCGTTGGTGAGGCCGTCGCTCATGCGTGCTCGCTCTCGATGGTGGTGATGGTGCGGACGCTCTCGGCGTCGGTGATGATCCAGTCGCCGGACAGGACGCCGGACTCGGCGCGCTCGACGCGGTCGGCGTCGTGCTCCTGGAGGCTGCGCACGGCGAAGCCGCCGTGCAGCTGGGCCTCGATCGCCTGGACGGCGGCCTGGAGCTCCTGGACCGTGGTGATGATGGGCTTGTCGGCGCTCGTCGTGGCCTCTCGGATCGCGTAGCCGTCGGCGCGGGCGCCCTGGCCCTTGGGGGTGTTGACGACCATGTCGACGGTGCCGGAGGCGATGAGCCCGGCGATCGTCTCCTCGCCGTTGGCGCCGGCGCCCTCGGAGATCTTGCGGACCGCGGTGGCGGGGATGCCGTTGCGGCGCAGGACCTGCGCGGTGCCGCTGGTGGCGAGGATCCCGAAGCCGAGCTCGGCGAGCCGGGCGACGGGCATGACGATGGCTCGCTTGTCGCGGTCGGCGACGGAGACGAAGACGGTGCCGCCGGTGGGCAGGCCGCCGTAGGCACCGGCCTGGGACTTGGCGAAGGCGCGCGGGAAGTCGACGTCGTATCCCATGACCTCGCCCGTCGAGCGCATCTCGGGGCCGAGGATCGTGTCGACGACCTGGCCGGTGCCCGTGCGGAAGCGCTTGAAGGGCAGGACGGCCTCCTTGACCGCGATCGGGTCGAAGGGGTCGGAGACGGAGGCGTCCTCCTCGGGCAGGACGCCGGCGGCCCTGAGCTCGACGATGGACTCCCCCGCCATGAGACGGGCGGCGGCCTTGGCGAGCTGGACGCCGGTCGCCTTGGAGACGAAGGGGACCGTGCGGCTCGCGCGCGGGTTCGCCTCGATGACGTAGAGCGTGTCGCTCATGAGCGCGTACTGGATGTTGATGAGGCCGCGCACCCCGACGCCCGCGGCGATCGCCTCGGTCGAGCGGCGGATGCGGGCGATCTCCGTGTCCGAGAGGGTCATCGGCGGCAGGACGCAGGCGGAGTCGCCCGAGTGGATGCCGGCCTCCTCGATGTGCTCCATGACGCCGCCGAGGAAGAGCTCGGCGCCGTCGTAGAGGGCGTCGACGTCGATCTCGATGGCGTCGTCGAGGAAGCGGTCGATGAGGAGCGGGCCGTTGGCGTAGGCGCCGCCGGGCTCCGCGCCGGCGCGGGCGAGGTAGTCGGTGAGGCCGTCGCGGTCGTAGACGATCTCCATGCCGCGGCCGCCGAGCACGTAGCTGGGGCGGACGAGGACGGGGTAGCCGATGCCCTCGGCGGCGGCGTGGGACTGGTCGTCGGTGAGGGCGGTGCCGTGCTCGGGGGCGGGCAGGCCCGCCTGCTCGAGGACGACGCCGAAGACCTGACGGTCCTCCGCGGCGTCGATGGCCTCGGGGCTGGTGCCGAGGACCGGGACGCCCGCGGCCTTGAGGCGGCGGGCCAGTGACAGCGGGGTCTGGCCACCGAGCTGGACGACGACGCCGGCGACGGGGCCGGCGGCGCGCTCGGCGTCGTAGACCTCCATGACGTCCTCGAAGGTCAGGGGCTCGAAGTACAGGCGGTCGGAGACGTCGTAGTCGGTGGAGACGGTCTCCGGGTTGCAGTTGACCATGACGGTCTCGTACTGCTCGGCGAGCGCCATGGTGGCGTGGACGCAGGAGTAGTCGAACTCGATGCCCTGGCCGATGCGGTTGGGGCCGGAGCCCAGGATGATGACGGCCTCGCGCTCGCGCAGGGCGACCTCGGTCTCCATGTCGTAGGACGAGTAGTGGTAGGGCGTGCGCGCGGCGAACTCGGCGGCGCAGGTGTCGACGGTCTTGTAGACCGGGCGCAGCCCGAAGGCGTGGCGGACCTCGCGGACGGTGTCCTCGGAGAGGGAGCGCAGGTCGCCGATCTGCTGGTCGGAGAAGCCGTGGCGCTTGGCGGTGGCGAGGAGCTCGGCGGTGAGGGCCGGGGCCTCCTGGACCTCCTCGGCGACCTCCTGGAGCAGGACCATCTGGTCGAGGAACCAGGGGTCGATCCTGGTGGCCTCGAACAGCTGCTCGACGGTGGCGCCGCCGCGGATGGCGCGCTGGACGTCGAGGATGCGGTGCTCGGTGGGCGTCCGGACCGACTCCAGGAGCGCGGCGGTCTCCTCGGCGTCGGGCTTGTCCCCGGCCCAGGAGAAGACGGTGCCCTTCTTGTCGATGGAGCGCATGGCCTTCTGGAGGGCCTCGGTGAAGGACCGCCCGATGGCCATGGCCTCGCCGACGGACTTCATCGTGGTGGTGAGCAGCGGGTCCGCGCCGCGGAACTTCTCGAAGGCGAAGCGCGGGACCTTGACGACGACGTAGTCGAGCGTGGGCTCGAAGGAGGCGGGCGTGGAGCCCGTGATGTCGTTGGGGATCTCGTCGAGGGTGTAGCCGACGGCGAGGCGCGCGGCGATCTTGGCGATCGGGAAGCCCGTGGCCTTGGAGGCCAGGGCGGAGGAGCGCGAGACGCGCGGGTTCATCTCGATGACGATGATGCGGCCGCTGGACGGGTCGATGGCGAACTGGATGTTGCAGCCGCCGGTGTCGACGCCGACCTCGCGGATGACGGCGATGCCGATGTCGCGCAGGCGCTGCATCTCGCGGTCGGTGAGGGTGAGCGAGGGGGCGACGGTGATGGAGTCGCCGGTGTGGACGCCGACGGGGTCGAGGTTCTCGATGGTGCACACGACGACGACGTTGTCCGCCTTGTCGCGCATGAGCTCGAGCTCGTACTCCTTCCAGCCGAGGATGGACTCCTCGAGGAGGACCTCGGTGGTTCGGGAGGCGGCGAGGCCGGAGCCCGCGATGCGCTCGAGGTCGGCCTCGTCGAAGGCGATGCCGGAGCCGAGGCCGCCCATGGTGAAGGAGGGACGCACGACGACGGGGTAGCCGCCGAGCTCGGCGACGCCGGCGTGGCAGTCGGCCATGGAGTGGCAGATGACGGAGCGGGCCACCTCGGCGCCGCAGCGCTCGACGACCTTCTTGAACTCGTCCCGGTCCTCGCCCGCGTTGATCGCGTCGGCGTTGGCGCCGATGAGCTCGACGTCGTATCGCTCGAGGACGCCCGCCTCGACGAGGCTCATGGCAGCGTTGAGAGCGGTCTGCCCGCCGAGGGTCGGCAGGAGGGCGTCGGGGCGCTCCTTGGCGATGATGGAGGTGAGGACCTCGGTGGTGATGGGCTCGATGTAGGTGGCGTCGGCGACGTCGGGGTCGGTCATGATCGTCGCCGGGTTGGAGTTGACGAGGATGACGCGGATGCCCTCGGAGCGCAGGACGCGGCAGGCCTGGGTGCCGGAGTAGTCGAACTCGCAGGCCTGGCCGATGACGATGGGGCCGGAGCCGATGACGAGGACGGAGCCGATGTCGTTCCGCAGGGGCATGTCAGTTCTCCTCCCCCGCCGGCGCGGTGGGCGCGGCGGTCGGGTCGGTCGCGGTGGCCTCGCGGTTCTCGCGCATGAGGCGGATGAAGCGGTCGAAGAGGTGCTCGCCGTCGTGGGGGCCGGCGGCGGCCTCGGGGTGGTACTGGACGGAGAAGGCGGGCAGGTCGAGGGCGCGCAGGCCCTCGACGACGCCGTCGTTGAGGTCCGTGTGGGAGACCTCGACGCGTCCGTAGCGGCCGTCGTCGTAGGGGGCGACCGACGGCGCGTCGGCGGGGGCGTCGACGGCGAAGCCGTGGTTGTGGGCGGTGATCTCGACGCGGCCGGTGGCGCGGTCGAGGACCGGCTGGTTGACGCCGCGGTGGCCGTAGGCGAGCTTGTAGGTCCCGTAGCCCAGGGCCCGGCCGAGGATCTGGTTGCCGAGGCAGATCCCGAAGAAGGGGATCCGGGCGTCGAGGACGCCGCGCAGCAGCTCGACCTCGCTCGTGGCGGTGCCGGGGTCGCCCGGGCCGTTGGAGAAGAAGACGCCGTCGGGGCTCAGGGCGAGCACCTCGTCGAAGGTGGCCGACTGGGGCAGGACGTGGACGCGCACGCCGCGCTCGGCGAGCTGCCAGGGGGTGCGGGCCTTGATGCCGAGGTCGATGGCGGCGACGACGGCGACCGGCTCGCGGCCCTCGTACTCGCCGGAGGGCTCGACGACGTAGCCCTCGGGGGTGGAGACCTCGGCGGCGAGGGCCTGGCCGGTCATCTCCGGCTCGGCGCGGACGGTGCCGAGGCAGACGTCGACGGCGGCCTGGGAGGGCCCTGCGGCGTCGGCGGCCCCGGCGGGCAGGGCGTCACCGGAGAAGATGCCGGCGCGCATGGCGCCCCTCTCGCGCAGGTGACGGGTGAGCGCGCGGGTGTCGACCTCGCAGATCCCGACGACGTCGGAGGCGGCGAGATCGTCCTCCAGCTCGCGGCGGGCGCGCCAGGAGGAGGCGCGGCGGGCGGGGTCGCGGACGACGTAGCCGGCCACCCAGATGCGGGCGGACTCGGGGTCCTCGTCGTTGACGCCTGTGTTGCCGATGTGCGGTGCCGTCTGAACGACGATCTGGCGGTGGTAGGACGGGTCGGTGAGGGTCTCCTGGTAGCCGGTCATGCCGGTGTTGAAGACGATCTCACCGACCGTCCGCCCCGTGGCGCCGTAGGCGCGTCCGCGCAGGACGTAGCCGTCCTCGAGGACGAGCAGCGCGGTCCCCCGCGCGCTCGTGGAACGGGCCGTGGGACCCTCGGTGGTGCTGGCGGGGGAGGTCATGCGACTCAGTCCTCCTGGTCGGTCGGGTGGGCGACGGGCTCGCCGTCCAGGACGGTGGGCCGCCCGTGCAGGAAGGTGGCGACCACCTTGCCGGGCAGCTCCATCCCCGCGTACGGGGTGTTGGTCGAGTGCGTCCACTGGGCCCGCGGGTCCACGGTGCGGCGCACCTCGGGGTCGACGACGGCGATGTTGGCCGGGGCGCCGACCTCGAGGCCCTGGCCCTGGTCGGCGGCGCGGCCGATGAGGGCGGGGGCGGTGGACATGACCCGGGCGAGGTCGCGCCAGCTCATGCGGCCGGGGGCGACCATCGTCTCGATGAGGACGGACAGGGCCGTCTCGAGCCCGGTCATGCCGAAGGCGCCGGCCTGCCACTCGCAGTCCTTGGACTCCAGCGGGTGGGGCGCGTGGTCGGTGCCGATGACGTCGATGGTGCCGTCGGCGAGCGCCTCGCGCAGGGCCTCGACGTCGTCCGCGGTGCGCAGCGGCGGGTTGACCTTGTACAGGGGCGAGTAGGTGCGCGCCATCTCGTCGGTGAGGAGGAGGTGGTGGGGGGTGACCTCGGCAGTGACGTCGATGCCGCGGCCCTTGGCCCAGCGGATGATGTCGACGCTGCCGGCGGTGGAGACGTGGCAGACGTGGAGGCGGGACCCGACGTGCTCGGCGAGGAGGACGTCGCGGGCGATGACCGACTCCTCGGCGACGGCGGGCCAGCCGCGCAGGCCGAGCTCCGCGGAGACGGCGCCCTCGTGCATCTGGGCGCCCTCGGTGAGGCGGGGGTCCTGGGCGTGCTGGGCGATGACGCCGTCGAAGGCCTTGACGTACTCCAGGGCCCGGCGCATGAGGACGGGGTCGGAGACGCAGGAGCCGTCGTCGGAGAAGACGCGCACGTGGGCGGCGGACTGCGCCATGGCGCCCATCTCGGAGAGGTGCTCGCCCTTGCGCCCCTGGCTGACGGCGCCGATGGGGTGGACGTCGACGTAGCCGGCCTCGTGCCCCAGGCGCAGGACCTGCTCGACGACGCCGGCGTTGTCCTGGACGGGGTCGGTGTTGGCCATGGCGAACACGGCCGTGTAGCCGCCGGCGGCGGCGGCGCGTGTGCCGGACAGGACCGTCTCGGCGGACTCGCCGCCGGGCTCGCGCAGGTGGGTGTGCAGGTCGACGAGGCCGGGCAGGGCCACGAGTCCGGCGAGGTCGTGACGGACGACGTCCTCGGGCGCCTGGTCGGCGCCGTCGGCGCCGACGGCGGCGATGACGCCGTCGGTGACGAGGATGTCGACGGCGTCCTCGCCGTAGGGGCGGACTCCGGTGAGGAGGTGGGAGGTCACAGCTGGTTCCCTTCGTCGGCGAGGAGGAGGTAGAGGGCGGCCATGCGGACGGAGACGCCGTTGCCGACCTGCTCGATGACGCGCGAGCGCGGGTCGTCGGCGGCCTCGGCGGTGATCTCCAGGCCGCGGTTCATCGGGCCGGGGTGCATGACGATGGCGTGCTCGGGCATGGCCTCGCGGCGTGCGAGGTTGAGGCCGTAGGCGTGGGAGTACTCGGCGGGGCTCGGGAAGAAGCCGCCGCCGGCGGCGCTCATGCGCTCGCGCTGGACGCGCAGCATCATGACGGCGTCCGGGCGGACGGCCGCGATGGTCTCGTCCAGGTCGTAGGAGACGTCGCAGGTCCAGGACTCCATGCCGACGGGCAGGAGCGTGGGCGGGGCGACGAGGGTGACGTGCGCGCCGAGGGTGGTGAGCAGGTCGACGTTGGAGCGGGCGACGCGGGAGTGGAGGACGTCGCCGACGATGACGACCTCGGCCCCCTCCAGGTCGCGGCCGGCCGGGGCGGGGGACCCGTCGGCGGCGCCGGCGGGCTGGCCGGGGACGTACCAGCGGCGCAGGGTCATGGCGTCGAGGAGCGCCTGGGTGGGGTGCTGGTGCTTGCCGTCGCCGGCGTTGAGGACGGGGACGTCGATCCAGCCCGCGTGGGCGAGGAGGTGGGCGGCGCCGTCGGCGCTGTGCCGGACGACGACCGCGTCGGCGCCCATGGCCATGATCGTCTGGGCGGTGTCCTTGAGGGACTCGCCCTTGGAGACGCTGGAGCCCTTGGCGGAGAAGTTGATGACGTCGGCGCTCAGGCGCTTGGCGGCCGCCTCGAAGGAGAGGCGGGTGCGGGTCGAGTCCTCGAAGAAGAGGTTGACGACGGTCTTGCCGCGCAGCGTCGGGAGCTTCTTGACGGCGTGGCGCTGGGTGGCGGCCATGGCCTCGGCGGTGTCGAGGAGCTGGAGGGCGTCCTGGCGGCTCAGGTCCTTGGCGGAGAGCAGGTGCTTCATCGGGTGGCCTCCTCGTCGGCCTCGGCGGCGGCGAAGGCGCTCGCCTGGATGGTGACGGCGTCGTCGGCGGCGCCGAGCTCGGTGAGGGAGACGACGACCTTCTCGGTGCGGGCGGTCGGCAGGTTCTTGCCGACGTAGTCGGCGCGGATGGGGAGCTCGCGGTGGCCGCGGTCGACGAGGACGGCGAGCTGGACGGCGTCGGCGCGTCCGATGGAGCCGAGGGCGTCGAGGGCGGCGCGGATGGTGCGGCCGGAGTAGAGGACGTCGTCGACGAGGATGACCGTCCTGCCCTCGAGGGTCTCCCCCGGGATCCGGGTCGGCTGGGGGACGCGAATCGGGTGGCGGCCGAGGTCGTCGCGGTACATCGTGATGTCGAGCGTTCCGACGGGGACGCGCTCGGGCCCGGGGATCCCGGCGAGGCGGGCGTCCTCGGCGGCGGCGTGGGCGAGGGCCTCGCTCAGGCGCTGGGCAAGCGGCACACCGGCCGAGGGGATGCCGAGGAGGACGACGTCGTCCAGTCCTCGGTTGCGCTCGATGATCTCGTGCGCGATGCGGAAGAGGGAGCGTGCGATCTCGGGGGCTCCGAGGATCTGCTTCCCGGTGGGCTGCGGTTCGGCCACGGTGCGTGGACCTCCTTCCCCGCCTCACGGGACGGGCTTCAAGGATGTCTGACGGCCCCGATGGTAGCGCCTCCGCTCAGGGCACGGGCACCGGGGCCGCCGTCGTGGACGCACTCGTGAGCAACTTCACGCATGTAGGTGCATATGTATGCAGTTCATCAGGAATCGCCCCGGAGGAGCTGCTCGAGCGAGAGAGGGGCTCGGCTGGTGAGGCGGCGGACGTCGTCGGTGACCGCCGCCAGCTCACCTGAGGCGATGGCGGTGTACGTCGACACCCAGGCGTCGAGCTGCCACTGCGGTGCGTCGTACGAGGTGCGCGAGGCGTAGGCCTCCTCGACGCTCTCCTCGCGGTAGGCGGTGGGGATGCCGGTGACCTCGGAGATCGTGTGCGCGGCCTCGGCGAGGGTGAGGGCCGCGGGACCGGTGAGCTCGTAGGTGGCGCCGTCGTGCCGGGAGGAGCCGGTGACGACGTCGAGGAGGACGGCCGAGGCGGCCCGCGCGACGTCGGCGCGGGCGACGGCGCCGACGCGCCCCTCCCCCGCGGGCCCGGCGATGACGCCGTCGACGGCGAGGTCGGGCAGGAAGTCCAGGTAGAAGGAGTCGCGCAGCATCGTCCAGGTCATGCCCGAGCGGCGCAGGTGCTCCTCCGTGGCCCAGTGGTCGCGCGCGAGGGTGAAGGTGGCGTCGGGGGCCGCGCCGAGGAAGCTCGTGTAGACGACGTGCTCGACGCCGGCGAGGCGTGCGGCGTCGATGAGCGTCCGGTGCTGCTCGAGGCGGTCCTCGGACTCGGCGGCGGAGACCATGAGGAGGACGCGGACGCCCTCGAGGGCGGCACGGGCGGCGGCGAGGTCGCCGTACTCGGCGACGGCCACGGTGGCGGTCGGGAGTGCTGCGGGAGCGGCCTCGTCGGACCGGACCGCCGTGAGCTCCTGGTCGAGGCGGGCCCACAGGGGCGCGCGGGAGGGGTCGCGCACGATGAGTCGCTGGTGGACGTGCGCGTGGCGGAGGAGCCCGGCGACGGCGCCGCCGACGCGGCCGGTGGCGCCTGTGACGCCGACGACGACGGGGCTCGAGGAGTTCGTGGTCATGAGGGCATCGTGCCCCCGTGACGGGCGCCACCGCACCCGGGGCTCGCCGACCGGACCGGGCCGGCGAGCGACGACGCCGTCGTCCCCGGAGGGAGAACGACGGCGTCGTCGGGGCTCTTCGGACCCGCGGCTCGGTCCCGGTCCGCTCAGCGCAGGGTGTCGGCGAGGTCGCCGATGCGGCCGAGGAGGCCGTTGAGGTAGCGCGGGGACTCGTCGGTGGAGAGCATCCGGGCGAGCGTCATGGCCTCGTCAACGGCCACGGGCGCGTCGACGTCGTCGTTCCAGACGATCTCCCACGTGGCGACGCGGGCGATGGCCCGGTCCACGGCGGGCATGCGGGAGAGCGTCCAGCCCTGCGCGTAGGTCTCGATGGTGTCGTCGACCTCGGCGAGGTGGTCGGCGACGCCGGTGAGGACCTCCCGGGCGTAGGCGGGGGCCTCGGTGTGGTTCGCGGAGTGCACGGCTCGCTCGGCGGCGAACTCGCGCAGGCGCTCGGCGGGCTCGCGCTCGTCGTCGGGCTCGGACAGCGCGGTGTCGTCCGCGTCCTCGACGAGGTACCAGTCCTCGCGGTTCATCCGGTCCTCGATCTCGCGCTCGCGCTCCTCGCGGGAGCGGAAGTCGCGGTCCCAACCGGGCCGGGAGTCGCGGTCGTCGCCCTCGCGGTCGTCGCGAGCGTCCTCCGCGGTCTCCGCGTTGTTGACGCGCAGAAGACCTCGCTGGTCGGCCTCGAAGAGGATCTCGACGGCGCGGCGACGGGCCTTGGTGCGGGCCGTGACCGTGTGCTTGACCTGAGCGCCCTTGGCGCGGGAGGCCCCGCCGTCGGTGTCGACGGCGGGGCTCCCGGCCTGGGCGGCGTTCTCGGTGTCGCTCATGCGGTGGGGCGCGTCAGTCGGTGACGCGGGAGATGTAGCTGCCCGAGCGGGTGTCGACCTTGACCTTGTCGCCCTCGTTGAGGAAGAGCGGGACCTGGATCTCGGTGCCGGTCTCGAGCGTCGCGGGCTTGGTGCCGGCGCTGGAGCGGTCGCCCTGGAGGCCCGGCTCCGTGTGGGAGACGGTGAGGACGACGGCGGCGGGGAGCTCGACGAAGAGGACGTTCTCCTCGTGGAAGGCGACGATGACGTCCTGGCCCTCGAGCATGTACTTGGCGGCGTCGCCGACCGTGGCGGCGGAAACGTAGGTCTGCTCGTAGGTGCTCATGTCCATGAACACGAAGTCGTCGCCGTCCTTGTAGGAGTACTGCATGTCGCGGCGGTCGACGGTCGCGGTCTCGATCTTGAGGCCGGCGTTGAAGGTCTTGTCCACGGTCTTGCCGGACAGGACGTTCTTCAGCTTGGTGCGCACGAAGGCGGGGCCCTTGCCCGGCTTGACGTGCTGGAACTCGACCACCTGCCACAGCTGGCCCTCGATGTTGAGAACCAGGCCGTTCTTCAGGTCGTTCGTCGTTGCCACGAGCGGATTCCTCACTGTTGGGGGGACTTGCAAGTCTTGGGACCTCGCGAGTCTACCGCGCGGCGACCGCGCGCCCCGGGCGGCGGCGGGCGAGGTCGGTCACGGCGGAGCCGGGGCCGCGGCGGCGCGGGGCACCCGGGCGCGCGTCCCGACCCCTCAGGCCCCCAGGACCGCCTGAGCCGCCTCGGCGGGCGTCGTCTCGCTCGTGTCGACGACGGCGTCGGCGACCTCCCGGCACCGGGCCTCGCGGGCGTGGAGGGCCTGGACGAACTCGTGGTGCACGTTGCCCAGCCCGACCGAGCGCGGCGCGTCCAGCCCGTTGCGGGTGGACAGCCGGCGCGTGCTCGCGGTGAGGGCGACGACCCGTCCGTCCGCTCCACGGACCTCGTCGAGGGCGGCGACGACGTCCTCGTCCGCCAGGCACCCGGAGCCGAGGGCGACGACACCGGGGCGCGCCGTCGCCTCGGACAGCAGCGCGAGGGCCGTCGCGCTCTCGACCTCGCGGTAGCGGGCCTCGGGCACGGCCACGAGGGCGAGCTCGGGGGCGGTGCCGAGCTCCTCGGCGACGATGGCGGCGAGGTCGGCCACGGGCGCCCCGGTGAGCCCGCCGAGAGCCTCGGAGACGCTCGAGCAGCCGGCGCCGGGCACCCCGACGAGGACGACGGAGGCGGTGAGGTCGCAGGCGGCCGTGATCACGCGGCGGCTCCCTTCTCGGCGGTGACGGACTCGTGAGCGGCGCGCAGCACCTCGACGCCGGGCTCGACGCCCCGTGCGGGGACGGCGACCTCGTCGAGCAGGACCATGCGGATGACGCCGGCGCGGACCTTCTTGTCAGAGCGCATGACCTCGAGCACGTCCTCGAAACGGCCCGCGCCCTCGGGGAAGGAGGTGCGCAGGCCCGCGGCAGCGAAGGCCTCGCGGTGGAGCGCGACGACGTCGGCGTCGAGGCGGCCCAGACGGTGGGCGACCTCGGCGGCGAAGACGCAGCCGACGGCGACGGCCTCGCCGTGCCGCCAGGCGTACCCGGAGACCGTCTCGACGGCGTGGGCGTAGGTGTGCCCGTAGTTGAGGATCTCGCGCAGGCCCGCCTCGGTGAGGTCCTCGCCCACGACGGCGGCCTTGACGGCCACGGCGCGGGCGACGAGCTCGGCGAGGACGGGGGCGTCCCAGCGGGTGAGGGCGGCGGCGTCGTCCGCGTCGGACAGGACGCGGTCGAGGATGACGGGGTCGGCGATGAGGCCGCACTTGACGACCTCGCCGAGGCCAGCGCGCAGCTCGTCGGCGGGCAGGGTCTCGAGGGCGTCGAGGTCGCAGACGACGGCCGTCGGGGCGTGGAAGGCGCCGACGAGGTTCTTGCCGTGGGCGGTGTCGATACCGGTCTTGCCTCCGACGGCGGCGTCGACCATGGCGAGGAGCGTCGTGGGGACCTGGACGACGGGCACGCCGCGCAGCCAGGTGGCCGCGGCGAAGCCCGCGAGGTCGGTGGTCGCCCCTCCGCCGACGGCGACGACGCAGCCGTCGCGGCCCATGCGCATGGCGCCGAGGGCCTCCCAGATCGTGTCGAGCACGGCGGTGGTCTTGGAGGCCTCGCCGCCGGGGACGACGACGTCCTCGACGCGCAGACCGGCCTCGCGCAGGGCGGCGAGGTAGCCGTCCGTGGTTCCGGCGAGCTCGGCGGCGTGGACGACGGCGACCCCGCCCGCACCGGCACCCTTGGCGGCGCGCACGCCGGCGAGGACCTCGTCGGCGAGCCCGTGCCCGATGACGACGTCGTAGGGACGGGCTCCGGGCACGCCGATGCGCAGTCGGCCGTCGGGGTCGGGCCGGAGGGACCGGGAGGGCGGGACGAGGACTGGGTCCTCAGTCCCCTCGATGGCGGCGGGGGCGCTCGCAGGGTCCTTCCCCGCGGTGCCGGCGGCGTGGATGCGGTGGGCGGCGGCGCCCGCCGCTGACAGGGCGCGTGCCGTGTCGGGCGCGTCGGCTCCGAGGGCGACGAGGACGAGCGCGGCAACCTGCTCGGGGGTGAGCCCGTCCGTCGGCACGACGACGTCGGCGACCTCCGCGTACAGCGGGGAGCGCTGCTGGTGGAGGGCCTCCATGCGGGCCAGGACGGCGGCGCGCCCGGCCCCAGGGTCGGCGGGCCCGCCGGCGGGGTGCTCCGCGGCGGCCTCGGCGGCGTCGGAGTCGGCGCCGGGGTCGGTTCCCGGGGACACGAGGGGACGTCCGGTGCCGTCGCCGACGTGGGACGCGGCCGTCTCGGGGGTCGCTGAGAGGTGCACGACCGTGCGCGGGGCGAGCATGGCCCGGTTCTCCGCGCGGAGGATCGCTCCTCCGCCGAGCGCGATGACGCCCTGGGCGCCCGCCTCGGACTCGAGCACGGCGCGCAGCGCCCGGGTCTCGCGGTCGCGGAAGCCGTCCTCCCCCTCGCTGGCGAAGATCTCCGGGATGGTCATGCGGGACCGGCGGCGGATCTCCGCGTCGGTGTCGGTGACCTGGACGCCGAGCGCGGAGGCGAGGAGGCGCGCGACGGTCGTCTTGCCGGCACCGGGCAGGCCGACGAGGACGAGGGGCAGGTCGGCGTCGGCGACGGCGACACGGGGTGCGGGGCGGTGGCTGGACACGGGCGTTCTCCTCAGTCGGTTCCCGCGCTCACCACTGGGTCCGCTCCGCGAGGCGGGCGCGGTAGGCCTCGAGGTTGCGTCGTGCCTCGGCGACGGAGTCGCCGCCGGTCTTCTCCAGGAGCGCGTCGGCCAGGACGAGCGCGACCATGGCCTCGGCGATGACGGCGCCGGGGACGACGGCGGTCGTGTCGGAGCGCTGGTGGAGGCCGGTGGCCTCCTCCCCGGTGGCGAGGTCGACGGTGCGCAGAGCGCGCGGGACGGTGGAGATGGGCTTGATGGCGGCCCGGACGACGACGGGCGAGCCGTTGGAGGTGCCGCCCTCGACGCCGCCGGCGCGGTTGCTGGCGCGGGTGACGGCGCCGTCGCGCACGGCGAGGATCTCGTCATGGGCCTGGGAGCCGCGTCGGGCCGCCTCGGCGAAGCCGTCGCCGATCTCGACGCCCTTGACGGCCTGGATGCCCATGAGCGCGGCGGCGAGGCGGGCGTCGAGCCGTCGGCTGGAGTCGACGTGGGTGCCCAGGCCGATGGGGACGCCGGCGGCGATGACCTCGACGACGCCGCCGAGGGTGTCGCCGTCCTTCTTGGCGGCGTCGATCTCGGTGACCATCGCTGCGGAGACGTCGGGGTCGGTGCAGCGGCACGGGTCCGCGGAGAGGCGGGCCTCATCGTCGGGGACGGGGCGAGGCGCGTCGTCGGGCAGGGCGACGGAGCCGACGCGCACGACGTGGGAGACGAGGCGGATGCCGGCGACCTGGTCGAGGAGGGCCTCCGCGACGGCGCCGAGGGCGACGCGGGCGGCGGTCTCGCGGGCGCTGGCGCGCTCGAGGACGGGGCGCGCGTCGGCCAGGTCGTACTTGAGGAGCCCGGGGAGGTCGGCGTGCCCGGGGCGGGGCTTCGTGAGCGGCCGGTTGCGGGCGATCTCGCGCTCGTCGCCGGTGCCGGCGTCCTTGAGGAGGGCGGCGGGGTCGACGGGGTCGGCGCTCATGACGTCGCGCCACTTGGGCCACTCGGAGTTGCCGATCCGGAGGGCGATGGGGCTGCCGATGGTGGAGCCGTGCCGGATGCCGCCGAGGACGGCGAGCTGGTCCTGCTCGAACTTCTGGCGGGCGCCGCGCCCGTGGCCGAGTCGGCGGCGGGCGAGGGCGGAGCGGATGTCCTCGCTGGTGATGTCGACGCCGGCGGGGACGCCCTCGATGAGCGCGGTCAAGGCCTCGCCGTGCGACTCGCCGGCGGTCATCCATCGAAGCATGGGGCGATCATCCCACAGGCCCGGCGTCGTCCCGGGCGGCGCCCGGCCCGCGTCGCGGGAGGCTCAGCGCTCGGCGAGGGCGGCGAGGACGGCCTCGCGCATCGGGCCGGTCTCCGGACGGTGCCCGGTCATGAGGGCGACCTGGGGAACGGCCTGGTGGAGGAGCATGAGCCAGCCGGGGGCGACGGCGACGCCGCCGCCGGTGAGGGCGGCGCCGAGCCGGGTGGGCCAGGGGGCGTAGACGACGTCGAGGGCCGCGGCGCCGGGCCGGGCGCCGCCGTTGCGCTCGAGGGCGCGGGAGACGGGCGCTCCCAGGGTGTCGGCGGCGTGGGAGGGCAGGGTGGAGACGACGAGGTCGGCGTCGGCGACGGCCTCGGCGACCTCCTCGTCGGAAACCGCCTCGCCGGGCCGCCAGGTGATCGTGGCGATCTCGAGGCCCATGCGGTGGGCCGCGGTCATGGCGCGGCCGGGACCGGCATGACGGCGGGCGGCGACGGTGACGTCGGTGGCGCCGAGCTCCGTGAGGGCCGCGAGGGCGGAGCAGGCGGTGGCGCCGGAGCCGATGACGACGGCGCGGCGGCCGGTGCGCCCCGCGGGGACGCCCTGCTCGTCGGCGTGCCCGAAGCCGGTGCCGGCGACCGCCGGCGGCTCGGGCATGGTCTCGCGGAGCGACTCGACGATGCCGGCGACGTCGGTGTTGAAGCCTGTCAGAAGGGCGGGTCCCCGGCCGGAGCGCTGCGCGACCACGGTGTTCGCGGCGCCCACCATGGAGGCGAGGGGGTCGACGGCGTCGAGCCGCGGGAGCATCGCCTGCTTGTGCGGCATCGTCACGGACAGGCCGGTGCGGACCGGGCCGTCGCCGGCGGGCGCCGCGAGCTCGGCGAGGACCTCGGAGAGCCCCGCGGGCTCGACGTCGCGCAGGTCGTACTCCCAGTCGGTCAGCCCGAGCGAGACGTAGGCAGCGCGGTGGAGCACCGGTGAGAGTGAGTGGGCGGCCGGGTGGCCGATGACGCCGGCCCGGAAGCGGACGGGTGCGTCGCTGCTCGTCACGTCCGCCTCAGCCCTTCGTCGCCGCGTCGCTCGGGTCGGCGGAGGCCGTGGAGCCGGAGCAGACGTCGGCGTTCTTCTTGCAGTACTCGGTCAGCTTCTCCGTGTTCTTCTTCTGCTCGTCGAGGCTCGTCGCGAAGAGCGTCTCCCCGCTCTCGAGGTCCACGGTGACGAAGTAGAGCCAGTCGCCCTCCGGCGGGTCGGCGACCGCGGAGAGGGCCTCCTGGGAGGGGCTGCCGATCGGGGTCGGGGTGAGTCCGGCGTGCTGGTAGGTGTTGTACTTGTTGGACTTGTCGGCGATCTCGTCGCTGCTCGGGATGCCCCCGGTGCGGCCGAGGCCGTAGAGGACCGTGGAGTCCATCTGGAGGTAGCCCTTGGTCTCGGCGTCCTTCTGCGTGAGCCGGTTCTCGATGACGCGGGCGACCTGGCCGTAGTAGGTCGAGGAGGACACCTCGCGCTCGACGATCGAGGCCTCGGTGAGGTCCTTCTCCCAGTCCTTCTCGTCGATGCCGAGGGACTTCAGCGTGCTCACGGTCTTGGCGACCATCGAGGCGACCACGTCGGTCGCGTCGGCGTCCTCGGGGACGTCGTAGCTCGACGGGGCGAGCCAGCCCTCGACGTCGCCGCCCGCGGCGTCGGGCAGGCCGATCCCGTCGGTGTCCTTGAAGGCGGCGTCGACCTCGGCCGAGGTGAAGCCCCCGACGCTGACGAGGCGCTCCTTGACCTGGGCCTTGGTGGAGCCCTCGGGGATGGTGAGGGTGTGGTCCGACTTGGAGGCGGGGTCGAGCAGGGCGGCGACGGCGTTGGCGGCCGACATGTGGGTCTTGAGGCTGTAGGTGCCGGCCTGGATGTTCCCGGAGTGGGCGTTGGCGTTGTAGGCGTCGGTGAAGGCGCCGACGGAGACGACGACGTCGGCGTCCTTGAGGACCTGGCCGATGTCGGATCCGGAGGCGCCGTCGGGGATCGTGACGACGACGTCGTCCTCGCCGGTGCCGGTGTAGTCGGAGACCTGCGTCTGCTCGGCCGCGACGTCGCGGACGGAGCCGAGGGCGCGCATGCCGACGTAGGCGACGCCCGCGAGGACGAGGGCGAGGACGAGGAAGGAGATGATGCGGGCGCGCACGCGGCGGCGGCGACGGGCGCGCCGGTCCTCGGCGGCGTCCTCGTCGCCGACGAGCACGGACTCGAGGCCGCCGTCGTCGGCGGCCGCGGTGGCCTCGTCCTCGGGCTCGGTGCCGAAGAGGTCGTCGCTGCTCATGGTCTGCCTCCCTGGGTCGGTGCGACGGGCTCACCGGCGGGGCGCCCGGTGGCTCGCTCGGCCTCGAGGGCCTGGTTGAGGATGACGACGGCGGCCGCCTGGTCGACGACGCCGCGGAAGTCCTTCTCGTGGCGGCCCGAGGCGTGGAGCGCCTGGTGGGCCGTGACGGTGGTGAGGCGCTCGTCGACGAGCCGGACGCGCACCGGGGTGATCATCCCGGCGAGCTCGCGCGCCCATCGGCGGGCGTCCTTGGTGGACGAGGAGGAGCCCCCGCCCATGTGCCTGGGGAGCCCGACGACGACCTCCATCGCGTCGTGCTCGGCGACGAGCTCGGCGGCCTCCTCGAGGTCGGCGCCGTAACGGTCGCGCCGCAGCGTGACGACGGGGACGGCGAGGATCGCCTCGGCGTCGCAGCGGGCGACGCCGACGCGGGCCTTGCCGACGTCGAAGGCGAGCCGGGTCCCGGGCCTCACGCTCGGCCCGTCAGGCGCCCAGCTCGCGGCCCACGGCCTGCAGGGCCGCGGGGACGGCGGAGGCGTCCTGGCCGCCGCCCTGGGCGAGGTCGGGCTTGCCGCCACCGCCGCCGCCGAGGGTCTTGGCGGCGAGTCGGACGAGGTCGCCGGCCTTGACGCCCTTGTCCCGGGCGGCCTGGTTGGTGGCCACGACGACGAGGGGGCGCTCGTTCGCGACGCCGGCGACGGCGACGACGGCGGGCTCGGACTCCCCGAGGCGGGAGCGGACGTCGAGGGCGAGGGTGCGCAGGGCGTCGGCGTTGCCGACGGCGCCCAGCTCGGCCGAGGCGAGGAGGACCTCGCCGGCGCGCACGGCGCCGTCGACGATCTGGGAGGCGCGGCCCATGATCTGGGCCTGCTCGGCGGCCGCCAGCTTCTTCTCGGCGTCCTTGAGGCGGGCCATGAGGCCCTCAATGCGCTCGGGGAGCTCGTCGGCGCGGGCGCCGACCAGGGTCGAGATCTGGGAGACGAGGGCGTGCTCCTTGGCCTGGAAGCCGTAGGCGCCGTCGCCGACGAGGGCGTCGATGCGCCGCACGCCGGAGCCGATGGAGGACTCCCCCAGGACGGCGACGCGGCCGATGTGCCCGGTGGAGGGCACGTGGGTGCCGCCGCAGAACTCGACGTCGAAGCCGTCGCCGATGGTGACGACGCGGACCTCCTTGCCGTACTTCTCGCCGAAGAGCGCGATGGCGCCGGTCCTGTGGGCGTCCTCGATGCTCATGACGTCGGTGCGGACGGTGAGGTCCTCGGCGAGCTTCTCGTTGACGAGGGACTCGATGTCGTCGACCTGGGCGCCGGTGAGGGCGCTGTTGTGGCGGAAGTCGAAGCGCAGGCGCGAGGGCGAGTTCTCGGACCCGGCCTGGTCAGCGTGCTCGGAGACCACGTTGCGCAGGCCCGCGTAGACCATGTGCGTACCGGTGTGGGCGCGGGCGATGGCGAGGCGGCGCACGGCGTCGATCTCGGCGAAGGCCTTCTCCCCCACGGCGGCGGTGCCCTCGGTGAGGGTGCCGCGGTGGACGGACAGGCCCTTGATGGGGGCCTGGACGTCGGAGACCTCGATGACGCCGCCGTCGGCGAGGCGGATGACGCCCTGGTCGGCGAGCTGGCCGCCCATCTCGGCGTAGAAGGGGGTGCGGTCGAGGACGATCTCGACCTCGGCGGGGGCGGTGGCGACGGGGCTCGGGACGCCGTCGATGAGGATGCCGGTGACGGTGGCGTCGGCGGCGGTCTCGGTGTAACCGAGGAAGGTGGAGCCGCCTCCCATCGTCCTCTCGATCTCCTGGAAGGCGCGGATGTCGGCGTGGCCGGTCTTCTTGGACCGGGCGTCGGCGCGGGCGCGCTCCTTCTGCTCGTTCATGAGCGTGCGGAAAGCGTCCTCGTCGACGGCGACGCCCTGCTCGGCGGCCATCTCGAGGGTGAGGTCGATGGGGAAGCCGTAGGTGTCGTGGAGGGTGAATGCCTCGGCGCCGGGGACGACCGCCTTGCGGCCGGCCTTGGCCGCCTTCTGCTTGGCGTCGGCGACGGCGGTGTCGAGGATGGTGGTGCCAGCGGCCAGCGTGCGGCGGAAGGCCTCCTCCTCGCCGTAGGCGACCTGGAAGATCTGGTCCCAGTTGGTCTCGAGCTCGGGGTACGAGAGCTTCATGACGTCCTTGGAGGTCGTCAGGAGCGTGGGCATGGTGGCCTCGTCGACGCCGAGGAGGCGCATGGAGCGCACGGCGCGGCGGATGAGGCGGCGCAGGACGTAGCCTCGGCCGTCGTTGCCCGGGCGCACGCCGTCGCCGATGAGCATGAGGGAGGAGCGGACGTGGTCGGCGACGACGCGCATGCGGACGTCGTCGTCGTAGGCGGCGCCGGCGGAGGGACCGGCCGCGCCGAGGCCGTACTTCCTGCCGGAGAGCTCCTGGGCCGCGGCGATGACGGGCCAGACCTCGTCCGTCTCGTACATGTTCGGCTTGTCCTGCATGATGAAGGCGAGTCGCTCGAGGCCCGCACCGGTGTCGATGGCGGTCTTGTCGAGCTTGCCGACGAGCTCGAAGTCGTGGCCGACGCCCTCGCCGCGGATGAACTCGTCGAAGACCAGGTTCCAGATCTCGATGAAGCGGTCGCCCTGGACGTCGGCGACGGGGCCGCCGTCGGGCCCGTACGCGGGGCCGCGGTCGTAGTGGATCTCGCAGCAGGCGCCGGCCGGACCCGGCTGGCCGGTGGACCACGAGATCTCGGCGAAGGGGAGCTTCTGGACGTGGCTCTCCGGGACGCCGATCTCCTTGGTGAGGTAGTTCCAGGCGACCTCGTCCTTCTCCCAGACCGTCATCCAGAGGCGGTCGCCGTCGAGGCCGTACTTGCCCTCGGCCACGGGGCCGGTGAGGAGGTCCCAGGCGTAGCCGATGGCGCCCTCCTTGAAGTAGTCCCCGAAGGAGAAGTTGCCGTTCATCTGGAAGAACGTGCCGTGGCGGGTCGTGTTGCCGACGTTGTCGATGTCGTTGGTGCGGATGCACTTCTGCACGCTCGCGGCGCGGGGCCACGGCGCCTCCTCGGTGCCCAGGATGTAGGGGATGAAGGGCACCATGCCGGCGACGGTGAACAGGATGGAGGGGTCCGGGGAGATGAGCGGGACCGAGGGGCGGATCTCGTGGCCGTTCGCGGCGAAGTAGTCCAGCCAGCGGCTGCGGATCTCTGAGGTGCGCATCGGTTCCTCGTCCTGTTCGTGCTCGTGGTGCGCGTCCGGCCTGCGGCGGGCTCTCGGACGCGGCGTGGGTCAGGTGGACCGGGGTAAGACTACCCCGGAAGGCGGGGACGCCCCGAACCGGAGACCGGTTCGGGGCGTCCCGGGGCTGTCGCGCCGGGCGCGATCAGCGGGAGTAGTACTCGACGACCATCTGGACGTCGCAGTTCACGGGGACCTCGTCGCGCTTGGGGCGGCGGACCAGGGTGGCCTGGAGCTTCTCGAGCTCGACGGAGAGGTAGTCCGGGACGGCCGGGAGGACGTCGCGGTGGGCGCCGGCGGCGGCGATCTGGAAGGGGACCATCACCTGGGAGCGCGGGCGGACCTGGATGGTCTGGCCGGGCTTGACGCGGAAGGAGGGGCGGTCGACGACCTTGCCGTCGACGAGGATGTGGCGGTGCACGACGTCCTGGCGGGCCTGGGCGATGGTGCGGGCGAAGCCGGAGCGCAGGACGAGGGCGTCGAGGCGCATCTCGAGGAGCTCGACGAGGGACTCACCGGTCAGGCCCTTCTCGCGACGGGCCTCCTCGAACACGCGCTGGAGCTGGGCCTCGCGGATGCCGTACTGGGCGCGCAGGCGCTGCTTCTCCTTGAGGCGGACGGCGTAGTCCGACTCGGTGCGGCGGCGGGCGCGGCCGTGCTCGCCGGGGCCGTAGGGGCGCTTCTCGAAGTAGCGGACGGCCTTGGGGGTCAGCGGGATGCCGAGGGCGCGCGAGAGGCGCACCTGGCGGCGGGAGCGGGAGGAGCTCATGCTCGTCTCTTCTTCCTGTCGGAGTTGTTCGCACGTCGCGGGCGGGTGCCTGCGGCGCGGGGTCAGCCTCGTGACGTGCCGCAGCTGCGGCGCGGTGGGCCGGGACCCCAGGAGTGCCGGGCGGGGAGCGGGGCCCCGGACGGCAGCCCTGAGACCCTAGCGGACCGCGGCCGGCCCGCGCACGCCGCGACGCCCCGATGTGAGGCGATCCTCAGGGCCGACGACCGTCCCGGCCGTCGGAGGGCACGCCGTCAAGGGCGGACTCGACGGCGCTCCGCTCGCGGCGCCGGCGCTGCTGTTCCTTGCGCAGGGTGTTGAGGACGACGCAGACGAGGAAGAGGCTGAACAGGAGGCTGCCGGTCGCGGGGCTGATCGCCGCGGCCGTCATGGTGCCGAGCGGTGCGGCGACCGCGGCGCCGACGCCGACGATGAGGCCGGCGCGCAGGTCGACGACGCCGTGGCGGGCGTTGGACCAGGTGCCCATGATCGCCGTCGGGATCATGACGAGGAGCGAGGTGCCGCGCGCCAGGAGGTCCCCGACGCCGACGATGAGCTCGAGGCCCGGCACGATGACGCTGCCGCCGCCGACGCCGACGAGTCCGGAGAGGATCCCGGCGAGGAGGCCGACGGCGACGAGGCCGACGCCGCGGACGGGGTCGAGGACGAGCCCGGCC
The DNA here is from genome assembly GCF_001553565.1 of Actinomyces radicidentis. NCBI lineage: Bacteria > Bacillati > Actinomycetota > Actinomycetes > Actinomycetales > Actinomycetaceae > Actinomyces > Actinomyces radicidentis. The sequence continues at coordinate 2,447,626 of NZ_CP014228.1, read as the reverse complement.
TCGCGCACTGGGACCTGGAGCTGCTGGGAGACGATGACGAAGACGGCGAAGGCGACGAAGATCCAGGGCAGGACCCTGGCGGGGAGGCGGCGCAGGAGCCACGTGCCGATCTGGGCGCCGACGAAGGACCCCAGGACGAGGAGGACGGCGGCGACGAGGGAGACCTCGCCGCGCAGCGCGTAGGAGCTCGTGCCGACGGCGGCCGTGAGCACGATCGCGGCGAGCGAGGTGGCCGCGGCGCGGCGCTGGGACATGCCGCGCACGCTCATGAGGGCGGGGACGATGACGAGGCCGCCGCCGACGCCGAAGAGGCCGGAGAGGAAGCCGGCGGCCAGGCCCGTGACGAGGACGAGGAGGGAGGTCGTGAGGCGGCCGCGGCCGGTGGGGTCCCGGACTCCGTCCGGCTCGGCGGCCCCGGGGTCGCTCGGGCTGGTGGGGGCGGGATGGCTCACTGCTGCTCCGTGATCCGGCGCACCGCGTCGAGGCGGGCCGAGATCTGCTTCTCGAATCCGTTGGCGGTGGGCTCGTAGTAGCGGGCGCCGTCGAGCTCGTCGGGGAGGTACTGCTGGGCGACGACGGCGTGGGGGAAGTCGTGGGGGTAGAGGTAGTCAGTGCCGTGGCCGAGCTTCTCGGCGCCGGCGTAGTGGGCGTCGCGCAGGTGGGGCGGGACCGCTCCCCCACGGCCGGCGGCGACGTCCTTCATGGCGGCGCCGATGGCGGTGGTGACGGCGTTGGACTTGGGCGCGGTGGCGACGGCGAGGGCGGCCTCGGCCAGGACCAGCTGGGCCTCGGGCATGCCGATGAGGGCGACGGCCTGCTGGGCGGCGACGGCGGTCTGGAGGACGGCGGGGTCGGCGAGACCGACGTCCTCGGCGGCGTGGATGGTGATGCGGCGGGCGATGTAGCGGGGGTCCTCCCCCGCGGCCATCATGCGGGCGAGGTAGTGGAGGGTGGCGTCGGGGTCGGAGCCGCGCATGGACTTGATGAAGGCCGAGACGACGTCGTAGTGCTGGTCCCCCTGCCGGTCGTAGCGGACGGCGGCGACGTCGGCGGCCTGCTCGACGTCCGCGAGGGTGATGGCGGGGACGGCGCGGGGCGCCTGCGGGTCCTGCGCCCCGTCGGCGTCCGGGGCGCCGTCGTCGTCCGGGGCGAGGGCCGCGGGGCGGCGGGCGGCGAGGACCGCCCCGGCGGCAGCCTCGAGGACGGTGAGGGACTTGCGGGCGTCGGAGCCGGCCATGCGGATGACCTGCTCGCGCGCGTCCTCGTCGATGGTGACCGCTCCGGCCAGGCCCCGCTCGTCGGTGACGGCCCGGTCGATGAGGGCGCGCACGTCGTCGGCGGCGAGCGGGTGGAGGGTGAGGAGCAGGGAGCGGGACAGGAGCGGGGAGACCACGGAGAAGCTCGGGTTCTCGGTCGTCGCGGCCACGAGGGTCACCCAGCGGTTCTCGACGCTGGGCAGGAGTGCGTCCTGCTGCGAGCGGGAGAAGCGGTGGACCTCGTCGACGAAGAGGACGGTCTCCTCCCCCGAGGCGGCCAGCCGGCGGCGCGCGTCCTCGACGACGGCGCGCACGTCCTTGACGCCGGCGGTCACGGCGGAGAGCTCGACGAAGCGGCGCCCGGAGCCGCGTGCCACGAGGTAGGCGAGCGTCGTCTTCCCGGTGCCGGGCGGTCCCCACAGGACGACGGAGGAGACGCCGGCGCCGCGGCCCGCGCCAGGACGGGCGGGCTCGACGAGGCGCCGCAGGGGCGAGCCGGGGGCGAGGAGGTGGGACTGGCCGAGGACCTCGTCGAGGGTGCGGGGGCGCATGCGCACGGCCAGCGGCGCGTGGGCGTCCACGGGCAGACCGACGTCGTCGGTGCCCGCCGCCTCGAAGAGATCCATGCCGCCGAGACTATCGCCACGGCAGGGGTGCCACGCAGCCGGGCCGGCGCCGACCGTCGCACCCGGGATGCAAGAATGAGCGCGTGCTGGAGCATCTCGCCAACAGGGTCGTCAAGGACGCCTGGGTCGTCGTCGGGGCCTGGGTGGTCCTCGCGGCGCTCCTGCTGACGCTGACCCTCACCGGCCTCGGGGGCAAGGCCCTCTTCGACCGGCTCGAGGGCGGCACCGTCGGCGTCGACGGCACGGAGTCCGCGGAGGGCCAGGAGCTCCTCGACACCCTCGCCGGCGACGGGGAGACCGTCACCCTCCAGGTCACGGGCACGGACCTGTCCGACCCCGCGGTCGTCGAGGGCATCACGAAGAACCTCGAGCCCACGCACACCGCCCTCAACGACCTCCTCGGCGAGGGCTCCGTCCTCGACCCCTTCGTCATCCCCGGCGGCCTCACCGAGCCCGCAGCGCAGGTGCTCGCCTCCAAGGACCAGGACGGCTTCCTCGTCGTCGTCACCGTCGACCCCAACGGGGACGAGGTCGCCTCCGCGGACGACGACCAGTACCACGAGCAGCTCGACGAGCTCGTCGGCAAGGTCGAGGACCGCCTGCGCGCCGTCCCCGCCGCCCTGCACGACGTCGCCCCCCAGGCGCGCGGCACGGTCTCCGACGACTCGCTCCTCGCCTCCGCCGTGACCGACCAGGTCGAGAAGGACCTCGTCACCGGCGAGCTCATCTCGCTCCCGCTCTCCCTGCTCATCATGGTCCTCGTCTTCGGCGGCTTCCTCGCCGCGGGGATGCCGCTCATCGGGGCGCTGGCGGCGATCGCCGGCTCCCTCGGCGTCCTGTACGGACTGACGTACGTCATGGACCTGCAGTCCTTCGTCGTCAGCATCGTCACGGTCATCGGGCTGGGCCTGTCGATCGACTACGGGCTGCTCATCACGTCCCGCTACCGGGAGGAGCTGGCCCGCCTCGACTCCGCCGACGCCTCCCCCGAGGTCAGCGGGGGACGGCGCCGCCGTCGCCGTCCGGTCGTCGCGACGGCGATGAGGACGACGATCATGACGACGGGGCGCACCGTCATGTTCTCGGCGCTCACGGTCGCCATCGGGATGCTGGGGCTGCTGCTCATGGGCACGAGCGTCCTGCACTCGATCGGGCTCGCGGGCGTCGCCGTGGTCCTCATCACGGTCGCCGCAGCCGTGACCCTCGTCCCCGCGGTGCTCGTCCTGCTCGGGGACCGCCTGCGACGCCCCTCGGTCCTGTCCCGCGTGCCGCTGCTCGGCTCGCTCCAGCGCCGGATGGGCGACGTGACGAGCGAGGAGGGCGTCTTCTCCCGACTGGCGCACGCCGTGCACCGCGTGCCGTGGCTGGTGCTGGTCGCCTGCCTCGTCCTGCTCGTCGTCCTGGCGGCGCCGGTGCGCCACCTGCACATGCTGTCCTCGACGACGGAGATGCTGCCGCCGCACTCGGACCAGCGCGACTACCTGCGGGTCCTCGAGGAGGACTACCCGGCCGCCGCGCAGCCGGACGCGACCCTCGTCATCGCGGGGACCGGTCAGCGGGTCACCGACTACGTCGGGCGCGTCGCGCAGGCCGACGGCGTCGACTCGGTCCTCTCGACGGCGACCGCCGGCAGCTACACGGTCGTCTACCTCGACCTCGCCGGCGGCCCGTCGAGCAGCGAGGCGGAGGACGCCGTGGCCTCCGTCCGGGACGTGAGCGCCCCCGCGGACCGGTGGGTGACCGGCCAGGCCGCCACCCAGCTCGACTTCCGCCTCGCGATCGAGCACGGCCTGCCGTGGGTGCTCGGCACGATCGTGCTGGCGACCTTCGTCCTGCTCTTCCTCATGACCGGCTCGGTGCTCGTCCCGCTCAAGGCGCTCATCATCAACTCGATCTCCCTGGCGGCCTCGATGGGCGCGCTCACCTGGGTCTTCCAGGAGGGGCACCTGGAGGGCACGCTCGGCTTCACCTCGGTGGGGGGCCTGGAGAGCTACGTCGTCATCACCGCGGTCGGGGTGGGCTTCGGCCTCGCCATGGACTACGAGGTCTTCCTCCTGGCCCGTATCAAGGAGTACTGGGACTCCGGCTGCGACAACGACACCGCCGTGGAGCGCGGTCTGCAGCGCTCGGGCCGCGTGGTGACCTCGGCGGCGCTCATCATGGTGACGGTGTTCCTCGGCTTCGTCGCCGGGGACCTCCTCGCGGTCAAGGAGATCGGCGTGGCGATGGCGATCATCGTCGCGCTCGACGCCACCGTCGTCCGCATGCTGCTCGTCCCGGCGACGATGACTCTGCTGGGCAGCTGGAACTGGTGGGCGCCCGCTCCCCTGCGGCGGGTCTACGAGCGCTACCGGATCGAGCACTGAGGCGCTCCGGTCCGCGGAGAGCCCCGGCCGACGCCCAGGTGGAGCCCGGGCGCGGCCGGGGCACCGGACTCCTCGAGGGCGGGCCTCAGGCCCACTGAGCGGACTGCTCCTCGACCCAGTCCGCCGCCGTGGGGCCGAGGATCTCGGCCCCGGGCGCAGCCAGGAGGACTCCCGAGCCCAGAGCCGGCAGCACCGGCGGGACGGGCACGACGCGGCGCGCGTCGCCGGTCGCCGCGAGCAGGCGGGCGGTGAGGGTCGGGCAGGTGGAGCGGCTCGTCGCCGCTGCCGAGGGCGACGTCGCGCGGCTCGGCCTCGGCAGCGGCGACGAGCGCCGCGCCGACGGCGTCGACGGCGAGCGGCTGGACGTACCAGTCCTGGACGCGGACCTCATCCTCGTCCTCCTCGACCGCCGCCGGGTTGAGGGCGAACTCGTACCACTGGGCCGAGCGGACGATCGAGCCGGGGACGGAGGAGTCGGCGATGACGCCCTCCTCGGCGAGCTTGTCGCGGTAGTAGTCGAAGCCGGCGAGGCCGGGGTCGTCGATCCCGGCGATGGACAGGTCGACGAGGTGGCGCACGCCTGCGCCCTCGGCGGCGCGGACGATCCGCTCGGTGACGGCGGTGAGCGCCTCGATGACGTCGGGGGCGTCGGTGGGGACGGGCGTCGCGGCGGAGATGACGGCGTCGAAGGCCTCGGCGAGTCCGTCACCGGTGAGCAGGTCGACGCCGGTAGCGCGGCACAGGGCGCGGACGTCGTGGCTGGCGGCCTCGGAGTGGCGGACGGTGGGGCGTCCGGCGGTCCCGGTGGCTCCGATGACGGCGATCCTCATGGTGCCTCCTCTCGCGGCCGAGGATCTCCCCCGCCCGTGGTGCCACCGTCCTACCGCCTCGGCGAGCGGCGCCAGGGCTCACGCTGTCAGGGCAATCCGGTGCGCCCCGCCCGGGCCCGGACGGAGCGCGGCCCCGCGTCCGCTCGGCGAGGCCTCAGAGGAGGTCCGGGTCGCCGGCGCCCTCGCGCAGCACCTCGGGGACGTCGCTCGTGAGGTCGACGACGGTGGTGGGCTCGGTGGAGCCGACGGGGCCCTCGATGACGACGTCGATGAGGTGGCCGAGGAAGTCCTCGATCTCCCACCCGTTGGTCTCGGGCTGGTCGTTGCCGGGACGGATGAAGGTCGAGGAGAGCAGGGGCGCCCCGAAGCCCGCGACGAGGGCCTGGGTGATGGGGTTCTCCGGGATGCGCACGCCCAGGGTGTGCTTCTTGGCGTTGAGGGTCATGCGGGGCACCTCCTTGGTCCCCTTGAGGATGAAGGTCCAGGGGCCGGGGGTGAGGCGCTTGATGAGGCGGAAGGCGTTGTTGCCGACGATGGCGATGGGGCCGGCCTGGGCGAAGTCGGCGCACATGAAGGTGAAGTTGTGCTTGTCGTCGAGCTGGCGGATGGCCCGGATGCGGTCGAGGCCCTCCTTGTTGCCGGGGGCGCAGCCGAGGGCGTAGCCGGAGTCGGTCGGGTAGGCGACGATGCCGCCGGAGCGGATCTCCTCGACGATCTTCTCGACGCGGCGGGCCTGCGGGTTGGCGGGGTGGAGCTCGACGTAGCGCGACATGGCTCCATTGTGCGCCCGGCGCCGCTCGCGCGGGGCGCGGCGCCGGCGAGCGGCCGGTGCTCGACGTCGCTCCCGACGCCCGGGCGGTGGGCGCCGGTGGTCCCGACGGTGAAGCCGTTCATCACGAGCGCCGCCTCGGGAGGGCCGGGTTCCGGACGAGCGCGGCGGACCGCGCGCTCCGAGCGCGAGACGGGTTCGGACGGCGGTGGCCGACGAGAACGGTATTCATGACGAAAATGCATTGAGAATCATTTTTGAAAAGCGGTCGAGAAGCATTCCCATGTTTGCCGGAAAACCATTTTCAGAATTATTCTTCGGGGGTCATCGATCCGTGCGGAGGACGCACGGACGCCATCACGAGCCAGGAGCACCCCATGACCGCCACGATCGAGCACCGCCCCGCCGAGACCCACCACCACACCCACGGCCCGAGCTGCGGCCACCGAGCCGTCATCCACGGCGACCACGTGGACTACATCCACGACGGCCACGCCCACCACGAGGACAACGGCCACTACGACGAGTGCACCACCTGCCAGTGCGGTGACTGCGACGACGTCTGCGCCGTCTGCGAGTGCGAGGGCTGCACCTGTCCGACGTGCAACCACGCGGCGTGCTCCTGCGAGCACTGCTCGGACAGCTGCTCGTCCTGCGCCTGCGAGGACTGCACCTGCCCCACCTGCCACCACGCGGCCTGAGGCCCCGCTCCGTCGCGCCCCGGTCGCGACGACGAACGGCGGCCCGCTCCACGTGGAGCGGGCCGCCGTTCGTCTGAGCGCCCCAGGCTCGGTGTCAGGCCTTCTTCTCGGCCTTCTCAGCGGCCTTGGCAGCCTTCTTCTCCGCCTTCTCAGCGCCCTTGTCCTCGGGATCGGCGTCCACGCCGGCCTCCTTGCGCTGCTCCGGGGTGATCGGGGCGGGCGCCTCGGTGAGCGGGTCGTAGCCGCCGCCGGACTTCGGGAAGGCGATGACGTCGCGGATGGACTCGGCCCTGGTGAGCAGGGAGACGATGCGGTCCCAGCCGAAGGCGATGCCGCCGTGCGGCGGGGCGCCGAACTGGAAGGCGTCGAGCAGGAAGCCGAACTTCTCCTGGGCCTCCTCCTCGCCGATGCCCATGACCTTGAAGACGCGCTCCTGGACGTCGTGGGAGTGGATACGGATCGAGCCGCCGCCGATCTCGTTGCCGTTGCAGACGATGTCGTAGGCGTAGGCCAGGGCGTTGCCCGGGTCCTCGTCGAACGAGTCGAGCCACTCCGGCTTCGGGGAGGTGAAGGCGTGGTGGACGGCGGTCCAGGCGGACTTGCCCAGGGCGACGTCGCCCTCGGCCTTGGCCTCGGCGGACGGCTTGAACAGCGGGGCGTCGACGACCCAGGTGAAGGCCCAGGCGTCGTCGTCGATGAGGCCGCAGCGCTTGCCGACCTCAAGGCGGGCGGCGCCGAGCAGGGCGCGGGAGGCGTCGACCTTGCCGGCCGCGAAGAAGATCGCGTCGCCGGGGTTGGCGCCCGTGGCGGCGGCGAGGCCCTCGCGCTCGGCGTCGGTGATGTTCTTGGCGACGGGGCCGCCGAGGGTGCCGTCGTCGGCGATGGTGACGTAGGCGAGGCCCTTGGCACCGCGGGACTTGGCCCAGTCCTGCCAGGCGTCGAAGGTGCGGCGGGACTGCGAGGCGCCGCCGGGCATGACGACGGCGCCGACGTACTCGTTCTGGAACACGCGGAAGGTCGTGTCCTTGAAGTACTCGGTGAGGTCGACGAGCTCGAGGCCGAAGCGGAGGTCCGGCTTGTCCGAGCCGTACTTCTCCATCGCGTCCTTGTAGGTCATGCGCGGGATCGGCGTGGGCAGGTCGTAGCCGATGAGGGCCCAGACCTCCTTGAGGACGTCCTCGGCGACGGCGATGACGTCGTCCTGCCCGACGAAGGACATCTCGACGTCGAGCTGGGTGAACTCGGGCTGGCGGTCGGCGCGGAAGTCCTCGTCGCGGTAGCAGCGGGCGATCTGGTAGTAGCGCTCCATGCCGGCGACCATGAGGAGCTGCTTGAACAGCTGGGGGCTCTGCGGCAGGGCGTACCAGGAACCGGGGGCGAGGCGGGCCGGGACGAGGAAGTCGCGGGCGCCCTCCGGGGTCGAGCGGGTGAGCGTCGGGGTCTCGATCTCGACGAAGTCGTGGGAGTCGAGGACGCGGCGCGCGGCCTGGGAGACCTTGGAGCGCAGACGGATGGCGTGCTGCATGCTCGAGCGGCGCAGGTCGAGGTAGCGGTACTTGAGGCGCGTCTCCTCGCCGACCTGGCCGGCGTCCTCGGCGTGGTCGGAGACCTGGAAGGGCAGCGGGGCGGCGGGGTTGAGGATCTCGACGTCCGAGACGACGACCTCGATCTCGCCCGTGGGGAGGTTCGGGTTGGCGTTGCCCTCGGGGCGGGCGGTGACCTCGCCGGTGACCTTGAGGACGTACTCGGCGCGCAGGTCGTGGGCGACCTCCTCGCGGATGACGACCTGGGCGATGCCCGAGGCGTCGCGGAGGTCGATGAAGGCGACGCCTCCGTGGTCGCGGCGGCGGTCCACCCAGCCCGTGAGGGTGACGGTGGTGCCGATGTCGGCGGCGCGCAGGGAGCCTGCGTTGCGGGTTCGCAGCACGATGCTGTGTTCCTTCCAGCTGGGGGCACTGGTTCCGGTGCCCGGCGAGGCGCACCGCGAGACGGGCGGGCGCCGCCGCGATCCTATCGCCGCGCGCCTCGGCGGCCCGAGCCCGGATCGGGCGGGGTGACGGGTCAACACGCGCGGGACGGCGCTCCCGCGCCGCCGACGGCCCCCGTACGGCGCCGGGCCTCAGCCCTCCTCGGCGAGGGCGCGCTCGTGCGCGGCGAGGCGCCGGCGGTTGCGCACGACGAAGCCGGCGAGGCCGACCATGATGATGCCGAGGCCGAGGAAGGAGGCCCCGATGACGGGGAAGCCGTGCGGCTCCGACTCGCCGCTCGACGCGTCCGCACCGCCGGCGGCGGCCGCCGGGGTCGCCGTCGAGGTCGGCGCGGGCACGGTCGGGACCCCGGTCGCGGTCGGCTGCGAGGCGGCCGCGGAGTCGCCGCCGCCGATGATGGTGACGCCGGCGACGGTGAAGTAGGGGCTCTTGTTCGTGTAGTCCGCGGTGCGCACCTGCGAGGTGGGGACGTCCTCACCGGCCGAGACGCGGAAGCGCAGCCAGTGGGTGCCCTCGTCCACGTACCCGGGGAGCTCGATGTGCCCGGAGGTGGTGCCGTCCTCGTCCACGGGCACCTCGGAGACGACGGGGTCCTGGCTGTCGAGGTCGCCGTCGTCGACGAGGACCTGGACGGTGGACTCCTTGGGGAAGCCCGACAGCGTGTACGTCAAGGTGCCCCCGACGGCGATCGTCGAGGGGCTCACGGTGGAGGCGGTCCCGGTGGTCGAGGGGCCGGTGGTGGTGTCCGCGGGGAGGGCCTCGGCGGGGGTCACGGCGGAGGCGCACAGCACGACGGCGCCCGCCTGGAGCAGCGCCAGGGTGCGGAGGGACCGGCGGTCCGCCCCGGCGTCAGGCGCCTGGGCGCGAGCGTGCGACCGCGAGCGGTGCTGCACAGCCCCTCCTTCCGTGATGCATCCGCGATCCTCTCACAGGTCAGCGACGCGGTGAGACGCGGGCCGGATTGGCCAGCACGACGAAGGACGCGGCGCCGATCATGAGCAGGCCGCCGGCGGAGATGAGCATCCAGTCGCTCGGACCGAGGAGGGCCCCGCGGGTCCCGTCCACGGCGATGATCCCCGCGTCGGGGTCCGTCGTCGCCCGGGTGCCGGAGATCTCGAGCTGCGCCCAGCCGAGGAGCGCGTTGTCGCGGTCGGCGACGGCCAGCTGGTAGGTGCCCGCGCCGAGCGCGGAGACGTCGATCGAGACGGAGTTGTCCGAGTCGACCTGCGCCCAGCCGCTCGTCGTGCCCCCGGGGAAGAGGAAGACGGAGACCCAGTCGCCCGCCTGCGCCTTCGAGCTGGGCAGGATGAGCTGGACGATGTCGCCCTCGCGGCCGCCGGAGAGCGAGCCGGCGTTGGCGACGGTGAGGGCGGAGGCGTCGGCGACCGGCGAGACCGGGCTCGAGGCGGGCCGGACGGTGCGGGCGGCCTCGGCCGCCGCGGCCGCGTCCACCGCCGTCGTCGTCGGGGTGCGGCCCTCGGCGAGGCGCTCGGCGGCGTCGCGCAGGGCGCGGGAGGCGGCGTCGTCGGAGCCTGGGTTGGAGGGCACGGGATCCGTGGCGGGCCGGACCGGGGTGACGTCCTCGCCGGGGGTGACGACGACGTCGCGGCCGCCGGCCGCACCGTTCTGAGCGTCCTGGCCGGGCTGGGCCGGGTCGACGGGCGTGATCGGCTGGTCCGTGGCGCCCGGGGAGGGCGTGCTGGGGTCCACGGGCGTGATCGGCTCGACGGGCTGGTCGGTGGCGACCGGGGTGGGCACCGGCCCGGGCTGGGCGTCGGCGGGCACGGTGACGCTGACGGGCTCCCCGGCGCCGAGGGAGACGTCGTAGGTCCCGGCGGCCACGCCGGCGGCCTTGAGGGCCGCCGCGATGGCGCTGACGGAGGTGGTGAAGGAGCCGTTCGTGAAGGGCGCGAGGAGCGGCACGCCGGCGGGGCTCGTTCCCCAGGACCCGGTGAGGGTGACGGCGTAGAGGTCGCCGCCCTCAGTGAGGCCGGGGACGGCGCCGGTGGTCGAGTCGTTGAAGGTCCAGCCGGTGCCGGTGACCGTCGTGCCGTCCGCTGAGACGGACACGGAGGCCTTCGCGCCGGGGGTCGCGGCGGAGACGCTCATGGTGACGGGGCCGAGGTCGCGCCAGTCGGAGTCCGACTGGCCGGGAGCCCGGTACTGGATCGTGTAGGTGGCGGCGCCCGAGGGGGCGAGCCCCTTCGTGAGGGTCCAGAGCTGGACCCACTTGGAGGCGTCGGAGCCGGCATCGGGGACGGTGATCTCGATCGTGACGGGGCGGGAGCCGGTGCCGTCGGCCGCGACGAGGCGCACCTCGACGGTGGTGGTCGAGCCGGCGGCGAGGGGGCTGCCGTCTGCCGTGGTCCAGCCGCCGAAGGTGAGCTGGATCTTGCCCTCCGCGGAGGTGGCGACCTCGCCGTCCGCGTAGGGGCCGTCCTTGGCTCCGGCCTGACCGATGCGCTGCAGGGTCCCGACGCCAGCCCTGGTGGCGGTGACGACCTCGGCGTCCGCGGTGGGTGCGGTCGTCGGCTCGGTCGTGGGCTCCGTGGTCGGCTGAGCGGAGGGCTCAGCCGTGGCGCTGGGCGAGGCGGTCGGCTTGTTCGCGGGCTGCGTCGTCGGCTCAGCCGTCGGGGTCGCGGTGGGCTCGGTGGAGGGCTCGCTCGTCGGATCCTCCGTGGGCGCGTCTGTCGGCAGACCCGCGGTGACGGTGAAGGCGTCGGTGGTCGCCGTCCAGCCGTCCTCGTTCGCGAGCGTGAGCGAGTAGCTGCCGGTGCCGAGCGGCGAGCCGTCGCCCTCGAGGCCCGCGCGGGCCAGGATGCCGGCGACGTCCAGGTCGTAGCTGCTCGCGCCGGAGGACGGCAGGACGACGCTCTGGCCGAGGTCGTAGCTGCGCAGGACCTCGCCCGTCTCGGGATCGAGGGCGTTGAGCGTGAGCGAGGGCCCGCGCAGGGCGGCTCCGTCGAGGGAGCGCCAGTCGGCGACCTCGAGGGCGAGGCGGCCGTCCACGGTGACCGTGGCGGCCGCGACTGAGGCCCTGGGGGCGACCGTCACGGCGTCCCCGACGACCTCGGAGCCGCTCAGCGCCTGGACGGAGACGACTCCGCCGGAGGGCGCGACCGTCGCCAGCTGCTCCGGGCTGATGGTGAAGGTGCCGGAGGTGAAGGAGGCGGGGGCGTCGACGTCGTGGGTGCGCCGCTGGGCGTCGGTGAGGCGGACGGCGACCTTGAAGACGCCGCCGATGTTCGTCCTGCCGTCGAAGCTCCAGCCGGTGCCCGTGAGGCCCGTGCCGGTGCCGACGAGCGTCGCGCTGCTCCCGGCGGCGGGCAGGGAGACGGTGAGGTGGACCGTGCCGGCGTCGGTCCAGGCCTCAGCGCCCTTGACCCGGTAGCGGATCGTGTAGTCGCCCTCGTGGGGGTCCATGTTCTTGGTGAAGGGCCACAGGGGGAGGCCGTAGGCGGAGACGCCGTCGACGAACTTGAGGAGGATCGTCGCGGTCTGGGCGTTGCCGTCGGCGTCGACGAGGGCGATCTCGACCGGCACGCCGTCGGAGGAGTCGAGGAGCTCGCCGTCGGCGTCGCGCCAGCCCTTGAAGGACAGCAGGGGCCGCACGGTCGATGAGGCGGTGTCGTAGGAGGCGCCGGAGGCGGTCGTCCCGGTCCCGGGCGTCACGGCGGGGGCGGGAGTCGTCGCCTCGGGCGCGGCGCTCGGCGCTGCCGACGCGGCCCCGCTCGCCTGGGCCGTCGGAGTGCTGGTCGCCTCGGTGGCGCCGTCCTGGGCCGGGGTGCTGGAGGGCTGGGCGGTGGGCACGTCGGCGCCCGTCGTGGCCCGCGGCTCGGCGGCCGCGGGCGAGGGGGTCTCCACGGCACCCTGGGCGGGAGCGGTCGCGTCGACGGCGGGCGCCGTCCGCTCACCGGTCGCGGGGCCGGCGGAGGCGGCGGCCCGGGTCGGCTCGGCGGTCGTGGCGGCGCCGGCGTCCTGGGCGGGAGCGGTGGCCTCCGTGGCGAGTGCGGCACTGCCCATGACCGAGCTCGACAGCACGATCCCGGCGACCGCGGGCACGGCCAGCGCCCGTCGCACCGACGAGGCGCGACGGGAGCGTCGCGAACCGAGGTCGCGAGCGTTCTGTGCGGTCAAGGGAGTCCTGAGGCGGCCGGTCGTGGGGATCTGATCCGCGCGGGCGGCGCTCGGGGGACGTCAGTGCGGCTCACTGCGACGGGCCGCGCGGCCTTGGCCGCGGACGCGCAGTATTCCGTCGCAAATGGATCGTATCGTCCCGATCGGGCGGTGGGCCGGGGCTTGCGGGGATCTTGCGCTTCTCGCGGTCCTGGCAAAGAACCTGTCAGCGCGATGCGAACCACCTCTGAGTACGACGCATCGGCGTGAGACCGCCGAAAGGGTCGCATCGTGGACGCCTTCCGCCATCGTGACCACCCTCACGATCACGAAGGTCTCTGTTTTGTCACGGCGTCATTCTGCGGAAAACCCGCAAGTGCGCGGCGCGAGTCCGGGCGCCGGAGCGCGGCCCGTCCCGTCATCGTGACGAACGGCCCGGTCCCGCGAGCGCCCGCCGGGGATACCGTCCGTGCCATGGCAACCGGCGCATCCACGTCCAGCACCGCCCGCGGCACCCTCGTGCTCGTGGCCTTGTGCGACGTCATGGCGTGTTGCCGCTGTCAGGCCCGGTGACCCCGTCCCGCAGGCGATGACGCCGCCCGACAGCCTCTGAGGTCCCCGCAGCCGGTGAGAGCCGGCCCGCGCCGGCGCGCGCCCCGGGACCTCCTCGCTCCGTCCACCGCCCCGAGCCTGGCAGCCCCCTCCCCCGATCCCCCTGGGACGCCCCCCACCTCCCACCCACGCACCCCGCGAGGAGCCCTCATGCCCACCCCCAACGACCACACCACCCCCTCCCAGCAGCCCGAGCAGCAGGCCGTCCCCGCGAACGACGAGGTGACGAGCGAGAACGCCGCCGACATCCTCGCGGCGGACGACGCCGAGGACACGGCCCCCGCCCGCAAGGGCACGAGCCGCCGCAACCTCCTCATCGGCGGAGGCGTGGCCGTCGCCGCCCTCGCCGTCGGCGGCGGCTGGTGGGCGACCCGCTCCAACAAGGGCGCCGACGGCGTCACCGGCGCCGCCGAGGAGATCAAGCTCGTCATCGGCGGCGACATCTGCGCCGCGCCCCTCTACGCCGCCTACCACCAGGGCTACTTCGACGACGCCAACCTCAACGTCAAGCTGGTCCGCACCCAGCTGACCGAGGACGCCAAGGATGCCGTCGGCTCCGGCAAGTACACCGGTGCGCCCGGCATCTTCTTCTCCTGGCTCGAGCCGATCTACAACGGCCTGGACGCCAGGCTCGCCGGAGGGTTCCACTCCGGGTGCCTCCGGATGGTCGTCGGGAACGACTCGCCCATCACCTCCCTGGCCGACCTCAAGGGCAAGAAGATCGGCGTGCCCTCGCTCGCGTCCTCCGCCTTCGCCTACTTCTCCATCGGGCTCACGGACGCCGGGATCGACCCGGACCCGAAGGCCGGCCAGATCACCTGGACGACGGTCGACCAGGACTCCCTCGGCACCGCGCTCGCCGACGGAACGGTCGACGCCATCACCGGCTCCGACCCGGGCGCGCTCCTCCCCGTCCTCAAGGGGACCGCCCACGAGCTCGCCAACAACGACGACGCCGCGTTCTGCTGCTCCGTCGCTCTCAACGGCACCTTCGTCAAGGAGCACCGGGCCGAGGCGAAGGCCCTCACCGAGGCGTGGTTCAAGGGCTCCGACTGGCTGGCCGCCGGCGACGACCATCTCGCCGAGATGGCGAAGACCGAGGTGGACAACGACTACGTCGCCACGGACGAGGCGACGGTTCTCAAGGTGCTCAAGACCTACGGCTGGACCGCGTCCGCCGTCGACTTCCGCAAGGCGATCGAGCCGGGGATCGGCGAGTTCAAGAAGACGGGCTTCATCAGCTCGTCGATCGACGCGAAGACCCTGGCGGACAAGGTCTACGTCGACCTCGGCATCACGCGCTGACCGCCCCGGGCGGCGGGCCCCGTGACCGGCACGGAGCCCGCCGCGCGCAGCGCACCCACGCGCACCACCTGGCCCCCCGACCCACCGGGAGAACGAAGCACCGTGACACAGCAAGCCGCCTCTCCAGCACCGACGACGGGCAACGAGCCCGCGCCTCCCGCACGCCCGTCCGCGGCCCCTGCCGCGAGCGCGAGCGCGCGCCCGATGATCCTCACCCGGGGCGGTGCCGCACTCGCCGTCTGGGTCGTCTACCTCGCCGTCGTCGCCCTCCTGCCCGACGCCGACGGCGCCCTCACCGCGCCGCACGGGCCTCTGCTCTCCGTCGTCGGCGTCCTCACCGTCGGGCTGGCCGCCTGGGTCGGCGCCGCCGTCGCGCGCCCGGCGTCCGACGCCGCGGCCGCACTCGCGCACCGGCTGCCCTGGATCCTCTTCGGAGGAGCCTGGTTCATCGCGTGGCAGCTGACGACCGTGAAGTCGAACCTGCTCCACCCGCCGTACTTCGCGGCCCCGGAGGTACTGCTCGCGGGGCTCGGCGAGGACTGGCGCCTCCTCCTGTCGTGCCTGGGGTCCTCCGCCCTGCTCTTCCTCACCGGCTACGCGATCGGCTCCGTCGCCGGCTTCGTCACCGGTCTCCTCATGGGCTGGTCGCGCCGCGCCGACTACTGGCTCCACCCGCTCCTCCAGACCATCGGCCCGGTGCCGGCTGCGGCCCTCCTGCCGCTCGCCGTCCTCGTCCTGCCGACCACCTACCTGGGAGCCGCCTTCATCGTCGCCTTCGGCGCCTGGTTCCCGATGGCGACGATGACGCGCGCCGGCGTCCGCGCCGTGCCCCGCACCTACATCGACGTCGCCCGCACCCTGGGCGCCGACCAGTCCTTCCTCATCCGCCGCCTCGCGATCCCGGCGGCCCTGCCCGACGTCCTCACCGGTCTCTTCACGGGCCTGGGCACATCGCTCGCCGCCCTCATGACCGCCGAGCTGGTCGGCGTCGACCGCGGCCTGGCCTGGTACATCAACTGGGTCAAGGGCTGGGCCGACTACCCGAGGATGTACGTCGGGCTCGTCGTCCTCATCGTGTTCTGCCGCGCCCTCATGGTGCTCCTGTTCAAGCTCCGCTCCTCCCTGCTCGCCTGGCAGCAGGACCTCGTCCGGTGGTGACCCCCATGACTGGCCCGACCTCCTCCGTCCCCGGCACGGCCCCGGCGCGCCCGACCGCCCCGCGCGGGGCGGCCGTCCGCCTCGAGGCCGTCTCGCACTCGTTCCCGCTGAGCCACGACCTCGACCACGGGTGGGTGCAGTCCGCGATCCGCCTCGTCTCCCCCGCCGCGCGCGCCCGCCACGAGGCCGAGCTCGCCAAGCCCGACACCCTCGACGTGCTCGACGGCATCGACCTCAGCATCGAGCCCGGCGAGTTCATCTCCCTCGTCGGCCAGTCCGGCTGCGGCAAGTCGACGATCCTGCGGCTCCTCGCCGGCCTGGACGCACCGCGCCACGGGCGGGTCCTCGTCGACGGAGAGCCCGTCACCGGCCCGGCCCCCGAACGGGCCATGGCCTTCCAGGACTCGACCCTCCTGCCGTGGCGGACCGTCCGCGAGAACGTCGCCCTGGGCCCGCAGGCCCGCGGCCGCCTCGAGAAGGACGAGCGCCGCATCACCGCGGCCCTGGAGCTCGTGGGCCTGCGCGACTTCGCCGACTCCTACCCCTCGACGCTCTCCGGCGGCATGGCGCAGCGCGCCGCCCTCGCCCGGGCCCTCGTCAACCGCCCCCGACTGTTTCTGCTCGACGAGCCCTTCGGCAAGCTCGACGCCCTCACCCGGCTCCAGCTCCAGGACGAGATCGCCCGCCTGTGGCGCTCGCAGGGCTTCACCGCCGTCCTCGTCACCCACGACGTCGACGAGGCGCTCCGGCTCTCCGACCGGGTGGTCGTGCTCTCCGAGCGCCCGGCGCACGTCCTCGAGGACGTCGTGGTTCCGCCGGAGGTGCGCGGCGACGAGGGCGGCGCCGAGTTCCTGCGCCTGCGGCGCCGGATCCTGCACCTGCTGGGCCGCTGAGCGGCGCCGGGGACGCGAGCCCGAGCCGTCGGGGCCCAGCCCGATCACCCCGACGGGCCCGGTGACGCCGCCGACCTGGCCGTCAGCGCCGCTAGATGTATGGGATCGTGAGGTTGTTGATGGTGGTGGGGACTCGGGTGGCGGGTGACTGGTCTCGGCAGGCGGGGTGGGGGCGATAGTAGTTGTCGTGGGTGTTGACCACGGCGATCGCCTTGCGGCGTTGGGTCTGTGAGGTGAGCTCGCGGGTGTAGAGGCACTCTTCGGCCATGATCCGGTTGTTGCGCTCGGCCTTGCCGTTGTGGTGCGGCGTGTAGGGCCGGATCCGCTGGTGACGGCTGGCCAGCCCCTCCACGGTGCGGGTGAAGGCCCCGGCCCGGTAGCTGGCGCTGTTGTCGGTATGGCTGGCTTTAAACAAAACCGTATTCGGCGGATTCAAGGGGTGGTCGCAACACGTGTGTGTTGGAGGGAGTGTAGGTGATGGTTGAAGACCTCGTTGGGGTTCTTCCAGCCCAGGATCTTTCGGGGCCTGTCATTCAGGGTGTGGGCGACGGCCTGGAGGTCCTGGGCGCTCCATCGTGATAGGTCCGTGCCCTTGGGGAAGTACTGGCGCAGGAGTCCGTTGGTGTTCTCGTTGCTGGGACGCTGCCACGGGCTGTGGGGGTCGGCGAAGTAGATCTTGGTGCCGGTGGCGGCGGTGAGGGCGGCGTGGGCGGCCATCTGCCCTCCCCGGTCCCAGGTGATGGTCTTGCGCATTTCCAGTGGGAGGTGGCTGAGTGCCTCCTCCAGGGCCGTGGCGACCGCGTCGGCGCTGTAGCCGGAGGGGCGGGACCTCACCCGCCCGGGCTCCTGATGGAGGTCCTCGCGCTCGGTACGCGGCAGGTGGACGAGGATCGTCATGCGGCTGACGCGCTCGACCAGCGTCGCGACGGCGGACCGGCCCGTGCCGATGATCAGGTCTCCCTCCCAGTGCCCGACGACGCTGCGGTCCGAGGCCTCCTGGGGACGCTGAGCGATGAGAGTGTCGGCAGTGACGTGCCCCTGGGGCTTGCTGTGTCGTCGCTGGCGAGGCTTGCGAAGCGCCCGCCCCGTGCGCAGGCACGCGGTCATCTCGCGCTCCAGAGCACCGCGTCCCTGGATGAACAGCGCCTGGTAGATCGCCTCGTGACTGATCCGCATCGACTCATCAGAGGGAAAGTCGACCTTGAGGCGGTTGCTGATCTGCTCCGGGCTCCACCCCCTGGACCACGGGCGGTCGGCCCTGCGCGGCTTGCCCCGCCCCTTCCAGCCCGGTACCTCCGGACCGCGCACGGCCTGCCCGTGCGCGTCGGTCACCCTGCCGGCCAGGGCGTCAACGACGTACTGGCCAAGACGCGGGTTGGAGGCCAGCTTCGTCTCCTTGGGGCGCCTGGCGGCCTGCTCGGCCTTCCACTGGGCCACGCTGGCCCTGTACACCACCGCCCCGCCGCGGGTAGCGGCGTTCCGACGCAGCTCACGACTCACCGTCGCCGCGCTGCGGCCGATCGCACGAGCGATGCTGCGCACGCCCTCGCCCTTGGCGTGAAGGACGGCGATCTCCTCTCGCTCGTCAAGGCTCAGGTATCGGCCGGCGGGCTCGGCCAACGACATCGGTGCCATCCCGCCACCTTGGCGGAACCATCGGGCCCCCACGGCCGCCGACACGCCGACGGCCTGCGCAGCCTGCTCACTGGAGAACCCCTCAGCCACCAGGCGCCAGAAGTCGCGGCACGCGACCCTGGACACCGGCGGTCGCCCCGGAGAACGCATCACCTCACGAACCGCACGATCCGCCCGCCACTGCCGACGCCGACCCTGATCCTCAACCACCGACAACCCCTCCGATCCTCGCAGTGTTGCGACCACCCCTTGAATCCGCCTTCCGGCGTGTTGTTGGGTGGAGAGTGATGCGGTCGCGATATAGAACGGGTGCATGCTGGTTGACGTAACACGGCTCTTCACGAACGAGGGTGTAGCGCGGGTCTGAACCCTCCGGCTTCGAGCAGGGATCTGGCGATGTAGTGGGTGAGGTTGCGGAAGCCGAGGGCGGAGCCGCGGAGGTGTTCGGGTCGCCCGTTGAATCTCCTATGTCTGTCAAGTCGTCTTGAGCTGGGCCCGGGCTGCGGTGTTGAGGTGTCGGTAGATCTCACGGGCGAGGTATCGCTTGAGGCAGCGACGAATCTCGCGGAGGCTGCGTCCTTCGGCGGTGCGGCGCTCGACGTAGGCGCGGGTGCGGGGGTCCATGCGCATGCGGGTGACGATGGCCATGTGGAGGGCGCGGTTCAGGCGTCGGTCACCGCCGCGGTTGATGCGGTGCCGGACGGTGTTGCCCGAGGACGCGGGGATCGGGCTGACACCGGCGAGGCTGGCGAACGCGGCCTCGGATCTGATGCGACCCAGATGCGACCAGGCGGTCAACGCGACGGCGGCGGTGACCGGCCCGATTCCGGGCTGGTCAAGGAGCGTGCCTGCAGGGCTCTGGCGGACGAGATCGGTGATCCGCTTGGTGATGTCCTTGAGTTCAGTGTCGAGTGCGGCGACGCGCTTGGCGAGACGGGTGGCTTCGCCTCGGGCTGTAGCGGTGGCGAGGTTTTCGTCGCGTGTTCTCCATGCCGCGATCGTGACGATCTGCGTCGCGGTGAGCGGGCGGCGGGCGTCGATTCCGAGGTCGACCACTCGCAGCAGCGCGGTGAGCGCGTTGATCGTCGCGGTGCGCTCGGTGCTCATGTGATCACGAGATGCCAGCAGCACCTTGACGGCGGCGCGGATACCGTCGTCAGCGCGCGGTTCGCGCAGCTGCGTGTCCTGGAGCGGGAGCGCTGCGGCGGCGATGCGGCGGGCGTCCAACGGGTCGGACTTGCCGATGCCGCGGTTCGCGCGGGCGTTCATGCGCGGGGCCTCGACGACCGCGTATCCAGCATCCGATGCGGCGCGCGCCAGGCGTGCCCCGTAGGTTCCGGTGCCCTCGATCACCCAGAGCACGCCGGCGTCGCCGCCGGTGCGTCGTCCGCCCCAGGACACGGCTCGTGACAGACCCGCTGCGGTGGCGGGGAACTGGGCCTCATCGACGATCTCACCGGTGGGGCAGGCCAGGATCGAGATGGCGTGGTTGCGGGCGTGGGTATCCACGCCGATGACGAACGGGCGGGCATGCGCGACGATAGCCATGGCGATCGACGCTCCTCTCTTCAAACCGACAGGGTCACGGTCGCTGAGCGGCCGGCACCGGTCCGGGAAGAGGTCACGTCGGGGCGAATCTGTGATGGGCCACGACCCCGCAGGGGTCGGGCAGTCTCCTGATGAGGCCACCGAGGTGGGCCGGACGGCGCCGGCCGCGCCGACCCGGGCGGACAATTCAACGGAAAGACACCGCAAGCGGGCCAATTGCTTCGAGAGTCACACCCCGGTCGACACGGCCGACATCCATCATGACCAGCCAGTCCCAGACCGGCCGATTCCAGACTCACAGATCGCCTCCGTGGGACCGTTGCTGGTGCCGGGGCGGTCGAAGAACGCGAGGATGTCGCCCGCCCGCTGCTTCATGGTCCGGCCGAGCTTGCGGACCTCGACGAGCGCCGCGGGAACGCCGCTGCTGATCGCAGCGATCACCTCCTGCATCATCGCCTTCGCTTTGTTCTTGTCGGGCTCCCGGTAGGCCGCGACGATGCGCTGGTAGATGCCCCAGGTCGCCTCGACCTCGACGTGCTCCTCGCTTGCGAACACTGCGTCCAGGCGTGCCCGCTGCCGGTCGGTGAGCAGGCTCGCCCCGGTGTGCAGGGTGCGGCGGGCCTTGTAGAGCGGGTCGCCCTTGAGCCCGCGGTGACCGGTGGTGTCTTGCTGGACCCGACGCCGGCAGACATCCAGCGCGTCGCCGACGAGGCGGACCACGTGGAACGGGTCCATGACGGGGACGGCGTCGGGGAGTTCCTCGGCGGCAGCGGTCTTGAACCCGGCGAAGCCGTCCATCGCGACCACCTCGATCCGCTTCGCCCAGTCCGCAGGGCGGGCGGCGAGCCACTGCTTGAACACCGCCTTGGAGCGGCCCTCGACCATGTCCAGCAGCCTGGCCGGCCCGGTCTTGTTCCTCGCGGGCGTGAGGTCGATGATCACGGTGACGTACTTGTCGCCCAGCCTCGTGTGTCGCCAGACGTGCTCGTCGACACCGATCGTGGTGACCCCGTCGAACCGGGCGGGGTCGTCGACCAGGCGCCGCTTGCCTTCCGTGAGGACGGCGGCGTTCGCGGCACTCCAGGACACCCCGAGACCTGCGGCGACGCCGGTGACGGTGAGGTGGTCGATGACGATGCCCCCCAGCGCCCACTCCAGGCCGCCGCGGGAGATCTTCGCACGCGGCGCCGCTGCCCGCGTCATGTCCTGGCGCCACGTGCGCCGGCAGTGTCCGCACCGGTACCGGCGCACCCGCACCAGCAGGGTCGTCGGCCGGTGCCCGAACGGCTCGTGCGCCAGTCGACGCGTGACCGTGTCCCGCGGCACGCCCTCGACACCGCACTTCCGACACCACGGGTCGTCCTCGACGACGCGGCATTCGATCGTGGCCCGATCCGGCTCGATCAGCTGGCCGACGGCGACGAGGCCGAGCTCGTCGAGGCGGCAGAACACGGTGGGGTCAGGGGTCACGAAAGTAGGGTGGAGCACGTCGAGGTCTTCCGGGATGGCGAGCGTGAAGAACTTCCATCATCCGGGAGACCTCGACCCCTACCCGGCCACCGACGCGCTCAACCGACTACACCCTCGTTCGTGAAGAGCCGGATAAGATCTGACCGCCCATCTAGGAGGAGAAAATCACCGTGGAAACACGAACCGATAGCCGGCTCCCTGACTTGGGACCCCAGGCGCGCGCTCGTGAACTATGGTTTTTCCTGAAACCGTATCGGTTGAATGTTTTCGCTGGGGTCACACTTTCTGTTGTCGGCGCTAGCATCTCTGTGGCGCAGCCAATCGCGATGATGCAGATCATCAACGCCGCCTTGCAGGATAGCGGATTCACAGTTCCGTTATGCATTCTAAGCGTCTTGCTCCTATTAGACGTAATTGTCTCCGGTGTGCAATCGTGGGTGCTTCTACGGGTCGGCGAGCATGTAGTACTGGATGCGCGGAAGAGACTTGTAGGAAGCATCTTGTTCTGGAGGCTTTCGAGCTATCGGAGATTTCGCCGCGGGGATCTTGTCGCACGGACCGGCAACGACGTCAACAGTCTCCGATCAATTTTTAGCGATGGTACGATTGACGCTGTAGGAGCAGTTCTCACGTTCCTCGGGGCGATCGTGCTGATGGTCATAATTGATCCGGTGCTGTTTGCCGCAAGCCTTGCTATCTTCGTGGTCGCCGGGATTGTATCCTGGACGTTCCTGTCAAGGATTACAAAAGAGACTGAAGAAGTCAACCACTACGTGGGGGAGCTGTCAGCAGATCTTGATAGGGTCCTCGGCGGCTTTATCACGGTGATCACCTCCGGTATGCGGTCTAAAGAGAGAGATCGTCTTGTCGCGAGAGCCGTGCGGGCATGGCGATCTGGACTGCGTGCTGCAACCTGGGACGCGATGACTACGCCTGTCCTGCTTTTCGGGGCAAACCTTGCCTTTCTTGTCGTCTTCGGCCTTGGAGGTGTTCGGGTTGCATCCGGCGCGCTGGGCCTCGCAGAGTTTGTCTCCTTCGTCTTGTACTTCGGCGCCCTCATCCCGCCCGTGATCGTCGGATTTCAAGCCATGACCACCATTCATCGAGGACTGGGAGCTCTTCATCGTATCAACGAGGTTCTCGAGGAGCCCGCAGTGACAGATGCTGTCGAAGACGATTCTGTATCGAACCCAGCCTTCACCTCGGCATTGCCAGTAAAAGTTGCTGTGCAGAATATCAGTTTCAGATACCCAGGATCGGAACATCCTGTCCTTAAGGATTTTTCCATGGAGGCTGCGCCGGGCGGAATCACGGCGATACGAGGGCCGTCAGGAAGTGGGAAGACGACTCTCCTACACATTCTTTGTGGACTTGAGGATCCGGAAGCAGGAGAGGTGCGTGTAGACGGTGCACTGCTCAATCCTCGCTCTTTCGCAGAAGCGAGCAGCCTTACGGCATTCGTGCAGCAAGAAGCTCCGATCTTTTGGGGTACCATTCGCGAGAATCTCACTTATGGCGTCCATCACTATATTCCAAACGAAGATCATTTGACGGAGATGGTTTCACTCCTCGGATTGGGGAGGACAATCGGCCGTCTGCCCAACGGACTTGACTCTCACGTCGACGACCACGGTGTAAGCCTGTCCGGAGGGGAGCGACAGCGGATTGCGATTGCAAGGGCGCTACTGCGGCGCCCCCGAATTCTGATCCTCGATGAACCGACGGCTCAGGTGGACTCTGCGAATGAGGTCAGGCTGATTTCTGTTCTCAAGAAGTTTTCCTCGCAGATGACAATAATTCTAAGTACGCATCGCTCTACGCTTGCTGAGGCTGCTGACCAGATCATAACCTTGGAAGGTGCTGGAAAATGAACGAATTTGGGTGCTATGGCTGGCTTTAAACAAGATCGTTGTTTGGGTGGGTTGTTGGTAGGTGTTCGAAGTTGTAGTCGAAGGTGCGGCTGGTGATGTAGTTGGTGAATGCGGTGTATGTTTGTTCTGGGGTGCCGTGCTGGATGTTGCCGATGTGGTTCTTCGGCTCTTCGCAGTTGAGGGTGTAGAGGTCGTCCGTGCGTCGCTGGCTGGATGAGGGTCGAGGTCTTCCGATGATGGGAGTTCTCACACCGCCCATCCGAAAGACCTCGACGTGGCTGACGCTACTACCTTCGCCTGCCCTGACCTGACTACCTTCACCCGGCTGGACGAGCTCGGCCTGGAGGTGACCGGCCAGCTGCTCAACCGAGACCGCGCCGTTTTGAAGTGTCGGGTCGTGGAACCCGGCGACTGGTGTCGTCGGTGTGGTTGTCAGGGCGTGGCCAGGGACACTGTCGTCCGTCGGCTCGCGCACGCGCCGTTCGGGTGGCGTCCCACCACCCTGCTGGTGACGGTGCGTCGGTACCGGTGCGCGGAGTGCTCGCATGTGTGGCGTCAGGACACCACCGCGGCGGCTGAGCCGCGGGCGAGGATCTCCCGGGGCGGGCTGGCCTGGGCTCTGGTTGGGATCGTGGTTGGCCACCTGTCCATGGCTCGTGTCGCCGAGGGGCTGGGTGTGGCGTGGCACACCGCCAACGATGCGGTCCTGGCCGAAGGACACCGGCTGTTTGTTGCGCCCCGGGTTTGATGGAGGCAGTGATGACAGGAAGGATTACTGCGCATGGGACTCAAGGAAGTACCCGATCGAGCTTCGTGAGCGGGCGACGAGGATGACGCTGGAGGCTCTGGCGGACCCGGCCAGGTCTAAGGGAGCGCTCAAGAGGATCGCCGATGAGCTCGTCATTCACCCGGAGGCTCTGCGCACCTGGGTCCGACAGGCCGAGGTGGACCAGGGCACCCGCCCCGGTACCACCACGAGCGAGGCTGAGAGGATCAAGGAGCCGGCGTTGGAGGTCCGCGAGCTTCGTAGGGCTAACACGATCCTGAAGAGTGCCTCGGCTTTTTTCGCGGCGGAGCCAGGCCGCCCGTCCCGCTGATCTGCCGCTACGTGGAGTCCAAGAAGGACGAGTTCGGGGCCTGTGCCGATCTGCTCCACGCTGACAAGCGCCGGCGTCAAGATCGCCCCCTCCACCGTCGACGCGGCAAGGACCCGCCCGCCCTCACCACGCGCCAGGCGCGACGAGGTCCTCAAGGACGAGATCCGTGCCGTTCATGCTGAGAACTACTCGGCGTTCGGGGCCCGCAAGATGCAGGTCATGCTGAACCGGTCCCTGGTCGCCGAGAGGCACGGGCAGGGAAACGTGACCCGTTGCACGGTCGAGCGCCTCATGCGGAGCCTGGGGCTGCGGGGCACCCGGCGAGCCAAGACGCCTCACACGACGCGCTCCGCACCGCGTGAGCAGTGCCCCGCGGACCTGGTGGACCGCCACTTCTCGGCATTCCAGCCCAATGAGCTGTGGGTCGCCGACATTCCCCCGCAAGCGGGAGGTACCCCCTCCTACGTGCGTACCTTCTCGGGGTGGGTGTACGTCGCCTTTGTCACGGACGTGAACTCGCGTCGCATCGTGGGCTGGCAGACCACCCGCCAGCCCGTGCGCACCGACCTCGCCCTGGACGCCCTGAACATGGGCATCTGGCAACGCCACAAGGACGGCGCTGATCTTGCTGGCCTCGTCCACCACTCCGACCGTGGGGTGCAGGGCGGATTCAAGGGGTGGTCGCAACACTGCGAGGATCGGAGGGGTTGTCGGTGGTTGAGGATCAGGGTCGGCGTCGGCAGTGGCGGGCGGATCGTGCGGTTCGTGAGGTGATGCGTTCTCCGGGGCGACCGCCGGTGTCCAGGGTCGCGTGCCGCGACTTCTGGCGCCTGGTGGCTGAGGGGTTCTCCAGTGAGCAGGCTGCGCAGGCCGTCGGCGTGTCGGCGGCCGTGGGGGCCCGATGGTTCCGCCAAGGTGGCGGGATGGCACCGATGTCGTTGGCCGAGCCCGCCGGCCGATACCTGAGCCTTGACGAGCGAGAGGAGATCGCCGTCCTTCACGCCAAGGGCGAGGGCGTGCGCAGCATCGCTCGTGCGATCGGCCGCAGCGCGGCGACGGTGAGTCGTGAGCTGCGTCGGAACGCCGCTACCCGCGGCGGGGCGGTGGTGTACAGGGCCAGCGTGGCCCAGTGGAAGGCCGAGCAGGCCGCCAGGCGGAGCCTGTCAATGTTTTTGTGTAAGTGGGGTTGTCAGAGGTAGGGGTTGATTCGGTTGGGGTAGGCGGCGGTGAGCTGGGCGAGGGCCTGCTTCCAGCCGTTGGTGGCCTGTCCTTGGATGAGTCGTCCTCGGCTGCGGCGCTGCTCGGCAGTCAGGCCGGTCTCCTTGGTCCTCTCAGCGGCTCGCTTGTCCTCGATGTTGCACACCTGCCGGCCACAACAGCTTCACGGCTGCGGCGTCGGAGGGGAAGTGTCCGCGGTTCTTGGTGACCTTGCGCAGCTGGTAGTTCAGCGACTCGATCGAGTTGGTCGTGTAGATGACGCGCCGCAGGGCCGGAGGGAGGGCCAGGAACGGCGTGAACCGCTCCCAGGCCCTCTCCCGCACCCCGACCGTGTCGGGGTAGCGGGTCCCCAGCGGTGAGGCCGCGGACCCGGTCCAGGGCCGCCGCGGCGGCATCGGCGCTGGAGGCGGTGTAGACGGGCTTGAGGGCGGCTGCGACCTTCTTGCGGTCCCCGTAGGACACGAACCTCATCGAGGAGCGGATCAGGTGCACCACGCAGGTCTGCACCATCGAGTCGGGCCACGTCGCCTCGACCGCTTCGGCAAGGCCCGTCAGCCCGTCGCAGCACACGATCAGGACGTCCTGGATGCCGCGGCCCCGAGCCCGGGCGCACACGCGCCGCCCTTCAAGGAGGCGCCCTCGTCGGCCTGCACCCAGATCCCCAGGACGTGCTTAACGCCCTCCATGTCGACCCCGACGGCGATGTGGGCCGCCCTGTTGGACACGCGCCCCTGGTCACGGATCTTGACGCGGATCGCGTCGAGGTAGATCACCGGGTAGAACTCCTCCAACGGCCGCATCTGCCACTCCAGGACGGCGTCAGCGACCGCGTCGGTGATGTTGCTGATCGTCCCCGCCGACAGCCCCCGCCCCGAGGGTGGACTCCAGGTGGTGGCGGATCTCGCGCACCGTCATACCCCCGGCGTACAGGCTGATGATCATGCCATCCAGGCCGTCCATACGCCGCTGACCCTTGCGCACCAGACGGGGCGTGAAGGTGCCGGCACGGTCCCGAGGCACCTCGATCTCGAAGGGGCCCACCTCGGAGTCCATCGTCTTGACGCTGGATCCGTTGCGGGCGTTGCCCCGCGCCGCCGGGGCTCGCTCGCCCTTGTCGTAGCCCAGGTGGTCGGTCAGCTCGGCCTGCAGGCCCCGCTCCAGGGTCTCCTTCAGCAGCGCCGGCAGCAGCCCGTCCGAGCCGGTCAGGGCGACCTGCCCTGAGTTGATCTGCTCGAACAGGCCGTCCAGGCCACCGGAGGCCACCAGCGCCTCGACCGCCTCACGACCCGCGCCACCCGAGGGCGTCTTCTCGTCCGTCATGGTCATCAGTGTCAGTCCTTCCAGGAGGGCTTACACAAACCATTGAACAGGCCCGCCAGGCGCCCCAAGGAGACGAAGCTGGCCTCCAACCCGCGTCTTGGCCAGTACGTCGTTGACGCCCTGGCCGGCAGGGTGACCGACGCGCACGGGCAGGCCGTGCGCGGTCCGGAGGTACCGGGCTGGAAGGGGCGGGGCAAGCCGCGCAGGGCCGACCGCCCGTGGTCCAGGGGGTGGAGCCCGGAGCAGATCAGCAACCGCCTCAAGGTCGACTTTCCCTCTGATGAGTCGATGCGGATCAGTCACGAGGCGATCTACCAGGCGCTGTTCATCCAGGGACGCGGTGCTCTGGAGCGCGAGATGACCGCGTGCCTGCGCACGGGGCGGGCGCTTCGCAAGCCTCGCCAGCGACGACGCAGCAAGCCCCAGGGGCACGTCACTGCCGACACTCTCATCGCTCAGCGTCCCCAGGAGGCCTCGGACCGCAGCGTCGTCGGGCACTGGGAGGGAGACCTGATCATCGGCACGGGCCGGTCCGCCGTCGCGACGCTGGTCGAGCGCGTCAGCCGCATGACGATCCTCGTCCACCTGCCGCGTACCGAGCGCGAGGACCTCCATCAGGAGCCCGGGCGGGTGAGGTCCCGCCCCTCCGGCTACAGCGCCGACGCGGTCGCCACGGCCCTGGAGGAGGCACTCAGCCACCTCCCACTGGAAATGCGCAAGACCATCACCTGGGACCGGGGAGGGCAGATGGCCGCCCACGCCGCCCTCACCGCCGCCACCGGCACCAAGATCTACTTCGCCGACCCCCACAGCCCGTGGCAGCGTCCCAGCAACGAGAACACCAACGGACTCCTGCGCCAGTACTTCCCCAAGGGCACGGACCTATCACGATGGAGCGCCCAGGACCTCCAGGCCGTCGCCCACACCCTGAATGACAGGCCCCGAAAGATCCTGGGATGGAAGAACCCCAACGAGGTCTTCAACCATCACCTACACTCCCTCCAACACACACGTGTTGCGACCACCCCTTGAATCCGCCCAGTACCTGTCGATCCGGTATTCCGAGAGGCTCGCCTCCGAGGGGATCGAAGCATCCACCGACAAGGTCGGATCGTCGTACGACAACGCCGCTGCTGAGGCGCTGAACAAGTCTTACAAGCGGGAGGTCATCTGGCGTCGAACCTGGCCCGGACGCGACGAGGTGGAGAAAGCCACCGCCCAGTGGGTGTCCTGGTACAACTCGACGCGACCGCATCGGGCCAACCCCGACGACATGCCTCCGGCCATCGTCGAGGCGCTCTACGATCGACAAAGCGGCAGCCAGCCGGCCGCCGCGTGACTACGCACCCTCCACAACACCCGGGACGGGTCAAGTCCCTATGCTCCTCGTCAAGCGGCTAGACCCAGGAGACAAGGTTCACGTGTGACCTCGTGCGGATGAGGAGGACGCTCGCACCGCCGCGCACCCGCCTCCCGTAGGGTGGACCCCGGAGCGATCCGTGCTGTGAACCCCGTTCGGGGCTCCGGCGTCGGCGCCGGGTCACCGGCACGAGCCGGGAGCGACCCCGTGAGTCTGTGCGTGAAGCCCGTAAGCCGCCGTCGTCCGCGAGGACGCCCCGGTGCAGGGCGAGTGTGGTGGGTGCGGCGCGGCAAGAGGGCCGCCAAACGAGCTGTCCCCACACTCCGCGTGAGTCCCCCGCGGTGGGGACGTGAACGGGAAGAACACCGATATGAGCACGAACAACGTCACCAGTGCGCCCACCGGCCGCCCCCTCGGCCTGGACGACCTCTTCAGCGACGCCATGGGCGCTCCCGCCCCGGAGAGCCCTGAGGCCCCCGGGTCCGAGACGGACGGGCCCGAGCCCGCCGGCCCCGAGGAGCTCGCCGCCCCGCACCGCAGCATCTCGCAGTCCCCCGACTCCGCGGCCTCGGCCCCCTCCGCCCCCTCGGCGCCCTCCTTCGCGACCCCGACCTCCTCCGACTCCCCCGAGGACCCGGAGGACGTCGACCACGAGGACGAGGAGGACGACGTCGACACCGCCGCGGAGCTGGCCCTGCCCGAGTCCGACCCCGAGGACGAGGACGACGAGGACGCCGACGACGGCATCGAGGTCGACGAGGACGAGGTCGACGGCCGCGCCCCCTTCCTCGACGGCGACGACGAGGACGACTCCGAGGACCAGGAGGGCGCCCCCGCGGCCAAGAAGCCCGAGGAGGTCACCTTCGCCGACCTCGGCCTGCCCGCCGACCTCCTCAAGGCCGTCACCGACATGGGCTTCACGACGCCCACCGACATCCAGCGCGAGGCCATCCCGACCCTCCTGTTCGGCCGCGACGTCGTCGGCGTCGCCCAGACCGGCACCGGCAAGACCGCCGCCTTCGGCCTGCCGCTCCTCGACGCCGTCGACGCCCACGACGGCGAGGTCCAGGCCCTCGTCCTGGCCCCCACCCGCGAGCTCGCCCTCCAGAGCGCCGAGGCCATCACCGACATGGCCCACCGCTCCCGCGGCCTCGACGTCGTCGCGGTCTACGGCGGCTCCCCCTACGGCCCGCAGATCAGCGCCCTCAAGGGCGGCGCCCAGGTCGTCGTCGGAACCCCGGGCCGCGTCATCGACCTCATCGAGAAGGGCGCCCTGCGCCTGGGCAGCGTCCGCTACTTCGTCCTGGACGAGGCCGACGAGATGCTCCGCATGGGCTTCGCCGAGGACGTCGAGACCATCGCCGCCTCGCTGCCGGAGGACCGCCGCACCGCGCTGTTCTCCGCGACCATGCCGGCCGCCATCCAGCGTGTCGCCCGTCAGCACATGACCGACCCGGTTCAGGTCGAGGTCTCCCGCCAGTCCTCCACCGTCGACACGGTCCACCAGACCTACGCGGTGGTCCCCTTCCGCCACAAGGTCGGCGCCGTCTCCCGCGTCCTGGCCGTCACCGACGCCGAGGCCGCCATCGTCTTCGTGCGCACCAAGTCCACCGCCGAGGACGTCGCCATCGAGCTGTCCGGCCGCGGTATCCAGGCCGCCGCCATCTCCGGCGACGTCCCGCAGCGCGAGCGCGAGCGCCTCGTCGAGCGCCTCCGTCAGGGCACCCTCGACGTCCTGGTCGCCACCGACGTCGCCGCCCGTGGCCTCGACGTCGACCGCATCGGTCTCGTCGTCAACTTCGACGTCCCGCGCGAGGCCGAGGCCTACGTCCACCGCATCGGGCGCACCGGCCGCGCCGGCCGCCACGGCGAGGCCGTCACCTTCCTCACCCCCAAGGAGAAGGGCAAGCTTCGCCAGATCGAGCGCCTCACCGGCACCCGCCTCGAGGAGATCACCCTGCCCTCCCCCGCCGACGTCTCACGCCACCGCGCCGGCAGGCTCCTCGAGAAGGCCGCCGCCCGCCACGAGCGCGGCCGCCTCGGCATGTACACCGAGCTCGTCACCGCCCGGAGCGAGGAGCTCGGCCTGAGCGTTGAGGACCTCACCGCGACGCTCCTCGCCCTCGCCGTCGGCGACGAGGGCCCGCGCCGCCGCGACGACGAGGCGGACGGCGGCAAGCGCCAGCGCGTGCGCCGCGAGGAGAACGTCGACGCCGAGGGAACCTTCGTCTCCGCCGCTTTCGAGCCCGGGCGCGGCGAGCGCTCGCGCGACCGTGACGACCGCGACCGCAAGCCCGGCGCCGCCCGCGGCGGCCGACCGCGCCCGGAGGGCCCCGGCACCGTGTACCGCGTCGAGGTCGGGCACCGGGATCGCGTCATGCCCGGCGCGATCGTCGGCGCCCTCGCCAACGAGGGCGGTATCGCCGGCTCCGACATCGGCAAGATCGACATCCTCCAGTCCTTCTCCCTCGTCACGATCCACACCGACCTCACCGAGGACCAGCTCGACCGGATGCGTCACGCGACCTTCGGCGGCCGCGAGCTGCGCATCCGCCCGGACGAGGGCCCGGGCCACGGCTGGGACGGCCCCAACGACGACAACGCGCCGAGCGAGTTCTCGCAGCGTCGCGCCGGCCGCCCGCACCGCGACGACGACCGCGGCGACCGACGCGGAGGCTTCCGCGGTGACCGTGGGGACCGCCGTGACGACCGTGGCGGCTACCGGGGCGGCAAGCGCTTCGACCGCGACGACCGACGTGACGACCGCCGGGGCGGCTACCGCGGGGACCGCGACGACCGCCGTGGCGAGCGCCGTGACGACCGTGGCGGCTACCGGGGCGGCAAGCGCTTCGACCGCGACGACCGACGCGGAGGCTTCCGCGGTGACCGCGACGACCGCCGTGGGGACCGTCGGAACGACCGCGGCGGCTACCGGGGCGGCAACCGCCGCGACGGCGGGCGCGGTGGCGACCGCGGTTTCCGCGGCGACCGCTGGTGACCACCGGCTCGCGCTCCTGACCCGCTTCCGGCGCAGCGGCGTCGGCGCGGCGTGACCCTCCGGTCCCCGGCACTCTGGGAGAACCGCGACGCACGGCCCCGTCCCCTCGTGGGACGGGGCCCTCGTCTTCCCCGCACCCGCCCGATCACGCCGCCCGTGCGCCATCGTCGACGACCCGTGCGACGGAAGCGACCGATCCGGGAATATCCACCGTGACCACCGTGTTCTCGGAGTCTAGAACGCACTGACACCCAACGCCGAGCCCGGCACGTAAGGGGACCCGTGGTACCAGCCATCTACCTGCTCGCCGTCGTCGTCCTCGGGTTCACCGCCACGGTCCTGCGCCTGCCGCCGCTGGTCGGCTTCCTCCTCGCAGGATTCGTCCTCGGGGCCTCCCCCGTCCCCAACCTCGACTACGTCGGCGTCCTCGGCGACCTGGGCGTCGCCGTCCTCCTCTTCACCATCGGCCTCAAGCTCGACCTGCGCGTCCTCACGCGCAAGGAGGTCACCGGGACGGCGCTCATCACCATGGCCGTGCTGAGCGGCCTGGGCAGCGTCATCATCGCCGGCCTGCTCTTCCTCGGCCTCCAGGTGGACACCGTCACCCCCGCCGGCGTCGCCATCCTCGGCTTCGCCCTCTCATTCTCCTCGACGGTCGTCGTCGTCAAGCTCCTCGAGGAGCGCGACGACACCAGCTCCCTCTACGGCCGCATCGCCATCGGCGTCCTCGTCGTCCATGACATCGCGGCCGTTCTCTACATGACCCTCACCTCCGGGGAGGTCCCGAGCCCGTGGGCACTCGCCCTCGTGCTCCTGTGGCCGGCGTCCAAGGTGCTCGGCTGGGTCCTCGACCGGATCGACCACCGCGAGATGCGCACGATCTTCGGCATCTCGATGGCGCTCCTGCCCGGCTACCTCCTCTTCGACCTCGTCGGCATCGACGGCGACCTCGGCGCCCTCACCATGGGCGCCCTCCTCGCCTCGCACCCCGCCGCCAAGGAGCTCTCCGGCGCCCTGTTCACCATCAAGGAGCTCCTCCTCGTCGGCTTCTTCCTCAACATCGGCCTGGACGGCATCCCCGGGACCGGCGCCTTCATGCTCGCCGCCTTCCTGCTGCTCCTCCTGCCGCTGCGCGGCCTCGTCTACACGATCACCGTGCGCGTCTTCGGCATGCGGCGCCGCACCTCGGCGCTCGCCGGCCTGGCGATGACGGCCTACAGCGAGTTCGCCCTCATCGTCGTCGCCGTGGCCGTCGAGCACGGCTTCCTCGGGCACGAGTGGACGGCCGCGGTCTCTCTGGCGCTCGCGCTGTCCTTCGTCGTCTCCGCCATCGTCAACCGGCACCCGGCCGCGCTCGTGCGCTGGATGACCGGGCTCATCCCCCGACGCAACCCCTCGAGGCTGCACCCCGAGGAGCGCCCGCTCGACCTCTCCGGCGTCCGCACCGTCATCTTCGGCATGGGGCGCGTCGGACGCGCCACCTACTCGCGCCTGTACGCGGACGGGGAGCGCGGCGTCCTCGGCATCGACAACGACGACTCCAAGGTGGAGACCCTGGAGAAGTCCGGGTTCAACGTGCTCGAGGCCGACGCCACCGACCAGGAGTTCTGGGAACGCCTCGACGCCGTCCACGCCACCAAGGCCGTCCTCGCCATGCCGGAGGCCGGCGCCAACGTCCGCGTCCTCGAGTGGCTCAACCGCACGAGCTTCGAGGGACAGGTCCTCGCCATCGCCCACTACGACGACGAGGCCGCCCAGATGCGCGCGGGCGGCGTCGACGCCGTCATCAACATCTACGACGGCGTCGGTGCCTCCCTCGCGCAGGCCGTCGAGTCCCTCGGCCCGCTCGACGCCGCCCGCGCCGTCGAGGACGAGTCCCGGGCGGACGCGCCCGCGGCCGGCGCCGGCGATCCGCCCGCGAGGCCGGAGGCCGAGCCCGAACCGGTGACGAGCCGGGCCGTGTGAGCCCCGGCGGCCGTCCCCGTCCGACCCGAGCGCGCCGCCCGGCGCCCACCCGAGCCCCACGAGAGACCGCGCATGAGCCTCGCCCTCCACCTCGTCACCGTCGTCCTCCTCGGCTTCCTCGCCGCCCTCCTGCACCTGCCGCCGCTCGTCGGCTTCATCACCGCCGGCTTCGTCCTCGGCGCCACCGGGGTCGAGACCCTGCCCTGGCTGTCCACCGTCGGGGACCTCGGCGCCGCCCTCCTCCTGTTCTCCATCGGCCTCGACCTCGACCTGCGCACGCTGGGCCGCAAGGTCATCGCCGGCACTGCCGCCGTCACGATGGCAGTGATCACCGCCATCACCGCGCTCGTCGTCGGACTCGTCGTCCTCGTCGCCGGGCTCGCCGTCGGCGCCACGGCGGGATGGGGCGCCGCACTGCTCGTCGGCTTCGCGCTGGCCTCCTCCTCGACGATCGTCATCATGAAGATCCTCGAGGACCGCGACGACGCCTCCGCCCTCTACGGGCGCGTCGCCGTGGGCACCTCGATCCTCCAGGACACCACCTCCATCGTCCTGCTGGTCCTCATCTCCGGTCAGGCGCCGAGCCCCTGGGCCCTCGCCCTCCTCCTCCTCGTCCCGGCGGCCCGCGCCGTCGGCTGGCTGCTGCGCCGGGTCCAGCACCGCGAGGTGCTCATGCTGCTGGGGATCACGCTCGCGCTCATGCCGGGCTACGAGCTCTTCGAGCTGGTGGGGCTGCCGGGGACGCTCGGCGCGCTCGTCGTCGGGGCCCTGCTCGCCTCGCACCCCTCGGCCGCCGAGCTCGCCGCCTCCTTCCGTCCGGTGCAGGAGCTCTTCCTCGTCGCCTTCTTCGTCTCCATCGGGACGGCCGGGCTGCCGGGGCCGGGCCCCGTCGTCATGGCGCTCGTCCTCGTGGTGCTCCTGCCGCTGCGCTCGGCCGCCTACACGGGGGTCCTGTGGCTCATGCGGCTGCGCCACCGCAGCGCCGTGCTCACCGGTCTCGCCGTCGCCTCCTACTCCGAGCTGGCCCTCGTCGTCGCGGGCGTCGGCGTGGGGCAGGGCGTGCTCGGGCCCGAGTGGCTGCAGTCGCTGTCCCTGGCGGTGGCGCTGTCCTTCGTCGTCGCCTCGGTCGTCAACAAGCGGGCCAGTGGCCTCGTCCGAACGGTGTCCCACGCCCTGCCGGACCACGGCGAGGACGCCCTCCACCCGGCGGAGGCGCCCGTCGACCTCGCCGGCGTGCGCGCCGTCGTCTTCGGGATGGGGCGCGTCGGGCGCGCCACCTACCGCCGGCTCCTGGCCGACCTGGAGCCCGAGCGCCCGGAGACGATCCCTGTCATGGGCGTCGACTCCGACGCGGACAAGGTCGAGCGTCTCACGGGCCTGGGGCTCAACGTCGTCGAGGGCGACGCGACGGACACGGACTTCTGGGCGCGGCTCGGCTCCGGGGAGGTGCGCACGGCCGTGCTCGCCATGTCCGAGCCGGGCGCGAACCTCGCCGTCCTGGACTGGATCGAGCACCACGGATTCGCCGGCGAGGTGCTGGCGGTCGCCCGCTTCAACGACGAGGCCGCCCAGATGCACGCCCGCGGCGTCGACGCCGTCGTCAACCTCTACGACGGCGTCGGCGAGGCGCTGGCCGAGGCAGCCCACGGCCGCACGGCCGGCGCGGGCTCCCGCCCGCCGCTCAGCGCGGCCGGCTGAGCGCCTCGCGTCGGCTCCCGGCTTCTCAGCGCGATGCCTCCGTGGCGTCACCACGGCGCCGACGGAGGTACCGGATCGTCGGATAGAGCGAGGGAATGACGATGACGGTGACGATGCCGGCGATGACCATGTCCATGGCGGCTCCCTCCGCTTGACGCTGCGCGAGTCCGGTGCGCGTCTCTCAGCGTAGGCGGCTGAGTGCCTCCGCGAGGTCGTTCCAGCGCGTCAGGTCGGCGCGCAGGGGCTCGATGAGCCGCTCGTCGACGACGGCGTCCGTGGACGCGCGCAGGCGCTCGCGCACCCGCGCCTCCCGGCGCCGCACCGTGACGCGGGCGAGGAGCGTCCCGATCCCGGCGAGGACCGCTCCGAGGAGCAGACCGCCGAGGAGGAGGACCACGGGCCAGGGCAGCTCGCCGAGCCGGGGCGGGTCGGGCTCGCGCATGAGGACGTAGGTGGCGACGAGGTGCACGACGAGGAGCCAGGCGGCCCCGACGAGGGCGGTGGCGGCGCAGATCCACTGCAGCCAGTTGGCGGCGCGCCACCAGCCCGGGACGCGCCTCTGCTCGAGGTCCGTGCGGGCGACGGCGGAGTCGAGGGCGTCCCCGAGCGCCGCGGCGCGCTCGTCGGAGCGGGCGACGACGTCGGCCTCGGCCTGGCCGGGCAGGTCCCCGGTCATGCGGACGGCGGTCGTGTGCGCGGCGGAGCGCAGGACTCCCCCGGCGACGGCGCCGGTCTGGACCGAGGTGCGTGCGGCCGGCTCGACGAGGAGGTCCGAGCCCGCGGTGCCGCGGCCCGAGGCGGTGTCGCCGACGCGGGCGGTGGGCTCGGGAAGGCGTCCGCGCACGACGTCGGCGCCGAGGTGCAGGGCGCGCAACGGGTCCTTGCGGAAGCGGCCGACCCAGCGCACGGGCACCCAGCCGACGCAGCGGGAGGCGTGCTGCGCGGTCGAGCCGGCGACGGCGCTCGCGACGGCGTCGACGCCGGCGGCGCGGGCGGCGGCGGCGCGCAGGTCGGTCCAGGCGCTCTCGACGTCGGCGGGCAGCGCCCTCGTGGTCTCGTCGAGGGCGAGCTCGCGCCAGAGGACGTCGGCGGCGGTGCGCACGTCCGCGGCGAGGCGGTCCTCGGCGGCGCGGGCGGTGGCGGCGACGACCCCGATGCGCTCGCGCAGGGCGGGGACGCCCTCGCCGGTGCGGGCGGAGACGGCCTCGACGCGGGCGCCCGCGAGGCCCTCCTCGGCGAGGAGCCGGGCGAGGTCGGCGGTGACGGCCTCGCGTGAGGCGGGGTCGAGGCGGTCGACCTGGTTGAGGGCGACGATCGCGACCTCGGCGTGGGCGGCCATGGGGGCGATGAAGTCGCGGTGGAGGACGGCGTCGGCGTACTTCTCGGGGTCGAGGAC
The DNA here is from genome assembly GCF_001553565.1 of Actinomyces radicidentis. Lineage (NCBI taxonomy): Bacteria > Bacillati > Actinomycetota > Actinomycetes > Actinomycetales > Actinomycetaceae > Actinomyces > Actinomyces radicidentis. Next base: position 2,411,430 of record NZ_CP014228.1, on the reverse strand, counting down.
CCACACGAGGACGTCGACGAGCCCGGCGAGCCGGGTGGCGATCTCGCGGTGGGCGACCTCGTCGGAGTCGACGTCCGGCAGGTCGAGGAGGACGGTCGCTCCGCCCATGCCGGTGTCGTTCTCGAGCTGGACGCGCTCGTCGACGCCGAGCCAGTCAAGCAGGTCGGAGACGCGGTCCGTCACGGGCCCGGAGGCGCCGGCGGGCAGGGCCGCCAGCGGCTTCGTCGTCGTGGGACGGGTGACGGCGGTGCGGGCGATGGTGGCGCCGGTGAGGGCGTTGAAGAGGCTGGACTTGCCGGAGCCGGTGGCGCCGAGGAGGGCGACGACGGTGACGCCGGGGGCGATGCGGCGGCGCTCGCCGGCGCGCGTGAGGACGGTGCGGGCCGGGGCGAGGGCGGCGTCCTCGACGAGTCCGTCGCCGAGCTCGACGGCGCGGGTGAGGTCCCAGAGGGTCTGGTCGAGGTCGCGGGCGGCGCCGCGGCGCTGGGCGCGGGAGGTGTCACGGTCGAAGGCGCGCGTGGGCTCGGCGTCGGAGGCGCCGACGGCGTCCCGGCGGCGGATGGTCGGGGGCGTCATCGGGCGCTCCGTCCGTCGAGGAGGGCGCCGACGGCGGTGCGGGCGCGCTCGACGTCGCGGCGCAGCTCGTCGCCGGTGGGCTCGGGCTGGGCGAGGGCGCCGGTGAAGGCGGCGCGGTCGGCGTCGAGGAGGGCGCGGGCGCGGTCGATGAGGTCGTCGTGGGCGCGCTGGGCCATGGTGCGCATGGCCTGGTCGCCGAAGACGGCCTCGAGGAGTCGCTGGGCGATGACGGCGGTGCCGCCGGCGATGCCGACCTCGCCGCCGGAGAGTCCCCCGGTGTGCGCGAAGACGATGATCATGAGGGCGACGCCGACGCCGTTGACGCCGAGGGACAGGACGCGGGCGGTGAGGCGCTTGTCCCCGCCCTCGGCGCGGACCATCTCGAGGACGTCGCCCTGCCAGTCGCGCACGAGCGCGGCGGCGCGCTGGGCGAGCTCGGCGTCAGAGGGCAGGGCTGCCAGGGCGGCGGTGAGCTGGTAGGGGGCGGTGCCGGCGCGGCGCCAGGCCCGCTCGGTCTCCAGCGCCGCGCGCTGCGCCTCGGCGACGACGAGGGAGGCCAGCGAGGACTCGATGGCCTCCTCGACCTTGGCGGCGGGCGCGGGACGGCCGCGCAGGGCGGCGCCGAGCCGGTCGCGCAGGCGCCCGACCTGGCTCTCCAGGCCGCGCAGGAGCTCCCCGGTGCCGACGAGCTCCTGCCAGCGGGCGAGGACCTCGCCGCGGAGCATGGAGCCGTCCTCGGTGGCCTCCTGGACGCGGGCGAGGGCCTCGGCGTGGGCCGCGGACGCGGCGCCGGCGAGGTCGTCGTGCTCGGTGGTCTGGGCGTCGAGCTCGCCGGCGAGGGCCGTCGTCTCGGCGAGGGCGGCTCCGAGGGCGCCGGCGAGGGTGCGTCGGGCGACGGCCGCGCGGGCCGCGGCGTCCTCCGCGAGCCCGGTGAGCCAGGTGCGCAGGGGCGCGACGACCCCGTCGGGGAGGAGGCCCTCGGCGTCGAGGCGGGTCTCGGGCACGGAGAAGACGGGTGCGTCGGCCAGTCCGGCGTCGGAGAGCCGGCGGCGCAGGTCGTTCTCGACGTCGGTGCCGGCGCCCTCGGGGACGCGGTCGAGGACGACGGCGATGACGACGTCGCGCTCGGCGGCCTGGCGCAGGAGCGCCCACGGGACGGCGTCGGCGTAGCGGGCGGCGGTGGTGACGAAGACCCACAGGTCCGCGCCGGCCAGGAGGGTGGCGGCGAGGTCGCGGTTCTCCTCGACGACGGAGTCGACGTCGGGGGCGTCCAGGAGAGCGAGTCCCTCGGGCAGGGCGGAGCAGGTGCGGACCTCGAGCTCGCGCGGCGTGGAGGCCGTGGGCGGGGTCGGGGCGGCGTCCTCCGCGACCCGCACGCGGGCCAGCGAGCCGAGGACGCGGTCGCCCTCGAACCAGGGGCCGTCCCCGGGGGCGTGGAGGAGCAGCGGGCGGCGCGTCGTCGGGCGGATCGCCGAGGAGGCGGTCACGTGGCGCCTCACGAGGGAGGAGACCAGGGTCGACTTGCCGGCGCCCGTGGACCCGCCGACGACCGCGAGGAGCGGGGCTTCGAGGCTGGCGAGGCGCGGCAGGACGTAGTCGCCGAGCTGGTCGCGCACGAGGTCGGCGCGGCTGCGCGCGGTCGCCGTGCCCGGCAGGGCGTAGGGCAGCGCGAGGCCGGCGAGCGCGTCGCGCAGCCCGGTGAGGGCGCCGGTGGCGGAGCCCGGGGTGCCGGCCGGGCGCGCCGCCGCCCGTGGGGGCCGCCCCCTGCTCGGTCACGGTCTCAGTCCTGCTCGGCGGTGGCGCTCGCGAGGAGCGGCGCGAGGTCGGACGCGTCCGCGGGCGTCCAGGTGGCGGCGACGGCCTCGACCTGGTCGCCGGAGCGGATGTCCTTGACGGAGTCGGGCTCGCCGTCGGTGCCCGGGAACCAGACGAAGGGGATGCCGCGCTTGTCGGCGAACTTGATCTGCTTGCCGAACTTCGCGGCCGTGGGGGCGACGTCGGCGGGGATGTCGCGGGCGCGCAGGGCGTCGGCGACGGCGTCGGAGGCGGCGCGGTGCTCCTCGTCGGTGACGGCGACGAGGACGGCCGTGGGCACGCCGCGGGAGACCTCGATGAGGCCGTCGGAGATGACGCGCGAGAGCAGTCGCGACAGGCCGATCGAGATGCCGACGCCCGGGAAGGTGCGCTTGCCGTTGGAGGCCAGGTTGTCGTATCGGCCGCCGGAGCACACGGAGCCGAGGTCCTCGGCGCCCGCCATGAAGGACTCGTAGACGGTGCCCGTGTAGTAGTCGAGGCCGCGGGCGATCTTGAGGTCGGCGATGACGGCGCCGGGGCGGCGGCGCTCGGCGGTGGTGAGGAGGTCCGTGAGCTCGTCGAGGCCCGTGGTGAGGAGCTCGGTGGGCTCGGCGCCGTCGAGGGCGGCGAGGACGGCCGCGCGCACGGACTCGGGGTCGGCGCCGGAGATGCCGGCGAGGCGGAGGGCGGCCTCGGCCTGGGCCTGCGTGGCGCCGACGGTCTCGACGAGCTCGGCGGCGACGGCCTCGGGGCCGATCTTGTCGATCTTGTCGACGACGCGGAGGACCTCGATGAGCTGGTCGTCCGCGATGCCGACGGACTGGTAGAAGCCCTGGGCGACCTTGCGGTTGGAGACGTGGATGGTGATCGCCGGGATGGGCAGGGCGGAGAGCGCCTCGTGCATGATGAGGGGCGTCTCGACGTCGTAGTGGAGTGGCAGGGCGCCGTCGCCGACGACGTCGATGTCCACCTGGTAGAACTCGCGGAAGCGGCCCTCCTGCGGGCGCTCGCCGCGCCAGACCTTCTGGATCTGGTAGCGCTTGAAGGGGAAGTGCAGGACGCCGGCGTTGTCGACGACGTAGCGGGTGAAGGGCACGGTGAGGTCGAAGTGGAGGCCCAGCTGCTTGGAGGGGTCCTCGGCCTTCTCGTCGGGGTCGGCCTGGAGGCGCGAGAGGAGGTAGACCTCCTTGGAGGTCTCGCCCTTCTTGGTGAGCTGCGACAGGGGCTCGACCGCGCGGGTCTCGATCCCGGAGAAGCCGTGGAGCTCGAAGGTATGGCGCAGCGTGTCGATGAAGGACTGCTCGATCATCCGGGCGGCGGGGAGCCACTCGGGGAAGCCGGAGAGGGACGACTGGGCCTGACGGGCCTGTGCTGCTGCCATGGGCGCCATTCTGTCACGCCCGCGGGTAGCGCTCCTTCCGGGGCCGCCCGCCCCGCCGCTCGCTCACGCTCGCAGCTCGCCGCCGCGGACCTTGGCCTCGGCGAGGTAGGGGTTCCCGCGGTGCTCGTGCTGCATCGTCGTCGAGGCGCCGTGCCCGGGCAGGAGGACCGTCTCCGGGCTGATCGCGGAGGCGAGGAGGCGCAGGGTGCCCCACATCTGGACCTGGTCGCCTCCGGGCAGATCGGTGCGCCCCACGCTGCCCTTGAAGATGACGTCGCCGTCGATCCCGATGAGGTAGTCGTGCGGCTCGTCCGCCTCGGAGGGGTCGGCCTCGACGAGGGCCGGCACCTCGGCCTCGCGCAGCAGGTCGTTGTCCGCGAGGCTCGCGTTGAGGAAGAAGATCGTCGAGCCCTCCGAGTGACCCGGCGCGGGCACGGCCTGCACGGCGATCCCCGGGACGAGCTCGACAGCGCGCGAGAAGCCCTCCCCCGGGAAGATGTGGATGCCGGACGGGCAGGTCCACGGCGTGCCGGCGAGGTCCGCGAAGGTCATGCCCTCGGAGCGGATGCCGGTCGTCGCGTCCGGGTCGTCGAGGCGGTAGCGGTCCGGCTCCGGGACGTAGACGGGGACCTCTCCGCCGACGGCGATCCCCCCCTCGCGCGCGGCGTCGATGAGGGCGGCGGTGTCCCACACGTGGTCGGCGTGACCGTGGGTGAGGAGGACGGCGCCCAGGGCGAGCCGGTTGGAGCGCAGGAGGGCGAGCGCGCCGCGGACGGAACCGGCTCCGGGGTCCACGACGAGGGCCGGGCCGCCCGGGCCGGCGGCGAGGACGTAGCAGTTGGCGGCGAAGACGGGGGCGATCGTGCGCTCGAGGATCATGGCTCGAGGCTACCGCCCGGGCAGCTCGGAGCAGCGCCGTCGGGCGGACCGGCTCAGCGGACGGTGCGCCCCGCCCGGGCGTCCCCCACGAGGTGGACGACGGCGCCGCTGAGCCCGAGGACGACGGTGCCGAGGAGGAGGGCGCAGGCGGCGACGCCCAGCCAGGAGACGGCGGCGACGTCGACGGAGCGCCCGAGCATGATGCCGCCGAGCGCCATCGTCCCCACGGGGAAGGTGGCGGCGAACCACCCGGGCGAGTACGGCATGCGGCGTCGCAGCCCGCGGGCGAGGACGAGCAGGCCCCACACGATCATGGGCAGCCCGAGCGCGAGCATGACCCAGCCCCAGCCGTGGGCGGCCACGAGGAGCGTCCGCGCCGTCGGTGCGCTCACGTAGGCGGCGGCCTGGGTCGCGATGGCGACGATCCCGGCGACGGACTGGCCGACGATGCCGAGCGGGATGATCGCCGAGGCCGACAGCCCCAGCGGCAGCGGTGCGAGCCGCAGGGTGCGCGGGTAGGCGGCGAGGAAGATCCGCCAGCCCATGACGAGCGAGACCACCCAGCACAGGAAGGAGATGACCAGGACCGCTCCCCCGACGGCGTGCGCCAGGTGCGGGACGACACCGGCGCCGACGGTCGAGGAGACCATGGGCGCGAGCACGGCGAGGCAGGACACGAAGCTCGGCACGGGCTCGGTGCCCTCCCGGACCCGGTGGACGTGCCGGACCTCCGCGGCGAGTCCCAGGAGCGTGCCGAGCACCCAGAAGACCGTGTCAACCGCCCAGGACGCGCCCGCGAGCGCGGGCCAGTGGGCCGGCAGCACGGTGGCGGTCGCCGAGCCGACGCTCATGAGGCCCATGGCGACCGGTCCCCAGAACGGCGAGTCGATCTCGGCTCGGAGGACGCCCGGGTCCCGGATGACGCGGGCCGCGTAGCCGAGGGTGAGGACGAGGAGCAGGGCCCACGCGACGGCGAGGTCCGCGAGCGCGAGCGCCGCCACGGGCGCCCGCAGGGCGCCGCCGATGACGTCGGCGGACAGGTGCAGCGTCGTGGCGAGGATGCCGGTACCCATGACGGAGGGGAACCAGACGGGTCCGGGCGGTGGGAGCGGCTGGCGTCGCGGGACCTCGAGCGGGTCGGGGCTGACGAGGAGACCGAGGCGCCGCGGAGAGGACCTGGCTGGACCGTTCGAGATGAGCGGGGCTTCCGGGATCTCGCGTGACACGGCGTCATTCTCCCACCGAGGCCCGCAGGTGCATCCGTCGGGCGGCTGCGGGGCCTGCGACGGGGAGGGGCGCCGGCTTTCCTCCGGGTGCCTGCGATCGTGGCGTCGGCCGCGGGGCGCTCCGGGGCGTCCTGGCCTCAGCACGCGGGCTCGAGCTCGAGGCGCTGCCCCGTCCAGTGCTCGAGGAGCCAGCGGTCATGGCTCGCGACGAGGAGCGTCCCGTCCCACGCCGCGAGGGCCGACTCGAGGGACTCGACGGAGTCGAGGTCGAGGTAGTTGGTGGGCTCGTCGACGACGAGGACCTCCGGGGCGGCGGCGACGGCGAGGGCGAGCTGGACGCGGCGCTGGTTACCGGCGGAGAGCTCCCCGACGCACCGGTTCCAGAAGGAGGGGTGCAGGACGCCCGTTCCGGTCTCGCCGATCCCGTTCTCCCAGGCCTCGGGATCCAGTCCGGGGTCACCGGTCCGCGGGAGCCGCTGGGGGACGACGGCGAGGCGGCCGCCCACGTCGAGGGTGCCGGTCGAGTCCTCGGTCGGTGCCTCGCCGCCGGCGATCCAGGTGAGGAGGGTGGACTTGCCGGCGCCGTTCGGGCCAGTGAGGAGGAGGTGCTCCCCGGCGCGAAGGTCGAGGGTCACCGGCGCGAGCCGGCCGGGCACGGCGGCGGCACGGGCGGCCACGGCGACGCCCGAGGGCGCTCCGACGCCCGGCAGGTCCATGCGCAGGAGGTACTCGCGGGGCTTGCGGACCTCGCGGGAGGTGAGGGCCTCCATGCGCCGGTCGTCGTTGTGGGTCCGGCGGGTCATGGTCTTGGAGGCGCGGTCGGCGAAGAACTTCTTCTCCTTGTTGGTCGCCTCGCGCAGGCGCACTCCGCCGGCGGCGATGTCCTCGGCCGATCGGCGGTGGGTGCGGATCGAGCGCTTCTCCTCCTGCTGGGCGGCGTGGAGCCGGGCGTGCTCGGCGCGGGCGGCCGCCTTCTGGGCGAGGTAGTCCGTGTAGGCGCCGGCGCAGCGCTGCACCCCGGGCAGGGGGCCACCGCCCTCCGCGGTGAGGAGCGCCTGCCACGGTGCGGTGTCGAGGTCGAGCAGGACGGTGGCGACCTCGTCGAGGAAGGCGCGGTCGTGGCTGGCCAGCAGCACAGGGCCCGTGAAGTCGCGCAGGAGCCCGGCGAGGTAGCGGGCGGCGTCATCGTCGAGGTGGTTGGTGGGCTCGTCCAGGACGAGGACCGACGGTGAGGCGAGGAGCGTGGCGGCCAGCTCGAGGCGACCGCGCTGTCCCGGCGAGAGGGTGGCGAGGTCGCGGGAACGGCCCTCCTCCCCCGTGATCGCCGCGAGGCCGAGGCCTGCGAGGGTCTCCTGGACGCGGGAGTCGAGGCTCCAGACGTCGGCGGCCTCCATGGCGGCGAGGAGCTCGTCGTACTCGCGGGTGAGGCGACGCTCGTCGGCGGCGTCCGGGGCGTCGGCGAGGGCCGCGGTGACCTCTTCGAAGCGGGCGGTGAGGGCGCGCACCTCGGCAGTGGCGGCGTCGAGGTAGTCGCCGACCGTGCCGGTCATGGCGAGGACGTCGGGTGCTCGGCGCAGTCCGGCCGCTCCCCCGTCGACCCCGGTGACGACGGCTGTGCCCGAGTCGGGGAGCAGGTCGCCGGTGACGAGCCGCAGGAGCGTCGTCTTGCCGCAGCCGTTGGGGCCGACGAGGCAGGCGCGCTCGCCGTCGACGACGGAGAAGGAGACGTGGTCGAGGAGCGGCTCGACGGTGTAGGAGAAGGTGAGGTCGGTGAGGGTGATCGCGGGCACGGAGGGCTCCTCGTCGCTGCGGTGCGGGTGGGTGGGCACGGGGCTGATGGCGCTCGGTGCGGGCGGCGCGCAGGAGGCGTCGTACCGAGCTGGTTCTCAGGCGATCACGCGGGGCAACGTAGCACACGCGACGCGCGTCCCTCCGCACGCGGCTGGGCGGCCGAACGGCGAGATCGCGCCGTTCCCTGCAGTGGTGCCAGTGGTGCTCGTGGGTTGAGCCTCCCCTCCCGTGTGCGGCGCCCGGGCTCATGCACGCAGGAGGGGCTCAACGCCTCAGGAGTCACACGGATTTTCCGCCGCATCCTGCCGAGTTACCGGAACGGCAATCATCTCTCGTGTGCAGTGACCGTCGATCCGCGTCGGCGAGGCGCACCGCGCCACCACGTCCGGCGCCGTCAGGCGGTCGAGAGGGCTCAGCCCTCCAGGACGATGCGCTCGGGGTGGGTGTAGAGGTTCATGCGGTCGCCCCGCACGAAGCCGGCCAGCGTGATGCCGAGCTCCTCGGCGACGTCGACGGCCAGGCTCGAGGGCGCGCTGATGCCGGCGAGGACGGGGACGCCGGCCATGGCGGCCTTCTGCGCGAGCTCGAAGCTCGTGCGCCCGGAGACGAACAGGACGCTGCCGGAGGCCGGGTAGCGGCCGTGCTGCATGGCCCAGCCGATGACCTTGTCGGTGGCGTTGTGCCGGCCGACGTCCTCTCGGGCCACGAGCATCTCGCCCTCGGCGGTGAACAGGGCGACGCCGTGCAGGCCGCCGGTGGAGGAGAAGACCTTCTGGGCCTCGCGCAGGGCGTCGGGCATGGCGAGCAGGGTCTCGGCGCGCACGCGCACGTCGTCGGCGGCGATGTCGAAGCGGGCCTGGGTCCGCAGGAGGTCGATGGACTCGGTGCCGCACACGCCGCAGGCCGAGGAGGTGACCGCGCGGCGCACGCGCCCCTCGGGGACGATGACCCCGGGCGCGAGCCGGATGTCGAGGACGTTGTAGGTGTTGGCGGGCTGGCCGGTCTCGTCGTCCATGACGGAGCCCGCGCAGTAGCGCGCGGTGGCGACGTCCTCGAGGCGGGTGATGATGCCCTCGGCGCCCAGCAGTCCCTGGGCGAGCTCGACGTCGTGGCCGGGGGTGCGCATCGTGACGGTGTAGGGCGCCCCGCCGAGGCGGATCTCGAGGGGCTCCTCCATCGCGACGGTGTCGACGCGGCCGACGCCGCCGGGGTGGGAGGCGTCGACGGCGGTGATGCGGCGACGCGCGGTGATGCGGCTCATGCGCGCGGCTCCCCCGGCTCGTTCGGATCAGCAGCACCGGCGTCACCGGCACCGGCCTCCTGCTCCTCGAAGCGGCGGACGGTCTCGCGCACGCGGGTGAGCGTGGCGCGGACCTGCTCCTCGCTCGGAGCGTCCTGCCCGGAGGAGCCCGCCTCGCGTCCGAGGGCGACGCCCGCGAGGAACGCGGACAGGGCGCCGGCGGGACGCGCGGAGCCGTGCGCGACCTGCCCGACCGTGGCGAGGACCGGGGAGGTGACGGCCTCGGCGAGCGCGCGGTCGATCCCGAGCTCGGCGCACAGGAGGTCGGCGAAGGCCTGCGTGCGGCGCGTGGTCTCAGGGTCGTCGACGTGCTTCTGCATGGTTCTCCTCGGTGCCCCGGCCGGGGCGGTCATAGTGGTGCGTGGTGCGGTGGCTCCAGCCGTGGCGGAGCGGTAGGTCAGCAGCCCTCAGCAGGTCGGCCGCTCCCGCCGACGACCGGACCGTCCGGACCCGGCCGCCGGACGGGTCAGCGGATGGAGTACTCGGGCCACTCGCCGCCGGGCTCGGTGACGGAGCGGCCCTGGGCGAGCTTCTCGGCGAAGCGGCGGCGCTGCGGGCGGACCGTGTAGACCGGGTCCTTCGCGCTCTCCAGGCCGGCGTAGTAGATCGAGAAGCGGGTGCAGGCGGAGCCGGCCACGAGGGACGCTCCGGCCAGGACGTTGAGGGCCCGGTTGCGTCCGGCGAGGGCGGCGGTGACGCCGCCGACGGCGGTGAGGACCTTGGCGGCCTTGTGGAGGCGACCGGCGCGACCCTCGTGGAGGGGCTGGCCCTCCTCGCCGAGGCGGCGTTCCATGGCGGCGTCGGCGGCGAGGTCGCAGGCGGCGGCGACGGAGGCGAGCTGGTGGACGGGCCGCATCTCGTCGGAGGAGCCGAGGATCATGTTGAGGCCGCAGCCGGCCCCCTGCCCGGACGAGACGAAGAGGAAGGGCATCTCGCGGTAGGCCTGGTGCCACAGGGGCGTCGCCGTGTCGGAGAAGAGGACGGCCGTGTAGGCGGCCAGCGGCGGGGCGAAGAAGGCGGCGCCGGCGGAGGCGAAGATGCTGGCGACGTCGACGAGCTCGCGCCACCAGGACTCGCGCGGCAGGAAGGGCTGGACGATCTCGAGGGCGGCCGCGCCCCCGGTGAAGCCGGAGAAGCCGACGAGGATCCAGGAGCCGACGCTCATGGGGCTGGTGAGCTTGGCGGTGCGCATCATGTTGAGGAAGCGCTCGGGGCGGCCCAGGTCGACGACGAGGGCGGTGCCGCCCACGCCGAGGCTGATGAGTCCGGCGATGCGCGCGTTGCGGCGCAGGACGTGGCGGTGCGTGATGTCCGCGCCGGCGCCAACGAGCCCGGAGCCCGCGGCCATGCCGCCGGCCCACAGGTAGATGGCGATGGCCTCCTCCCACGGGGCCGGCTTGACGATGTTCTGCCCGTAGTAGGAGGTGAACTCGGCGGCGGGGACCATCCAGTCCGGACCGGTGCGGGGCGCACCGTCACGACGACGGCGACGGCGCCGCCCGTCGCGGGGCGGCTCGGGCGGGCGGACGGAGTCGAAGGCGGTGACGGTCACTTCTGCCTCCCGTTGAGGACGAACATGCCGAGGGCGGTGGCGATCATGGCGGTGCCGGCGACGCCCGCGTGGGTGAACATCGAGGCGATGTCGGCAGTGGTGACCTCGGGGTCCGGCGGGAGGCCGTAGGCCTCCGGCTCGTCCATGAGGAGGAAGACGCTGCCGGTGCCGCCGACGCCGTCGTCGGGGTTGGCGCCGTAGAGGCGGGCCTCGGTGTGCCCCTGGGCGTGGAGCTCGGCGAGGCGCTCGCGGGCCATGCGGACCATCTCGTCGTGGTCACCGAAGTGGATGGACTCGGTCGGGCAGTTCTTGGCGCAGGCGGGCTTCTGTCCGTCCTTGAGGCGGTCGTAGCACAGGGTGCACTTCTGGGCGACGCCCCCGTTGGGGATCGGGGTGGAGACGTCGCCGATGGTGATGGTGCCCTTCTCGCGGCGGTCGATGACGCCGAACGGGCAGGCGGCGACGCAGTAGCCGCAGCCGTTGCAGACGTCGGGCTGGACGACGACGGAGCCGAACTCGGAGCGGAAGAGCGCGCCGGTGGGGCACACGTCGAGGCAGGCGGCGTGGGTGCAGTGCTTGCACACGTCCGAGCTCATGAGCCAGCGCACGGCGGGCAGGCCCTGCGGGTCGCCCTCGGCGAGCCCGGAGCCCGGGGCCGTGGGGTCGGCCGGGTCGGCGAGCGCCGTCCTGGTCGGGGCAGCGGCGCCGTCGGTGCCGCCGGCGAGGCCCTCGCCGGGCTTGCGGACGCTCGGCATGCCGAGGGCGACGACGCCGGAGCGGCGGGCCGCGGCGATCTGCTCGCCGGTCTGCTCGACGAAGGCGACGTGGCGCCACTGGTTGGCGCCCAGGTGGTAGCTGTTGTCGAAGGAGTTGCCGGAGAAGGTGTTGCCGTGCTCGTGCTCCTGCCGGGCCGGGACGCGGTTCCACTCCT